>JBGUGL010000043.1:0-121043 GCA_045111455.1 Christensenellales bacterium | reverse complement strand
GTCTGAAGATCGTGGCGAAAGAAGGCCGCGCCCCCGCGGAGGACGCCGTCCCCGCCGGAAGGTTTGCAGCTTCTGCGTTGACAAGATTGAATACATCGATTACAAGGATATCAATCATCTCCGCCGCTTCATCAATGAACGCGGCAAGATCCTGCCCCGCCGGATGACAGGCAATTGCGCCAAGCATCAGCGCCAGCTGAGCGAGGCCATCAAGCGCGCCCGTGCCATCGCCTTGCTGCCCTACACGGTGGAATAAGATCCGAAAAACTGCTCTGTACCAGGGCAGTTTTTTGGTTGGAAAAACAGAAAAAACAGTTATAATAGAATTGAAGAAACAAGATCATACAGATGAGGAGTTCGGGATGGAAAACAACAAACTGCATTCCAGAATGTCTTTTCGCATGATCGGAGCCATTGTGCTGCTGCTTGCGGTTTTTGGCATGGTTGTCAGTTCGCTGGGGTTTCTGGTTTTTTCCAACAAGATTGTTGAGGAATATACAGCGACGACCTACCGTATTGCTGATACGGCATCCACGCTGGTGAACGGCGACCATCTGGCAGTATATCCGGACGGAGAGGAAACAGAAGAGTATAACCGGACCCGGGAATGGCTGGATGCCTACTGCCGGCGTATGTGGATATCACTGGTATATGTGATCCGGGTGGATGAAAGTGATTACGGACGGTTTGTCTCCGTTTTCAATTCCGTGAACAATGAAGTGGACAACTCCGCATACACAGTCTGGGAATGCGGATACAGGCGGAACACTACCAATGACGAATACCGGGAGAAATACAGAGCGCTGTACGAAAAGCAATCCGAACATGAGACGATTTTCCGCAGAAGTACACAGGACGGGGTGCATCCCCATATCACTTCCATGGTACCGGTTAAGAATTCTGCCGGAAAAGTGGAAGGAATTCTCTGCGTACAGCGGCCGATCCGGGAGATTGATAATGCGCGGCGCCCTTATCTGATTACCGTCGGGATCATTACGGTGATTATGGCGTCTGTTGCCGCACTGCTTGCAGCAGGCTATCTCCGGAAGCAGTTCGTGAAACCGATCCGGAAGATTTCTGAAGAGGCGACCCGTTTTGCCAGGGAGAATACCCGGGGTGAGAAACTGGGAGATATCAGCAGGTATACGGAGATATCCAGCCTTGCCTGTTCCATCGATACCATGGAACAGGACATGGTAACCTATATGGATAACCTTACTGCCATTACTGCCGAGAAGGAACGGATCGGAACAGAACTTTCCCTGGCCCGCAGAATCCAGGAAAAATCCATTCCCAATGTATTCCCGGCGTTCCCGGACCGGAAAGACCTGGATATCTTTGCTTCCATGACACCGGCAAGGCAGGTGGGCGGTGATTTCTACAATTTCTTCCTGGTCGATGAGGATCATCTGGCTTTGGTAATCGGAGATGTTTCGGGCAAGGGAATCCCTGCTGCACTGTTTATGATGGTGACTAATATCCTGATCAGTGACCGGACGATGATGGGCGGCACACCGGGAGAAATCCTGACTTTTGTGAACAAGGGAATCTGCGAGCATAATCAGGCGGAAATGTTTGTGACGGTCTGGCTGGGAGTCCTGGAATTATCCACGGGAAAACTGACTGCCTGCAATGCCGGACATGAGTATCCGGCACTGAAACATGCGGACGGAACCTTTGAACTGTATAAAGACCGCCATGGCTTTGTTGTGGGCGGTATGGAAGGAATCCAATACAGGAATTATGAGATACAGCTTCAGCCCGGGGATAAGCTGTTTGTCTATACGGACGGTGTGCCGGAGGCAACAGACGCGGCAGAGCAGCTGTTCGGAACGGAACGGATGCTGGAAGCGCTGAATACGGACCCGGATGCCGTGCCGGAACAGATCCTCGGAAATGTGCGGGCGGCTGTGGATCATTTTGTCAAAGAAGCTGAACAGTTCGATGATCTCACGATGATGTGCCTGGAGTATAGAGGCAGAACACAGGACGCATGAAAAAGACAGAAACAAAGGCGATGAGCAAACAGTTCATCGCCTTTGTTTTATCTGCGGTTTCCAGGTGAACGATCAGAGATCCATGATTTCATAGTCGCAGGCAACGGAAGCGCTGCGCACTTCATGCATACGCTTTTTTACGGGCATATGCACAGGATGGGTCTGGTAGGCATCGAAAGCCTCCCGGGTTTCAAACTCAGTGATCAGCGCCAGATCATAGGACCGTTCGCTGTGCAGGAAGTCCGCACCGGCTTCCAGACTGATCATGCCTTCAATTTTACCTTTCATACCGTAGAAGTTTTTCACCAGCTGGGGGATCTCATCCCTGAATTCATCCTTGATTTTGAACATGACGATGTGACGGATCATTGGTTTTCTCCTTTTTCTTTGTTTTCCGGATGCAGGCGTTTCCATGCCTGTACCGCTATCTCCGGCAGCAGGTTGTACAGAATCATCAGATCACCGTTTTTCCGGCTGCGGGTTTTCTCATTGACAGGGATATAGGTGAGGTCGTTCACATCTTCCTTTTTCGGGGCTTCTGCAATAAATACATCCCAGGCGGCTTCCTCCAGCGCTTCTGTTTCCGGCAGGGCGCGGAGGGAGGAGCTTTTTTCCTTTGCTTTCTTCAGCGCGTCAACGATGCCCAGTATACCACAGATCAGCGCCGCGATTCCCAGGAACAGGAATACCCGTTCTCCCTTCAGCAGGAGGAAGGCAGCAGCAATGACTGCCAGGCCTGCCGCGAAGACAGCACCGAAAGAGATCAGCTGGTTTTTTGCTGCCCGGAGGGGAGACAGGGACAGGTTCAGCTGCTCTTTTGCACAGGATTCGCAGACGCCGCCGGTTATTTCGTTTCCCAGTGCCTGTACCCGGCGCTCTCCGCTGAGCCCCCGCACGGGCAGTGTGCGTATTTCCAGGGCCCTGACGGGAAGTGCAGAGGGACTGCCGCAGCGGATACATTTCTCGTCCATCAGGTTGTTCCTTTCCTACAAAGTAAGGCGGGGCAGATAAACTGCCACCGCCATTATAATTCATTCATCACAATTGTGAAGTATCAATCATGACTGCTGAATTACATTTTTATACCACAATAAACTGGGACAGAACAGAAAGCATCAGGCTGGCCAGCAGCAGGATGATGGCGCCGCCCAAACGGGAAGAGATCTGTGCGAAGGGCATCAGTTCCATGCGGTTCGCGGCGGACAGCACTGCCACATCGCCGGTGCCGCCCATGTTGGACATGCACAGGCCGGCAGTAACACCGGACTCGAAGGGATAGAAGCCTACCAGCTTGCCGATCAGCGCCGCGCCGACGAAGGCACCGATACAGGTGGCTGCACAGAGTACCAGATAGGTGATGCTGAAGGAGGAGATGACTGTCGAAATCTCCAGATAGCAGATACCGATACCTACCAGCAGCATATTGGTCAGGTTCTTCATGATGAACTGGAACCACTGATAGCAGGCAATTTCAATCCGCTCGGGGATGATGTTGGTAATCTTGCAGATGGCAACTGTGATGATCATCCAGGCATAGGCATGGATCGTAATACCGGTGCCGAGCGCTTTCCACGCACCCGCCAGAATGAAGCCCCAGGCGAAGAACGCGCCGGAGACCAGCAGGCCGATGCCCATGTTGGGAAGGCTGAGGGCGTTGCGTTTTGCCTGCATTTCAGGACTGATCTCCAGTTCCTTGGGATCGATGGATCCGGCCTGCATCAGGGAACCGTTGCCGTTCATCTTGCCCTTGATAACCTTGACCAGAATACCGGCCAGCACGATGGAGACCGCATTGCCGATGGCAACCGCCGGCGTCATGACGGACAGTGCCTGCTCAGCAGTCATGGCGCTGCTGGATTCAAAGATCTTGGAAAGCGGGGTTGCACCGGCGCCCATACCGCCGCCCATGATGGGCAGGGCGATCAGCAGCAGGGCGTTCATGACGGGATAGCCCATGATGGCAGCAATGCCGCAGCACAGGCCGAAGGCCAGGATCAGGCCGCCGAATATGGCGGGGAAATACCGGGCTGCGGCCTTAACCAGCAGTTTCCGGTTCATGCCCAGAATGGAGCCGGTGATCAGGGCGGCAATGTACCAGTCCAGGAAGGCACCGTCACCCTTGAAGAATTTGGTGATTCCGCCGACAAGATCCAGCTTGCCGAAGGGGAGGGTCATGTTGTAGACGGTTGAACCGTCCACGGTTTTTGCCGCCGGGAGGATTCCGAAGTAGACCAGCAGGGCGGAACCGAAAATACAGACGATGGCGCCGCCGCCGAGGAAATCCTTGATGATGGGAGTGTGATCGCCGATCCAGCCCAGAATTGTTCCGAGAACAATCATAAACAGGAAGCAGCCTGTCATACCTACGGGCAGCACGCCCAGGTAGGTGGCCGCGATTGTCACCGCAGTGATGATCAGGAAGATCGGCAGGGGAAGGTTAAACAGCTGGAACGGTTTTTTCTCCTTGGGTGCGGTAGTCACAGGCATTCCTCCTTAAATAGTTTTGGAAACCGGGGTCAGATCCTGGCAACACCGCTGTCGCGGGCTGCTTTCGCAACCGCCGCTGCCACGGCGGGTCCGATACGTTTGTCAAAGGCCAGCGGGAGGATATAATCGGATTTCAGCTCTTCATCAGAGACCAGGCCGGCCAGCGCAAGGGAAGCGGCCATTTTCATTTCCTCATTGATATCCTTTGCCCGGACATCCAGGGCTCCGCGGAACAGACCGGGGAAGCACATGACGTTGTTGATCTGGTTGGGGTGATCGCTCCGGCCGGTACCCACGATTGCCGCACCGGCGGCCAGGGCTTCGTCCGGCTCGATTTCCGGGGTGGGATTGGCCATGGGGAAAATAATCGGGCCTTCCGCCATGGAACGGACCATATCCTGGCTGACAATGTGCGGCGCGCTGACACCGATGAACACATCCGCTCCCTTCATGGCGTCTGCCAGTTTGCCGGAGAACTTTTCAGGATTGGTGATTTTCGCCATCTCCTCCTGGGCCGGGTTCATCTGTTCACCTTCGCACAGGATGCCGAAACGGTCCACCATCTTCAGATGCTTCACACCCAGGTTCAGCAGGTGCCTGCCGATGGCGATGCCTGCACTGCCGGCACCGTTGATCACGCACTTCGCTTCGCCGATGTCTTTTTTGACGTATTTCAGGGCGTTGATCAGCGCTGCGCCAACCACAACGGCGGTACCGTGTTGGTCATCGTGGAATACGGGAATGTCACAGAGTTCCTTCAGCCGGCGCTCAATTTCGAAGCAGCGGGGTGCGGCGATATCCTCCAGGTTGATCCCGCCGAAGCTGCCGGAGATCAGGTAGATGGTCCGGACGATTTCATCCACATCCTTGCTGCGGATGCAGATCGGGAAAGCGTCCACATCACCGAAGGCTTTGAACAGGGCGCATTTTCCCTCCATAACCGGCATGCCGGCTTCCGGGCCGATATCACCCAGACCCAGTACGGCGGTACCGTCCGTAATGACGGCGACAAGATTATGCCGGCGGGTCAGCGTGAAGGATTTATCATAATCCTTCTGGATTTCCAGGCAGGGCTGAGCGACGCCGGGAGTATAGGCAAGGGACAGATCATCTTTGGTTTTGACGGGCACTCTGGAAACAACTTCAATTTTTCCCTGCCATTCACCATGCAGGCGCAGGGACTCCTCAGCGTAATTCAAAGGGAACCCTCCTTATGATTGTTTTTTGGATGTATTCATTATAATGGAGAATTCGGAAAATAACAAGACCAAATTTGGCAAACATTGGTACTCTTGAAGGATCAGAACCGGGACGCTATAATGAAATCAGCCAAAGGGGAAAGGAGTGAACGCGGATGCTGGAAAGCTTCATGGTAGCGTTTAACGCGGTATGCCCGTTTCTGATCCTGCTGGGAATCGGTTTCGCGGCAGTACGGCTGAAGCTGACAGACCGGCCTTTCATGGACCGGCTCAATGCGCTGAATTATAAAATCTTCTTCCCTTTCCTGATGTTCAATAATGTCTACAGCGCAAAACCGGAGAACATGCCTTCGGTAAAGCTTATGCTTACGGGCGTGATCTCTGTTTCCCTGCTGGTTGTAATCCTGGTGATCCTTGTACCGAGAATCGTGAAGGAAAATCCCCGGCGGGGGGTGATTATCCAGGGAATATTCCGCAGCAATTTCATCATTTACGGTATTCCGCTGACAACATATGTCTTCGGTACCGAGAAATCGTCGATCTGCGGCATGATGATTATGATTATGGTTTCCCTGTTTAATATTGCGGCGGTGATCGTACTGGAAATGTTCCGGGACGGCGGAAAGATCCGTCCCGGGGCGCTGCTGATCGGCATTGTCAGGAATCCGCTGCTTCAGGGCTGTGTGGTCGGCCTGCTTTTTTATCTGCTGCAGATCAGGCTGCCGGCCTTTATTGCCACGCCGGTTTCTTCCCTGGCCAACCTGGCCACCACCCTGGCTCTGGTGGTACTCGGCGCGAACCTGAAGTTTGAGGAACTGAAGAAGAACAGCCGGACTATCAGCGCAGTGCTGGTCATCCGGCTGATCCTGCTGCCGGTGGCGATGGTCACATTTGCATATTTTATCGGGCTGCGGGGTGTGGAGCTGTTCCTGATCCTGATGATTTTCGGTACGCCGGTGGCCACATCCTCCTATCCCATGGCCCAGAATATGGGCGGAGACGGTCAGCTGGCGGGTCAGCTGGTTTTTGTCAGCACTGTGGCTTCGCTGGCGACGATTTTCCTTTTTATCTTTACACTTTCCCGGCTGGGCCTGCTGCTGTGACTGCGCAGGACAGACCGTACCGGAACAGGATAAATGAAAAAAATAAAGCAGTACCCCCGCCCGGTCGGGCGGGGGTTTGCTTTATTCTTCAGGAATGACGGACTGTATGATGTACAGGGGGGCTTTCGCGGGCGTATCATCAGCCCTGCTGCGTATTGCCGGGTAATTCATGGCGAAGGACAGTTCCTGCCGCAGCTGGGTATTGCTGGTTTCCAGCGCTTCGATACCGGCAGAGAGCTTGCCGATTCGGGCACCGCCGGCGCTGATGGCCTGCATATCTGCCAGCAGCACCCCCAGGAAGAGAAGCAGCAACAGCATCAGGGCTGTCAGCAGGACATCCCACCGGATTCCCTTCGCGGAAAAAACAGGAAGCGCAATCCGCTTTTCAGCAATGACTTCATGCCGCCGGGAGGCATTGATTTCCAGCCCGCGCGTCCAGTCCTGAACCTGGCGGGCTTCGGGGACAGCCCATGGATTCTGCCGGCGGGGGTCAGCAAAAGCACCCCCCGGGCGGGAGGAAGCATATCTGTCTGATGAATTCATACGCAGAACCGTCAAGGCGGCTTCCCCATTTCATTTGTGCTTTATCGGGGGCTATTATACCATATATTGTGGGTCGTGATATTACAATTCTGTTAAATAATCAGTACAATCATTGAAAATGCAAGGATTGAACGAACGCAGAGCAAAAAAGACGGTTCGTCATCCACAAAAAGAACAGCAGCCATCATGAATCACCCGGTGTCAGTATACCACAGGATCAGGAGGGAAGTTGTAACGGTGTTGTAAAAAATGAAAAATATGAAAAAATGTTCATTTTTCCGCTTGACATTGCATTGTATACATAGTATAGTCATCCCAATCTTTTCAGAAAGGAGCTCTTCCGGCTATGAAGACTACGGTGATTTCAGCAAAGAAACGGTATACCGGGAACAAGACTACTGTTCAGATCATCTGTATCGGATCTGCGTCCGCCAGGCTGAAGAGCTCCGGAGTATAATTATCCGGTTCTGTTCAGTTATTACGGCCGCTTATCCGGAGAGATAAGCGGTCTTTTTCTATCCTTCTGATCCTGTCCGGACAGGATCGGGAGGATCCCGGAACCGGCAAAAAAGCAAAAGAACGAAAGGACTGAAGCAGATGAGAATTATCACGGAAAAACAATTCCGGCTGTTACTGGAGATTGATCGGGCAGAATCATTTATGGCGGGTATCCGCAGCCGGGAGTCCGCCGGCGGAACGGCTGAAACCATCCGGATCACAAGGAAACGCTGCGCAGCGCATCGGCGATTCCGGAAACAGGGGAAATAAACCTGCGCTTCTGCGGGGAAACCGTCAGCCCGTATCCCTGCCATTTCTGAAATGATATAAACATCCCTGCAACAGCAGAACAATGAATGACCGTACTCATGAAAACCGGGGCAAGCCCGGCGGGATGAGACGATGTGTTTCATCTACCCCAAAACAGAGAAAAACTGCCCGAAAAAGGGCAGCAGGAAAAGAGGTTATCATTATGAACCACTGGAAAAATATAGGTCCGGAATGGAAAACAGGAGAGGCTTTTCAGATCCGTGAATTACTCAGGAGTGAACATATTGCTTTCAGGATGCCGTTTTCCGATATGTTTTTCACAAGCATATTCCGCCTTCCTGCTGATGATAAAAGATGGGAGATCCAGGTGAAGGAGAAGGACCGGGAAAGGGCGGCTGCGCTGCTGGTCCGGGAAGGACTGGCCAGCGCGAATATGTTTCAGGAGCCGGAAACCGCAGTATCTTCGGCAGGACGTGAGCGGCAGGAAGCAGTCCGGCCTGTCGTGCAGATCAGATAAACTGATGCCGGCGCTGAAACAGGATGAAAATAATGCAATCTGCCATAATTGTCTGTTCTTTGACGCAAACAATGTGATATAATCACATAACAGAACTAAAACCATCGGGGATCGGACAGATCCGGACGGCGGGGAAAGGGCAGGAACAGGCAGTGACCTATTTGCTGGAAAAGCATTTCATCACGATATTCCTGATCGTCGGATTCTCCATGTATCTCTGGCGGCAAAGGCGGTCGGAGGAGAAAGAGTACCGGATCCACTGGATGACAATCGTGAGCACGATCATCCTGATTGTGGCGGACTGCTTTGTGGTCTGGGCTCAGGGAGATCCTGCGCGGCAGGCCTGGCGTCTGTTTTTTTCCGTGGTCGGATATGTCATACGGCCGGCAGCGGCGTTGGGCATCACCCTGATCATTTTCCCGAAGGAACGGAAACCCCGTTACCTGGCAATTCCGTTTTTCTTTAATCTGCTGGTATACTGTACAGCTTTCTTTACCCCTTCCATTGCATTCGGCTTTGATGAAAACTATGAACTGGTGCGAGGCCCCCTGGGACTGACGGTTTATTCCGTTTGCTTTTTCTATATGGTTTTCTGCCTCCTGACCACCTGGGACAGGTTCAGGAGAGAGCCCCGCACGGGCGAACGCCTCATTCTGTATATCTGCGCACTCTCATGCGTGATTGCCGCGCTGATTGACGGAGATACAGACGGCGATCACGTCAATGCGGCCATTATGGTGAGCAGCATTTTCCTGTATATGTTCATGCGCTTTTTCGGCGCAAACAGGGATCCGCTGACCGGCCTGCTGAACCGCCTGTCGTTTTATGAAGACTGTGAGCTTTACAGTAGTGCGGTCAGTGCAGTGGCGTCCCTGGATATGAACGGGCTGAAAAAACTGAACGACACAATGGGACACGGAGCGGGAGACGAAGCACTGCGGGTGATCGGAAGAAGCCTGAAGGCGGTCAGTGGCAGGGCTGTACATGCCTACCGGATCGGCGGAGATGAATTTACCCTGCTGTTCATCCGCCAGGATAAAACCGCAGTGCAGGACATTCTGGACGGGGTGAAAAGCAGGATTACCGAAGCAGGATATTCTGTTTCCGTCGGTTATGCCATAAGGAATGACCGGGATGATACGGTTACGGAAATGCTCCGGAAATCAGATGAAAAAATGTATGAGGACAAAGCGGAACACTACAGGCAGAACGGAAATGACCGGCGGGGAAAATAACGGCAATAACAGAAAACAGGCAGTTCATCGGGCGGATGGACTGCCTGTTTTCATGCAGCGCCGAGCCGGAAAAGAAGCAATCCGGAAACAAAAAAGCGCAGCCCCGGAAAACGGACTGTGCTTTTTTTTCAGTCATTGACCACATTCCTGGCCCAGAAATCGGACCGGAGCATCAGCAGACCGATGATAACCTTGATAATATCAACAAACTGTACGCAGAAATAGATCTGGACAATGGTCATTTCCGTATAAGCGGTCAGGAGATAGGCCAGCGGCACCGCAATCACCCAGGTATAAACTGCATCGAAGAGGAAAGTGATGACCGTGCGTCCGCCGGAACGGATTGTAAAATAGGTTACATGCGCAAAGGAATGAATCGGCAGGGAGAGACCTGCAATAATCAGCAGCTGCCGGGTTAGGTCCCGTACGTCTGCGCTGACATTGTACAGGCGGGGAACCAGCGGAGCGGCGAGTATCATCCCTGCCCCGATGACAATGTGAATGATTTCCGTCAGGAAAATCAGCTTCCGGTCCACATCCCGGGCTTCTTCAATCTTGGCTGCTCCCAGGCGCTGACCTACCATGATGGCGACTGCGCTGCCCATGCCCATCATAATGACGCTGAAGAGATTCCAGGCCGTGCCGTTGATATTCAGCGCCGCCAGCGCATTCAGGCCGCGGGAGGAGTAGAATCTGGAAATAAACGTCATTCCCAGGGACCAGAGGATTTCGTTGATCAGCAGGGGCGTAGCGGTGCGGAAAATCCGGAAGGCCAGTTTTCCGGGCACGTACAGGCTTTTGTAAGCGCCGGCAAAGAAAGGATACCGGTCAGTATGCCTGTGGGCGTGAACCACCACAATCAGCAGTTCCACATACCGGGAGATCACTGTGGCGATAGCGGCGCCCTGTACACCCATGGCAGGAATGCCCAGCCGTCCGAAGATCAGGATCCAGTTGCCTGCCAGGTTGGACAGAATGGCGCAGATACCGGCGAACATCGGGGCCCGGGTTTCACCGGCTTCCCTCAGGGTTCCGGCATAGACCTGCACCAGCGCAAAGGGCGGCAGTCCCCACAGCATAATGTTCAGATAATCACAGCTGCCGCGCATGGCCAGTTCCATGTCTCCGCCGTTGCTTTCTCCCTGCAGGAAGGCTGCGATAAAGCTTTTTCCGCAGATCATATAGACCAGAACGGCCACGGAACTGATCATGACGCCAAAGTACATTTTTACGCGGAAAGTGTGGCGCATTCCGTCCATGTCACCCTTGCCGAAGAACTGGGCGCCATAGATGCCTGCGCCGCTCATGCCTCCGAAAACTGCCAGGGTAAACACCATCATGACCTGGTTTGCAATGGAAGCGGCGGAGATGGCCTCTGTGCCGATGCTTCCTACCATGATATTGTCCAGCAGGGACACAAAAGAAGTGATAAACTGCTGAATTACAATCGGAATCAGCAGGGTTATAACGCTTTTATAGAAAGCTTTGCTGCCGATAAACCTTGACCTCATAACAACCTCGATCCTGCTTCTGTCTGTCATGTGCTCCGGAGTCCGGAATACGGGATATTGTAACTGACAGCAGCGATCCGGTCAACTGCGGAACAGCATGAATCCTGTATACCGGGCGGGGGATTTTTCCGGCGTGGACCCGGTCTGTTTTTTTACTGTCAAACGTTTGTGCCGCCTTATTGTTCATGATATAATAAAGTGTTGTTGCATATGACAGGAACAGCCTGTCACACCGGAGGAAATCATGCGTTTAAAGAAGCTGGAGCTCTACGGATTCAAGTCCTTTGCGGAGCGGACCGAGATTGTCTTCAAGGAAGGCATTACCGCTATCGTGGGACCCAACGGATCCGGAAAAAGCAATATTGCCGACGCAGTGCGCTGGGTGCTCGGAGAGCAGAGCGCAAAAATTCTGCGCGGCGCCAGCATGCAGGACGTTATTTTCGGCGGCACCCAGCGAAGGAAGCCGCTGAGTTACTGCGAGGTTTCCCTGGTCTTTGACAATGAAGATAAAAGCCTTCCGCTGGATTACGCGGAAATCCAGGTCACCCGCCGGGTCTACCGCAGCGGGGAAAGCGAGTATTTTTTAAACCGCTCTTCCTGCCGGCTGAAGGATGTTGTGGATCTGTTCCGGGATACAGGAATCGGCAAGGAAGGCTATTCCATTATCGGCCAGGGGCGGATTGATGAAATCCTTTCCCGTAAGGGGGAGGACCGGCGCCAGGTCTTTGAGGAAGCTGCCGGTATCGTTAAATTCCGTGCCCGCAAGGAAGAGGCGGACAAAAAGCTTGCCCGTACCCAGGATAATATTACCCGCGTGGATGATCTTCTTGAAGAACTGAAAAACCGTCTGGGCCCGCTGGAAGAGGATGCCAAAAATGCGCGGGTCTATCTGGATCTGTCTGCCAGGCTGAAAGTGCTGGACCTGAACCTGTTCCTTGTACGTTCGGACAAGATGGAAGCAAAACTCCGGGAAGCAGATCATGACCTGCAGAATATCCAGACGGTTCTGGCGCAGACGGAGGAGACGCTGCGGGAAAAGACGGAGGAACGTGACGCCCGTCAGGCGGAGATCCGGGACCTGGATGAGAAAATCACAGCAGCCCACACCGCACTTATGGAAGGGATGGAGACCGTCCACCGGGCGGAAAATGCGGCCCGCGAGGTGGAGGAACGCCGCCGGCGCCGTCAGGAGGACCGGATCCGGCTTACTGACGAAACAAAAGCAGCGGAGGAACGCATTGCCGAGCTGGATGCGCTGGCGGCGGAATCCGGGGACGGCAGTGACAGCCGAGGCGCCGCGCTTGAGAAATATACCGCGAGATTGGATGCCGCAAAGGCGGCGGAAGAGCAGGCGCGGGCGGATGAAAATGAAAAAGAGGAAATACTGGAGAACCATAAAAATGCGATGCTGGACGCGGTTAACCGCCGTGCCGCAGCTTTGAGCAACCAGACCCGCCTGACCACCATGCTTGCCACCATGGAGACCCGCCTGCAGGAGCTGACGGTTTCCTGTGAAGAGATGCGGAAACAGGGTGAGGGCCTGGATGCGGCGGTGGGTGAAGCACGGGCCCGGCTGGAACGGGAAACGGCTGAACAGGAGAGGCTGTCCGCCTCGCTGCAGGAAGCGCGTGCCGGCCTGGAAGCTGCGGACGCAGAGGTTATCGGCGCCCGCGGGGCTTATGACCGTCAGCTGGCGGAAATGCGTGAAATGGAAGCCCGCCAGAAGATCCTGGAGGATATGTCCCGGGAAATGGACGGATATTCCCATGCGGTGCGCAGTGTTGTGCGCTATGCCCGGGACCTGAATGACAGCCGGGTACGCGGCCCGGTCAGCCAGCTGATTTCCGTGCCGGAAAAATACGAGACAGCCCTGGATATGGTTCTTGGTGCAACCCAGCAGCATGTGATTACGGAAGATGAAGAAACCGCCAAGGAAATGATTGAATACCTGCGGGAAAACCGGCTTGGCCGGGCAACCTTCCTGCCCATGACTACCGTAAAGCCGCGACTGCTTACTCCGCAGGAGCGGGAAACCCTGAGTATGCCGGGCTGCCTGGGGGTGGCTTCCGATCTTGTTGCCTGTGAGGAACAGTACCGCGGCGTTGTGGAAAACCTGCTGGGCCGCACGGTCATTGCAGAGGACCTGGCTTCCGGTATTCCGATCATGCGCCGGGGAGAGCAGGGGTTCCGCCTTGTTACCCTTAAGGGCGATGTGATGCATTCCGGCGGGTCCATCACCGGCGGATCGGTTTCTTCCAGAAATGTGAACCTGTTTACCCGGGAACGGGAACTGAAGGAACTGACTTCGAAGCTGTCCGCGGGACAGGATGAACTGGAGAAACTGCTGAAACAGATGCAGGACGGACAGAAACGCAAGGATAAACTGAAGGAACTGTCCGCTGACGCGCTGGAAGAGCTGCATCAGCAGGAAATCGCAGTTGCCCGGGAAACGGAGCGGCTTCAGAACGCGGAAACAGAAGCAGGTACCCACGGACTGCACCTGAGTGAATCAGAAGCAGCCCGTGAACAGCTCATGGAGTCCATGATGCAGATCCGGGATCAGCTTTCCCTGGCGACTGACAGCACGGAACAGACAGACAAGACCCGGGAGGAAATGGAAAACCGGGCGGCACAGCTGCAGCAGGAGCTGACCGAAGCCCGGAAACAAACGGAGGAAAAAGCGGAGGAAACCCTGCGCCTGACCCTGGAAGTAAATGACCTGAAGCATGAACTGGAATCCCTTCAGCGGGATCGGGCACGCTATGAGCAGGACCGCCGGCGCATGGCTGCGGAACAGGAACGCCGCGCCGCACAACTGGCGGAAATGGAAACGGCAGAAGCTGCGGATCTGGATGCTGCTGCGAAAACGATGCAGGAACTGGAACAGGGCAGGATTGAGCAGGCCCGGAAAGAAAGGATTTCCCATGCGCTGGAGGAAGACCGCGCGGGAAAACAGGAACAGCTGGGAACAATCCTTTCAGATATGGAAGGCCTGCACCAGAACTTCCAGCGGGACAGTGACAGAGCCCACCGGCTGGAACTCAGCCGTGCACGGACAGAGGGAGACCTCAAGGCGCTTCGGGACCGGATCTGGAATACCTATGAAACAACTTATGCCGGCGCGGAGGAATACCGCATTACGGAAGGCTTCAGCCTGACTGAAGCGGACCGGGAAGCGGCACAGCTTTCCGCGGAGATCCGCGCCCTCGGCCCTGTGAATGTCCGGGCCGTGGAGGAATATGCGGACACCAAAGCCCGTGCAGACGAGATTACCGCGCAGCGCGAGGATCTGGAAAAGGCGGAACAGGATCTCAAGGATCTGATTGCCCGGCTGCTTTCCCGGATGAAGGAAACCTTTGTTGAACAATTTTCACTGCTGCAGGGATTTTTCTCGGAGACCTTTGTCCGTCTCTTCGGCGGAGGTCATGCGGAACTGATCCTGATGGATCCGAATGACCCGCTGAACTGCGGCATTGAAATCAATGCCCAGCCTCCGGGAAAGAAACTGCAGCTGCTTTCATTGCTTTCCGGCGGCGAGCGGACACTGACGGCTATCGCGATTCTGTTTGCCACCCTGAAGCTCAAGCCTACTCCCTTCTGTATTCTGGATGAGATCGAAGCGGCACTGGATGACGCAAATATCGGATATTTCGCGGATTATCTGGCAGAGTATTCCGCCTCAACGCAGTTTGTGGTTATTACACACCGCAAGGGAACCATGGAACGCGCCAACGGACTGTTCGGCGTAGCTATGGAAGAGCAGGGTGTCAGCCGGATGGTGTCTGTTTCCCTGCAGGATTACAGGGAATCATAAGGAGGAGAGAGCGTGAGAAAAACGTTGCTGTTGCTCCTGACAGCGGTTCTGGCTATGGCTGCTCCCTCCTTCACATTTGCGGAGGATGCCGGAGCAGTTACAGAAGCGGATCTTTTCCGGATATGGGAAACAGACGGTGAAACCATGAAATGGGTCGCAGGAGCTGTCCCGTTTTCCGAGGGAGTTGTGATCACTTCATCGGGACTGCTTCCGGAAAACACAGAGCACCTGGTGGTTTCCGACGGAGATAACACCTGGGAGGCAAAAGCGGTGATCCCCGATGATACGGGGATGATTGCCATGGTCTTCCATGATCCTGATGAAAAGACTTCCGGAAAGAAAAACTGGCCGTTCCTGCCCTGGGGAGAAACGGTTCCCGCAGCCTCATGCACGGTCAGATATGCGGATGAAACCGGCCGGACGGAAAGCTGCGGGGTGCTGGCAGCGGAAGATTTCCATATGCAGGGGCGCCGGTTTCTGCTGCTGACGCTGACCGCACAGGTAAAACCGGGGAGCGCGGTGCTGACAGGAGACGGATGCCTGGCCGGAATCGTAACAGCGGAATGGGCAGGAGGAAAACACCGCGTACTGGCGCTTCCGGCGGAAGAGATCATCGGAAGCCTGCAGGAAGCTGCCGCGTTCCTGAACAATCTGCCGGAATGGGGAAACGCCCCTGAGGGCCTGAAAACGAGCGCAGAGAAAAACCGGGTAACGATAGACTGGAAGGAAATGACTCTGCCTGAAAAGGCAGAGGGAGAACAGCTGTACATGGTCCTGGCGGACACAGCAAACAACTACCTGAATTTTTATCCCGCAGAGACACAGTCAAGGACTCTTTCCCTTCTGCTGACACCGGGAAGGATCTATGCCGCCGGCCTGGTGGCTTCCGCTGAAAGGCCGGACAGGATTCCGGAGACGTTTGCCGTCATCCGGGTGCCGGAGGCCGGTCCGCTGACGGAATTTGGCTTTCATCCGATAATGACTGCCCTGGCGGAAGGTACTGAAGAAAAGATGAAGGACGGCGGAACACCTTCGCCGGTGACGGAAGTGACGGAGGAGATGCTGCGCAGCGGCAGGGCATACTTTTACTCCAGATCCGCCTATCAGGTGGATGAAAAAGTGGAGGACAGGACGCTTCTGATTACGCTGACCGATCCGAACGGGGTCAATTACACATATGAGAGCAGCTGGATCTACATGCCGGAATGCATGACAGACGATCTCTGGTATTTATCGCTGCAGGATGCGGGACTGACTGCGGCGCTGGACAGGAACGGTTATCCTGCCGGTACATACCGGATGGCATATTATGTGGATGGCGATCTGGCCGACGCATTTGAATTTGAACTGAAGTAAGGAGTGGATTCCCATGCCTAATTTCTCCCTGGATGATGCAGTTTTTTTCCGCGCCGCGGAAAAGTTTCCCACGCCCTTCCATCTGTATGATGAACAGGGTATCCGTGCCAGAGCACGCCGCCTCCGGGCAGCCTTCAGCTGGTGCGGGGATTTCCGGGAATACTTTGCCGTCAAGGCGCTTCCGAATCCTGCGATTCTCCGGATCCTGAAGGAGGAAGGCTGCGGACTGGACTGCTCATCCGCTACGGAACTGATGCTGGCAAAAGCCTGCGGTTTTTCCGGCGAGGAAGTGATTCTGTCCGCCAACGCCATGCCGCCGGAAGAATTTGCCCAGGCCCGTGCGCTGGGGGCATATGTCAATCTGGATGACCTGTCGGACGTCGATCTCCTGCGGACGCACGGAGGATTTCCGTCCTGTGTATGCCTGCGCTATAATCCGGGCGGACAGTTTTCCATCGGAAATACCATCATGGGCAATCCGGGAGAAGCAAAGTACGGCATGACCCTTCCGCAGCTGAAGCAGGCGCTGGCTGTTCTGAAACAGGAGGGAGTTACCTCTTTCGGACTGCATGCTTTCCTAGCCTCAAACACCATTGATCCGGCTTATTATCCGGGATTGGCAGAACTGCTGATGACACTGGGCAGGGACCTGGCGGAGGAATGCGGGCTGCGTTTTGCCTTTGTGGATCTTTCCGGCGGAATCAGCATTCCTTACCGGCCGGAGGACAAGGAACCGGATATTGAGCAGGTGGGGGACGGCGTACGAAAAGTATATGAAAAGCTGTTCCCCGAAGGCGGTGTCGGAATCAAAACAGAACTGGGCCGCTGGATGACCGGGCCCTGCGGCTGGCTGGTGACACATGCCGTGCATGAAAAAAAGATCTACCGGGATTACATCGGCGTGGATGCCTGCGCAGTCAACCTGATGCGTCCGGCTATGTACGGAGCGTATCATCATGTGTCTGTGTGCGGCAAGCGGGATCTTCCCGCGGACCACGTCTACGATATCACCGGCAGTCTTTGTGAAAACAACGATAAATTTGCATGGGAGCGGAAGCTTCCCGGGATTGAACTGGGGGATCTTCTTCTGATCCATGATACCGGCGCCCATGGATCCGCCATGGGATACAACTACAACGGCCGTCTGCGGGGCGCCGAAGTGCTGTATACTGCGGACGGGGATTACCGGCTGATCCGCCGGGCTGAAACGCCTGCGGATTACTTTGCAACGCTGGATGTGGATCCGTCTTACAGCACAATCTCTCCCGGACGGTAACCCGGAGGCAGTTCCTCCTCCTGGGCGAAGACCAGCGTTTCATCTTCCAGGGTTGGCAGGAATGCAGCCCAGGGAATGTTTACAACTTCACGTCCGTAATCGCTCCTGCCGAACCAGCCGCCTTCCCGGGCAGCCAGGTTCAGGTCGCGGGCGATTTTTGTTTTATTGCTGCAGTCATGAACCACAACAGGCCACGCTTCCTCTGCAGCCATTTTCATCACCTGCAGCGTGAGATCCCTGCTCATGACCGGGCTCAGGTAACCCATCCGGCAGAAATACATGGGCTCCCCGGCATAATTCTCCAGGTTGTTGTCATTCAGATGGAGTTCCGCACAGTTCATGAAGTCGATGCCTGCGGCGAGGATCCGGTCTTTCTTTTCGTTCAGGGACTGATAGTATTCCCGGGTCATGGGCGTTTCAATACCGACACGGGGAATATATTTTTTGGCAATGGCCATGGCTTCAATAACCCGGTCCGATGTACCGCTGGCGCCCAGGTTGAAGCGCAGCTCATCCAGCCCGGCTTCACCCAACGCCCGCAGGTTTTCTTCGTTTGCTTTTACACCGTTGGTATACATATGCTGGTGAATTCCCGCCTGATGAAAACGGCGGATGATGCCGTAATATTTTTCAATTTCCATGAAGGGCTCCAGATATACATAAGCGATGCCGGTGGGCTTCTTCTGGAGGGCGAACAGCAGAGGAAGATCCTCTTCCCGGTACCGGTTTCCGCCGATTTCCCACAAATCCTCCCCGATGGGTTCGATGCTGTCCAGCAGTCCGTAATCATAACAGAACCTGCAGGCCAGATTGCAGCGGTTGGTTTTCCGGACCGCGGAAAGGCCTGTGCCGAGGAGACAGCTGCGGCAGCCGCCGGGGAAACGGTTCTCCGGCCCGACAAAAAGGGTGCACGCCGGGATATCAGGTGTCCAGCGGGATACATTTTCCGTGCCGGGTACAATGGCTTTCAGTCCGGGGATGGCCTGCAGGAGGTTTTTCCTGCGTGCCTCCACAGCGGTTTCAATCTGGCTGAACACAGCCAGCGCGATTTCCCGCTGCCGGCAGCCGAGGGGTTCATCCCCGGGCAGTTCGGCGAAAAAACGGAACCATGTCAAAGCGTCTTTTTTGCTGATTTTCACAGGTGTATCATCCTTTCAGAATGTTACAGAAACATTTCGTTTTGTTGACATAATGCACGATTTCCGGTATCATAAATCTGTTGCGGACCGGGAACCATCTCCCCGTCCCGGATTGATTCAGGAAGGAGGGCGTGCAGAAATGAAACCAGGGAAGAGCGGTATAAGGGCAGTCCTTTTGCTGATACTGTGCGCCTGTCTGTGCCTGATGCAGTATGCTTTTGCCGACTCCGGCGTGGAGAAGGATGAAGACGGCGGCATCTGGGATTTTAATGCAGGAACCTATACAGATCCCCAGGGCAATGTCTATGATATCACACCGGGCGGCGTACAGGAAGATGACAGCGGCGCCGGTACGGTTCAAAACCCGGACGGCAGTATTACGGTGATCACGGGAGAAACAGATTCCGTGCAGCATAATCCGGATGGCAGCATCCAGGTGGAATCCGGCCAGATCCAGGCTCCGGAGGAGGCGGGCCCGACCAGGGCTCCCATCGAGGGAGAGGAATGGCAGGCGCTCCTGGCGGGTGTGGCTGCCCGTAACGGAACAGATACGCCAACGGTATGGACGGATCCGGATACCGGGGAAAGCAGTGCCGTTGAAGTGGCTTACATGGGCGTCGGACGGTCCATGATCCGGCTGAACGGGAAAGAAAAAATGGTGAATACGGTCAACCTGAAATGGCAGACGGAAGCGCCCGAGGACAAGGTGCTTGCCATGGTGGACGCGCCCCGGGACGGTTACACCTGGATGCGCAAGGCTCCCAACACCAAGAAGACCAATCCCAAGATCCAGCAGATCCGGACGAATACGGTGCTTCGGGTTATCCGGACGGGCAATTCCTGGACGCTGGTGGCCTATGAAGGCCTTTGCGGCTATGTTCCGACTTCCGCCCTGGAGTTTTTCCGCAATGATCATACGGATTTTGAAACCGGCGTTCTCTCTGTCAAGGGAAGAACCCGGGGCAGCGATACCGTGAAGATCCGCTCCCTGGACGGAAGCGGAAAGATTCTCAAGGAATGTATGCTCGGCACTCCTGTGGCTGTTTTTGATATTATAGACGGCTGGGCTGAACTGGACGGCCAGGGATTCCACGGTATGATCCAGTCCAAATACGTGACCCTGGCAAGGGAGACCGCTTCCGCGGAATAATCCCGTCATTTCAGGTTTTCAAAGAAATCATTCTTTTCTTCGTCAGGCCCCACCAGGGAACGGTATAGACCGAAGAGGCTGTTATCCCAGGGCCCCCAGTCCTCCACATGATAATCAGTCTTCTGCTGGGAAACATGGCACCGGAAACCGGCTTCAGCAATCTCGAAGGAGGTTTTGCCGCCGAATGATTCCAGCGGCCGCCGCCAGTCCATATCGATCACATTTTCCTTCCACAGGTGGATATAGCATTTCGGTACGTCCCAGGTTCCGTATTGTTTGGCGGACCGGGGATATTTTTTTTCTTCCGCCGCAAGCTTCAGGCAGTGCATCACCGCGTCCGCACAGACCCGATGGGCGCCGTGACCGTACTCACCCTGAAGGTCGTGGGTGAGCAGCACATCCGGCTGATACCGCCTGATCCAGCCGGTGACGGTTTCATACATACGGTTCTTGTTCCAGTGCCTGTACTGCTTGGTCAAAGAAAAGGAAAAAGCATCCTTGAAATTGCCGTAGGCCGGATAATAACGGACTCCGCAGGTCCACAGACAGTCCAGCAGCTCCAGACGCCGGTAGGGCATGGAAGGTACCACCATGCAGACCTGGCAGATTTTCCCTTCCTCGCCGGCATAGGTTGGCAGCGTACCGCCGAACCAGAGCACTTCATCATCCTGATGGGCCACCAGCAGCATCAGGTCGGCCTTGCCGTCGCAGGACTGCCACTGCTGTACTTCGGGCGGAAGGTCTCCTTCCCCGTATATCCGCAGTTCGGCCATATAGAAATGCCGCTTTTCGCCCGGCGCATTGGCGACCCTGAAACGGGTTGTTCCTTCCGGAAGCGGCAGGTATTCAGACAGGTATTCCCCTTCGGTATGCCCCGCATCGGTCCATTTGCCGTCCGGACCGGGGATCTGCAGGCCCCATGCGTGAGGATGCTCATACCACTGCACCATAACGCCGGAAGCTGCCTGGCCGGCGGGTACGGTGACTTCCACATAGCATTTATCCCCATTGCTGGTCTTCCAATAGGTTTTGTAATCCCGGTCCTTGCATGCGGCAAAGCTCTTCCGGCCGGATCCGGCATTGAATTTGCAGGAGGAAGTGATATCAGCCGCTGTTTCCGCCCCGGCAGCGGCACACAGCAAAGCAATCCCCAGGATAACCAGGGCGGCTGTCCATTTCCGAATCCTGTCTGAACGCATTGAGACCTCCTGTATCCGTGCTGACTGCACGATGACCGCCCCTGTATGGCGGCGGTCATTTTCTGATCAGATTCTTAAATACTTTTTTGACTTTTCCCGGCAGTTTCTGTTCTTTCTGCAGCGCCACGGCAGCCGCCAGGGCGCCGGCCCGGTAAACGTTGTTTTCCGGGTCGAGCCGTACGGCTTCCCGGAAAGACTGGTGTGCACTGTTGAATTCCTCCAGCGCCATCAGGACCTTGCCCTGCATATAATACCACTCACTGTCCCGCTGCTCGCTGCGGATCAGGCTGCGAAGGGCGCCTTCGGGATTGTTGCGGGCCATGGCCCGCTGGGCCATCAGGATTGCCTCTGCACTGGAAAGTTCCGGAGTCAGGGAAATGCCTCCCCGCGGAGAGGCAAGCCGGAGGGCTTCCTCATAGGCCAGATTCAGCGCGACCATCCGGGTTTGGGCGGCTTCTTTTTCAGCCGGATCCATAATCATATCCGGATGACACTGACGTGCCAGTGCCCGGTAGGCGCTCCGGATTTCCTCCGGAGTGGCCAGGCCTTTCAGCCCCAGAACCTCAAAAGGATTGTTCATTGCGGCCACCTCACGGGTTACTCTGCAGGTTCACGCCGGATCTCCGCTCCCAGAGAACGAAGCTTGTCCTCGATATGCTCATATCCCCGGTCGATATACTGGGGTTCATGGATTTCGGAGGTTCCACGGGCCATCAGTGCAGCTACGATCAGGGCGGCACCGGCCCGCAGATCGGACGCGGTCATCGGCGCGCCATACAGTTCCGGAACCCCCTCGATGATGGCGGTCCGGTCCATAACACGCACATGGGCACCCATACGCCGGATCTCATCCAGATGGCGGAATCGCTGTTCAAAAATGGTTTCCGTGACCAGGCTGGTGCCCTTTGCCGTGGTCAGCAGGGCACTCATGGGCTGCTGCAGGTCAGTGGGGAAGCCGGGATAGACCTGTGTTTTAACGTTGATAGCCCGCCGGGGACCGACCACATGAACACGGATTGCGTCATCCCCGTTGGTCACCTTGACACCCATTTCCAGCAGTTTGGCGCTGAGGGCATCCATATGGGTAGGAATGCAGCCGTCAATAATCACATCTCCGCCTGTGGCAGCGGCGGCAATCATCAGCGTACCCGTTTCAATCTGGTCCGGAATGACGCCATAGGTGCTGCCGTGAAGGTGCTGTACACCGCGGATACGGATAATATCGGTACCGGCGCCTTTGATTTTGGCGCCCATACTGTTCAGGAAGTTGGCCAGGTCGACGATATGGGGCTCTTTCGCAGCGTTGTAAATAAACGTCTGCCCTTTTGCCTTGACAGCGGCAAGCATTACGTTGACCGTAGCGCCGACCGTTACCATGTCAAAGAAAACGTCTCCGCCTGTCAGCGAACCTTCGGCAGTCAGAAGGCCGCCGATTTCCTCCGCTTCAGCACCGATGGACCGGAATCCCTTCAGGTGCTGGTCTACAGGCCGTGAGCCGATTTCACACCCGCCGGGCGTAGGAACTTTTGCCTTGCCGTTTCTGCCCAGCAGGGCGCCCAGCAGGTAATAGCTGGCACGCAGGCGCTGTGCGTTGCGGTAGGAAACGTCCGTACCTTCCGCAGGCCGCGGGTCCACATGCATACAGCGGCCGGGCTCATAATCGACCTTCGCGCCCAGCTCCGTCAGGATATCGGCCAGGGCGTGAACGTCTTCAATATCGGGGAGGTTTTCGATGGTGCAGGGTTCATCACACAGAAGCGTCGCAGGAATCACGGCCACTGCGGTATTCTTGCCGCCGCTGACCCTGACTTCACCTTCCAGCGCGTGTCCGCCGGTGATCAGCATCCGCTCTTTGCCCATCCGGGTTCCCTCCCTTGTTTTCGATTCTATTATTATACTCTTTAAAGCGATTCATGACAAGATGAAGGGCTCTTCCGGCTGCATACGGGACAAGGCACGGAAGCAACGGCCCTCCGCACGGAACGGCTCTGAAAAAGAAAAACACCGGCGAAATACAGCCGGGGTACTTGCCTTTTTTTACAAGATGGAGTAGACTCTCTTTCAGAAGCATGCCAGATATGGTGAATCACGATTCGAAAGAGGGATTGTTTCATGCGGGAAAATGAGCCTCAGAACCAGGCAGAAACTGAAACAAAACTCCGGGAGACAGATCATCCCTGGGTGGATCTGCCGATAGAGGATGATTCCCTGGGCGAATCCGTCCGCTACAGTCTGGATGAAATCCGTTACGCCTGACGGTCAGGCGTCCGTATCCTCATCGTTGGTGTGTTTGATGCCGCTGACGCTGCTGACTGCGGAAATGATGCAGATCAGGACGGCAAATACCGCCACGCTAAGAACCACGCTGACGGCTACGATCGTTCCGGTTTCCATCACAACATTCTCCTCTTCCAATGAATGACCAGATTATACCACGAACCGCTCCGGGAAACAATCCCGAAGCGGTTCGCTTTTTCTGTATCCCTTATTTCCGGCGGTTTCCGCGCGAAAGGTGCGGACCGGTGCAGGGGGACGAATATCCGTTCAGTCCAGCCGGTCTTCTGCCTTCTGAACCGGAACGCCTGCTTTTGCCCAGCGCCCGGAAATCAGGTACACTGTACCGATCAGGAAGGGGACAAGCCCGGACAGGGCATTGCCGTACCAGAAGCCCCGGATCCCCATGCCGAAAGTTACACCCAGCAGCAGGCTCAGGCCGATCCGGGTAAAGATACCGTCCAGCAGCGCCACAGCCAGATTCAGCCTGGAATTGCCGGAACCGTTGATCAGGGCAAAGTTCGGCGGACGCAGCACACAGCCGAGGTACTGGATCATGGCGATGGGAATATAGGTGATGGCCATGGCCATCACCGAAGGATCCTGTGAGAACAGGCCGAAAAGCCACTCGGGCCGGAACAGCGTGATGGCCGCAAAAACAGCGGCGGGAATGGCGACGATCCACATGGCGTGTCCGACCACCTTCGGCACACGCTCCGTTTTTCCGGCGCCGAGGGCCTGGGAAACCATGGCGCCGCCGGCGGAGGAGATTGCCTGGGAAACCACGCCGATCATGTTCTCCAGTTTCCGGGCAATACCGGTAACCGCAACGGCAACGGTGCCGTATGTATTGATGTACGAATTGACGAAAAGCATGGAAAAGGTGATGGCTGCGCTCTGGATGACCATGGGAATCCCCAGGCTCAGCAGCGGCCGGATCACATTTGTGTATATTCTGAAATGACGCAGCCGGAAGTCAAAATGAATCTGGTCCCGGTTTCTGTAGAGCAGGCGCAGGGCGAAGAGGAAACTGACAGCCTGTCCGATCACCGTGGCCAGGGCTGCTCCTCCCGGCCCCATGCCCAGCGGGCCGACAAAGAGTATATCGAGAATGACGTTGATTACAGAAGCAATGGCGATAAAAATAAAAGGATGTTTTGAGTCGCCCATGCCGCGGAGGATGGCGGAAACCAGGTTGTAGCCATAGATGAAAACCACACCCCATACACAGGTGATGCAGTAATCCCGGGTATATCCCAGGATCTCATCCGGCGTATTGAGCCAGCGGATGATTCCCTGATAGGCGAAGAGGAAAACTACCATGATGATGACAGCCAGGCCTTCCAGCAGCGTGAAGAGCGTTCCCACCATTTCGCCGACCAGGTCATGGCGCCTGGAACCCACATAGCGGGAAATCAGAATCTGCCCGGCATTGGAAAAGCCCATAGCCACAAAAGTGATCAGCATCAGTACTTCACCGCCGATGGAAACGGCGGAAAGTCCTTCCGTACCGACGAAATTGCCCACCACAATCATGTCCACCATGTTATAAACCATCTGCAGCAGGCCGGACAGGAACAGCGGCATTGAGAAAGTCAGCAGTGTTTTCGGCACGCTGCCTGTTGTCAGATCCCGGATCAGTGAATTCCTTTTCTCCATGCTGTTCCTCCGCAGGTTTTTTCCGATGGTATTTTACCATAATCCCTGCCGGAATACAGGTGCCAAAAAACGCATTTCAGAGAACAAATATATCCGCGGGCACCGCGAAGGGAATGAATGAACCCCCTGCCTTTTCATTTCCGCCGTTTTATGAGATAATCCGGACAGAGAACAGACAGGAAAGGGGGCAGGGGGCATGCTGCGCCGGTTCGGGTTTATGCTTGTGTTCTGCCTCGCTTTTGTGCTGTGCACCGCTGCTTTCGCAGCAGACGGTTTTAGCGTTTCCCTGCCTGAAACCGTCCGGGGTTACACGCCCGGCGAAATCAGGATCGTTTCCCCGGAAGCAGGGGAAGCGGAGCTGTGCCTTTATGATGTTATGGACAACCTGTGGCTGACCCGGCGGGAACATCTGTCCGCGGGGGAAAACCGCCTGCCCTGGGACGGCCTGGGCGAAAACCGGGAACGGCTTTTCGCGGGACCCTACCGTTTTGTGGTGAAACTGTGCACAGAGGATGGCAGGGAGTATACTGCCAAAGCGAAATTCGATATCAGCGGTACGACTCCGGCACTGGTTTACGCACTGCCTTCCGCCTATACCCTGTACCTTTCCGGCGGAGACCGCTGGTTCACGGAGGTTTTTGTTTCGGCGGAATGCACCGTGGTGATGGAGGTTCGGGACAGCACCGGAAAAAAGGTTTTCAGCAGGCAGCAGGAAATTACCGATCCGGATGGCGAGTCGATCCGCTGGAACGGGACGGTTTCCGGGAAAAAGAAAATTGCCCCCGGGAATTATACGGTGCTGTTTCACAGCAAACCGAATCCTTCCTATGAGGTTTCCTTTCCCCTGCGGGTGGAGGAAAATGATCCACCGGTGCACCGGGTGGAAGAAACCGGACCTGTTATGCCGGAACGAGGAATGAGCGATGAAGAGATCTGGGAAATGATGATGAAGCCCTCGGTGGTCATCAACGAAAAGGGCTCCTCCCTGCGTATTGACCTGTATCGCGGACCGAAGGTTTCCAACCGTCCTGTGGGTACCCTCTGCTGCGCCACCCAGGCGCTGGAGGTTCTGGGGTTTGAGGGTGCATGGGCCAGGGTGGCAGCCTGGAGCCATACAGACGGAAAAAAAGTGGAGGGGTATATCCGGACAAAACGCCTGAAGGTTGTTGTGCCGAATACACCCTACGGCGTCCTGGTGGACAAACGGGAGCAGACCCTGACCGTTTTCAGAAACGGTAAACGCCTGGGAACCGTTCCGGTCTCCACGGGCAAACCGGTGGGCCATGAGACGTACCGTGAGACGCCTGCGGGTTCCTTCCTGACGGATGTGCGGTTCGGGTCCAGTTTTGCCCAGGACGGTTTCCGCTATGAGTATCCCCTGCGGTATGACGGCGGGAACATCATTCACGGAGTGGGCTTTACACGGGAAGGCCGGGGCCGGGATTACAGCCGCAACCTGCCGCTGCTGGGACAGAAATCATCCCATGGCTGCGTACGGGTGAGCCCTTTTATCGGAGAGGATTCTCCGATCAATATGTACTGGCTCTGGCTCAATCTGCCCTATCATACCCGGGTGATTATTCTGGATGACTGAACCTGTTCCGGTCCGGCTCAGTCTGTTTTCCTTCTGTATTCCCCGGTTCTCTTCCAAAAAAAGCTTGACACCCGGGTTTTCCCGGTGCTACAATGCGTACAATTTCATACAAGGCTGTGACGAAGACGGAACAGCAGGAGGCCCCCCAGAGAGCCGGGTATGGTGTGAACCGGCGGGCTGAAGCTTCATCCCATCGCTTCTGAGCCGGAGATCCGAAAGGTCATCCCAGTAGGCGTCTCCCGTGACTGCTGCGTAAAGGCATAGGACATGACAGTGTCTGAAGAGGTGTGCAAAGGCGCACAATTTGAGTGGTACCGCGAGCCAACATGGCCCGTCTCAAAAAATGAGACGGGCCATTTTTGTATGAAAGCCGGAAACTGACGGAACCTGTGACAATGAAAGGAGCATTTCCACATGACGACGCAGACTGATTTGAGCCAGCTGAGCGCAATCGCATCCCGACTCCGTGAAATGCGGGAGATTATGGGATGGAGCCAGGAAGAAATGGCGGAAAAAACGGAAGTCACCCCGGCGGAATACCAGCAGTATGAAGCCGGGCAGACCGATATGCCTTTTACTTTCATTTATAAGTCAGCCCAGGCTTTCAATATGGAGCTGACAGAGCTTCTCGAAGGCCATAACGCCTTCCTTTCCACCTACACGGTTACCCGCCGCGGCAAGGGCGAGACCACCGCGAAGGAAGAAGGCATCGCCATCTCCAACCTGGCACCGAAATTCCGGGACAAGGTGGCAGAGCCGTACTGGGTGCGTTATGAATATTCCGAGAAACAGCAACATGAACCGATTCATACAACGACTCATAAGGGACAGGAGTTCGACCTGGTTCTCTCCGGAAGCCTGAAGGTCCAGGTCGGGGATCATACCGAAATCCTGGAAGAAGGCGACAGTATCTACTACAATTCCTCCCTGCCGCACGGGATGATTGCGGTGAACGGGAAGGACTGCGTCTTCCTTGCCATGATCCTGCCTGTGGAGGGGCAGCAGACCGGAGCAGAATTCGCGGCTGTTCCCAAAGCAGCCCGGTATGAGGGACACCTGGTGGCGGAGAAGTTCATAGACGCTGTCGAGGATGAACAGGGAAGACTCGCCTCCATCAAATTTGTCAATGAGGAAACCTTCAACTTCGGTTTCGATATTGTGGATGAGATTGCCCGCAAGTATCCGGATAAGCTGGCCATGCTGTATGTGGACAAGCATCATCAGGAACGCAGGTTCACCTTCAAGGACATCAAGGATGCTTCCAACCAATGCGCCAACTATTTCACTTCCCTGGGAATCAAACGGGGAGACCGGGTGATGCTGGTGCTGAAGCGGCATTATCAGTTCTGGTTCTCCATGGTGGCCCTGCATAAGCTGGGAGCCATCGCCATTCCGGCAACGAACCAGCTGAAGGAGCATGACTTTGAATACCGTTTCAATGCTGCCGGCGTCAAGGCACTGATCTGCACGGCGGACGGCGACACCGCGGAAATCGCGGAGCGGGCTGCCGCGAAATGCCCCAGTGTGGAAACCCTGATCATGGTCAACGGTTCCCGGGAGGGCTGGCACAACATGAATGAGGAGTACCCGCTTTTCACCCGCCGGTACCGCCGTCCGGAAGGAGCTTCCTGCGGCAATGAGCCTGCCCTTATGTTCTTTACTTCCGGCACCACGGGCAATCCGAAGATGGCACAGCACCGGCACACCTATGCTCTTGGGCATTACGTCACGGCAAAATACTGGCACTGCTGCGAACGGGACGGACTTCATTTTACCATTTCCGATACCGGCTGGGGCAAATCCCTGTGGGGAAAGCTTTACGGGCAGTGGCTGTGTGAAGGCGCGGTATTCGTTTATGATTTCGACAAGTTTGATGCGGCAGACATCCTGCCCATGTTCAAAAAGTACAATATCACAACATTCTGCGCACCTCCCACCATGCTGAGAATGTTTATCAAGGTGGATCTGTCCAACTATGATCTTTCCTCCATCCATCATATGACCACTGCCGGAGAAGCGCTTAACCCGGAAGTGTACCGCCAGTTTGAGAAAGCCACCGGCCTGCAGATCATGGAAGGCTTTGGCCAGACTGAAACCACCCTGACGATCGGCAATCTGGCGGGTACCGTGCCGAAAATCGGTTCCATGGGCAAGGCCAGTCCGCAGTATGATGTGGATATTGTGGATCCGGACGGCAATCCGGTTGCGAACGGCGAAGTGGGTGAGATAGTCATTCATACGGATAAAACCGTTCCCTGCGGCCTGTACCGGGAATATTACCTGGACGAGGAAAAGACAAAGGAAGCCTGGCACGACGGCATGTATCATACCGGCGATACAGCCTGGCGGGATGAGGACGGCTACTTCTGGTATGTTTCCCGGATTGACGATGTGATCAAATCCTCCGGTTACCGGATCGGGCCGTTTGAAATTGAATCTGTCATCATGGAACTGCCCTATGTGCTGGAATGCGGTGTTTCCGCCGAACCGGATGAAATCCGGGGCCAGATTGTCAAAGCATCCATTGTCCTGACCAAGGGCACCGAAGGTACGGAGGAACTCAAGAAAGAGATCCAGCAGTACGTGAAACAGCATACAGCGCCTTACAAGTATCCCAGGAAGATTGTTTTCCGCGAGGAACTTCCCAAGACCATTTCCGGCAAAATCCAGCGCAACCTGCTGTGAAAAAACGGACGGCACAGAATCAGATCTGTGCCGTCCGTTTTTTGCGATCGGTGAGGATTTATACGGGACCGGTCAGGAACCTGCCGTCATATAGCAGTCCATCCTGACAAATTCATCCATGGGAACCGGACGGGAGAAATAGTATCCCTGCAGGTAATCGCAGTCTATCTCTTTCATTGCGCCGGCCATTTCCTCTGTCTCAATGCCTTCCGCCGTGATGCTCAGATTCATCTGCTTGAAGCCCTGGACCAGTGCGGGCAGCAGGACATCCCTGTCCTGGCAGTAACTCCTGACCACATCCATATCGATTTTAATATTGGTAAAGGGATACTGACGTACACGGGAAAGATTGGAATATCCGCTGCCATAATCATCCAGCGAGAACTCAAATCCATTCTCGTGCAGGCCGGTGATCTGATCCCGAAGCAGGGAAAAGTCGATCATACTCTGCTCGGTGATTTCCAGATGGATCCTGTCCTGGCTGACGCCGTACAGGTTCAGGATCTGGTTGAAACGGGCAGGGATATCCCGGCTCATGAACTGCACCGGGCTCAGGTTTACGTTGATCCAGCCGATGCCAAGGGCATCCATGTCATGATCCCGGATAAAGCGGCAGACTTTGCCCAGTACCTGCTCACCGAGGCGAACGATATAGCCTTCCTGTTCCGCCATGGAGATGAACAGGTCCGGACGGATCAGCTCACCGCTGCCGCTCCGGAGCCTCACCAGCGCTTCTGCGGCAATCCGCTTGCCGGTTTTGCTGTCCATTAGGGGTTGCAGGAAAACTTCCAGCTCATCATTATCCAGCGCTTTTTCCAGGCAGCGCCGGATGACCAGCTTCTGATCGATTTCCTCTATGGAATCCATGAGGGACCGGCTTGCATCCGGTTCGGAAACCCGGCTGAGTTCATCCAGGGAGATCAGCAGGGTGTTCACCAGACGGTCCGAAGGACAGTTCATAACCTCCGTATCCGCCTCCACAAAGGACAGGCTCAGCCGCAGTTCACCGGCAGAGGTTTTCCACGGAAGCGAGAAACGTTCGGAAAGCTTTGCGCGGATATCTTCAAGGGAAGGACGGTTCAGGCTGACCATGGCGTAGGTTCCGCTGCGCAGATAGAAACTGCTGACCTGGGGGAAAGATTCAGAAAGCCATTTGTTAATGCCGATTAAGGCGTCATCCATTTGCTTTCCGCCGAATATTTCCCGGTGCTCGTTATAATTCTGTATGGTGAAGCCCAGCAGGCGGTAATCTCTTTTCCGGCGGAAGCATTCCTCCAGCAGTGCGTGGAAAGCCGGAAGGTTATAGACATATCCCCGCTCAGACAGGAACAGATCCGGATTCAGGAAGGAAATAAAGATCACAATGATTGCCATCAGGCAGAAGGTGTTCATAATCACATAGGTCGGCAGCAGGAAACGGACTATATTTCCAGCCAGCAGAACGGCCTGGATTGCCAGCAGACTGATGATCTGGTGGGCACTGAGCTGTTTCCAGTGCCGTATGACCGCAATGGTGGCAAAAATCAGATAGCTGCATCCGCAGCCATAAATGATCCAGTATAAGGGACCGTTGTGAAAGCCATCCTCAATCCAGAACAGCCAGTGAGTCAGGGGCGTGGTCAGGGCAATCAGTACACTGGGAATGTAGACAATCGGCGAAAAAATCTGCAGTTTTGAACGCAGCAGCACCTGGGCATCCAGCACGCTCACAGTGAAGATGAAAAACATGAAGCTTCGGATGAATGCAAAAACATAGAACAGAATATTGATTGTCCAAAGAAGCGCAGGGGAATGGAGACTCCAGGTTTCATTCAGGCGGAAAGAAATACACTCGAAAAGCTCCGCGCAGATATCGATTACCAGAATGGCCAGGAAAGCGCGGTTCAGACGGATCGGCAGCCTCGGACGGAAAAAATAATAACCCATGATGACTACCAGGATCAGCATGCTGGGGAAAATAAAGCTGTAGTTCATTCCTTGCGGTTTTTTCCGATTCCCGCCGGGGGAATCCCTCCTATGAATTTTTCCCGGTGTCAATGAAACGCTTCATAAGAAATAACGTTACGCAAGTTGACCGAACAAATATACCATAGGTTACATGATATGTAAAGGTGTTTTTCAACATGTTTCTTTCGGAAACCCGGCATTCCGCAAAAGGCGGCCGACTGTTTCCGGAAACGGAATCCGGCTTGTCCGGGTATGCCATGTCTGATAAAATAAACACAAAAGGGCGGGAAACAGGAATGCCTGACGGAGCGGAAGGGGAGACGGCCATGAAATTCGTTCACCTGTCTGATCTGCACCTGGGGAAACGGGTCAATGAATTCTCCATGCTGGAAGATCAGAGATATATCCTGCGGAGGATCCTGCAGATCCTGGAACAGGAACGGCCGGAGGCTGTCATGATCGCAGGGGACATATATGACAAGCCTATTCCGCCGGCGGAAGCCGTGACGATGTTTGATGATTTCCTGGTACGCCTGGCACATATGTCGCTGCAGGTGTTTGTGATCAGCGGAAACCATGATTCAGCGGAGAGGATTGCCTTCGGCGGAAGACTGATGGATGCCAGCGGAATCCATATGGCACCGGTATACGGCGGGGAAACGGAACCTTTTGTGATGAGGGACGGATACGGAGAGATCCGGATCCATATGCTGCCCTTTATCAAACCGGCAGATGTGCGGCATGCTTTTCCCGGGGATGAGGCGGGCAGCTATACGGAGGCCCTCCGGACAGCTGTTTCCCACATGAAGGTGGACGTAACCGTCCGGAACATTCTCATTGCCCACCAGTTTGTGACCGGTGCGGCACGGTCTGAATCGGAGGATGTGTCTGTCGGCGGTATGGACAATGTGGACGCATCTGTATTTGACATGTTTGATTATACAGCACTGGGGCACATCCACGGTCCCCAGCATATCGGCAGGGAAACGGTCCGCTATTGCGGAACACCGCTGAAATATTCCTTTTCGGAAAAAGACCACCGGAAATCGGTCACGGTGGTGAACCTGGAGGAAAAAGGGAATACGGAAGTCCGGACTGTTCCGCTGGAGCCTATGCACGATATGCGGGAGATCCGGGGGACATACAATGAACTGATGCTGAAAGCGAACTATGAAGGCACGGCCACAGATGACTATCTGCACGTAATCCTGACGGACGAGGATGATGTGCCGGATGCACTGATGCGCATGAGGGTTATCTATCCGAATATCATGAAGCTGGACTATGACAATACACGGACAAGGAACTCAGACTTGGCCGCGGTCCCGGAACAGGTTGAACGGAAAAGCGAGATTGAACTGTTCGAGGAGTTTTTTGAGAAGCAGAACGGCCGTCCTATGAACGATGAGCAGCGCGCTCTTTCCGGACGGCTGCTGGAAAAGGTCAGGGAGGGAATGCAATGAGGCCGTTAACACTGACAATGAGCGCCTTCGGTCCCTATGCGGGAACGGAAACGGTCGACTTTGAACGCCTGGGAGAAAGCGGCCTCTACCTGATTACCGGGGATACCGGGGCAGGGAAAACCACGATTTTTGACGCCATTACATTTGCCCTTTACGGAAAACCCAGCGGACAGACCAGGGAAGCAGCGATGCTCCGGTCCAAATACGCGGACGAGCAGACCCGGACGAGGGTTGTGCTGCGGTTCCTGAACGGCGGAAAAGAATATACCGTGGAACGCGCACTCGCCTGCCTCAGACCCAGAAAACGGGGAGAGGGATATACAGAGGATCCTCCGTACGCTGAACTGGCAATGCCGGACGGAACCAGGGAGAACCGATCCCTGCAGGCGGTGACGGACAGGGTGACCGGGATTCTGGGAATCAGCAGGGAACAGTTCTGCCAGATTGCAATGATCGCGCAGGGTGATTTTCTGAAAATCCTGCTGGAAGATACCGGTAAACGGCAGCAGCATTTCCGGGAAATATTCCGGACGCAGATCTATGACCTGTTCCAGAATGCACTGAAGGATGAGGCGGCGGAGGTCCGGAACCAGAGGGAGCAGCAGAAAAAAAGCACACAGATTTATATCAGCAGAATCCGGTGCGCTGAGAACGATCCGCTCATGTTTCAGGAGGAAAAGGCAAAGCAGGGGGATATGCTGACAGAGGATGTAATCGGTTTACTGGAGCAGCTGACAGAGCAGGACCGGCATGCCCGGCGGGAAATCGACAGAGAAGCGAAAAGCAATGCAGACCGGCTGGGTGAAGTGAACCGGATTATCGGAAAGGCGGAGGAACAGCGGAAAGCCCGGGAAGGACGGGAAAAAGCCGGAAGCGCGCTGAATGAAAGACAGACGGCGCAGGCGGTGCTGAAAAAAGCCCTGGAGGAACAGGAAACACGGCAGCCGGAAACGGAACAGAAGATAGCTGAAGCGGAACGCCTGGCGGATGAAATGAAGGAATATGACGAGCTGGAGCAGCAGCGGCAGGACTTCAGACGCATTGAAGCGGAACTGCAGCGGAAAGGAAAAGAAATTGAATGCCAGAACACTGCCTGTGAAAACCTGAAGGCGGCGGCAGAACAGCTGAAAGCAGAGCGGGACCGGCTGAAGCAGGCCGGGCAGGACAGCGCAGCGCTGGCACAGCGGGAGGAACGCGCCAGAAACCGCCTGAAGATCCTGCTGGACATGAAAAACAGGCTGGCTGAACTGGCCCGTATGGAGACCCGCCTGCGGGAAGCGCAAAAAACCTATGAAGCAGAAAGAGCCGGTTCGGAAGCTGCCCGGAAGCTGGCGGATGACCTGCGCAGGGCTTTCAATGATGAACAGGCGGGTATTCTGGCGGAAGAGCTGAAAGAGGGAACTCCATGCCCCGTGTGCGGTGCGGTTACACACCCTCGCCTGGCCGTCAAATCGGAAGGCGCACCGGATGAAGCGGAAGTAAAGAAAGCAGAAGACAAAGCGCGGGAAGCGCAGAAAAAGGAGACGGCTGCCGGGGCAAAAGCCGGCGAACTGAAGGGCGCGTCAGAGAACGCAAAGCATGAGATTGCCGGCATCGCGGAGGGAATATTCGGAAACTGGGACGAAACGGAAACACCGAAACAGCTGGGAGAGCGGCTGGAGGAAACGGAAAAGGAACTGCAGGAACTGACAGCAGCCGCCGCTGCGGAAAAGAGGCGGGCAGACCGCCTGGCGGAGCTGGATCAGATGATTCCGCAGAAAGAGGAAGACCTGGGAAAACGGATACAGGAGCTGGGCCGGAGCAGGGAAGGATACCAGGCAGAGAAAGGCCGGCAGGAAGGCCGGGGCAAAGCGATCGCAGAGAAAGCCGCGAAGCTGAGATATCCGGATAAGGCAGCGGCCGGGGCAGCGAAGAACCGGCTGGAAGATGAAATCAGGGACAGAAAAAAAGCACTGAAGACCGCGCAGGATGCCCTGAAGGAGTGCGATGATGCCATTGCGCGGCTGAAGGGACAGATTGAACAGGCTGACAGGCTTCTGAAGGAAGCGGAAGAGATTGATGAAGCTGCCGCTGTCGCCGAAAAGACAGAACTGGAGAAGATCGGGGACGGGATCAAAAAACGGCAGCAGGAGACTGCCGTCCGGCTGAGCACCAATGAGGGGGTCATCCGGGATATCAGCGCATCCTCCGAAGCACTGGCGGCCCTGGATCAGAAGTGGCAATGGGTGAGCACCCTTTCAGATACCGCGAACGGCAGGCTGAAAGGTGACAGGCTCATGTTTGAAACCTGGATCCAGATGTCTTTCTTTGACCGGATTCTGCACCGGGCAAATGTGCACCTGATGCAGATGAGCGGCGGAAAATATGACCTGGTCCGGCGGGAAGAAGCCCTGGACGGACGGTCACAGACCGGACTGGACCTGGATGTGCTGGATCATATGAACGGCAGAACACGGAGCGTGAAAACCCTGTCGGGCGGTGAATCTTTCATTGCCTCCCTGTCGCTGGCCCTGGGCCTGTCGGAGGAAATCCAGGCAAGCGCCGGCGGTATCCGGCTGGACACCATGTTTGTGGATGAAGGCTTCGGGTCCCTGGATGAGGATACCCTGCAGCAGGCTATGCGGGCCCTGAACAGCCTGTCAGAAAACAACCGGCTGATCGGAATAATTTCCCACGTAGCGGAACTGCGCAGGACGATTGATCGTCAAATAATTGTCAGGAAAGTCAGGACCGGCGGCAGCACCATTGATCCGGTTACGGTGTAACAGGCCGGGCTTTCAACGGACACATAGGTTCCGGACGGTGAAAGCAACGGACCCGGAAACAGGGGAAACGGAGGTGGACAGAATGAAAAGAATCAGGCTTCTCCTGATTCTTCAGGCGGCCGTATGCGTTCTGCTGGTGATTTTTCTTGCCGCAGGCGCGGTCTGTATCTGCCGGGACGGGCTGGCCCGCAAGGCGGAGAACCCGCTGGAAAGCATATATACACCGGAAAACGCTGCGAAGATGTTCGCTGCCGCTGTCCCTTTGGCTGCTGCTTTTCTTCTGTTGCTGGTCATCGGCCTGGTGACGGGCGCAAAGGATCAGAAAGCTGACCGGCCTGCCGGCCCGGCGGCTCCTGTGAAACCGGAACCCGGGCTGAAACACAGGAAAACAGTTCAGGCTGCCATCGTCGTCACGGCAGTCCTGCTCATTACAGCCGGAATCCTCAACGGCAGCGCCGGAGATGTGCTGGTGAAGGCAATCCATATCTGTACGGAGTGTATCGGCCTTGGATAATCAGCACAGCGGTGCATCCTCCTGGTGGCAGGCTCACCGTCCGACGACACGGCGGCTTGTCCAGCTTTACGCGGCATTGCTGCATAACGCGTATATCAGGGGCTTTATTGAGGGAAAGATCTATGAGGGAAAGGCAAAGTATCTCTGTGTCCCCGGACTGAACTGCTATTCCTGCCCCGGGGCTGCCGGTGCCTGTCCCCTGGGAGCTCTTCAGAACGCCCTGGCGGCAACAGGCCACCGGGCCGGCTGGTATGTGACGGGTATTCTTCTGCTGTTCGGCATTGTGCTGGGACGGACCATCTGCGGATGGCTGTGTCCGCTGGGGCTGATCCAGGAACTGCTTCATAAAATTCCCACGCCGAAGCTGCGGAAAAGCCGGTTTACCCGGATCCTGTCCCTGGTGAAATATGTGATCCTGGGCGTTTTTGTGACAGCAATTCCGCTGTGGTCCGGCCTGGTAAAGGATTTACCGCTGCCGGCTTTCTGCAAATATATCTGCCCGGCCGGTACCCTGGAGGGTGCCGCAGGGCATCTGGCAAACCAGGCCAACGCATCCATGTACAGCATGCTGGGGATCCTGTTCACCCGCAAGTGGGTGATTATGCTGGCGATCGGTCTCGCCTGCGTTTTCTGTTACCGGAGTTTCTGCCGGTTTATCTGCCCGCTGGGTGCGATTTACAGCCTGTTCAGCCGGTTCACCATTACCGGCGCAAAGATTGACACGGATCGCTGCAACGGCTGCGGCGCCTGTGTACGTCACTGCAGGATGGATGTCAAATATGTGGGCGACCGGGAATGCATTCACTGCGGCAAGTGTATAAAAGTCTGCGCACAGGGCGCGATCTCTCTGAAAGCAGGAAGAATCACACTTATGGGACCGGAAACCGGCAGACCGGACGGACACGCGCAAACACGGTACAGAAGGTCCGGAAAGGTTCTCACGGGAATCGCGCTGGCGGTGCTGTGCCTGGTGCTTCTCTGGTTTAATATCCTGGATCCATCCATCGGAAAACGAGAACAGGATGCCGCTGCATTCGGAACTGTTCAGGCCGGGACTGACAATGCGACTGTGGGATATGAGGCAGGAAACCGGCTGGCGGATTTTACCCTGACCTGTTATGACGGTTCAGAGTTCCGCCTGGCAGATACCCGGGGAAAGGTTACGTTCATTAACCGCTGGGCGACATGGTGTACTCCCTGCCTGGAGGAACTGCCCTATTTCAATGACCTGTATCGGAAACATGGCGCGGATATTGCCGTTATTGCGGTCCATCCTTCCATGATTGTGGATGATCCTGAAGAAACCGCAGCAGGATATGACTTCTCTTTTGCCACGGATACGGAAAACGATGCAGTCCGGACGATTACAGGCGGAACAGGTACCCTGCCGCAGACGGTGGTACTGAACCGGAAGGGCGAAGTCATTTACAACGCGGAGGGCTCCGTTACGCCTGAACTGCTGGAGGCACTTTACCTGAAGGGGTCAGAAGAAGACGCAGATCCGGACGGAAGTGGACAGTAAAAAGGAGAACATGATACAATACAGGCAATGATCATCCCGGAGGGGAGAGAAAAAAATGCCCTGGTACTGGATTCTGATTATTATCTCTGCCATCATCGGTCCCTTCGAAGCCATGCACGCACTGAACAAGGCCCGAAGGAACCGGGAGGAAGCAGAAAAAAGAAAGATACAGAACGGAACGCCGGATCGGACGGATCAATGAAAGGAGGCGGCAGGAAATGCTGGAGATTGTTTCCTACCGCCTTTCTGCCACCGGCGTGTGGGGATATTCCTATTATCAGGGAAAACAGTATATCGGAGATACGATGTGCCAGATCGGACGGTCAGCCACGGTCCGGATCACGGGAGAAGATATTCTCTGGTACAGCCCGTTCAGGCTTGCCACAGACATTGTGCCGGGAATCAGCCGGCGGGTTATGGACAACCAGACGGAGACAGAACTGTACCGTGTTATTTTCTGGCGGCCGGGTCTTTATGAGCTGTCTGCCCGGACGGACGGCGGAGACTGGACCATGACAGTGGAGGAACGGGACGACAGATACTTTTTTGTCCGGGAAGGCATTCCGGTGTCAGCGGTTACGGAACGTTTATATGAAGCGGAATGGATTCCGCCCACGGGCAACCGGATCAGTCCGGCGTTCAGGACTGTTTTCCATGAACAGGAGGACAGCCCCGGTTTCCTGATGATGGTCCTGTCGTTTCCGGCTTTGAAGATGATCTGACGGAGAGAGTTATGCCCTCTCCGTTTTATTATGCACGGACGCGCCGGCAGTACTGCCGGCGCGTCTGAAATAATCCGCAGGGGAATAAATAACCGTTATCGGGTAAACCGGGAAATGAATTTCCAGGCATTCTCACAGCTGTGCTGCCTGCATTCATGCTGCTGGCCGCTGACACTGGCGAAAGCTGTCCGGCAGATACCGTCCTCACTGTCATAATAATGCACGGTCAGTATGCTGCCCCGGGAAGGATCCGGGATTTTTTCAGTACGGTCTCCGGGAACTCCCCAGATGCGATCTTCCCAGCCTTCCTTTTTCTCAAAGGCAAGCTGGCTGAAATCCTTTTTGAGCCGGTTCACTTCCGCCACATACTGCACCCGTTCCAGGGTGGTTTCGGTCTGGAAAGGCAGCTCCGGAAGGGGGGATTCCTCACCGCCGGAATAGAAAACCGGAACCGGAACGGTTTTGTTAAGCCGGTCGGTCACGGGCGTGCCGTAGAATGTTGTATAGACCGGGAACAGAGCACTGGCAGGCATGATACCGGCAAAAACTTCCGGGTATTCCTGGAAACAATCCCAGGATTTCCCGCTTCCCATGGAAAAGCCGGTGGCATAGATCCGGTGTTCATCGATCCGATAGCGCTTTTTCAGCTCCTCAATGAGTTCCACCGCTTCAGTGGCAGTGACATCCAGATGGTTTTCCACCGAAACAAAGAGAAAACCGTATTTATGGGCAATCTCCCACCATCCGGCCACATAGGTCAGGTACATGGAGGAGTCTCCGCCGCCATGGAATCCGATGACCAGCGGCGCGGGACCCTTGTCAAAGATATCATTGTTGTAGTAGGCAAAGTATCCCACCCTGTGGGTTTTCTCGTCTTTGAAAGCACCGTGGTTGTCCGGAGAAGTGGTGACGGTGACGCTTCCCGCATCTTCGGTCATGCCCAGGGCAGGGAAGTCCGGCTCATACTGGATCTGGCCGCACCACATTTTGAACTTTTTCACAAAGGCATAAAAGTCTTTTTCGTATTCAGCATTCTGCTTAACCAGGAGGTGCTCACAGCTGTCAAAAGCCCGATTGATTGCTTCGCTGTTTCCGACACTGAGTACCGCAATATCCTTTCGCTGCACATCCGGGACAACGCTCAGCCGCTCCATGGAGCACATGGCCGGGGTGATTTCGCCCGGCCCCCAGAGATATTCTCCCTGCAGGGTTTTGAGCAGGTGCCTTGCGACGTAATCAGCGGAAGCTCCATAGGAATAGATATCCGCACGGAAGATGGCGCCGCGGACAAAATATCCTTTGAACTGCCTGGCAAAGAAGTCATAGTTCTCCACGATTCCGTCCCGGTAGACCTGGATCATTTTGATTTCGGCAATTAAAGCCGCATAAAGGCTTTCGTCTGCCGCAGCCCAGCCGCCTTCAGCCGCGGGATGGATAAAGAGGACAGCAGTATCCGCATCCGCGGCAATCTTTGCCAGACCGGTTTCCCGGGCAAAGCGCACGGCACTGTCCATATCCTGAGGTTTTTCCTCAAAGACCAGCAGCAGGGGGGCCCGGAAGCCGTAATTGTTGACCTGTCCGTCCAGGCTGTTGTCCGGAACATAGGCTTTCAGCCCGAACAGTTCAAAAGAATGCTCCCAGCATTTACCGCCGGTGATTTCCCGCACCTGCGGTCTTTCCGTCATGGCCATATGAATTTTCCTCCTCGGCTTTGTACGTACATCTTATCATATCTGTGCCGGGCGGGAAAGGACATTTCTCTCCAAAGTGAGGACAATTTCCGGGACGCAGGCGGCGGTATCCCCTGCAGTCATGCTGACAGAGCCCATACGGTTCTGGGCGGCTTCCCCTGCTTTCCCGTTAATCCAGGCAGCGGCTGCAGTGCCCAGCAGCGGATCCGGGGCAAAGGCAGTGACAGCGGCGAGAATACCGGACAGGACATCGCCGCTGCCGGCGGTGGCCATACCGGGACAGCCGGTGTCGGTCAGATACGTTGTTTTACCGTCTGTAATGATTGTGGATGGCCCCTTGAGCAGCAGGATAACCCCGTTTTCCCTTGCATAGGTTTCCGCGGAAACAATGGGTGCGGCCTGGATTTCCCCGATTTCCAGGCCGGAGAGGCGGGAAAATTCCTTCAGATGCGGGGTCAGAATCAGGGAGCAGGACGCCTTCCGGATCCGGCCTTTCCCCAGCCGGGACAGCAGGGTCAGTCCGTCAGCGTCCATAATCAGCCGGCCGGAGAAATGCTCCAGCAGGTATTCCAGCAACCGGGCGGCGCCGTCTCCCGTACCGATGCCCATGCCGAAGGCGGCAGTGCGGATATTGGCTATGAGTTCCGCAGCAGCTTTTTCCTCAAAGAGGATTTCTTCCCCGTTGTCCCGCAGCGGGAACAGGGTGCTCTCCAGGACTGCAGGAACGATTACAGGATACAGCAGATCCGGGACAGCCAGTTTCACCACACCGGCTCCGGAACGCATGGCAGCGTTGGCCATGGCAGCGAGGCGGATGGCTCCGCAGTACTTCCGGGAACCGCCGATGAGGGCGGTATAGCCGTAGGTTCCCTTATGGGCAAAATTGTTCCGGGGACGGAACAGCGGCGCCAGGTCTCCGGCTTCGATCAGGAAGTCAGTGCGGTCCACCGGTTCAATTCCGATGTCCAGGCTGACTTTTTCCTTCATGACATCCTTGGCCATGTTCAGGAAGTGGCCCGGTTTGAAGCCGCCCACAGCCACGGTCAGATCAGAACGGACACAGCATTCGGCCAGCCCGCTGTCCCCGTTCAGTCCGCTGTTGATATCCACCGATACCACATATGCACCGGAGGAGTTGATGGCTTCAATGGCTTCACGGGCGGGTCCCTGAACGGTACCCCGGAACCCGGTGCCGAAGATGCAGTCCACAATGACGGCGTAATGCGACAGGTCCGTATCCCTGCTCCAGGCGAGGGCGGGAATGCCGGCTTCCCGGCAGAGACGGAAATAATAAGCCCCGTCTTCGGAAAACTTTTCTGAGAGCAGAATCAGATCACAGTCCACGCCGGATTCGTGCAGCAGGTTCGCAATGACATAACCGTCGCCCGCATTGTTTCCGCTTCCGCAGACGATGGCTGCCGGGGATTTCCAGGCCACCTGCCCGAATATGCCCTTCCCGGCGCGGTACATCAGTTCCCGGCCGGGGATCCCGCCGGCAATGGTCCGGGCATCACTTTTGCGCATATTTTCCACCGAAAGGATTCTGATCATTTTCATCCCTCTTCCATACGGCCTGCGCCGCGTGTTTTTCAGGAAAGCCTGATCCAATTGTACAGAAAACCGCCGGCACCTTCAAGCAGTAACAAGCCATACAGTTATCCGGGAGCGGTTCACCCGGTGCAGGGGTATTCCTGCAGGGAACGGCTGTTTCCGTGTGTCTGAAGCTGCTGCGGACTGTGAACATAAAAAGCTTACGGCAGAAAAACAGTGCCGGGGAATGCCCCGGCACTGCAGTCCTGTTTCCATGCGGCGGCCTCAGCCTTCCCCGGCCAGCGCGGAATTATATTCGTACTCCTCAATGACACCGGTTTCCACGTTTACAAAGACATTGTAATATCCGTCCTTTTCCATCCGGGGCTGCGGTTCATTGCGGTCAATCATTTCTGCGGTATAAGGTGCGTACAGCAGATATTCCACCTTGAAGCAGGGCTTGCCGTTCACCATCTCATACCAGCTGTTTTCGCTGTCTTCAAACGAATTGGTATACAGTTCCATACGGCCTGCCTGCTCATCGTTCAGTGCATAGGTGCTGATGATAAATTCCCGGCCGATGGCGATCATTTCCTCCTCGGACAGCGTGCGGGCATTCAGGGCAGCGGTTTTCTGCTCCTCAAGCTGTGTGTGAAAGGATTCAGCTGACGCGTCATCCACGGCTGCTTCAGGAATGTCATCCGCCAGACTGTGATGCTTTTCCGCAATCGCGGCCGCCTTGCCGAGCATGGCTTCCTTGCTTTGGCTGTCCAGACAGTCTGCCAGCATCTGCTTCAGCTGCTCCGGGCCCCAGGCTTCCGCCTCATAGCCGCCGGTGAGGTTTTCGCCGTCATGGCTCCAGCTGATTTCCGCCCTGCCGTCCCTGACCAGGGCGGTATAGGTTCCGAGTACATATTCCATGTTGCCGACGCCGGTATAGGTTACCTGAACGGTACCGTCCGGCAGTTCCGTTTCTTCCCGGCCAAAGAAGGTCATCATCTCCGCAGTGATTCCGCGGGATTCCTCCATGGCCCGGTCCGCAGTCCGGGCAGCCGATGCCCGCGGAGAAAGCAGCAGGCCTGCGGCCAGGGCAGCTACCGAGAGCAGCACCAGAACAAGGGCAAATACAAAACCGAGAGAGATTTTCTTCTTCATGACAGGTTCCTCCTCCTGAGCGATACGGGCCTGAACGGCTGCACGGCAGGACGGCAGGTCATCCAGAAAGGAGAGGCGCCTGTCCATCACGTTCTGAAGCGTTTCCTTATTCGTCTTCAAAATACCAGTCCTCCAGTTCCTTTTTCAGTATCGCTTTTGCTTTCTTTAACCGATAATTGATCGTTGAACGGGGAAGGTGCAGTACTCTGCCCATTTCCTCCAGGGTCATTCCCTGGTACCAGTGCAGGAGCGTTACTTCCTTCAGCCCGGGCTGCAGTGACATTACCGCACGCGTAACGGTATCGTCCCGCTCTTCAAAGGGAACGGAGCCTTCCGGCAGCAGCTCCGGGGTTACGGACCGGTCCGTGTTCCGTGCCCAGGCGCTCTTCAGCAGGTCTTTGCAGGTGTTGACGGCAATCCGGGTGATCCAGGTCTTTTCTGCCGCATCCGCCCGAAAACGGTCATAGCTCTTCCAGGCTTTGAAAAATGTTTCCTGTACAGCGTCTTCCGCCAGGGCGGTATCACCCAGGAAGGCGAAACACAGCCGGAGTATGGGCTTTTCCCAGCTGGTGATGACGGTGTTCAGCCATTCCTGACGCGGATCCTGTGCCAAGCCGCTCCCTCCTTTCAACACTGATTAGACGATACAACGGAAAAAACAGGCCAAAGAAACCGGTTTTTTTTTCGGAAAAGAAAAACTTTATAAAACGGAACACTGCGGGGTCAGGCGTCGTCTGTTATTATAAGCGCAGGGACTTTCCGCAGCAAGATGAAGCGCGGAGGGAACGGCCGGGAGACCGGCGGGCCGGGAACGTGCGCTTGAGCGAAAGAAAGCGTCTGTGATATGATGGGAAAAAACCTGCACAGGACCGGCCCGGCAGGTGGATATCCGGAAAAGGAGACAAACACGATGAAGATTACAAGGATCATCCTGCTGCTTGTGCTGGTGCTTTTTGCCGGTACTGCGGCTGCGGAAAATACGGCAATCCTGGGACAGCCGTTTCCGGACTTTACGGCAGAGGATACTGAAGGAAACACGTTTGCACTGTCTGAAGCGCTGAAGGATCATGAAGCGGTTCTGGTCAATATCTGGGCGACCTGGTGTTCTCCCTGCAGGCAGGAGTTCCCGGACCTGAATGAGGTATATGAACAGTATAAGGACCGGGTGGCTTTCATTGCCCTTTCCAGTGAGCCGAATGACACCCTTCCGGTAATCGCGGATTTCCGGAAGGAAATGGAACTTGCCTTTCCCATGGGACGGGAGGAAGGAACGGGGCTGGCTTCGTACCTGAACGTGATGGGTATTCCCACTACGGTGATTGTGGACCGGTTCGGGAATGCGGTGTTCATGAGGACCGGGGCTTTTGCCGGCGCGGCGGAAGTGGAACGGCTGCTGGACGCGTTCCTGGGAGACACGTACACCGAAACCAGGGTGCTTGACAGCATTCCCAGGGATACCACGACCCGCGCGTTTCCGGTTTCCGCGGCCCGGGCACTGTATGTGGACAATGAGGACGCCCGCCGGTTTGTTTTACGGGTGCAGCAGGCAGAAGCAGGCTATGATATGGCCTTTGAGGGCTATGTGATCAGCGGAGATACCGCCAGGCTCCGTTTTGAGATCGCGGCGGACGAGAACCCGGCAAGCATCATTTACCTTTGCGACGGGATGAAAGATATGACTTCGCTGCTGGATCCGGACCAAAATACCTATGTTTATGAACAGCGTATACCTGACGGAATGCATTATACTTCCGGTGCCCTGATCAACCAAGACGTTGAAAATGACGGGAATGCCATCCAGTTCCTCCTGATTGCGGGCGAAGAGTATATCAAGGAAGTGGAAGAGGAATTCCGCTCCTGGGGAGCGACCGTCAGCTGGCAGTATGAAGACCTGAAAACCGAAAAGACGGCGGCGGAGGCTTACATCCTGCATATGGCCGACCAGTACGGTAATCCCGTGCCCGGCGTGGCGGTCAATTTCTGCACGGATACTGCCTGCAACATGCTGGTGTCCGATGAGAACGGCATTATCTCTGTCAGCGGTGAACCTACGGATTACCATGTACAGCTGCTCAAAGCCCCTGACGGTTACAGCTTTGACAAAGGCTTTGAAATGCAGACAGGAACCGCTTTCGGCGAGTGGAGCCTGCTGATCCGGAAGGATTAAATATCTTCCGGCAGAAAAGATATTCACGATCTCCGGCAATATGCCTGCCGGGGATCTTTTTTTGCGCAGCCGGTTATATGGCTTCGGGATCCGGGAGTGTGCAGGATTTCCGGTTGTCGGGCGTGAAAACAAGAGACGGCAAAAGGATCACAAGGAGAGACATCCCCATCCTGCCGCCGGATGTGCTATAATGCAAAAGTGCGGAACAGCCAGCAGAACAGTCCGGAATCCGGACGGCCGGAAAACGGCGGCAGGCCGGACTTCGAAAGCAGGAATTGCAAATGAAACAGATCAGGGTCGTTGCTGCCCTCCTCTTTCATGAGGGCAGGCTTTTTGCCACACAGCGGGGATACGGTGACTGGAAAGGGTACTGGGAGTTTCCCGGCGGAAAGATCGAACCGGGGGAAACGCCTCAGGAAGCCCTGATCCGGGAAATCCGGGAGGAACTGGATACCGGTATCTCCGTGCTTTCCCACGTCTGTGACGTGGAGTATGATTATCCGCAGTTTCATCTTTCCATGCAGTGCTTCCGATGCGAGATTGTATCCGGAAACCTGAAACTGCTGGAGCATGAGGCGGCCAGGTGGCTGGACAGGACAGAACTGGACACTGTCGGCTGGCTTCCGGCGGACAGGATTATCCTGCCGGAAATTGATAAGAACTGGCCTGCCGGATAATACGGCGGGCGGGACAAAAGAGAATACAGGAGTCAATAAAGATGGAAGTACGCAAACTGAAACCGGAAGAACACTTTGAAGCGAATCTGATTTCCACGGTGGCTTTCCATATGAAGATGGAGGATCCGGAAAAGAACCGGGAGGAAAGCCTGAAGAGTACAGACGAGGACTGGGGCGCTTTTTCCGAAGACGGGAAGATTATGGCGCGGATCATCAATAACCATTATGATACCCGGCTGGACGGACAGCGGATCCGGAACGGCGGGATCGGGGCGGTATCCACGCTGCCGGAATACCGGAATACGGGCGCTGTGAAGGCAATCTTTGAAAAACTGATTCCGGAGGCTTACAGGAACGGTGAAGTCATCTCCACGCTGTATCCTTTCAACCATGCGTTTTACCGCAAGTTCGGCTATGAAACTGTCCGCTGGCGGGACCATTATGAGTTTGTGCCTGCCGTGCTGAGCGGATACCGCTTTTCCGGGGAAGCGGAGCTGTGGAAACCGGGGGATCCGGTGGACGGGTATACGGAACTGTACAACCGGTTTGCCGACGGATTCAACCTGGCCATGTACCGGGACGATAAAATGATGACGGATCTCATCAAGGGCGAATACTACAAGGACCGGAAATTCTGCTACCTGCTGCGGGAGAACGGAAAAACTGTGGCCTACCTGATCTTCCAGGATGTCCGGAATGATCCGGCAGCCATTCTGGAAGTGAAGGACCTGGCCTGGGACGGCAGGGAAGGTTTTCTTGCAATCCTGGGATTCCTGGCCCGCTTTACCGCAGATTACGGAACCATCCGGCTGTTCCTGCCCTCGTGCCTGCAGCTGCTGTCTGTGATTCAGACGCCCCGGGCTTATGATATTCAGCAGACGGCTACCCAGGGTTATATGATCCGGGCAGTCAATGTGAAACGGCTGTTGGAGATCATCAGAAAACCGGATGACAGCCGCTTTGTCATCCGGGTGGAAGGCGATATGCAGATCCCTGAAAACAACGGAACCTGGGCGGTCTGCGGCAGCAGCGCCGAGCAGACGGCAGAGACACCGGACCTGACTGTATCCATCCAGGCCCTGGGCCAGATGGCGGCAGGCGCGGTGAGCCTGTCAGAGGCAATGTACAGGCCGGATGTGACGGTAGCCGGCAATCAGGAAGTGCTGGAAAAAGTATTTGTACGCAAGCCGATCCTGGTGGAGGACCATTTCTGATCCGGCAGGATTATTCCTTCAGGACAGACCAGGCAGCGGTCAGCTTTTCCAGGGACCACTGCGCATTTGCGGGGCTGGTGGAGGGCAGGCAGACAGCTTCCCTTCCCAGCTCCGGCAGGATATATTTTTCGTACATTTCATGGGATTTCCGCCCGTTGCAGTAGATTTTCTCAATCGGGCAGGAATCCAGAATGATCCTGAGATCATTGGCCCGGACATCCCGGATGCTGGCATCTGAGGAACCGGTAATGACACAGCTGGCGATGGAATCCCACAGGGCCAGCCCGTGACTCAGGATCAGTTCTTTTTTTTCGGGGACGGTTATCGGGACCGGCCGGTCAAACAAAGCCGCGATTACTTTCCAGAACCGGTTCTGCGGATGACCGTAGAAGAAGTTCTGCTCCCTGGATTTGACGGACGGAAAGGATCCCAGAATCAGGATACGGCTTTCCGGCCCGAACAGCGGGCCGAAGGGGTGAAAGATTCTTTGTTCCTGTGCACTCATCCTGCATGATCTCCCTGCTTTGTTATCGGGGAAAGTATAGCATACCGGCTGAAAGGGAACAAGAACGCTCCCGGCTGTTGCTTGTTGCCCCTTTTTTTCTGTGCTATACTGTGCTTATTCAGAACATACACCCGGAACGGGGAGGCTTATATTATGCCGGAAATCACATGGGAACTGTTTGACAGGCAGGTGGCAGAATGCAGACTCTGCCCCCTTTGTCAGCATATTCTGCATAAGGTTCCCGGACAGGGCGACCGGCAGTCCCCGTTGATGTTTATCGGCGAGGGGCCGGGCCAGACGGAGGACGAGGAAGGCCTGGCCTTTGTCGGCGCGGCAGGGCAGCTGCTGACGAAAATGCTGGAAGCGATTCAGCTGCCCCGGGACCGGGTTTATATCTGCAATATTGTGAAATGCCGTCCGCCGCACAATCGGGTACCGACACCGGAGGAAGCAGAAGCCTGCCGGATTCATCTGCGGATGCAGACCTGGCTGGTGCGGCCGAAGGTGATCGTGCTGCTTGGCAGCACCGCGGCGAAGAATGTGCTGGATCCGGAAATCAGGATAACCCGGGAACGGGGTAAATGGACAGAACGGAAGGGCGTGTGGATGATGCCCACGTATCATCCGTCCGCGCTGCTCCGGGATCCGGACAAGAAGAAGGAAGCCTGGGAGGATATGAAAAGCCTCCGGAACAAACTGATCGAACTGGGGTTGTACCAGGATCTGTATTCCGGAGGAGAAAAGGAACTGTGATGATTAGATATCCGGCTGATTACCGGATATCTTTTTTGCTGTATTTCCAGTAAGCCAGGGCAACGCTGATGACAGAGACAGCCAGGCCGATCAGGAGCTTGCAGGTATCCAGGGACCCTTTGCTGAAGATCCCGGAACTGTCGGCATACCCGAAGGGGGTAATGTATTTCAGCACGTCCGCCTTATTGGTGAGGTTGCTGATGATGTTCATGAAATACAGGGCGATGGCCAGACCCAGGCCGATACCGACGCCGCCCTTCCACAGGAAGGCGGAGATACCGAAACAGACACAGGCCAGCTCCACCTGCAGCAGGAAGTAGGCTGTGTGCAGCAGCGTCACTTCTTTCCACGGAACAGGCTCGCCGATGGCGGCGATGGAACCGACGGCCATCAGCCAGACTGCCAGGTTCAGGATCAGGACCTGGATCAGGACGGCGGCCAGTTTGGCCGTGATGATTTCAGTGCGCTTCAGGGGATGGGTCAGCAGGAATTCCGCGGTGCCGTTCTTTTCTTCGTTTGCCAGCGCGGCAATGCCGATCAGCGCCGCAAACATTGCACCGCCGATGCCGAGGATGTTGCCGCATTCTATCCCGTAGAATCCCTTCAGGGAACCGAAATCCAGCGTATCCAGCCCGAAGGCGGAGGAGAACATGCCCATGGAGGAAAAGATGGAGCTGATGCTGTTCATCTGGCTCTTCATCTCAGGATACATAAACAGGCAGATAACGATAAACGCGCCGATGGACAGGGTCCAGATCAGGAGCGCCTTCCAGGCCTGTTTCAGTTCGTGACGGATCATGGTCATGCCCGGTCACCGCCTTTCTCATAAAAATGGAGGACAATTTCTTCCAGATTCGGTTCCTCGACGGTCAATTCATGGACGTCCAGACCGGCCAGCGTCCGGATCAGCCTGTTTGTTTCCCCGTTATACAGGAAGCTGACGACTCCGTCGGTCTCCTTCCAGTCCCGGACATCAGGCAGGGCGTCCGGCTGCAGGTTTCCCCGGAAGGTGACGCGGCGGGCGCCGGTTTTGGCCAGCTTCTCCACGCTGTCACAGGCAATGATTCTGCCTTCCCGGATCACGGCCGCCCGGCTGCAGTAGCGCTGGATTTCGGAAAGGATATGGCTGGAAAGAAATACGGTGGTGCCCTTTTCATTCCTTTCCCGGAGAATGCTGAAGAATTCATGCTGCATCAGGGGATCCAGGCCGCCGGTGGGCTCGTCCAGGATCAGCAGCTCCGGATCATGCTGCAGGGCGCAGACGATGCCGACTTTTTTCCGGTTGCCGAAGGAGAGATCTTCCACTTTCCGGTCCCGGTCCAGCTGCAGGCGTTCACACAGTTCCGCCGCGGCGGCACTGCAGTTTTTCCGGCGCAGGTCAGCAGACAGTTTCAGCATATCCCTGACCTTCATGCCGTTGTAGAAGGCGGTATCCGAGGGCAGGTAACCGACCCGCTCCAGGATGGCCTTTTTATTCTTTTCGATGTCCATGCCGAGAACCTGACCTTTACCGGCAGTCGGCGAAATCAGTCCCAGCAGGGTACGGATGGTGGTGGATTTCCCGGCACCGTTGGGGCCGATGAATCCGAAGAAATCGCCGGGGGCAACTTCCAGGTTCAGGCCGTCAATGCCCCGGGCTTTGCCGTAAAACTTTGTCAGGTTTTCAGCGAAGATTGCTTTGCTTTCCAAGTGACTCCCTCTTTTCCGTTCGGTTACTTTTTCCGCTGGTAAATACTTTTCCAGAAATCGATCAGTTTTTTGAAATCCTTTTCCACCTGATCAATATCCAGGTCTCCCTGCTGCAGCATCTCCCAGAGGTATCCTTCGGCCGCCCAGTACATCTCCCGGTACATCATGGGGATATCAAGGCCCGGAATAAACTGATCCGGATCCAGGTTCAGCCGTGTTTTATCAGCTTTCAGGTTAAAGTACCTGTGGTAGCTTTCCTGGATTTCTGCACAGACTTCCGCGTCCTTCTCGTAGAAGGCTTTTACGGTGAAAAGGCTCATATCCGGGTACAGTCGCATGATTTCCAGCTTGGCGATGGTTCCGAGCTCCATGGCATCGAACAGGTTGGTCCGGTCATAGCAGCCGAACCGGGTCATGATTTCAATGCTGATTTCCGCGCTTTTTTCCCAGAGATACAGGTACAGTTCCTTTTTATTGCGGAAATAATGGAACAGCAGCGATTTGCTGATTCCGGCTGTTTCGGCAATTTCGCTCATGGGACTGTTCTTGTAGGAATTCCGGGAGAAAACCCGGTAGCCCGCGTTCAGGATAGTCTGCTGCTTTTCGGGCGGCAGTGAAAAGAACTTCTGATTCATAAACGGTGCACCTCCGTTGACCGATCCGGTCAACAGGATCATAGATCCGTTGACCGTTTTTGAGAAGACCCCTTTTTTCTTTTTTTCCGGAGTAACACTTCTTTCTGAAAGTTCTTACAGCATAGATTTTATCTGTACTGCCGGCTGAAAACAGAACCGATCGGAACGAAAAAAACCGTTCTATCCTTCCAAATTCGGAAAAATAGAACGGCGCTGAAAGATGACGGGGTGTGATTATGCCTGCTTTGACAGCAGCCAGGCCAGTGCGTGGACTGCCTGCGGGAAAGTGCCGCCTGCAAGCATGGCGTCGATTTCTCCGGCGGAATGTTTCAGCACATTGATGCGCTCCATTTCGTCCAGTTCCTGAACGGAGGTCTTCCGGCAGTTTTCAGCGGCGAAAAGCCAGGCATAGTTATCGGAAATAGTGGCGTTGGCGGGAATGGTCAGCAGCGGGCGCCAGTGATCGGATTCATAGCCGGTCTCCTCCCGGAGCTCCCTTTTGGCCGCGCGCAGGGCAGCTTCTGCGGGATCCTCTCCGTCCTTCTGCTCAATGGCACCGGCGGGGAATTCCGTGGTTACCTCATTAATCCCGTGCCTGAACTGCCGGACGCACAGGAACTGTCCTTCCTCATCCGAGGCGACAATCACAACATAGTTCCGGCGGGTAAAACTGTAATATGGCTGGAAAATCCGGCCGTCGGGGGAACGGTACGCGGATTTTCGGAAGTCGATCCATTCATCCTGAACAATATGCTCTGTGGAGATTTCCTCCCAGACCAGGTTTTCGTCCTTCATACATTTATCCTTTCCATATACAAACGGGCAGGCGCTGACTGTGCCATGCCGGTCTCTATTGTAATGAAGTTGTCCGGAAACTTCAAGTGAAGGAAGCCTGAGGACTCTTGACGCACCCGGGGAGCGCAGTTATGCTATGAGAACAGGACTACGGAAAAAAGAAAGCCCGGAACACCATAAAGGAAACCGGGCAGGAGGCGGCAGCATGAAAAAAGCCAGTATTACGCTACATCCGGATTTCAGGATCGGAGACATTTCGACACGCCTGTTCGGCGCGTTCCTGGAACCCATCGGTTCCATGGTCAACGGCAGTATGTATAATCCGAAGCATCCTTCAGCGGATGAGCAGGGATTCCGGAAGGATTTTTACGAAGCGCTGAAGGAAACCGGCCTGCCGGCGGTCCGCCTGCCCGGCGGCAATTTTGTGTCCGGCTGGCAGTGGAAGGATTCCATCGGCCCGAAGGATCAGCGGAAGACCCATCTGGATATGGCCTGGTTCCAGTACATTCCGAACGACGTAGGCCATGATGAGTATCTGCAGTGGGCTGAGAAAGCCGGCGCGGAAGCGATCTATACCGTGAACCTGGGAACAGGTACGCTGCAGGATGCTGCGGACTGTGTGGAATATACCAACTTTGAAGGCGGAACCTGGTGGTCGGACCTGCGGAAAAAGAACGGGCATGAGAAACCCTACGGGGTGAAGACCTGGTGCCTGGGCAATGAAATGGACGGTCCCTGGCAGATTGCCTCCCGGGAGAAGGATCCCCGGGGATACGGTGTGCTGGCCCATGAAACAAGCAAAGCCATGAAATGGGTGGACCCAACCATTGAGACGATTGCCTGCGTATCCAGTTCCCCTTTCCTGAATCATTATCCGGACTGGGATCTGCAGGTGCTGGAAGAATGTTACGCGGCGGTGGATTATATTTCCCTGCACCATTATCATCCGGCGCCTCCTGATATGCCGCAGGCTTTGCTGGCGGGATACCAGGCTTATGAGGACTATATCCGGACTGAGATTGCCCTGTGTGATTTTGTGAAAACAAAACTGCGGACAAAGAAATCCATGATGCTGGCACTGGATGAATACGGCAGCATGATCCGTCCCCGGGGAGAAGCGCATCTTGGACTGGCCGGACGGCAGAACGCGGACATGTTCGGTGTTTTTGTACCGGACAGGACCTATGTCCGGCACGATCCGGATGACTGGTCCACCCGCCGGAATCCGCCGCGGGACCATGAAATGCTGCAGGCATTGGGCATGGCCGGCACCATGCTGGTGATGCTGCACCACGCGGACCGGATCAAAATCGGCTGCGCCACCGGCGGGCTGGGCGCACTGTGTGCCACGGACCGGGAGCATGTATGGAAGGGCGCGGCTCATTATCCTTTCACCCAGATGATCCGCTGGGCAAAGGGAGTATCCCTGCAGTGTGAGGTTCGCTGCGAAACCTATGATGTTCCCGGGTATGCCATTGACGATATGAACCAGTACGGCGGTTTTACCGGCGTGCAGACTGTACAGGCGGCCGCGGCGCTGAACGAGGAAGCCGGTGAACTGACAGTGTTTGTGATCAACGGAGATCCGGCGGAGGAACAGGAGCTGAAGCTGGATGTCCGCGGCTTTGAGGGATGGAGGTTCTCAGAGCATATTGAAATGTTCAGCGAGGATCCTGCCGCCATGAACAGCTGGGATCATCCGGACCGGATCCTGCCCCGGATAAACACGGAAACCAGGGCCGAGAAGGGAATCCTGACTGCCTGGCTGAAGAAGGAATCCTGGAATGTGCTGCGCTTCAGCAAGTGACGGAAGTCCCGTTAAGGAAAAATCCGGAAAGTTTTTCCGGATTTTTTCATTTTGCCTGTTGACATATGAAAGATGATGTGTTAAGTATTAGTCATCAGATATTATTTCAGAAATAATATAAAGAAAAACAATCGATGGGAGAACATAAAAATGAAGAAGCAGGAAGAAATGCACCCGATCACTGTCGAAGACCATAAGGGCCTGGGAAAGATTCACGCGGAGAAGAAGATCACCGCTGTGAACGATGCACTGAAGTTCCCGACCGGAGACGCCTTTGAGGAAGAGGTCAACAGCATCCTGAATTCCGACGCGGAAGCGAACGGCGAGGTGGTTGCGATCGCCCTGACTGACTGCGATAAGTTCGATCATATCAACAAGGACTTCGGCCGGGAAGAGGGGGACCGCGTCCTGATCGAAGCCGGGAAATATATCCGGGCCAGCCTGCCGGCAGACGTGAAGGTTTTCCGGATCGGCGGGGACGAGTTCGGGATTATCTTCCGGGGAACCCTGGAGCGGGAGGATATCTTCCTGCTGCTGAACGATATGAAAAACAACTACAATGTGAAGACGCCGGACGGGGTGCGGCAGACCATCACGGTGGGTATGGCTACGGCTTTTGAGGACGCGAACCGCTGCGCGGAACTGATCCGGAAAGCGGACGGCGCCCTGTACCGGGCGAAGGTCGCGGGCGGCAACAGGGTGGCCATGGCCAAGGAAGAGAAAATGGTTCCCAAGACCAGCCATTTCACCCAGGACCAGCTGCAGCGGCTGGCGAAGCTGTCCAAGCGGGAAGGCGTCGGGGAAGCCATCCTCCTGCGGGAAGGCCTGGACCTGCTGCTGAAGAAATACGATATCTGAAAAACGGTATATCAAAAGGATCAGGTCAAACGGCCTGATCCTTTTCGCGTCAGCGGGAACCCGGACAAACGGATTCATCATGTTTCCGGGAAGCGTTGTATTAATCGTTATCCCCAGGCTGCGGGCTGCCGGGGGAAATGACCGGCTTCATCTTTCCGTGGACAGTTACGGCGTCTGCACCGATTTTTGCAAGGGTATCCGTAAGGATCTCCTTCCGCAGATCCATCAGCCAGTCCGAAAACACCACTGTATCAAAGGCGTAGGTTTTATTCAGCTCATATTCGTTTTCCGACCAGGTGCTTAAGGGAGATTCATTGTGCTGGATTAAGGCTTCCAGCTTATCCATGGCTTTGTATACTTTGGCTTCCGCAGTTTCCTGGGCTTCCATCTCCCGGTACAGGTCGGCCAGGTCGGCGGATACTTCCGGCGGCAGGGATCTGACCCACTGGTCCAGCAGGGTATCTTCCGTCTCCCTGTCCGAATCGGTTTTCAGGAAGGCCGGGATATCCCCGGTGAAGCATTCCCCCAGATCGTGGATCAGGCACATATCCACCACTTTGTCCATATTGAGGTCCGGAAACTCATGCCGCAGGAGGAAGGCCATCAGGGAGATCCTCCAGCTGTGTTCGGCAACGCTTTCCGTTTTCCCCTTCGATGTGGTGCAGTGCCGGGGAGTGTCTTTCAGCCGTTCGGCCACATGCAGAATATCCAGAAATTCTCTCGCGTTCATTTTGTTCTCCTGCCGGTTTTTTGTACGTCTTTCGGATGACGCCATTATAAGACAGATCCGGCCGGACCGCCACAGCTTTTTATGACAAAAGGGACGGCTGAAAACCGTCCCCCTGTTTTTTTGCCTGTTCAGAATTAATCCGGGCAGGCGATTTCCGCCACATGCTCTATGACATGGTGCAGTTCTTCCGCCTGGATATTGTCCGCGGCGCGGTAATATACTTCCTTGCCCTCCCGGCGGCTGGTGATGAGTCCGCAGGTTTTCAGCAGCTTCAGGTGATGGGAGAGGGCGGGGCTGGACATATTCATCATCACAGAAAGGTTCAGCACGCATTCCTCACAGTGGCAGAGCAGCCAGAAAAGCCGGACGCGGGTCGGATCCCCCAGAAGCTTGAACAGCTCTGCTGTGGCTCCGAAAGCTTCCGGAACGGGCATGTGATCGAACTGCTGTTCTATGCCGGAATGATGGTCATGAGGCAGCTTCTGCTGATCCATGTTGCATTCTCCTTCCATATTTACAGTTTCTGAACAAACAGGGCCCGGATGGCGTTGAGCACAGCCAGGATCATAACGCCTACATCCGCAAAGACCGCCAGCCACATGTTGGCGATTCCCAGTGCGCCGAGCACGAGGCAGGCCAGCTTGACGCCAAGGGCAAAAACAATGTTTTCCCGGACGATACGCATGCACTTGCGGGCAATCCGGATCGCCTTGGAAACCTTTAAGGGATCGTCATCCATCAGCACCACATCTGCAGCTTCAATGGCGGCATCTGATCCCATGGCGCCCATGGCGATGCCCAGGTCCGCCCGGCTGAGCACCGGCGCGTCATTGATGCCGTCGCCCACAAAAGCCAGGGTTTCGCCTGACTTTTTCTCGCTGAGGAGTTCCTCCACCTTGTCGACTTTGTCTCCCGGCAGCAGGTCGCTGTGAACCCGGTCGATCCCCAGGGCTTCCGCTACCTGGGCAGCGGCGGAGGGACCGTCCCCGGTGAGCATGACGGTGGAACGGACGCCGGCGTGCTTCAGCGCGGCGATGGCTTCCGCGGCATCCGGCTTGATCACGTCGGAAATAACGATGTGGCCGGCATATTCACTGCCGATGGCCATATGGACAATGGTTCCGGCACTGTGGCATTCAATGGGCTCGACACCCAGATGACGCATCAGCCGGCTGTTTCCGGCGGCAACCTGTTTTCCGTCGATTTCCACCACAACGCCGTTTCCGCCGATTTCCTCCACTTTGCCTACCCGGGCCATATCAATGGGTTTTCCCCAGGCTTTCCGGATGCTGACGGCAATGGGGTGGGAGGAAGCGCTTTCCGCCAGGGCGGCATATTCCAGCATGGTTTCCCGGTCCAGCTCGCTGTGATGGATATCCACCACATCGAAGACACCCATGGTCAGGGTGCCGGTTTTGTCAAATACAACCATACCGGTGTTTGCCAGGGCTTCCAGATAGTTGGAACCCTTGACCAGGATGCCGGCTTTGCCTGCACCGCCGATCCCGGCGAAGAAGCTGAGCGGAATGCTGATAACCAGCGCGCAGGGGCAGCTGATGACCAGGAAGGTCAGGGCCCGGTAAATCCAGTCTCCCCAGTCCGGGGCCTGACCGAGCACAAGACGGATCAGCGGCGGAAGGAGCGCCAGCGCGGCTGCGCTGAAAACAACCACAGGGGTGTAATACCGGGCGAAACGGGCGATAAAGTTTTCAGAACGGGATTTCCGGGAAGAGGCGTTTTCCACCAGATCCAGTACCTTGCTGACTGTGGATTCGCCGAAGGCTTTTGTGGTCCGGATGAGCAGCAGGCCGCTCATGTTGATGCAGCCGCTGATTACTTCATCTCCGGGCCGCACATCCCGCGGAACGCTTTCCCCAGTCAGGGCGCTGGTGTTCAGGCTGGATTCCCCGTCCTCCACAATGCCGTCGATCGGAATTTTCTCGCCGGGTTTCACGGTGATGAGGGTACCAATTTCCACTTCATCCGGATCCACCCGGATCAGCTGTCCGTCCTGTTCAATGTTGGCATAATCCGGACGGATGTCCATAAGCTCGCTGATGTTGCGGCGGCTTTTGCCGACAGCATAGCTCTGGAACAGCTCGCCGATCTGGTAGAAGAGCATGACAGCAACGGCTTCATCATAGTCTCCGGTTTTCAGCAGGCCGATGGCCAGGGCGCCGAGGGTGGCAACGGCCATCAGGAAATTTTCATCAAAGACCTGCCGGTTCAGGATTCCTTTCCAGGCTTTCCGGAGAATGTCATATCCGATGATGAAGTAGGGAATCAGCCAGAGCAGGAACACGGGAATTCCGGAAAACGGCAGCGGCACAAAGCGCAGGATCAGCATCAGCACCGCAGCAACGAGGATCCGGACCAGCATTTTTTTCTGCTTCTTTGTCATGTACATTCTCCTTCAACCGTGAATTTATCCCGGAATTTTATTAAAGGTAGATTTCACAGTCTTCCTCTACTTTTTTGCAGGCGGAGAGCACGTCTTTCATGACAGCGGCAGTATCGGCGCCTTCCTGAAAATCAACAATCATCTTCTGGGTCATGAAATTGACGGTGACTTCCTTCACACCGGCGGTTCCCCGGGCGGCATCCTCCATTTTATTGGCGCAGTTGGCGCAGTCCACTTCGATTTTGTAGGTTTTCTTCACTGAAAAGCACCTCTTTCCTTTATTACAATTAAACAATCGTTTAATCGTTTAACTGAATAATAACAGAAGATGAAGGTGTTGTCAACAGAGCATGGAAAACAAGTGGAAAACAGACATGAAGAGCACATAATTCCCACATAAACGCACATACTGTCCACACATGAAAGAAGTAATGGCATTTTCCGGCACGATTTTTAAAAATTCAGGAAAGAAGTACCACAATTACCCCGCTTTTGAAATGAACAGAAGATATAGGACGGAATCCTGTATACAGTATGTATTATAAATTCAATCTATAGCCAACTATTGTTTTCACGTATTGGACAGGAGAACGGACGATGAATATAATACGAAACATCAACACACGAGGGAGGGAGACGCCGTGAAAGGAAAAACAACCTGGCGGGACGATCGAATGCGCCGATGTTGCCTGAACCGAATGCGGCGCACCCTGTGAAACAAAAATGTATCAACCCCGCGGTTTGAAATATGAAAGGAGAATTCCCATGAAAAAGATTATTGCCCTGCTGGTTGCCCTGGTTCTGACCCTGTCCCTGACCGCCGCTTTCGCGGATGGCATTAAAATCGCCGTTCCCAATGACCCCACCAACGAAGGACGCGCACTGCTGCTGCTCCAGGCTTACGGCCTGATCAAGGTGGATGAAAACGCCGGCATCACCGCCACTGTTGCCAACATTACCGAAAATCCCCTGAACATTGAATTTGTCGAAGTGGAAGCCGCGCTGGTTCCCAACGCGCTGCCGGACGTGGATTACGCAGCCATCAACGGCAACTATGCCCTGGCTGCTGAACTTCCTGCCGCCCTGCTGTATGAAAACGCCGCTTCTCCCTACGTGAACGTGGTCAGCGTGAATGAAGCCGACAAGGACAGTGACAAGGCCAAGGCCCTGGCTGCTGCCATCCTGAGCCAGCAGGTGGTTGATTACTTCGCCACCTACGAAGGCCAGGCCATCTCCGTCATCGAGAATCCCACTGACGGTTATGATGCCACCGTGGATTATGACGCACTGAAGGGTGAGACCATCAAGGTGGTTGCCACGCTGGATCCCCACTCCTTTGTGCTGGACAAGGTTGTCAAGGGCATCCTGGCTGAAAAAGGAATCAACCTGGAAGTGGTGGTTGTGGATGACTATGTCACCCCCAATACCGCTGTGAACGACGGCGATGCCTTTGCGAACTACTTCGCCCACCAGCCCTATCAGGACAACTTCAACGCCGAAAAGGGCACCAACCTGGTGACCATTGCCGGCGTGCATGTTGAGCCCATGGGCCTCTATGCCGGCCAGCAGGCTGATCTGGCCGCCCTGGGACTGGCGGAATAATTCTTCCGGCAATTGACGATCAAGGGCATCCGGGTTTTCCCGGGTGCCTTTTTTCACCGGAAAAAGGGATTGCGCTCCGATATGGTTTCTTACTATAATAGGATGTATTTTCAGGACACGGAGGCTTTGACATGATTGAGCTGAAAAACCTGTCCAAGCAGTTTGAAACGCTGGACGGGTCTGTGGATGCCCTGCGGAACATCAACCTGACGATTCGGGACGGGGATGTGTACGGCATCATCGGTATGAGCGGCGCGGGCAAGAGCACGCTGGTCCGCTGCATCAATATGCTGGAGCGGCCCACAGAAGGTTCTGTGCTGGTAAACGGCAGGGATATGGCTTCCATGAACCAGAAAGAGCTGCGGGCCATGCGGCGGAAGATCACCATGATTTTCCAGGGCTTCAACCTGCTTATGCAGCGCACCTGCCTGAACAATATTATGCTGCCCCTCCGGCTGGGCGGGGCGGACAGGAAAACCGCAGAGGCGAAAGCCCGGGAACTTCTGGAACTGGTGGACCTGCCGGACAAGGCCAACAGCTATCCGGCGCAGCTTTCCGGCGGACAGCAGCAGCGGGTGGCCATTGCCCGGGCCCTGGTCACGGAGCCGGATGTGCTTCTGTGTGATGAAGCCACTTCTGCCCTGGACCCTAAAACCACACATTCCATCCTGGAACTGATCCGGGATATCAATAAAAAGCTGGGTATTACCGTCATTGTGATTACCCATCAGATGAGCGTGGTGCAGGAGGTCTGCAACCGCGTGGCCATTCTCGAAAACGGAGAAGTGGTGGAGGAAGGCGGCGTAGCGGAAGTGTTCTCCAATCCGCGGGCCAACGCGACCCGGAACCTGATCTATCCGGAAAGTGCGGACGGCGGTTCCGTTTTCCCGGAGGGCGGTCAGCGCGTCCGGGTGATCTTCAACGGAGCTGTGGCATCCAGGGAACCGCTGATAGCGAAGATGGCGGTGGACTGCGGGATTATGGCCAGCATCCTCGGCGCCTCGACCCGTTCGGTGGGAGACCGGGCCTACGGTTATATGCTGCTGGATATTCCCGGCTCCCCGGAGCAACTGGCGAAGGCGGTTACCTACCTGAGCGCCACCCCGGACATTACGGTACAGGTTGAGGCGGAATACGCCGCGAAGGAGGTGGAAGCATGAATTTCGGCAATGCTTTTACCCCGGAACGGCTGCAGGAAGCCTGGGAATGCCTGCTGAACGAATTTCCTTTTGCCATCTGGGAAACGGTTTATTCCACCCTGCTGGCCACGCTGTTTGCCGTGATCATCGGCCTGCCGCTGGGCGTGCTGCTGGTGACCGGCGAAAAGAAAGGGATCCGGCCTCTGCCGGCGGCGCTGATGGGTTTCCTGAACGTGCTGATTAACCTGCTGCGGTCCATTCCGTTCATTATCCTGATGGTGATGATCATTCCGCTGACGCGGGTGATTGTCGGCACATCCCTGGGCACTGTGGCCTCCATCGTGCCCCTGACTGTGGCGGCTTTCCCGTTTATTGCACGGCTGGTGGAGAGCAGCCTGCGGGAAGTGAATCCCAACATTATCGAGACAGCCCAGTCCATGGGTGCCTCTCCCATGCAGATTGTGCTGCATGTGATGCTGCCGGAAAGCGTCCCAAGCCTGGTGACCAACATCACCCTGGCGATTACGACCATCATGGGCTACACAGCCATGTCCGGTGCGGTGGGCGGCGGCGGCCTGGGCAAGCTGGCCCTGGCCTACGGCTATCAGCGCTACCGCTACGCAGTGCTGTACCTGGCGGTCATCGTACTGGTGCTGATTACCCAGATTATCCAGTCCTTCGGCACATGGCTGGCAGCAAAGCTGGACAAGCGCCTGAAAAACAAATAAAAAAATAGACGGAGCAGCGAAGGCTGCTCCGTTTCATATACAGCGGGATCAGAAACATTCCAGGTTTTGCGGACCGGGAATCCGGGTTCCGTTCTGAATTTCATGAACCAGTTTCACAATCCTGTCGTTGACGGGTGTGCGGATTCCTTTTTTCCGTCCCCACTCACAGACCACACCGTTGATGGCGTCGATTTCACAGGGCTTGCTCTTTCTGAGATCCTGCAGCATGGAGGGCTCAATGGCGGCGTGCTTTTTCATGGCGACGGGCATGATCAGCTTGGCCAGCGCTTTCTTGACCGGATTGGACCAGTAAAAGAGGCTGACCAGATCCTTGCCCTGTACCGGGGCAAAGGTGACCCCGGCGGCACGGCCCACATCGATGACCTCCTTCATGCAGGAGGCTGCGAGATTGCGGGCTTCCGGATCTTTGGCAACATCTCCGAAGGTTCCGCCCATGACGGTACCCAGACCGGAGAAGGTGGCATTGATCAGCAGTTTGGACCAGCGGGCGCCGGGCAGGTTGTTCTCAATGACCACAGGACACATTTTTTCCAGAACAGCCTTTACCTGTTCCAGCTTGCTGTCCGGGATACCGGGCATACTGCCCATGTGGAAGGAAAGACTGTTGGGGTCTGAAGTCAGCCGGCTGCTGCCGGGAGCATCCATGGTGGCTCCCCATTCCACAGTGACCCCGATGGTATGGTCCGGACCGACGATTTCCGCGATGCTCTCTTCGGGAATACCGTTCTGCAGGGTGACAATCACGCCGTCCGCGGCCAGATAATCTTTCAGGAAAGCAACGGTTTCCCGGTTGTTCAGCTGCTTGGTCATCAGAAAAATGATATCGTACCTGCCGGTCATCTCCTCCGGCAGCAGGGCATGGACCGGAACAGTCATGTTCACGGTTCCCGTGATATGGGCGCCGGATTTGTTCAGGGCGTCCACGTGTTTGCGGTTCCTGTTGATCAGGTCAATCTGAACCCCGTTCCGGGCCAGCCAGGCTCCCATGACCGTTCCGAGGGACCCTGCTCCGTAGATTGCACTCCTCATTTGTATGGTTCACTCCTTACTATTTGTGCATTTTTGCACACACGGGCGCTATTATAGCACAAAACAGGAACCGGGCAAGGATGAAAAACTGTTTTGTTCGCCTTGCATTGGCAGAATGATACTTTTATAATGAAGGCAATCAGTGAATGCAAAAAACACAGGACGGGGGAGGCCGGTGCGATGAATGTGGCGCAGCTTGCGGAACAGCTCAGAAAAGACAATCTGTTCATGAAAGACGTCACCCGGTGGGAAGTGATTCCGGCCCGGCCGGCCATGACGGTTCCCTTTCCGGACAGCCTTGATCCCCGCCTGATTCCGGTGCTGGCACAGCGGGGGATCCACAGCCTGTATACCCATCAGGCGAAAAGCCTGGAGGCCATCGCCCGGGGAGAAGACGTAACAGTGGTCACGCCCACGGCATCCGGTAAAACCATGTGCTATAACCTGCCGGTGCTTTCCTCCATCCTGCAGAATGAGGATTCCCGGGCGCTCTACCTGTTTCCGACCAAAGCCCTGTCCGCCGACCAGGTCAGTGAACTGTACGACATGATCGAAGGGATGGGCGTGGATATCAAAACCTATACCTATGACGGGGATACGCCTGCCGCCGCCCGCCGGGCTGTCCGGCAGGCCGGGCATATTGTGGTCACGAATCCGGACATGCTGCATTCCGGGATCCTGCCGCATCATACCAAGTGGGTCAAACTGTTTGAGAACCTGCGCTATATCGTGATTGATGAGATCCATACCTACCGGGGCGTGTTCGGCAGCAACCTGGCAAATGTGCTCCGCCGCCTGATGCGCCTGTGTGAGTTTTACGGCAGCCATCCGCAGTTTATCCTCTGCAGCGCCACCATTGCCAATCCCCAGGAACTGGCGGAGACGCTGATCGGCCGGAAGGTCACCCTGATTGATGAAAACGGCGCCCCGATGGGAGAACGGCATTTTGTATTCTATAATCCGCCGGTGGTCAACCGGCAGCTGGGCATCCGCCAGGGGGCGATTCCGATTACCCGTTCCATCAGCGGGATGCTGCTGAAAAACGGCATCCAGGCGATCACCTTTGCCCGGTCCAGGCTGACGGTGGAGGTGCTGACCCGGTATCTCAAGGATATGGTCCGGGATCCGCTGGGAAACGCCGGCCGGGTCCGGGGCTACCGCGGAGGATACCTGCCCGGGGAACGGCGGGAAATTGAACGGGGCCTGCGCAGCGGAAAAGTCGACGCAGTGGTATCCACCAACGCGCTGGAGCTGGGGATCGATATCGGCGCACTGGATGCCTGTGTCATGTGCGGCTATCCCGGCACCATTGCCAGCGCCTGGCAGCAGGCGGGGCGCGCGGGACGGCGCCAGGGTACAAGCATCGTGTTCTTTATCGCTTCTTCCGCGGCCATCGACCAGTATATTGTGAACCATCCGGACTACCTGCTGACCAAGAGTCCGGAAAACGCACTGCTGAATCCGGACAACCTGTATATCCTGCTGAGCCATTTCAAGTGTGCTGCCTTTGAGCTTCCCTTTGAGGACGGGGATCATTTCGGCAACACAAGCTCAACCCAGGAACTGCTGGATTATCTGGATGAGCAGGGTATCGTCCATCATGTGGAAGGTAAGTACCACTGGTCCGCGGAGGATTTCCCGGCCAGCGAGATTTCCCTCCGTTCCGCAGCGGCGGAAAATTTCATTATCATCGATATTTCCGATCCGGCGCATCACCGGGTAGTGGGTGAGATGGACCGTTTCACCGCGCCGATGCTTCTGCACGAAAACGCCATCTACATGCATGAGGGGCGACAGTTCCAGGTGGAGAAGCTTGATTTTGACGCCTGCAAAGCCTATATCCGCAGTGTGGACGTGGGATACTATACGGATGCGGACCTGAATATCAACCTGAGCCTGCTGGATATTGAACAGGAAGAAGAGACTCCCCAGGGCGGGAAAGCCGGCTTGGGCGAGATCAAAGTGACGGCGCTGGTAACCATGTTCAAAAAGATCAAATTTGACACCCATGAAACACTGGGCTTCGGGCATGTGCAGCTGCCGGAAACGGATATGCACACCACATCCATGTGGTGGACGCTGCCGGAAAAGCTGGCGGCAAAAGTATCCAGCGACCAGCTGAAGAACGGCATGATGGGCATCGCCAATCTCCTGCGCATCGTCTGTCCGCTGTACCTGATGTGCGCGCCGCAGGATATCGCGGTGGTTTACCAGGTAAAGAGCCCCATCACCAATGAACCGACCATCCTGCTGTATGACAATACCCCGGGCGGGATCGGGCTGAGCCACAAGGCCTTCGGAATGAAGGAACTGCTGCTGGGCAAGGCGCTGCAGGTAGCGGAAGACTGCTCCTGCTCCTACGGCTGTCCCTCCTGCGTCGGGCCTGTCGGCGAGGTGGGCGAGGACGGAAAGCGGACTGCGATCAGGCTGCTGAGGGAGCTGACCAGATGAACCTGCGGGATAAACTCAGGGCAGTGGGAGGACCGGCCGCAAACCGGCAGGCCAGCCCGGAAGCGGAAAACCGGGACTGCCGGCATTTTGCCGTATACCGGCCGGCGGAAGAGTTTCCCGGCGCGCTGGAGCTTTCCCGGGAAACGCTTAGCCTGATGAGCGAAAAGGATATGCCGGCGGATTTCGATCCCCGGCGGATCCTGTATCTGGATACAGAAACCACCGGCCTGGGCGGAAGCGGCACGGTGGCTTTTCTCGTCGGTATGGGATTCCTGACGGACAGCGGCTTTGAAGTGCACCAGTTCCTGATGCGGGACTATCCGGAGGAACCGTATCTGCTGAAGCATGTGGCAGCCGGCCTGGGAAAATTTGACGTGCTGTGCACCTTCAACGGCACGACTTTTGACGTGCCGCTGCTGGAGAGCCGTTTCCTGATGAACCGGATGGACCGGACCTGCCTGGATCTTCCGCACCTGGACCTGCTGCACATGTGCAGGCGGCTGTGGAAGCTCCGGCTGGGACGATGCAATCTGGGACGGCTGGAGGAAGTGGTGCTGGGGAAGCCTCGGGAGGATGACCTGCCCGGAAGCGAAGTGCCCCAGCGGTATTTTACCTACCTGAAGACAAAACAGATGTCCCTGCTGGACGATATCCTGAAGCACAATGCACAGGATATCGCCAGTCTCTGTGTGCTTCTGAACCATATGGCCCATCTGTATCTTCACCCGGAGGAGATCCGCTTCAGCGAGGATGTCTATTCCATGGGCCGCGCGCTGGAACGGGTAAACCAGACGGAACCGGCCCGCAGGTGCTACCGGCTGGCCAGCCGGGGCAGAATGGGTGACCTGGCTTCAACGGCACTGGCGGTCAGTTACCGGCGGAGCGGAGAACGGGAAGAGGCAGCGGAGATCTGGCGGCAGATGATCCGGGAAGGCCGGGGCGGTATTTCCCCCTATGTGGAACTGGCCAAATATGAGGAGCATATCCGGCGGAACATCCCGGAGGCGCTTCGCCTGACGGAACAGGCCATCATCCGGCTCAGCGAGCCGGGATTCAGGCAGGACAATGCTGTACAAGAGGATAAAAATGAGTTACAATACCGCTGGCAAAGACTGAAACGGAAACTGAAGGAGTAACAGATTCATGGGTTTTCTGACATCGATCAAAGCCAATAAAGCGTACCGGCTTCAGCAGAAGGGACAGAAGGAAGAAGCGCTGAAGCTGTATGAAGAGGCTTTCGCAGAGGGACTGAACGATCCCCGGTTCAACCTGGCATATGCCCTGCTGATTATCCGGAACGGTGAATACCAAAAGGCCAAGGAATTCCTGGTGAAGCATCAGAAAGCGCCGGGCATGACCCAGGAACAGCGGGTGACACTGCTGGTGGATTATGCGGCATGCTGCTTCCGTCTCGGAAACATCGACAAGGGAATTGACACGCTGGAACAGCAGTTCCGGAAGACGGAAACCGGGCTCCTGTACCAGACCCTGGGGTATCTGTATGTGGAGAAATATGACGCGGCCAACCGGCCTTCCCTTGCCGCGGTGACGGAAGCACCGGCCGCACAGGCGGAAGAAACGGACAGTGACAGCGGGACGGAGAATACGGAAACAACCCTTTCTCCGCAGGAAGCCTGGGAGGCGGGAAAGGAGAAGGCGGAGGCCTTTATCCGGAAGTCCCTGGAATATGACGATGAAGATCCGATCTGCCTTGACAATATGGGGCAGTTCCTGTACCGGGTCCGGGAGGACAGGGACGGGGCCAGGCAATGGTTTGAAAAGGCGCTTGCCATAAAGGACAGCCAGATCGATACCCTGTTTTTCCTGAGTCGGTATGATGAGGAAGCCGGAGACCGGGAAGCTGCCCTGGAGAAGCTGGAAAAAGCCGCTGAAGGCAGGTTTTCCCCGCTGAACTACTGCAGCCGGGAAACGGTTCTGAAAGAAATCGAAAGACTGAAGGGAGCAAACTGAAATGAGCGAGATCAACAAGACCGCGGAAACGGAAACCGTGGATAACAATACAGGGAAAAAGGGAAAGAAGAAGGTAAAGAAAACGGTGGGACAGGAGATTCTCAGCTGGATACTGACCATATTGGTGGCGGTTGTTGCGGCGCTGATCATCCGTTCCGTGATTTTTGAGCCTGTACGGGTGGAAGGCGTATCCATGGATGACACCCTGGCTGACGGTGAGATTATGTTTGTTTCCAAGTATGACTATTCCACTACCTGGCTTACGCTGCCCTGGCAGTCCAATGAAACCAAGGAAAAGGCACCGAGAATCACCATCGGCGGAGATCCGAAGCGCTTTGATGTGGTGATCTGCCGTTATCCCGGCCGGGGAGACACCAATTTTGTCAAGCGTGTGATAGGCCTGCCGGGCGATACCGTCAGGCTGGAAGACGGATACCTGTATATCCGGGAAAAGGGACAGGAAGAAGAAGTACGGTATGAAGAGCCCTATATCAATGACGGATACCGCACCGGTTCCAATAATCAGGTCAATGCCTTTGAGGTTCCGGAAGGCCAGTACTTCGTTATGGGCGACCACCGGAACAACTCCAATGACAGCCGGAGCGTGGGTACCATCGGCCGGGATATGATCGTGGGACATGTGCGCCAGGTGGTATATCCTTTCGATCACTGGCGGGGTATTCCGAACGGATTGGATGTCAAAGCAGAATAAATGACTGAATACAGACAATTCCCCCGAAGCCGGATGCTTCGGGGGAATTTGTCTGTGATGCTGTTTATTTAGCGACTCGCTTCAGTTCCACGAGCTTGTTTCCTTTTTCATCGGAGATGAAAGGATCTGCGCCGGTGCGTTTTGCGGTGATGAACACATTGTCATTGACGTTGATTTTCATCCATTCATCTTCCGCCAGGGCATAAGTCTCCGGGGACTTTTTTTCTTTCCGGTGTTCCACGGTGAAGGTGTATATTTCGGAACGGTCGCCCTCCCGCTCGTTTTCACCGAGCTCCACTTCCGGCCAGGCGGTGTTGTGGTCTTCGCCGGAAGCGGTCACATCCCGGGACGGGGTCCAACGCCAGATGTTGTAGTAATACTTGGTCTGGTACCGGGGAACCTGCACATAAACGGGTTGCTGAACGGTTTCGGTATAGTATTCAGTGGTGTAAACCGGCCGCTCGTGCGGGATTTCGGAGAAGGTGCCGTTGCCGTTGTCCGAATAAGTATAGTAGGTTTCATAATGATCCACTACCTGGCGGGAACGCTGGACATCCACGCTTTCGTAATGGTCCAGCACACTGTCGTAGTGGTGAATTTCGTTGCGGGCATCGGTCTGCTCCGCCCCCGCCGGCAGCGTCCAGCCTGACTCGCTGAACATCCGGTTTTCTTCGATATTAATATTCCGGACCCACTGCAGGCCGGTGACCGTCAGGTCCCCGGCCGTTTTGTTTCCGTTCATCCAGACGAAGAGACCGATAACGGCCAGCAGGATGATCAGGAAAACTGCCAGGGGACTGCGGCGTTTCGCCCGGGGCGCGGCCGGCTGGGGCTGGGCTGCAGCTTCAGCGGCTTCCCGTTCCTTTTTCTTCTGCAGCATCTGGAAATAGTTGGCTTCGGAATCTTCACGGCTGGAACCGCAGTTTCCGCAGAACTGGGCGTTGTCGCTGTTCAGTGAATTACAGAAGGAGCAGTACCAGTCCGGATTTTTGCTGACATATTTGGCCTGCTCCTCGTCCAGGTATTCCACGTCGGCCCGTTCGTTTTCCTCCCGGATTTCGCCTTCGTTATAGCCTTTCATATAGAACTGGACGTCCCCGCGGGCACGGCCGCAGGAGGGGCAGTTCACCACATCCCCGCGGATTTCCTTTGATCCGCAGAAGGGACAGTCCCAGTATCCCATGACGAGCTTAGACATTTTTTGCGCTCCTTTATTCAGATCATATGCCCGGAATCATTCCTGTAATCAGTCCCTTCATTTTACATTGGAAACCGGTTTTCCGTCAACGATTCTTTCCCCGGGAGGATGTTTTTTATACTCCCGGAGTCGGTTTGTCCATATTGCCAAAAACAATTTCATTTGATACAATTATCGGTGGTTTGTTTGTTTCAGAGAGGGGGCCGGTACCGGGCATGGATCCTGCAGTCAAAAAGGAAACCGGCTACATCGCCGTATGGGTGGTGCTGCTGAGCCTGGTTATGGAGGCCGTTTTTTTGCTTTTGCGGAAATGGGACTTCTCCGTGCTCTTCGGAAATATCGGCGGTGCGGCCATCGCCATCGGGAATTTCTTCCTGATGGCTCTGATCGTGACCCGCGCAGTGAACCGGGCGGTGGAACGGGGGAAGCCTGAAGAAGCGGCCACCCGGGCAAAAACCACTGCGCCGATACGCCTGGTGGGATGTGCGCTTTTGTGCGTGGTCCTGATTTCCGTGCTGAAAACCAATCTGTACGCAACGCTGATCCCGCTGCTGTTTCCCCGGATCGGGATCGCTTTCCGGCCGATGATCGACCGGAAACGCGGCGCGGAATCCCCGGGGACGGAAGGAAGTGATCTGATTGACTGAAGAGAGGGTGCCTGATATCAAAAGCACCCGGTTCCGGATGACGGATTACGCACTGATTGCCATGATGATACTGCCGATTCTGGCGTGCATCGTGCTGAAGGTGCTGTACACTCCGGCTTCAGAAGGCGTTCATATTGCCGGCGCCATGGTATACGCGGAATTCAAAGCTCCGCTGATGAACGCGTATATCTCCGAAAGCCAGGTCAACAGCTGGGCTGTCATGATTTCCATATTCGGCCTTTGCCTGTATCTGACCCACGGCCTGACAGCCAAAGCGGTGTGCAAACGGCAGCTGGCGGCGGAATGGATCGTGGAGAAGTGCGAGAAGCTGGTCAGGGACAACATGGGCGGTTTCTTCGCCGAGTGGGGTCCCTTTATTGCGGCGATCATGGGCCTGAGCGCATTCTCCTCGCTGATCTGCCTGGTGGGCCTGTTCAGCCCGACGGGGGATGTGAATGTCACGTTCGGCTGGGCGATCCTGGTATTTATCCTGATCATGCACTTCAAGTTCCGCGGCGGACTGTGGAATTATTTTATCGGGCTGTTCAAGCCTATTCCCGTGTTTGCCCCGATGAACCTGATCGGCGAATTTGCGACACCTGTATCCATGGCTTTCCGTCATTACGGCAATATCCTGTCCGGCGCGGTTATTTCCGCCCTGATCGGATCCGCCCTGACGGGACTGAGCAAATCGCTGCTGGGCTGGCTCCCCGGTGTGCTGGGGGATATGCCGCTCCTTCGGGTCGGCCTGCCGGCAATCCTGAGTATCTATTTTGATGTTTTCAGCGGTCTGATGCAGGCGTTCATTTTCGCCATGCTGACCATGCTGAACATTTCCGGCGCGGTGCCGTGGGATGACTGGAACAAGAAGCGCGAACGCCGGGGAAAACAGGCGGTCGCCGCAAACTGAAAACGGGAAAAACAGCCGGAAGGCTGATAAACGGAGGAAAGAAAAATGTTGGAACTTGCAATGGGTATTATGCTGGGACTTCTGGGACTGGGCGCCGGATGCGCGATGATTGCCGGTATCGGCCCCGGTATCGGTGAAGGCAACGCTGTGGCCAAGGCCTGCGAAGCCATCGGACGTCAGCCGGAGTGCAAGAGCGATGTAACCTCTACCATGATCATGGGCTGCGCCATCGCGGAAACCACCGGTCTGTACGGCCTGATTGTGGCAATCCTGCTGATCTTTGTGGCGCCGGGCACTTTCACCGGTATTCTGAAGGAAGCTATCAAGTAATGAACGATGAGCAGTGAATAACGACCGTTGTTCACTGGGATGACACGAGAGGGAAAACATGCAGTTTTTAGATGTTATCTCCGTCAATATCTGGGCGATTCTCGCGTCGCTGGCGAACCTGCTGCTGCTGAGCTGGATCATCAAACGGTTTCTCTTCAAGCCGGTCAAAAAGATGATGGACGCCCGGCGTGCCGCCATTGACGAGGATTATGCCCAGGCCAGGGCCGCACGGGAAGAGGCGGAGGAAAGCCGGCTGAATTATGAAGCCGCCATGGCTGCCGCACAGCAGACCACCGACCAGATGATTGCTGACGCGGCCCGGACAGCGGAATACCGGGGCAACGAGATTGTCGCGGAGGCCCGGGAAAAGGCGTCTGAGATCCGGCGCCAGGCAGAGGCGGACGCCCTGCTGGAGCGTAAGAAGGCTGAGGACGAAATGAAGCATGAGATCGCCAACGTATCCGCGCAGCTGACAGGCAAGCTGCTGCAGCGCGAGATCAACGAGGAAGATCACAGGTCGCTGATTGACTCCTTCCTGAACGAGCTGGACTGACCGGCGGCAAGACGGGAGACAGACAATGACAACAACAAGTAGGGAATACGCAGAGGCGCTGTTTGAACTGGCGGTTCAGGCCGGCCTGACGAAGGAAACTTCCGAAGGATTGGAGACTGTGGTCAGCGCACTGATGCAGACACCGGAATACCGGGGACTGCTGGCCAGCCCCGCCATCGGCAAGGAAGAGCGGCTGTCCGCACTGGATACCGCTTTCCGCGGAAAGGTGCCGGATATCCTTCTGGCGATCCTGCGGATGATGGTATCCCGGGGACATGTATCCGCGCTGGACGGCATGGCCAGGGACTATGATGAGATGGCCCGGGGATTCCGGGGCGAGTCCATGGCTGTGGTGACATCCGCCGTACCGCTGAAGGAGGCGGAGACGGTGGCGCTGCGCGCCAAACTGGAAAAGAAGCTGGCGCGGAAAATCACGCTCCAGTGCGTAACGGATCCGGACCTGATCGGCGGGATCCGTGTGGAAGTGGACGGCCGTGTTATTGACGGCTCGATCCGGAATAAGCTTGATGAGATCAAGGAAGTGATGAACTCATGACCTCCAAGGCGGGAGAAATCAGCAGTATCATTAAAGAGCAAATCAAACAGTACGAATCCAAGATTGAGATGAAGGAAAACGGCACGGTCATCACCGTCGGCGACGGTATTGCCACGGTGTACGGCCTCCGTTCCTGCATGGCCAATGAGCTGCTCCGGTTTGAGGACGGCAGCTTCGGTGTTGCCCAGAACCTGGAGGAGGAGACGGTTTCCGTCGCTATCCTGTCAGATAAGGACAGCATCGAGGAAGGCAGCACTGTATACCGGACCGGTGAAGCGCTGTCTGTTCCCGTGGGTCCGAACCTGCTGGGCCGTGTGGTGAACGCGCTGGGCGCACCCATCGACGGCAAGGGGCCGGTGGAGACCAGCGAGACCCGGCCTGTGGAGGCCATTGCGGCAGGTATCATCCAGCGCAAGGGCGTCAGCGTTCCGCTGCAGACCGGAATCAAGGCGATTGACAGTATGATTCCTATCGGCCGCGGCCAGCGTGAGCTGATCATCGGCGACCGCCAGACCGGAAAAACCACCATTGCTGTGGATACGATCATTAACCAGAAGGATACGGGCGTTCTCTGTATCTATGTGGCGATCGGTCAGAAGCGTACCAGCGTGGTGCAGATTGCCCAGGAGCTGGAGAAGGCCGGGGCTATGCCCTATACAATCATTGTCAGTGCGTCCGCCGCGGAGAGCGCTCCGCTGCAGTACATTGCTCCCTATTCCGGCTGCGCCATGGCGGAGTATTTCCGCGAAAAGGGCCAGGATGTGCTGATTATTTATGATGACCTGTCCAAACATGCGGTGGCCTACCGTGCCCTGAGCCTGCTGATCCGCCGGCCTCCGGGACGTGAAGCATACCCCGGAGACGTGTTCTACCTGCATTCCCGCCTGCTGGAACGGGCGGTGTGCATCGCGCCGGAATACGGCGGCGGTTCCATTACCGCCCTGCCGATTATTGAGACACAGGCCGGCGACGTTTCCGCTTATATTCCGACCAACGTGATTTCCATCACAGACGGCCAGATTTTCCTGGAGACGGAACTGTTCCACAGCGGTATCCGTCCGGCCATCAACCCCGGTATCTCTGTCAGCCGCGTGGGCGGTTCCGCCCAGATCAAGGGCATGAAAAAGGTTGCCGGCGAACTGAAACTGCTTTATGCGCAGTACCGTGAGCTGCAGGCTTTTGCCCAGTTCGGAAGCGATCTGGACGCGGATACCAAGGCCCGTCTGGCCCTGGGCGAGCGTATTGTGGAAGTGCTGAAGCAGAAGCGTTCCTCCCCGGTGGAGGTTGCCTGCCAGGTGGCCATTGTATACGCGGTCATCAACGGTTATCTCAACGATGTGGAACCGAAGAATGTGCCGGCCTACGAGGAGAAACTGTTCGAACACCTGCATGCCCGGTACCCGGGCTTGCTGGAACGGATTGAGCAGGGCAAGTGGGACGACGAGGAAATCGAAGAGATGAAGCAGGCACTGGCAGGCTTCAGGGGGTAACGGATGGGCGCTGATATCAAATCATTGCGGAACCGCATCCGCAGCGTGGACTCCACCCTGCATCTGACCAAGGCCATGGGACTGGTGGCAGCTTCCAAGATCCGCCGGGCAACCCGGACCATGAATCAGAGCCGGGAATACGCATCCGCCATGGATGATGTGGTTTCTGTGCTCAGCTCTTCGCCGGAGTGTGAGCGCACGCCGTATATGCAGCCCAGGGGCGAAGGAACCCGGCTGATTGTGATTGCAGGTGACCGGGGCCTGGCAGGGGGCTATAACGCCAACGTGTTCCGCCTGGCTGCCACGGAACCTGACGCGGAAGTTATTCCCATCGGCAAACGGGCCTGTGAACGCTGGAACAAGCCGGTGGTTTCCTCCGAAAAATATCCGGCGACAGAAGCCGTCAAACTGGCCAATGAACTGTGCCGGGACTTTACGGAGGGAAAATTCGCCAGGCTGGGCATCCTGTATACCCGTTACCGTTCCATGATGAGCCAGGAGGCCACCCTGCTGTGGGTGCTGCCGCTGGAAAAGAAAGAAAAGGAAACGGCAGAGGCTGCGCCGGTCTTTGAACCGAATGAGCAGACTGTACTCAATGCTGCTGTGCCCACTTATGTCAGCGGCCTGCTGACCGCCTGCATCCGGGAAAGCTATGCCTGCGAAGTAGCTGCCCGCCGCATGGCCATGGATTCCGCCGGAAAGAACGCACAGGAAATGATCGACAAGCTGCAGCTGCAGTACAACCGTGCGCGCCAGAACTCCATTACCCAGGAAATTACGGAGATTGTGGCAGGTTCCGGCTTATAAGCCAACGCATGATGAATCATGAATATCGGAAGTGTTCATGATCTTGATGAAAAGCCAGGAAGGAGAAAACGACTTTGGATAAGGTAAATACGGGAGTCGTAGCGCAGGTTATGGGACCTGTGGTGGACGTTCACTTTGCGGATGGAGACCTGCCCGCAATTTACAACGCCCTGACCCTGCCGGTCGGCGACCATACGCTGACGGTGGAAGTTGCGCAGCATATCGGTGACAACACTGTGCGCTGTATCGCCATGGGTTCCACAGACGGCCTGCAGCGCGGCGTGACCGTGACTGATACCGGAAAGGGCATTTCCGTACCGGTGGGCCGCGAAACGCTGGGCAGAATTTTCAATGTTCTCGGAGATGTGGTGGACGACGGTCCGGATGTTGAAGCAAAGGAACGGTGGGATATCCATCGTCCGGCTCCTTCCTTTGAGGAACTGTCCACCTCCACCGAAATTCTGGAGACAGGCATTAAGGTTATTGACCTGATCTGCCCCTATGCCAAGGGCGGCAAGATCGGTATGTTCGGCGGCGCCGGCGTCGGCAAGACTGTTATGATCATGGAACTGATCAACAACATTGCCAAACAGCACGGCGGCCTGTCCGTGTTCACCGGCGTAGGTGAACGTACCCGTGAAGGAAACGACCTGTACTACGAAATGAAAGAGAGCGGCGTTCTGGGGAATACCGCACTGGTTTACGGCCAGATGAACGAACCGCCGGGAGCCCGTATGCGGGTGGGCCTGTCAGGCCTGACCATGGCGGAATACTTCCGTGACCAGGAGAACCAGGACGTTCTGCTGTTCATTGACAACATTTTCCGCTTCACCCAGGCCGGTTCGGAAGTTTCCGCCCTGCTGGGCCGCGTGCCTTCGGCTGTCGGTTACCAGCCGACACTGGCAACGGAGATGGGCATGCTCCAGGAGCGGATCACCTCCACCCACAAGGGCTCCATCACTTCTGTCCAGGCGGTTTATGTTCCCGCGGACGACCTGACAGACCCGGCTCCCGCCACGACATTCGCGCATCTGGACGCGACAACGGTTCTTTCCCGTTCCATCGCCAGCCAGGGTATTTATCCCGCTGTGGATCCGCTGGATTCCACCAGCCGGATCCTGAGCGCCGACGTGCTGGGTGAAGAGCATTACCGGATTGCACGCGAGGTGCAGCGGATCCTGCAGCGCTACAATGAACTGATGGACATTATCGCCATTATGGGTATGGATGAACTGGCGGAGGAAGACAAGCTGCTGGTTACCCGGGCCCGCAAGATCCAGCGGTTCCTGTCCCAGCCCTTCTTTGTCAGTGAGAAATTTACCGGACTGCCCGGCGTATATGTACCGCTGAGCGAAACCCTGAGAGGTTTCCGGGAAATCATCGAGGGCAAGCATGACGACCTGCCGGAAAGCGCCTTCCTCTATGTCGGTACCATCGACGAGGCGGTTGAAAAGGCGAAGAAAGGCGGCAAAGCGTGAAAACCTTCCCATTGATCATTTCCTCCCCGGACGGAGATCTGTTTCGCGGGGAAGCCGGGATGCTGATCCTGCGCGGTACCGAGGGCGATCTGGCGATCATGGCCGGCCATGTGCCGTTTGTGACGGCGGTGGTCAAGAGCAACTGCGTTGTGATCACGGATACGGAAGAGCGGAAGGAAGGCGTCATTGAGGGAGGCCTGCTGACGGTGGATGCGGATAAAACAACCGTGCTCACATCAGCTTTGACCTGGAACAAATAAAACCACGGCGGACGGGTTTCCCGTCCGCCTTTTTTCAAAAAGGCAAGGAACTGAAGGAGGATGAAGATGGACCGGCTGGAACAATTTCTGAACTTTGCGGAGCAGTCGCCCACTGCTTTTCACGCGGCGGCAGGATTCCGGGACATGCTGGAGCAGGCGGGATTTTCCGAACTGAAGGAAACAGATCCCTGGATTGTGGATGCGGGCGGAAAATATTATGTTGTGAGGAATGATTCAGCGGTCATTGCTTTTGAAGTGCCGGAAACCGGGTTTTCCTCTTTCCGGATTGCCGCGGCGCACGGCGATTCACCGGCATTCAAGCTGAAGGAGAATTTCGAGGACTGCAGTGACAGCTATGTGCGGCTGAATGTGGAAAAATACGGCGGGATGATTATGTCCACCTGGCTGGACCGGCCGCTGTCCGTGGCGGGGCGCCTGGCTGTGCGGGAAGGGGACGGCATCGGTATCCGGCTGGTCAATCTGGACCGTGACGCGGTGCTGATTCCCAATATGCCGATTCATTTCAACCGGGAAGTCAATGACGGGTTTAAATTTGATCCCCAGACCGATATGCTGCCCCTGTACGGGGACGGGAACGCGAAAGGCGGGCTGATGGAGGAAATTGCGCAGGCAGCAGGTGTGCGCAGGGAGGATATCCTCGGCCATGACCTGTTCCTGTGCAGCCGGGAAAGAGCCAGCGTATGGGGCGCGGAGGACGCGTTCTTTTCCTGCGCCCGGATTGACGACCTGGAATGCGCGTGGGCAGCAGTAACAGCGCTGACAGAGAGCACGGCGCGGGACACGGTGAATGTCTGCGCGGTGTTTGACAATGAGGAAGTGGGTTCCGGAACCCGCCAGGGCGCGGATTCCTCTTTCCTGTATGACACACTGACCAGGGTTGGTTTTGCGCTGGGGGCTTCCGACTGGGAAATCCGGGCGGCGATTGCCGGAAGTTTCATGGTTTCCGCGGACAATGCCCATGCCGTGCATCCGAATCATCCGGAAAAGTATGACCGGCAGAACCGGGCTTATATGAACAAAGGCATTGTGATCAAGCACAATGCCAACCAGAAATATACGACTGACGCGGTGTCCTCCGCACGGTTTACACTGATCTGCGAACAGGCGGGGGTGCCGGTACAGCATTTTGTAAACCGGTCTGACCTGCCGGGCGGCTCCACCCTGGGCAATATATCCAACACGCATGTTTCCATGGATACGGTGGATATCGGCCTGGCCCAGCTGGCTATGCATTCCGCTTATGAGACGGCCGGAACGAAGGACCTGGAGTACCTGGTGGAAGCGCTGAAGAAGCTCTGGGACTGAACGGGAGACAAAAAAGTATAAGGAAGAAATCCGTTCGCTTTACGGATTGAGGCCGAACTCAGCCGGAAGGAACTGGGGACAGGTGTTTTCCAGGGAACAGATGACGGAGGAAGCAAGCCGAACGCCGATGCAGCAGGCCTCCGGCAGAGGCTTTCCGTAGGTCAGGCCGGCAGCGACACCGGCAAAGAAGGCATCCCCGGCACCGGTGGTATCGGCCACGGGGACCTGCTGCGCGGCACAGCTTCCGTACCGGCCTTCCCGATCCGCCCAGATGGCGCCGTCGCCGCCCAGGGTTACCACCATGGACGGGATCTTCGCGTCAACAACCCGCTCCGAAAGCTGCATGGCCAGCATGTCCGGATCCTTTCCGCTGAATTCCGCAGAGAACAGGACGCCGGCTTCCTGACGGTTGCAGACAAAGCAGTCTGTCTGGTGCAGGTAAGCGCGCCGTTCCAGCGCGATGTTGATATTTGAAACGGCAGCGTAGATTTTTTTGCTGTATTTGCACTTCAGCCGGTAGATCTCTTCCATCAGCGGTTCGTCCAGATCCAGCTCCAGCAGGATACTGTCCGCGGCGGCAAAAAGCGAATTTCCATCCGCCTGAAGCAGGGACAGAAGCGGAGAAAGATCCGGCCGGTGTGAGATGGACGCGCACACATCGTTGTTGTTATCGAACACGGCCAGCCAGGTACCCATGCCGTCCGGCACTTTCCGGATCATACGGGTATCCACATTATGCTCCCGGAGCCTGAGGAGCACGTCTTCCCCGGCACCGTTGGGATCCACCAGGGAAAGCAGGACCGGATCCAGCCCCAGGTTTCCCAGGTCTTCAGCGATGTTCCTGCTGACGCCGCCATGCACATACCGGACCTTTCCGGCGTTGCGTCCGCCGGGAATATAGGTACGGGACGGATATCCCTTGATATCCACAAAGACGCATCCGATGACGACAATGCTCATGAATATCTCTTCTTTCTGTTTTCTCTTTTCCTTTACTGTCATCATATCACAGTAAACGGATGAAAAACAACCGGAAAACAGCATGATTGGAAACTGTATGATACAATACATCACGCAGGGAGGCGGATGACAGCCGTGCACGAGGGCGCAAGAGCGGAGAAGCAGCGGATCCGGCAGGAAACGCGGCAGATTGCCCGGGGGCTGACTCCGGAATACCGGAGCAGGGCCAGCGGGGAAATCACCCGGCAGGTGCTGGCGCTGCCTGCCTGGAAGCAGGCAAAGACCGTGATGGCATACTGGAGCCTGCCGGAGGAACCGGATACCCGGGAACTGATGGATACGGCGCTCCGGGAGGGGAAAACGCTGCTGCTGCCCCGATGTTTCGGGGAAGGCAGGATGGCGGCCTATCCGGTAAAGGATCCGGAGAAGCTCCAGCCGGGAGCGCTGGGCATTCCTGAACCGCCGGCACCGGAAGACACTGCCTGCATTCCGGAGCCTGACCTGATTATTGTGCCCTGTATGACGGCATCCCCGGGAGGGGTCCGCCTGGGACACGGCGCCGGGTATTACGACCGGTTCCTGGCAGCGCATTCCGGCAAAACAGCCTGCCTTTGTTTCCGGGCCCTGATGCGGGCAGACCTGCCCGCGGAGGAAACGGATATCCCGATGGACTTTGTCATTACGGACTGACGGGTTCGCGGGGATTGACGAAGATTTTTTCATGAAGTAAACTGCTTTCAATCGTTTTATAACTCTGGAGGTGTTCCGGGATGAGGCATACGATCTTTACAGGCGCGGCAACCGCGATCATTACCCCCATGACGGAAACGGGTGTGGATTATGACGCCCTCGGCCGGCTGATTGATTTCCAGCTTGAGAAGGGAATCGATGCGCTGGTTGCTGCCGGTACAACGGGTGAAGGAAGCACCCTGACGGACCGGGAACATGAGGAACTGATCCGATTCTGTGTGAAACGGATTGCCGGACGGGTTCCGCTGATCGCAGGCACCGGTTCCAATGATACAGCCCATGCCATCGAACGGACGAAGACTGCCTGCCGGGCCGGCGCGGACGCGGTGCTGCTGGTTACGCCCTATTACAACAAAACCACCCAGCGGGGGCTGATTGCGAGCTTTTCCGCCATTGCAGACGCGGGAAACGTGCCCTGTATCCTGTACAATGTTCCGTCCCGTACGGGCCTGAACATGCTGCCGGAAACGCTGAATGTCCTGGCGGACCATGAGCGGATCGTCGCTGTGAAGGAAGCCTGCGGAAATATCAGCCAGGTGGCAAAGGAACAGCTGCTCTGCGGAGACCGCCTGGATATATATTCCGGCAACGATGACCAGACTGTCCCGGTCCTGAGCCTGGGCGGAAAGGGCGTCATTTCCACAGTGGGAAATATCCTGCCCGGTGAAATGGCTGAAATGTGCCGCCGGTTCTTTGCGGGAGATGTGAAAGGCGCCGCGGATCTGCAGCTGAAGATGCTGAGCCTGATGAACCAGACCATGATTGAAACCAATCCGATTCCCGTGAAAGCGGCATGCGCCGCCATGGGCTTCGGTAAATACATTCTCCGGCTGCCGCTGGTGCAGATGGAGGAAGGAAACCGGCAGAAGCTGCTGGAGCTGATGCGCGCGCTGGGACTGGAGGTTCAGGAATGAGGATTATTCTGACCGGATATACCGGACATATGGGACGGGAGGTCCGCCTCTGCGCGGAAGCCGCAGAGAACTGCGAAATTGTGGCAGGCATTGATCCCATGATTCCGGCTTCTGAAGGGATCTGCAAGAAAACCTTTGAGGAATGCACGGCTGATGCCGATGTGATCATTGACTTCAGCCATCACAGCATGACCGGCGCGTTGATGGATTTTGCCGAAAAAAACATGCTGCCGGTGGTGCTTGCCACCACGGGGCAGACAGAAGAAGAAAAGGCCAGGATTTATGAAGCCGCCGGGACGATTCCGGTTTTTCTCGCAGCAAATTACTCCCTGGGTATTGCCACGCTGACAGACCTGGTCAAACGGGCGGCGGCGCTGTATCCGGACGGTGAAATCGAAATTGTGGAGCAGCATCATGACCGGAAACTGGACGCTCCCAGCGGAACAGCACTCTCCCTTTTCAATGCCGTGAAGGAAGTGCGCCCGGAGGCGACCGCCAACTGCGGCCGGTCCGGACAGGGAAAACGGACGAAGGACGAGATCGGCATTCATGCTGTCCGCATGGGCAACATTGTGGGAATTCATGAGGTGATGATCGGTACCCAGAATGAGCGGATCACCCTGAAGCATGAGGCATTCAGCCGGGGCGTTTTCGCGGAAGGCAGCCTGAAGGCGGCGGCGTTCCTCGTCGGAAAAGCGGCAGGGATGTATGATATGAATGATTTGCTGAATGATAAATGAAGAATTCATACACGGGAGAGGTAATTCTATGAAAATAGCTATCTATGGTTACGGAAACCTGGGACGGGGCGTGGAACTGGCGATCCGGCAGAATCCGGATGCGGAGCTTTTCGGTATCTTTACCCGCCGGGATCCCCGGACGGTAAAGACCCTGACCGGTGCCCCGGTTTACGCCGCACAGGACGTGGAAAACTACACTGCGGATATTGATGTCATCATCATCTGCGGCGGCAGCGCTTCCGACCTGCCGGAGATGACTCCCATGCTGGCGAAGAGCTTCAATGTGGTGGACTCCTTTGACACCCATGCCCGGGTACCGGAACATTTTGCCAATGTGGATAAAGCAGCCCTGATTCATGCCCATACTGCCATTATCAGCGCAGGCTGGGATCCCGGCCTGTTCTCCCTGGCCCGCCTGTACATGAACACCGTTCTTCCGGACGGGAAGGACTATACTTTCTGGGGCCGCGGTGTCAGCCAGGGCCACAGTGACGCCATCCGCCGGATCCCCGGGGTGAAGGATGCCCGCCAGTATACCGTGCCGGTGGAAGACGCCCTGACCCGGGTCCGCAACGGAGAAAACCCGGAGCTGACCACGCGCCAGAAGCATACCCGCGAATGCTACGTGGTGGCAGAAGACGGCGCGGACAAGGCGCTGATCGAAAAACAGATCAAGGAAATGCCCAATTACTTTGCTGATTACGATACCACCGTGACTTTTATCACGGCGGAAGAAATGAAGCGGGATCACAGCGAACTGCCCCACGGCGGACAGGTGATCCGCTGCGGGGAAACCGGCATGGACGGCGCACATAAGCATGTGATGGAGTTTTCCCTGAAACTGGATTCCAATCCTGAGTTCACGGCTTCCGTGCTGGTGGCATGTGCCCGGGCGGCAGTCCGGATGAACAGCCGGCAGATTTTCGGCTGCAAGACCCTCTTTGATGTGGCTCCGGCGGATCTGTCCCCCATGGATCCGGCAGAAATCCGGAAAAAGCTTCTGTAACAGGCAGAACATACCCAGGCGGTGCTTCGGCACCGCTTTTTTTGTGCTGCGAAGCCGGTTGCGCAATCAATTCATGTTTATTATAATGATGTTTACCGAAAGGAATGAAAGAACCGAATGACCGCGGAACGATCCCGTTCGTTTCGCAACCCATGGACGGAATGACTGCCTGATCTGTACAGTCCGGTGTTTTGCCTGTGAAGGATTTCCGACGGAATGAACGGAGGGAAAGATCATGAGAAGAATTCTGGCGGTTTTGCTGCTGACCGTGATGATGATGCCGGCGGGTCCAGCCATGGCTGAGAAAGAAGAGCCGGCTCCCGTTACCGTGACGTTTTTCAGGGGAGAACCCGGCGAACAGCCTGCGGAGAACAACCGGATCTATCAGAAGATCGAAAAAGAACTCAGCATCCGGTTCCGGTTTGAATTCCTGACGTCCTACCTGGATGAAATGCTGGGAATGAAGATCCTGCACCCATCGCAGCTTCCGGACCTGATTGACGGAAGCAACAGTTCAGACATGCTGGTGGATGCAGGGGTACTGACGGACCTGATGCCTTATATCAGCGAAGAAACAACCCCCAACCTTTACAGGCATCTCCGGATTGACGACTGTATCGGACAGGCGCTGTCCGAAGAGGGAAAACTGTATATCATTCCCAATTACGGTATCTTCTACAATGGGGAAATCAAGGACCAGGACGGCCCTGCCTTTTTCATCCAGAAACAGGTCATTGCCTGGAATAACTATACAGTACCGAAGACACTGAACGAATACTTTGACCTGATTGAGCGGTTTATCCGGGAGAACCCTGTCAATGAGGACGGCATTCCCTATACAGGGTTTGCCATCCTGTGCGAAAGCTGGAAACGGTTCTGCCTGATCAATCCTGTCCAGCACCTGATGGGCCACGCAAACGACGGGGAAGTCATCGTGAGGGCGGAAGACGGGGAATACCGGGCTGAAACCTATATTGACAAGCCCTATGCCAAAGCATACTACAGAAAACTGAATGAAGCGTATCATCAAGGCCTGGTGGGCCGGGAAACGTTCGACATGAATTATGAACAGTATATTGCCGCGCTTTCCGGGGGAACAGTGCTGGGTATGTTTGACCAGACCTGGGATATCCGGGAAGCCGCACGCGCCCTGCAGAACGCGGGGAAATACGGGAACACCTATCTGGCGATCCCGCTGGTCTATGATCCGGAATACGCGGACGGGGCGCAGATTGAGGAACATTATATGAACGCCACCGTCCTGAACCGGAACCGCGGCGCCGGGATTACCGTCAACTGCAGGGATCCGGAACGGATGGTCCGGCTGTATGACACTCTGCTTTCCGACGACTGGCAGAAACTGCTTCAGTGGGGCGTTGAAGGAGAAGACTACTATATCAGGGACGGCCGGATGCTGATGACCCGGGAACAGTATGAACGACGGTCTGATCCGGCCTGGCGGCTTGCCAATACCGCCGATGACCTGTGGATATCCCTGCCCAAAAAACAGGGTCATATGGATGACGGAAACGCCTGGGATCCCGAACAGCAGCCGGAAATTGTCTCTGACATGATGAGTGACTATGACCGGGCTTTTCTGTCGGGATGCGGAAAAACCTCATGGAATGATTTCTTCAATCCGCCCGCGGAACTGCCCTTCTACGGAGAGGCCTGGGAGATTGACAAAAAAGAGATCGATATGGAATACCAGGATTTTACGGAAATCCAGGACCGGTGCCTGCCGGAGATTATTCAGTGTGATCCGTCGGAATTTGACGCACGCTGGGATGCGTTTGTAAAGGAGATTACACCTTCCGCCCGGGTTTATTCAGAATTTGTGGAAACGGAAATCCGGAAACTGGCGGAGAAGGCAGCTGACTGATACCGGAGACAGGAGCCAGCTGTAAAGAATTATCGGGAATCCAGATTTTGTGTTTTCTCATTTTGTGAACAACAATTTAATGTATTTGCTCAATTTTTGCGATCAGCCAGAAATCTGCAAAGATAAGCAGCTGTCTCAATTTTTGTTGCACAATCAATGAGTATGTATGCGAGCAAACAACTCTGAAACAAAGGAAATACAATGGTTTGAGCTGCGCAACACATGAGCAGCCGGAAAATCGTTTTCAAATTCACAGGGCAAAAATTGAACAACATAAAAGCAACAACTTGGTAATATTGACCAAAAGTGCCATTGTGCAAGTACGTACAATTCGTCAAAATAATGATAAAGGCACGAGGTGCCAAAAAAGAAATATCATATGGAGGAGAAACACTATGAGGAAAATCCTGGCTGCCCTGTTGGCTCTGGCGATGGTTCTCGCGATCGTTCCCGCTGTTCTGGCGGAAGGCGAAGCCCTCGAGCCCATCACCCTGACCGTTTTCCGCGGCGATCCCGGCGATCAGCCCACTGCGGACAACAAGATCTACAAGCTGATTGAGGAGAAGTTCGGCGTAACCTTCAACTTCTCATTCCTGACCGGTGACCTGGACGAGACCCTGGGCATCAAGATCGTCGGCAAGGACTATCCGGACCTGTTCGACGGCGGCAACAGCGCTGACACCATCATCAACGGCGGCGCGCTGATCAACCTGCTGGACTACCTCTCCCCGGAGAAGACCCCCCGTCTGTGGGCCCATATCGAGCCCCAGAAGGCCCGCCTGATCCGTAAGGACGCTGAAGGCAACGACGTACTGTACATCATCCCGAACTACGGCCTGGCTGACGGCGAACAGATCGCCCTGAGCGTGGGCGGCCCCGCCTTCTTCATCCAGAAGCAGGTTCTGGCCTGGGACAACTATCCCACCATCAAGACTCCCGATGAATACTTCGACCTGCTCGAGCGGTTCATCGATGCCAACCCCACCGATGAAAACGGCACCCCCTACACCGGCTTTGCCATCCTGTGCGAAGACTGGCGTCATTTCTGCCTGATCAACCCCGTGCAGCACCTGATGGGCCGTCCGAACGACGGTGAAGTTGTGATCGATCCCGCGACCGAAAACTTCCACACCGAAACCTTCATCGACAAGCCCTATGCCAAGGCCTACTACAAGAAGCTGAACGAAGCGTATCATGCCGGTCTGATCGACCGCAACACCTTCGCCATGAGCTATGACCAGTACATCGCCGCTCTGTCCAACGGCACCGTGCTGGGCATGTTCGACCAGGCCTGGGACTTCGGCACCGCCACCGCTGCCCTGCAGGATGCCAAGATGTATGACCGCACCTACGTGGCGCTGGGCCTCATCTACAGCGAAGAAGACCTGGAAGGCATCGCGCTGCCCACCGACACCTGGAAGGTTGAAGAACACTACCTGAACGGCTCCCTGCCGAACGTCAACCGCGGCTTCGGTATCTCCGTGAACTGCACCTGCCCCGAGCGCATCATCGCCATGTGGGAAGAAATGATGTCCGATGAGTGGCAGCTGATCTTCAACTGGGGCATCGAAGGCGAAGACTACTTCATCGATGAAAACGGCCGCCTGAACATGACCGCTGAGCAGTATGCCAACACCCAGAACGCTGAGTGGAAGCTGGCCAACAAGGCTGAAGCCTTCACCCAGAGCAGCCCCAAGAAGCAGGGCTGGATCATGAACGACATCCAGGTCGGTGACAAGGTCGTCAAGGCCGGCAACTGCTGGGAAGTCGGCAACCAGGATGAAATCGTGTTCGGCCAGATGAACGACTACGACAAGGAATTCCTGAACGGCTACGGCTTCAAGAAGTTTGCTGATTTCGTCAATCCGCCCATCGAGCTGGCTCCCTACGGAGAAGCCTGGCAGATCGACTACACGCCTGTGAAGACCGCCCATGACAACTTCCTGAAGGTGCAGGACAACCGCCTGCCTGAGCTGATCCAGTGCGACGAAGCTGAATTCGACGCCAAGTGGGACGCTTTCGTGGAAGAAATCAAGCCCTTCGCGGATGAATTCGGCGCATTCATGCAGGATGCTGTGTACGCTGAAGCCATGAAGGTTGTCGGCAACAAGTAATTCCAGACATCTCAGCCAGAGGGGAGAGAGAATCTTTCTCTCCCCTCCGGTTTTTTCGGAAAGGGGCAGGGGAAATGACCAGTATACCCAGGGACATAGGCAGTAACCGCACAAAAGCCACATTCTTCGGACGGCTCAGCAAACAATGGCAGCTGGCACTCATGTCTGTGCCGATGCTGCTGTATGTCCTGCTGTTCAACTACGGTCCGCTGTGGGGCTGGATTAACGCGTTCAAGGATATCAGCAACGAACGCGGAACTTTGATTCCTTTCCTGCAAAATCAACCTACAGCTTTTTACGGGCTCCAGAACTTCAGGAACCTGTTCGGCGCCAACGCGATCACCTTCCAGGAGACGCTCCGGAACACGATCGCCATGAGCCTGATTAACCTGGTTTTAGGCACCGTGTCGGCTATCGTGCTGGCGGTGCTGCTCAACGAAGTCCGGCAGAAGGCCTTCAAACGGACGGTACAGACCGTTACCTACCTGCCCCACTTCCTCAGTATGATCATCGTGGTCGGTATGGCCCAGATCATCTTTGACAGCAGTGACATTACTCCCGGACCCATCAACCAGCTGCTTCTCTCCACCGGTGTGGTTGAGAAAGCGCCGAACTGGCTGGGAGAGGAACAGTACTTCTGGTGGCTGGTCGGCGTGATCAACGTCTGGAAGGAAGTGGGCTGGGGAACCATCATCTACATTTCCGCCATGACAGGGATTGATCCCTGCCTGTATGAAGCCGCAGCCATCGACGGTGCGGGACGCTTCCAGCGGATCCTGCACGTGACGCTGCCGGGCATCAAATCCACCTTCATGATCCTGCTGATCATGAATATCGGTCACCTCCTGGATACCGGTTTTGAAATCCAATACCTTCTGAAATCACCCGGTACGATGCATGTTGCATATACCGTTGACCTATATGTTTTGGAGTACGGCACGAAGGCCCAGGAGATCGGACTGGCTACCGCTGCCGGTATCTTCAAGAGTATTGTTGCCATTATCCTGCTCACCGGAGCCAACTTCATCAGTAAGCGGCTCGGCGAAGATTCGCTGCTGTGACCGCCGGGGATGAAAGGAGGAAGACAAGATGAGCAGAAACGAACAGAAACAGGAGAAAATTGTATTTAAGAGAAGTACCTCCGGAATCAGGGATATTCCGGCTGTGATCCGCCGGGGAATGCGAATGAATCCGTCCCAGCTGCGGTTCAGCCTGATGGTGTCCACCCTGATTGTGCTGGCCCTGATTTTTGTGATCCTTTTCGCAGCGGGACAGGCGAATGAAATTACAGCCGCCAATGAGAAAGCGCAGATCCTGCAGGAAGCAACCGGTGCGGAACGCATTGAGATGGGGAAAAAGACCATCGAGCTGAACCAGGAAAGCGGCACGAAAGTGATCGACGGGAAACGCGTGATCCTGCTGCAGAAAGTCGGCCAGCAAAAGGCCGGGAATGCCAAAACATACTGGCTGACTGTGTGTACAGAAGCCGACGTACCCGCCTATGAGAGCGGATTGGGCAAGGATAAGAAACTGATTCTTCTGGATTCCAAAGGAGATCAGGGCCTGTATATCACACTGGCCAAGGATGCCGAGATCGAAAAATGCCGGAAAGCCAATGAAAACGCATTCTTCTTCCAGCTGGGCCGGAAGAACGGGGAAGCCAGACTGGACGGCATTCCCGAAGAATACCGGGACATGATGGCTGAAATGATGAATGATGTTGAATTCATCAACTTCGGATACAATGAGGATAAATCCATCCGCCTGACCCGGGGCACCAATGCGGAAATTGAAGCGGCGGCCGGCAGGAAAAACACAATGAGGCTGGTCCGTATTATTGTGATCCTGCTGCTGGTCTGCGCTGCAGCCGGATGGGTATACGGGCTGAAATCCACAAAACTGGCAGCGAAGGGTGAATCCGCAAAGCGGACAGTAACCCTCGTATCGGGGATTCTTGCAGCTGTTCTGATTACGGGGCTTGTGCTCACCACAGCACAGGTCAGCAAACTTGGCGATGATCATATCCGCACCGATGAACTGACCATCGACTCGGACGTTGTCCGGGGAATTGATTTTGATCCTGAAGCTGACAATTCCGGAAAGTATATATATACGACTGGAGCCGGCAAAACACTCCGGACTGTGGCAGTTTCTCCTCTCGGAAACGTTCCGGGAGCAACCGGATACCGGGTTCTGATGTATGTGGCTGTCGGCCTTCTGGCAGCGCTGGCATTCGGGCTGATCTATTTCTTCCGGTACGAGCGGGATATGGGATTCCCGATATTCAATACGGTACTCCTGATCCTGCTGATGATCATTACTCTGTATCCGGTTCTCAACACGGTGGCCTATTCCTTCAATGACGGCACGGACGCTGCCCGCGGCGGAATCGGCCTGCTGCCCCGGAAATTCAGCACCAAGAGCTATGAACGGATCCTGAAGGATCCGGATATTGCCCAGGCCGGTTTAATCTCCGTTGCCAAGACGATTATCACTACGGTCCTGAACCTGTTCTGGACAGGTATGCTGTCCTTTGCCCTGTCGCGCAGGGAATATGTCCTGAGGAAGTTCATTACCACGGTCATGGTCCTGACCATGTATGTGAACGCAGGCCTGATACCCGTCTACCTGCTGATCAGCAAGACGCTGAACCTGAAGGACACGTTCTGGGTTTACATTATTCCGACGATGTTCTCCTGCTTCAACATGATTATTATCCGGACCTATATTATGGGACTGCCGGATGCCCTGGTGGAATCCGCCCGGATTGACGGCGCGGGAGATTTCCGGATCTACTGGCAGATCATTTTCCCGCTGTGCGCCCCGGTGCTGGCTACCGTAGCCCTGTTTGTGGCGGTGGGCGCATGGAACAGCTGGTTTGACACCATGCTGTATATCCCGACTGTGCGCAGCCTGGATACGCTGCAGTATTACCTGAAGGGAAAACTGGCAACGGCAGGCCAGACATCCAACCTGGCCAACTCCACGGTGGACGCTGCAGCGGCAACTGCCGCGTTCTCCGTCACCCAGCGGACGGTACAGTGCGCCACCACGGTTGTAACAGCCTTGCCGATCCTGGTGGTCTATCCCTTCCTGCAGAAATACTTTGTCACCGGCATGGCGCTGGGCAGCGTAAAGGGATAATCGGGAATCGCCTGAAAACCGTTCAGAAGTCAACATTCATGAAGCAAATGATCCGGATGATCCGGTGTAAAGGAGGCGCAGCCCGGTGTCACAGGTGGGAATCAGGGAAGGCTCAGCCCGGGCTGCCCGTTATGAAGACGGCTTCCGGGTGCTTCAGGGCAGACGGGAATATGTGACTTACCCGGATGACTCTTCCATCCGGATCTGGTATTCGGATATTCCCTGGCGGTATGAAACCCACGACCATTCAGCGGTGGAGGTCGTTCTTGTCCTGGAAGGTACAGTGACCTATACGGTTGAAGATTCCGTTTACCAGGTTCATAAGGGGGAGGTGCTGATTGTCCCTCCGGATACACCGCATTCCCTGAACATGGGGGACGGAAGCAGCCGGTATCTTTTCCTGTTTGAGCCTGATGCCATCATGACCATGCGGGATATCAAATCCATGGCGGTATACTTTCACAAGCCCTTCCATCTGAGGGACGGATCTGAGGCGCATGTGCGAATCCGGGAACTGCTGCTCCGGGCCCGGGAAGCCTATGACAAAAAGGAGCTGATGTGGAATACGGTTTGCTACAGCAGCCTCCTGCGGATTTATGCCCTGCTGGGACAGCGGTACCTGAGCGGAATCAAACCCCGGTCAGGGGACGGCCTGCGGAATATGGATTCCGAGGTCATTACCGCGGTCATGACCTATATCAACAACCATTACCGGGAAGAACTGTCGCTGGAGGATGTGGCCAGTTTTGCCGGCTTCAGCCGCTACTATTTCTCCCGGTCCTTCAAGCGGCAGACCGGGTATTCCTTCAAGGACTACCTGTGCCAGAAGCGGCTGCAGGTGGCTATGGACCTGCTGATCCGGACCAACCGCTCCATGCGGGAGGTGGCCATCGAAAGCGGCTTCGGCTCTGTGGCAACCTTCAACCGGGTGTTCCGGGAAAAGAAGGGCTGCACGCCCACCCAGTACCGGGCAATTTACGGAACGTACTGAGAAAAAAGAGCATTCAGGATTTTCCTGAATGCTCTTTTAAAATGAAGAATGCTGCGATCGCCGTTACCAAAGTGCCTTTGGCACTTTGACAGCTGTAGCATGGCATCTGTTACCCAAATCACAGATTTGGACAGATGCTCAACAATGAAGAACTGATACTTGAAATCAGCCCGGCATCTGCCGGGCTGATTTTGCTGTTTATACTTATTATACAAGCAGGCTGAGCAGCGGGATGGTCAGGATGCTCAATAAAGTGGAAAGAAGCGCACAGTTGGCGGCCAGTTCCTGGCCGTTGTGATGGATTTCCGCCAAGTTCAGGAGAATGCTGGCACAGGGGGTGCCGGCCAGGATCAGGATACTGCCCCTGAAGACCGGATCCAGGGGAAAGGGCAGCACCAGCAGATAGCAGAAGAGGGGGAATACCAGCAGCTTGCAGGCTGAAATGAGCCAGGCCAGGGGCGTGGTAAACAGGGCTTTGAAATCCATGGTGGCCAGCCGGACGCCCAGGATAATCATGCACAGGGGCGTAGACATGGCGCCCAGCGTGCTGAAACCGGTGCGGAAAATGTCCGGAATCCAGTCTTTGGCCCGCAGCAGGCACAGGATGATACCGGTAAACACGGCCAGCATGGAAGGGTTCAGCAGGGCTGCCTTCAGGGAGATATGCTTTTTTTCACCGGTGAGGGTAAAGACGCCCACGGTCCAGGCCAGAATATTCAGGGCAGCGTTGAACATGGAAGAATAGACCGCGGCTTCCGGGGCATCCGGGAAAAGGGCCCGGACCACGGGCATCCCGAAGAAACCCACGTTGCCCATGACCGCCGCGATGGAAAGCATGCGCTTGCCGAATTCCTGCCTGCCCTTTTTCCCCAGCAGAAGCAGGATCAGGAGCATCAGCGCTGTTTCCCCGGCCAGGGAAAACAGCAGGAAGAGCCCCATTTTCCGGAACAACTCCGGAGAGGGATCCAGGTAGGACAAGGCGTTCACATACAGGCCGAATCCGCAGATATACAGCAGGATGACGCTGATGCTGCTCAGGTGGTCCGGCCTGACTTTTTTTGCCTTGCACATAAAAAAGCCAGGCAGCAGGTACAGGAGCATCAGCAGGACATTGCTGAATGTTACGGAAAAACTGACCATGGTTATTCACCTCACATCCGGCATTATATCACTGCTCTTTTCCGGCGGGCAAGCAGGAGAGCCCGGAAACGTTGAAAAACAAGGGGAAGCACAATATATAGATATTTTTCTGTTTTTCCCGTACTAGATATTGACTTTCCGGGGAGGGGCGTGCTATATTATGTGGGCATGAGACAAGGGCCATTCCTGCCCTGCAAAAACTGAAAAATATGAAAAAAACAGGAGCGCTTTACCATGTATCAGGTTGTCAAAAGAGACGGAAAAGTAACGGAATTTGAGATCAGCAAAATCTCAAAGGCGATCACCAAGGCATTTGAAGCCCTGGGCAAGCAGTACCATCCCAGCGTCATCGATATGCTGGCGCTGCGGGTGACTGCAGAATATGAGCCCATGATCCGCGACAACAAGATTGCCGTGGAAACCATCCAGGACTGCGTCGAAAAGGTGCTGTCCGAAGCGGGCTATGCCGATGTGGCCAAAGCCTATATCCTTTACCGCAAACAGCGGGAAAAAGTCCGCAACGTCAATTCCGCGCTCCTGAACTATAAGGACCTGGTGGACAATTACCTGCGCATCAACGACTGGCGGGTGAAGGAGAATTCCACGGTTACCTATTCCGTGGGCGGCCTGATCCTGTCCAACTCCGGCGCCATCACGGCCAACTACTGGCTCAGCGAGATCTATGACAATGAAATTGCTGAAGCCCACCGCAGCGCCGCGATCCATATTCACGACCTGAGCATGCTGACCGGCTACTGCGCCGGCTGGAGCCTGAAACAACTGATCCAGGAAGGCCTGGGCGGCGTTCCCGGCAAAATCACCAGCTCCCCGGCCAGCCACCTGTCCACCCTGTGCAACCAGATGGTGAACTTCCTGGGTATCATGCAGAATGAATGGGCCGGCGCCCAGGCGTTCTCCAGCTTTGATACATACCTGGCTCCCTTTGTCCGGATCGACAACCTGTCCCAGAAGGAAGTCAAGCAGTGCATCCAGAGCTTCATCTACGGCGTGAACACCCCCAGCCGCTGGGGCACCCAGGCTCCTTTCTCCAACATCACGCTGGACTGGACCTGCCCGAAGGACCTGGAGAACCTGCCGGCGATCATCGGCGGCAAGGAAATGGATTTCACCTACGGTGAATGCCAAAAGGAAATGGACATGGTCAACAAGGCCTTCATCGAAATCATGATTGAGGGCGACGCCAACGGCCGCGGCTTCCAGTATCCGATTCCCACCTATTCCATCACCCGGGATTTCGACTGGTCCGAGACGGAGAACAACCGGCTGCTGTTTGAGATGACCGCCAAGTACGGTACTCCCTATTTCAGCAATTACATCAACTCCGATATGGAACCCAGCGACGTGCGCAGCATGTGCTGCCGCCTGCGCCTGGATCTGCGGGAACTGCGCAAGAAGAGCGGCGGTTTCTTCGGCAGCGGTGAATCCACCGGTTCCATCGGCGTTGTGACCATCAATATGCCCCGGCTGGCCTATGAAGCGGCTGACGAGAAGGATTTCTACGCCAAGCTGGATCACCTGATGGATATTTCCGCCCGCAGCCTGAAGACCAAGCGCACGGTCATCACAAAGCTCCTGGAGGGCGGCTTGTATCCCTATACCAAGCGGTACCTGGGCACGTTCAGCAATCACTTCAGCACCATCGGCCTGGTGGGCATGAATGAAGCAGCCCTGAACGCCAGCTGGCTGCAGAAGGACCTGACCCATCCGGAAGCGCAGAAGTTTGCACAGGATGTGCTGAACCATATGCGGGAGCGCCTGAGCGACTACCAGGAGCAGTACGGTGATCTGTACAACCTGGAAGCGACTCCGGCAGAGTCCACCACCTACCGTTTTGCCAAGCATGACAAGGAGCAGTATCCGGACATCATTACCGCCAACATGAACGGCACGCCCTACTACACCAACTCCAGCCACCTGCCGGTGGGATACAGCGAGGATATTTTCTCCGCGCTGGATGTGCAGGATGAACTGCAGACCCTGTATACCTCCGGTACGGTATTCCACGCCTTCCTGGGCGAGAAGCTGCCGGACTGGAAAGCAGCGGCAAACCTGGTTCGCAAGATCGCGGAGAACTATAAGCTGCCTTATTACACCATGAGCCCCACCTATTCCGTCTGCAAGGATCACGGGTACCTGAACGGCGAGCAGTATACCTGCCCGCACTGCGGACAGAAGACTGAGGTGTACAGCCGCATTACCGGCTATTACCGGCCCGTGCAGAACTGGAACGACGGCAAAGCACAGGAATTCAAAGACCGGAAGGTCTACGATATCGGTCACAGCCGGCTGACCCATTCCGGCCCCGTGATGGTGAAGGCGGAGGAAAATGTGGCGGCGGAACAGCCTGCCGCACAGCCTGAGAAGGAAAACAAGACCAGCGCCTGCAACCGTGCGATTCTGTTTGTGAGCGCCACCTGCCCGAACTGCAAGCTGGCGATTAGCATGCTGGAAAAGGCCGGTTTCCTGTTCAAGAAGGTCCTGGCAACGGACAATCCCGAACTGACCAACCAGTACGGCGTGAAACAGGCGCCCACGCTGGTGGTGCTGGGACAGGACGGCGAGTTCACCAAGTACAAGGGTGTTTCCGAAATCAAGGGTATGCTGACAGCAAAGCAGGTCGGATAACCGCAGCAAAATAACGACGGGGACGCATCCGCGTCCCCGTTTTTCGGAGGAAAAGCAATGACAGATATCATCGTGATCGGCGGCGGGCCTGCGGGCATGACAGCCGCGCTGTATGCACAGCGGAACGGAAAGAGCGCCCTGGTGCTGGAAAAGCACGGTTTCGGCGGACAGATCACCTACAGCCCCAAGGTGGAAAACTGGCCGGGTACTGCCCAGATGAGCGGGAATGAATACGCGGAAGCACTGCTGGACCAGATCATGAACCAGGGAGCCGAAGTGGACCTGGCGGAGGTGATCCGGATAGAGGATCACGGAGACTTCAAACGGGTTTTCACGGATGACGGCCTGGAGCGGGACGCAAAGGCAGTGATTGTTGCAGCGGGTGTGAAGCACCGGATGCTGGGCCTGCCGGGCGAAAACGAGCTGGTAGGCGAGGGCATCAGCTTCTGTGCAGTCTGTGACGGGGATTTCTATACCGGCAAGACCGTGTGTGTGGCGGGAGGCGGCAATTCTGCCCTGCAGGAAGCGATCCTGCTGTCCGGAAAGTGTGAGAAGGTGATCATGCTGCAGGATCTGCCGGAGTTTACCGGGGAAAAGAAACTGCAGGAGATCCTCTTTGCCCGGCCGAACGTGGAAAAAAACACCGGGGTGAAAATCACGGGCCTGAATACGGAGGAAGGCATTCTCCGGAGCGTGACTGTGCAGCCCCAGGACGGCGGGGAGGAAAAGCAGGTTGCCTGTGACGGTCTGTTTGTGGCCATCGGCCTGATTCCCGAAAACGATGCTTTCGCGCATCTGGCGGACCTGAACCGGTGGGGATATTTTGACAGCGATGAACGCTGCGAGACAAAAACACCGGGTGTCTTTGTGGCAGGCGACTGCCGCAGCAAGACTGTGCGGCAGCTGACCACCGCCGCCGCGGACGGGGCTACGGCTGCCCTGGCAGCATGCAGGTATATCGATTCCTTATAATTTGAATCGATATAATGAAATATAAACCGCAGTCTTACAGGACTGCGGTTTATGTGAAATATCCCGCTTGCGCGGGATATGAAATATCGGCCTGACGGCCGATGTGAAATATTCGGCTGCCGCCGAATGTGACAGTTACAGAATCAGTAAAGGAGCGGCTCTGATGAGCCGCTCCTTTTGCTGCCGGAAATTATCCAATAAGGATCTGCTTCTTTTCAGGAACCTTTTTGGCTTCCTTCTTCGGCAGGGTAACGGTCAGGACACCGTCCTCATATTTGGCCTGCACATCTTCCTCTGTCAGGTTTTCACCCACATAGAAGCTGCGCTGCATGGTGCCGGTATAACGCTCCTGGCGCAGGAGCCTGCCGTGCTTCTCCTCCTTGTTCTCCAGGTTCTTTTCCGTGGAGATGGTCAGATAGCCGTTCTGCAGGTCCAGGTGGATTTCTTCCTTCTTCATGCCGGGCAGATCCACAGCCAGTTCATAGCCTTCATCGGTTTCCTTCACGTCCGTCTTCATCATCCGGGCGGCGTTCTTGCCGTAAAGCATCCTGTCCGGACGGCCGAAGCCGCGGAAGAAATCACGGTCGAAGTCATCAAACAGATCCATCATATTTTCACCGAAAACAGCAGGCAGGAAAGTACTCATATAAAACCCTCCATTCTTTTGATCCGGTTCCGTTCTCAATGCGGTTCCGGGAAATTACTTTCCGTGGTCATCAGCCACCCCGCCTCTCTCAAGCGCTGATTATAGTATAATCAAAAGTCAAAGAAAGTCAAAGACATGATAAGTCAAAACAAAGAGCTTTCGCCCGATAATCGGGCAGAAGCTCATATATTCTGTGAATTTCTCACTGTTTCTCCGTTTTTTGACGAATGTACAAAAACCGGAGCGGGCCGGTGTGCCAGCGAACCTGCGGGAACCGGAGTATGACCGGAATCAGTTTTCCCGGAGGACCGTACGGGGCTCTGCATTCAGGAATACGACGGTCCCGATTGCCAGGAGAGCCAGGGCCATGAGGCTGTAAAGCATCCACGCATCATTGATCCACTGGTCGGCGATATGGACAGCCAGCAGGGCGCAGGTGCACAGCAGCATCAGGACAGAGGCGGGCAGACGGAAGCGTCCGCGGTACATCCGGAGCAGGACAGCAAAGCCAAGAGCGGAAAGAACCGCAAAGACATAAAGCAAAACCCGGAACTGGGGTTTTTCGAAAACAAATTCCGCGAATACGGCAGCCAGGGAAGCAAAGGTCAGTTCTGCAAAGCTTGCGATAACCAGCTTCCTGCCGGGACGGTACCGGTATACCAGCAGGATCAGGACGGTGATCAGGGAAAGCAGCGCAGCAATCTGCGTGAAGCGGACAAAGGGATTCAGGCGGACAAAATCATCCCGCCTGAACTGCTCCAGCAGGATCTGGGTAGTACCGAGCACCGTAACGAAGAACATGGACTGCTGTCCGGGCCGGGCCTTGCGGGAACGAATCAGCAGCACAACCAGCAGGATCAGCGCGACAATCGCTTCCCAGGCCCATACGGCATAGTTCCATTCCTGATAGCCTTCATCCTGATAGGTGCAGAAAGCCACCGGCAGGAACCAGAGACCTTCCTCGTTCACCATTTCCCCGAAACCCTGGCCGGTGAAGTATTCACCCAGGCGGCAGAAGAACAGGGCGGCGCAGGCGCCGGGCGCCAGCGCATCCAGCACGTCCGTCAGGCGGAGACCGGCAAGTTTTGTGCCGATAATCGCACCGACCAGGCCGCCGAACAGGGCGCCGTAGAGGGTATATCCGCCTTCCCAGATCCGCAGCATCAGCGCAGCAGCTCCGATTTCAGCGGAATAACCGGGCGGGCAGAAAAAGACCCACCACATATGCCCGAAGAGAAGCGCTCCCAGGATGACGAAGGGGAGGACGGGCCCCACCTCTTTTTTACGCAGGGACAGCAGTACGCCGCAAAGCGCACCCGCAAAAACAATCAGCCCGAAGGGGGTGACCGTAAGAGGCCCCAGGGTGAGAACAGGTTCCATTACTTTTCCTCCTTACGGTGCTGCTTTTACGCCGTCCGTTTCGGGAATCAGTTCCGCGTCAGGATCATTCTCTGCTGTGACAAAGTAGATCATGTCCGTGATAGGCCTGAGATTGCGTCCGTTATGGTTGTTGACCCGGTCCGCACCCAGCATGAGCCAGGTGGTACAGCCGCCGTCCAGGTTATAGGCATTGACGGCACCGGCCTCATAGGCAATCTTCGCAAGGGCATACATGGTAAAGCCGCCGTTCTTGGACTGCTCCGGACCTTCGGTGGTGATAATCAGGTAGCTCAGGGTATCCATCTGGCAGATGACCTGGCGCTGGGCCTTTTTCCGGAAGGTGATACCGGAACCGTAATCCCGCTGAAGTCCGATATCCTGAAGGACGCCGTCGATCACAAGACCCGGCCCGAAGATAAAGCTGTGCAGGATATTTCCCTCATAGGCATCCAGATCGCTGGCTTTGGGATGCTGGAGAATATGGAAATCGCCCTGGCGGTCGATAATCAGCTGATCGTATTTTGTGGCATCCACTTTACGGTATTCCGTGCCGTTGCGGATGACGGTGCCTGCGCGGATCCCGGTGCAGGAATCTCCGCTGATGGCGGCAACCCAGCGTTCCCTTTCAGACAGTTTGTCAGGGTAGGCCGTTCCTTCGGAAGGATAGGGCTGAGAGAACTGGGCGCGGATCTGGCTGGGATCTGCCACCTGGATCCAGGTGAAGAAGACGCGGGTCCCGTCAATGGTCCGCTCATCGGTTTTGACGGAGATTGTACCGTCCAGGTATCCCCGGTTTTTCCCCTTTTCGTTGGTGGAGAATCCGTTTATATGGGGACCGTAGACCACCTTTTCCCGGGTTCCCTTTTTTCCCCAGGAAACTTCTTCCGTGGGAACCGGGCCCGGATTGGGGTTTGTAAGCTCCACAGGCTCATATTCGGGCACATCCAGCTCTTCCGCAACGGCATCCGGCAGGGCGGAAGGCACAATAAAAGGAATCAGGATCAAAAGCAGGATCAGCGGGATCAGCCACGTCAGGAGCTTTTTCTTCATGTAAACCTCCAGTAACAGCCGGTAAACCGGTGAATTTCAAAGCATACAGCACATTTCAATGTATCACGGAGCACAGAAAAAGTCAATCAGACCAGGTCTGCGGGAACGAGTTCAGCAACCCGGATCAGGTCCGCCGGAGCCAGTTCCACCTGGCAGCCGACACGGCCTGCGCTGACAAAGATCCGGGACAGACCGGAAACACTTCCGTGAATAAACGAAGGGAAACGTTTTTTCATTCCGATGGGGGAGCAGCCGCCGTGTACATATCCGGTCAGCGGCAGGAGATCCCGCTGGGGGATCATGCTGACGGATTTTTCGCCGGCGGCCGCGGCTGCCTTCTTCAGGTTCAGCTCCGCATTGACCGGGATGATAAAGACATAGTACTTCTGAGGCTTTCCGACGGTTACCAGGGTCTTGAAAACCTGGGCGGGATCCTCTCCCAGCAGGGCGGCAATCTCCCCTCCCGTCAGGGTGGGATCGGCTTCATATAAATGAGGTGTATAGGTGATTTTTTTGCTTTCCAGCACGCGCATGCAGTTGGTTTTGTCCTGTTTTCCCATGGAAAACCCCTCCTTCCGGCCGGAGAATATTCTATCACAACGGGAAAACACTGTCATCCGCGGAATCAGCCCGGTGTCCTTTACGCGGCGGCGGGGATCGGATATAATCGGGAAGGAAACACCAGACGATAACCGGCAGAAGAGGAAAACAAGATGAAACAGGCAGCATTGAGCATTCTTTTTCCGTATCAGGACAGGGTGACCTACCGGGAAATACCGGAGGAGAGCTGGCATGACCTGGGCCTGGACGCGCTGACAGAAAAGGTGGCGGCACAGCCGCAGGAAGTGCCGATGTTCCGCCGGGTGATGGGGGCCCTGACGGCAGATCCGGCTGTTGCTGCATTCCGAAGTGATGTGTTTGAGGATATCCTCCATCATCCGGAAATCCGGGAGCGGCTGCTGAAGCTGCTGGACAGGATCAAAATGTTCTATGATTACGGTGTCGTCAACCGGCATGAGGGTGATGAGAGCGGAATCTGGGACCTGATGCACCGGCTGGAGGAATACCATGACTATATCCTGACGGTGGAAGCTGTCCGGGAGTGTCTTTCAGACAAGGAGCTTGTTTCGGAAGGCCTTACGGGGCTTCGGGACCGGGTGGAGCAGATCTATGAGGACCAGGGATTTGCCGCCCTCCGGAAGGACGTGGAGGAACTGCGGGTTTCCGCATCAGAAATCCGCAGCATGACCGTGGGCATCAATCTCAATGACCGGTTCGAGGCTGTCAGCATGGGACTGGTGTCTGTGAACGGGAAGGCTTTTACAAGGTCAGGCATTCTCAAAAATTTCCTGTCTTCCGTTGTGCCCCGGGACGAAATCCGGAAGGAAGCGGACTGGAACGGAAACTATAACTATTATCCGGCCAACACGGAGACAGGACTGCTCCAGTCTGTGGGGCAGTTTGCCGAGACTTCCGTGATGATGCGCAATCCGCTGGCGGCCATGTCCCTGGCACGGATTCCCGATGCGGACGGCGGCGCCAATGTGCCGCGGCAGATGGACAGCGCTGCTTCCATGCTGACAGCCCGGATTACCCGGAAGCTGAGGGATACCCTGGGCCGCTACCTGAATGTCAGCGTGAAGGAAATGGCGGATCTGATTCCGGAACTGGTGTTTTATACCCGGTGGGCTGAGTATATTGAGAAAAAGCAGCAGGCGGGCTGGCAGTTCTGCAAACCGCAGGTCAGGATTCACCGGGGAGAAGCGGCGGGCATGGAGGCGGAGGGACTGTACAACCTGAAGCTGATGGCCACCGAAAAACCGGAGAATGTGGTTCCGAACGATCTTGTGTTTGATCCCGTAAAGCGGGTGTATATCCTGACAGGAGCAAACCGGGGCGGGAAAACCACGGTCACCCAGGCGGTGGGCCAGCTGTTTATCCTTGCGCAGGCCGGCATTTCCGTACCGGCTGTCCGCTTCAGCTATGATCCGGCGGACCGGGTGCTGACGCATTTCCCTGCGGATGAGGATAAGACACTGGACCTGGGCCGGCTGGGAGAGGAATGCAGGCGTTTCAGGGAACTGTTTGTCTGCTGTACGCCGGACAGCCTGCTGCTGCTGAACGAGACTTTTTCCACGACTTCGTTCGAAGAGGGATATTTTATCGCGTCGGACGCGGTCCGGGCGATTCTCGGACGGGGGACCCGGACCATCTATAACACCCATATGCATAAACTGGCTCGGGACCTGGATACTGTCATCAATTCAGAAGAGACGGCGGGGAAAGCGGTATCCCTTGTGGCGGAAACAAAGGAAGGAAAGCATTCCTTCCGGGTAACAGTGGGGCCTCCGGAAGGGCAGTCCTTTGCCCGGGATATCGCGGAAAAATACGGTGTGACCTACGAAAGCCTGGCTGCCGCAAAGGAAGCGGAAAGCTGAACAGGTATATACAAAAAACCGGAGAGCCAGCCAGGCTCTCCGGTTTTTGGATCCGACGGGATTATTTGTTTTCGGCGATCTTGTTATTGATGGCTTCGATCACCTGCTCCGCGGGAATGCCGTGTACCGCGCAGGCGTCCTGCAGGGATTCATTGCGGGATGCCGGGCAGCCCAGGCAGTGCATGCCGATGGAGAGCAGGATCTCGATCGCTTCGGGATACTGGGATACAATTTCACCAACCAGTGTTTCACCGGTAACAAACTGTTCAGCCATTGGAAAAAACCTCCTGTATTGAATTACGGGCACATCATACACGATTTACGGACAAAAAACAAGAGATCCTGTTTATGAAAACCATTGCCCGGGCAGATACGCCCGCTGGTTTTCCAGCATATCGTCGAAAAGCTTCTTTCCGTCCGCAGGCGCGGCACAGGCCAGCTGCGGATCGTTCAGGAAAGCGGCCAGGCCCAGCTTCCGGTCACAGCGGAGGGCGGCAGCCAGCGTATTCTCCTGGTTCAGCACATGCCGGGTGATCACCGGAAGAATGGGAGCAGGAACCGGACCCGCATACACGGGCTCGATACGGTTCAGGCCGAAGAGCGCGTTGGTTTCCACCACGGCGCCAAGGGGAAGGTTGGGAATCTGCCCCCGGTTCGGAATGTTGACATTGGAAACCATGTCACCGAGCCCCAGCAGGGCTTTCAGCAGGAGATGCCCCTCCTCGCCGGAACCGTTCAGGGTGATTTCTTCCTTTCCGCTGACAAGATTGTCCGAACGCCGCAGCTTTTCCTCCAGATCCTGTTTTCGCCAGGATACAGGAGTCAGGCTGAATTTCCATTCCCGGACGGTTTCCGGATCCCGGGTATACCAGGGAGCCACAAACTCTGCCAGGTGGCGGTCGCCGGCGGCGGCAATCACCCCATAACGCCGGAACAGGTCAAACTTTACGCGGTGGGCGCAGCTGAAGTGGGAATTCATCCAGTTGTCATCCCCGGCCTCATCATAGCCGTTTTCCGCATATTTTTCCGCAAACCGCTCATAAAGCGGATACAGATCCAATCCCTTCCAGGAAGCCCGGGTGAGCCAGGTAAAGTGGTTGATTCCGGTGACGGTGGTATGCAGATCCTGCCGGGTGATCCCGTCAATTCCTTCCTGGGTTTTCAGCATGGAACACAGCAGTTTCTGGGTACCGAAAACCTCATGGCAGCAGCCAAAGGCCCGGATTTCCGGATACACCTCATAAAGGGTGCGCACACACAGGGACATGGGATTGGTGTAATTGATGACCCATGCATCCGGCGCCCAGCTCCTGATGGCCCGGCCGATTTCCACAAACATGGGAACAGTACGCATGGCGCGCATGAATCCGCCGGCGCCGACTGTATCCCCCACGGGCTGCCAGATACCCAGGCGCTCCGGCAGGTGAACGTCGGATTCCATCTCGTCAAAGGTCCCGGGCAGGATGGAGATGACCACAAAATCCGCGCCTGAAAGGGCCTCCTGCAGGGAACCGCTGACTGTATAGGACCAGCGCGATACCGCGTCCGGGTGGGCGCTGATTTTTTCCCCGATGATCCGGTTCCGCTCCGCAGCCTCCCGATCGATGTCATACAAACGCACAGTCCCGCAGATTTCCCCGTCCAGGGCCAGATCCTTCATAAATCCCCAGGCCCAGCCACGGGATCCGCCGCCGATGTAGGCGACTGTCAGTTCCCGGATATTTTTTCCTGTTTTCTGCATGAGCGGTTCATCCTCCGATACGCTTACTCCAGATATCCTTCCCGGGCCTTGATGCCGAACCGTTTTTCCAGCAGGTGCATCTGTTCATCCGTAATCGTATTGAGCCGGGGCAGATGCGCGATCTTCATATAGATTTCCGCTGCCTTTTCCGCGGTTTCGATCAGGCCGAAGGTTTCATCCAGATCCTTTCCGGCTCCGTAAATTCCGTGCTGGCTCCAGACCACCAGCCGGGCGGTTTCCATTTTTTCCGCCGTCGCTTCCCCGATCTCATTGGTGCCGCAAAGCATCCAGGGAAGGACATTTACGCCGTCCGGAAAAACCACCACGCACTCGGTGCACATCTGCCACAGGGTCCGGGTAAACTCCCGCTCATCCAGCGGGTGCACATAGGTCATAGCCAGCAGGTTTGCGGGATGGCAGTGCATGACGACCCGGTTCAGCGGATCAACCTTCAGCCGGGCCACATGGCTCATCATATGGGCGGGAAACTCGCTGGTGAACTGTCCTCCGCCGGAGAAACCCCACAGCAGTTCCGCCTGCTGTCCCTGCCGGGTCAGCCGGACAATCCCCAGGTTCACTTCCGGGGCGTACTGAACATTCTTGAAGTATTTCCCGGTGCCGGTCACCAGGAAGCATTTCCCGTTCAGTTCCGGGGCGGTGAAACCGGTGGGAATCGTACGCAGTACACTTTCCGGATCCAGGTATTCCCTGATTTCACTTTCATCCAGCATCAGGGAGATGTTTCCGCCGTTGCGTTCGTCCCAGCCATGGTCATACATGAGGGAGGCAGTGCGGATCATTTCCTGCATAAAGGGAGCGCTCAGAATAACCTTCATGTCCTGTTCACCAGTACTTTCTGTTCATATTCCTCGACCAGCGGGAACCATTCACCGTCGGCAGGTTTGCCGCATAGGCAGCAGTATTCATTCCAGATTTCGCCGAAGGGCAGGGTTTTCATTTCCTCCTGGAGCACCATCAGCTTACTGAACCGGCCTGTATCCTGGAGGGCTTTCATTTCTTCATGGGGCTGGAGCAGCGCAAACAGCAGCGCTTTCTGGAGGTTGCGGTAGCCTGTTACCCAGGCTGAGATGCGGTTGATGCTGGCGTCAAAGTAATCCAGGGCAATATGCACCCGACCTTCGAGACCGCCGCAGCGCACGATTTCTTTGGCAATTTCACGGGTCTCGTCATCGAACAGAACCACATGGTCACTGTCCCAGCGAATGGGCCGGGTGATATGCAGGGCAATCTCCGGGAAGAATGCCAGCAGGGCCGGAATCTTATCGCTGACTACCTCGGTGGGATGATAATGGCCGTTGTCCATTAAGGGAATACACCTGTCCCGGTTCATGGCGGCATAGCTCAGGGCAAATTCCGCGCTTCCTGCCGTGTAGGCTTCCACACCGATTCCAAACACCTTGCTTTCAATGCAGGGCTTGACCTGACGGAAATCGTAAGGCTCCCGCAGGATTTCGTCGATGGACTCCCGGTAACGAACCCGCGGACCCAGCCGGTCTCCGGGAATATCCTTGAATCCATCCCCGGTCCAGATGTTCATCACGCAGGGCTGCCCCAGCTCTTCCGCCAGGTAAGTGCTGATGCGGATACAGGCTTTTCCGTGGTCAATCCAGAATTTCCGGGTCTCCGCATCGGGACTGGAGAGGGTCAGCGGATCACACTTCGGGTGAGAGAAAAAGGTCGGATTGAAATCGCAGCCCAGTCCCCGTTCCCTGCAGAATTCCACCCATTTCCGGAAATGCTTCGGCTCCAGTTTGTCCCGGTCCGCCCATTCACCGTTTTCAAAGATGGCATAGCTGGCATGCAGGTTCATTTTAGGGGTACCGGGAATCAGGCTCAGCACCTTGTCCAGGTCGGCCATCAGCTCTTCCGGGGTCCGGGCGCGGCCGGGATAATTGCCGGTGGTCTGGATGCCCCCGGTCAGCGGTTTGGACGGATCTGTGTCAAAACCGCGCACATCATCCCCCTGCCAGCAGTGAAGACTGACGGGTACGGTTCTGAGCAGCCGGACAGCCCGGTCGGCATCAATTCCCAGGGCAGCGTAACGGTTTCTGGCTTTTTCGTAACTCATTTTCCTGATGCTCCTATCTGTATTTTCAGGTTTCCGAGCGCTGTTGCCTCAATGGGCAGCGCAACGACTTCCTTGCCGGTATACTCTTCTGTCAGCCGGTTCAGGTACCGGTTTTTCGCCCCGCCGCCTACAATGTACAGCCTGTCACAGGTGCGGCCGGTGTTCTGCTCCAGTTCCAGGAGGGACCGGCGGTAGCTTTCCGCCAGGGACCGGTAAGCGCACCGGAAATATCCGGCGGTGCATTTCGGAGGATGGGGCAGTTTTGAATCGAAGGCGGCTTTCATGCTTTCGGGCGCCAGGAAAACCGGGTCATTCACATCCACCAGGTGATCAAAGTGTTTCTCCTGCGCTTCCGCTGTGATTTCATCCCAGGGCCTGCCGGGGCACAGTTCCTCCCGCAGGCGGTTCACAATCCACATGCCCATGATGTTTTTCTGGTACCGGTTATAGCCCACACCGCCCTCGTTGCTCCAGTTGGCCTGTTCACTGGCGGTATCCGTAAGCGGTTTTTCGGTTTTGATTCCCAGGAGACTCCAGGTGCCGCTGGAAATATACGGGTCGTTTCCTGCCATGGGGATTCCCTCCACCGCACTGGCGGTGTCGTGGGTGGCACAGAGCATGACCCTGATGCCTTTGTATTCCCCGATGACCGTTCCCGGCTGCTGCAGGGGCCGGAACAGATGCTCCGGCAGTTCCAGCGCCCGGATGATGTCCGGGTCAAAGGCTCCGGTGACGGCGCTGACCATGCCGCCGGTGGTGGCATTGGTATATTCATGGCTCATGGTTCCGCAAAGTTTATACATCAGGTATTCCGGCACCATGAGAAAACCGGTCACGCCCTCCAGCCGCCCGGCCATTTTATCCGCGTACAGCTGATAAACGGTGTTAAAGGGCTGGAACTGGATACCTGTGCGGCGATACAGTTCCTGAAACGGGATTCTCCCATGCACCTGCGGAACGGCGGCTTCCGTGCGGCTGTCCCGGTAGGCGTGGCAGGGAAGGACTTCCTCCTCCCCGCGCATCAGCACATAATCCACAGCCCAGGTATCAACGGAGAGGCTTTCGATGGCCGGATATTTTTCCAGGGCCTTTTCTATACCGGCTTTCACATGGTACAGCAGGGCTTCCGTATCCCATGCCAGATGTCCGTTCCGGTCTGTGACACCGTTGGGGAAACGGTAGACTTCCTCTGTACCGATTCCGCCGTTTTCCGGCCAGCCGACAATATGCCGTCCGCTGGAGGCGCCGATATCTATCGCAAGTACATCTTTCATAGGCAGTCCTTTCATACGGGTATATTCCGCGCTGCTTTGCGGTCAGAGATCCACCGGCACGAAGCGGGGACGTTCCAGGAGATGCGTGTTCGGACTGTGGAGGGCCAGCAGGGTTTTCCCCTCCGGTGTCCGGAAAAGCATGCCGTGGCCTCCGTCCTCCAGGAAAAGGGGCGCGGCCTGGGAAAAATGCCCGTCAATTTCGCCGCTGTCTGAAACCGCCAGGCCCTGGGCATATCCTTTATCCGAAAACCCGGACCAGAGGCAGAGCAGGGAGCCGTCTTTTCCGTGCCACAGGAAAGGTCCGTCCGTCACATGACCGGTGATGCCGGATGAATGGCGGACTGCCTTGCTCCAGGGAGCGTCGGAGGCACGAAACAGCAGGAACGGCTGATCCGCGGGAGCCTTCAGATCCTCTGTCAGCCGCATGGCAAGCACTTCGCCGTCCCCGGCCTGAACCCATTCATGGCAGAACACCATGTAGGGGATTCCCTCTGAGGATACATAGAAGGTGCCGTCCAGGCATTCCCAGTCCGCCGGCGTTACCGGACCGTCGGACCAGGGTTCAAAGGGACCGAGGGGAGAGGCGGAACGCAGGATGGCGGTGCCGCGCCGGCGGGTTTCACTTTTGAAACTGGCGAACATGAAAAACATATCCTGCCAGATATGCACCTCCGGAGCCCAGTAGTTCCGGTCCGCCCAGAAGGAACCGTCGTTCCGGAAACAGACAGCCGGACCTTCCCATGAAACGAGGTCGCGGCCTGTGTATACATCAAAACCGTCAGCCGGCCCCCAGCAGGTTTCCCCGCGGGTGCCATAGAGATAATACTGTCCTCCGTGTACCAGGACAAACGGATCCCGGATGTTGATCTGATCTGTGTGAAGCATAAAAAACTCCTTATCAGGGCTGCTCAGGGCCTGCCGGGTCCCCGGCGGTTTCCCTGCCCGCGTTTCTGACGCGGCGGTACTGGGCGGGGGTTTCCCCGGTGACTTGCTTGAAGCGGCGGATGAAGGATCCGGCATCGTAATATCCGACCCGGGAACTGATATCACGGATGGTCAGATCGGTCATTTCCAGCTGCTCCTTTGCGTGCTCCACCCGCAGAAGCGTCAGGTATTCAAGGGGAGACATTCCCGTTTTTTCCTTGAAGGAAAGGCTGAAACGGGCAGTGGACAGTTCCAGGGAGTCCGCCAGGGCGGTGATGGATATTTCCGGATCGCTGAAATGCTCCTCCATATAGCGGACCACCTGGCTGATCTCATCCTCCTGTTCCGGTACGGCTTCACCGGGTTCGGGATCTGCAAGCAGCAGACGGTCGCACAGCTTGCGCAGCAGTTCATCCAGGTCATCAATGGACTGGCAGGAGGTCAGAGTAAAGATATTGTAGATTTCCTGCACGGAACCTTCTCCGGACAGCGCTGCGGTATGGGTATGTACCAGGGAACGGATCACCTCGCCGTAGATCATGCGGAAAGCAAAGGGGGACATGTTGGTATTCTTCAGGAAATGCAGCAGGTCGCTGATCCGGACGTCCAGGACATCCCGGCTTCCCAGTGTCAGGGCCTGGCTGATGGAGTTTGTGATTTTCCGGGCCTGGGGCAGGACCTCTTCCAGGTCCGAGGATATATCACTGTAGCAAAGGACCTTCCGGCTGCCCATGACAAAACGGTTTTCGAAAGCGGCTGCTGCCTCCAGATAGGCGGAGGGAGCTTCCGAAAAATCAGCGTGCAGGGCGGAAATCGAGGTGATGCAGCGTTCTCCGCCAGATTCCCCTGCCTGATGAAGCGCCTCAGCCAGTTCGGGCAGCGTTCCGGGATTATCCGAGAAAACGAGATAGAGATTTGCTTTTAAGGCGACAAGTTCCACGCCCGCGCCGGAACAGCCCGGGAAACGGTCAAAGGGCGGCGCGCCCAGATCAAAGGGATGATCGTTGCCGCCGGCGCAGCCGCACAGGATGACGGCATAGACAGGTCTGTCGATTTCCAGTCCGACAGCCCGGCCGGCAGCCACGGCTTCCTGCCGGCCGGCAAAGCGGTCCTTGACAAACCGGAAGACGAAATCATGGCGCTGCAGGGGAAGGGCGCGGTCCAGGCGGGAAGTCAGCTCCTGGTTGCGGGTGGTGAGCTGGCGGATGCCGGAGGAAATCTGCTGCAGCTCATCCCGGGGCGGCATGCTGTCTTCCGGGGAAAGCAGGCCGGTGATGGCGCGGATCGGCCGGGCGTGGCGCCGGGCCATCCACAGGGCAAGCAGCAGGCACAGGAAGACAAATACCGGCAGAATGGCCAGGTTGCTGGCCAGCTGACGCATGATGGAGGAATTGATATCTGCATTGCGCAGGACAGCGGTATAGGAGAGTCCCCAGTTTCTGCCGGAAAAGGTGACCTGGGTCCAGTCCTGGTCATCCCAGCGGAACAGGCGGGAGGAAGCCTCCTGGCTGTAGATTACCTGCTCCCGGGGAACAGGCAGCGCTTCGGAAGAGCAGAGCAGTTCCTCTCCCTGGCAGATATAGGTGTTGATATGGCCGTCAATGGCATCGGAAAAGAGCGACTGATAGACGCTGTCCTTGATGAGGAAAATCAGGACACCTTTGCCGGAACCGGGATTCGCGCCCAGGGGCACCAGGAAGGTGACCACCCGGGAACTGTCCACCAGGGTGGAGGAAACCTGCTGGGCGGGAAGGATGGACAGTCTGTCGGTATTCATGATCCGGGAGGTCAGGTGCTCCATGGGAATAAACTCATACCGCATCATCCGCGCAAAGAGATCCAGGGTCATGGAGGAGGCGGATGAGTAAATCCGGTCATCCCCGAAAAAGTAAAGATATACCTGGTCGCAGAATGTGCTGGCCGTTGTGGTGTAGGGGACCATTTTAAGCTGCAGGTCATAGGCCTTCCAGGGTTCCTCATCATAACGGAAGAACTCGATGTCCGGACTGAGCCCTATTTCCTCAGCGGTATTCAGCATGGCGGAGATATAGCTTTCGTGCTGGGCGGCAATCCGGGAGAGGCGGTTGATCTGGTTGTCAATGATTTCCTCCCGGGCTTTCCCACTGAGCCGGACATACAGGTATCCGGTGATGCTGAAAAAGAGCAGCAGCACCACAGCGATATACGACAGCGCATACCTGATAAAGACTGAGGACCGGCTTTTCCTGATCACGGTTTATTTCTCCTCCCAGCGGTCATAGATCTGCTGGTAGATCCGGCGGTATTCCCCGCTTCCGTTCTCCTGCAACTTTTCCAGGAAAGCCCCGCGGCTTTCCTCCGTCACCCCGCGGGTGACCATGGACACGATTTCAGCATCCACCAGGGATTTCAGTTTGGCTTTCAGGCGGGCGGTTTCGGCAGATTGGGCGGTTGTCTTGGGGGCAACAACGGTCAGCAGTTTTCCGGAAACGGGTTCAAGCACGCCGGAGCGTTCATACTGCTCGCAGTAACCGGCCTTCTCCAGCCGGTGCGCGGCAGGCACATATACGGACGCATAGTAATCCGCGGGGGCGAAAAACTGGCCGCAGATGACCGGTACAGACTGGTACAGTTCATTATCCGGCGGGACATAACTGACCTCATACCTGCCATCTTCCCGCCGGACAAGGGTATCCCCCACGGGACCGTTCTGGGAAACCAGCATGTTTTCCGTTTCAAACTGGGCGTCCAGCCAGCGGAGGCTGGCTTCGATATCGCGGTTATCCGTGGTCAGGGCGGCTCCGAATTCAATGATATCCATGTTCCTGGGCAGGCAGGCGTCTGTTCCGTCCGCATGGACCGGAACCATGAGCTGATAGTTTTCAGTGATGCCGGGGTTCAGGGCAGTATTCTGCAGGCGCCAGTAACTGAACATACCGGTATTTCCCCCGTTGACCTTGGCGGCCCAGATACTGCTTCCCTGGCTGATGAAATCAATATCCAGCAGTTGTTCCAGATACAGCTGGTGCAGCCAGGACAGGGCATTGAAAAAGGCTTCCTCTTCCGGGGCAAAATGCACCCGGCCGGCCTCATCCACATAAACGTAATCCTCGTTCAGGGGAAGGCCGAAGAAGGAAAACAGATTATAAATTCCGGTGGTGTTGTCATCAAAGGTGAATTCCAGGGGGATTTCATCCCGGATTCCGTTGCCGTTGGGGTCATCTTCCCGGAAATGGCGGAGCACATCCGTCAGCTGGTCCACGGTTTCGGGAACCGGCAGGTTCAGCCTGTCCAGCCAGGTCTTATTGATAAAGAAATGCCCGTTGGTATTGACACCCTGGGAAATCAGGAATCCCAGCTGATAGATATGCCCGTCCGAGGCGGTCAGCTGTTCCCGGAGGCCTGCCTGCTCCATGCGGGAGGCGTAGTTGGGCAGGAGGCCTTTGTCGATATACTCATCCAGGGGAATCAGCAGATGACGGGTAACCCCGTACTCTTCCACATCCAGGGAGCCCCTCAGGATCATATCCGGCATTTTGCCCTTGGCAAAAGCCAGCCCGACGGAGCTGCTCCACTCGGAATCCTTGACTTCATTGAAATCAACATGAACACCGGTCTGCTGTTCGATCTGCCGGTAATACCACATGCTGCTGAAATCCACAGCGATATTCTCGATTTCATACTGCAGGGCGGAAAGGGACACGACGGAGGCGGAGGAACTGACCTCCTGCCGTGAAGCGGTACAGCCGGTCAGCAGAAACAGGACTGCGGTCAGCAGGCTGATGGTTTTAACGGTTCGATTCATGTATACTCCCTCTATACGGCAAAAGGGCATCGCCCCCGGAAACAATTCCTGCGGCGATGCCCGGCGGCTTCAGATGCCTATATTGTAGCATCCGGGACCGCGGTGTTCAAGTTTTTTACTTTGCCAGATAAGCGTCATAGGCTTTCTGATACAGTTCGATATAACGCTCGGAACCAATGGACTTGGCCTGTTCCTGGAACCTGTTCCAGCTTTCGTCCGTGACACCGTTGCGTACGAAGTCTGCGAAGGATTCTTCCACCAGCTTCTGGAGTTCGATGTAGATATCGGAAGCTTCGATGGCATCCTCGTTGCCCATCTTGCTCAGGTCACGCAGGTACTGGAAGCTCTTGGGCTCCAGAACGCCGGCTTCCGCGTACCACTTGCTGTCCTCATAGCGTTCCACACGGTGCGGAGCCATCTGGTAGATGGAGGTGTAGTAGTCGCCGGGGGCGAAGAACTGGCCCATGGTGACGGGAACAAACTGATACAGGCCGTTATCCGCAGGGATATCGATCACTTCGTATTTGCCTGCATCGTTGAGCACGATCTGCTCACCGACCTTGCCGTTCAGGGAAACCATCATGGTTTCGGTTTCCAGCTGGGCGTCAATCCACTTCAGGGCAGCTACGGGGTCTTTGCAGTTCTTGGTCAGGTAGGCGCCGGCTTCCGGCACTTCCAGGATCTGGGACACGCAGGCTTTGAAGCCGTCAGCGGCGGGCGGGAGGATGGACTTGAAGTTCTCCACATTCTCGGCCTTGATGGCGGTGTTGATCAGCCGCAGGTAGCAGAAGTAGCCGACTTCTCCGTCATTGACCTTGTTGGCCCAGAGGTTGGAGTCCTGGGTCAGGGATTCCGGATCCATGAGCTCTTCCTCATACAGCTGATGCAGCCATTCCACGCAGGCGCGCCAGCCATCCTGGGCGCAGGTGAACTGAACCTTGTTGTCAGCGTCAATGAAGTAATAGTAGGTGTTTTCCGGAACACCGAAGGAGGCAAACTGGTTCCAGATGGTTTCCGGTCCGTTCTGGGTATAGGACGCGGAGAAGGGCCACTTGATACCGTCGGCCTTCATGGCGCGGAGCAGTTCGGTGGTTTCGGCAATGGTGGTGGGAGCGGCCTTGCCCAGCTTTTCCAGTTCCTTCTGGTTCACATACCAGGTGCCGGTATGATTTACGTTCTGGGCCATCAGGAAGCCGATGTAGTAGCTCTTGCCGTCGCTGGCGGGAATGGAGTCGCCGGCATTGTTGATTTTCAGGCGGCTGACATAGTTGGGCATGATCTCTTCCGTCAGGTACTCATCCAGGGGAAGCAGCAGGCCCTGGGAAACGCCGTACTCTTCCACATCCACCGAGTGACGGAGGATCATATCGGGCATCTGGTCCGGCACGGCAAACATCAGGTTCGCCTTGGTTGCCCAGTCCGCGTCCTTCACCATTTCGAAGGTCACGTGGGTGTTGGTTTTGTTTTCCAGTTCATCGAAGAACCAGAGACCGTTGAAATCGGTGTTCTGGTTTTCCAGGGCGTACTGGAAAGCGGTGAGCTCCGTTTTCTCCTCGGCGAAGGCGGCGCTCAGGCTGAGCAGCATGCAGCATGCCAGCAGCAGGGAAACGAGTTTCTTCATGGGGTTTTCCTCCTTTTTTATTTCAGGGCATATGGCCCTTGAATACCAATCGGGACGGACATACCTGCGGGCTGCTGCCGGAGGTATGAGCCCGGGTCCGGCGGGAAAGGCGGCTTAAAGCATTCCGTAAATCACCCGGTACTGGGTTGGCGTGCAGCCCTTGCTTTCCCTGAAAGCCCGGTTGAAGGTGGCCACAGAGCCGAAGCCGCTTTCGACGGCCACATCCCGCATGGAACGGTTTGTCCGGATCAGCAGATCCATGGCCACCTGAAGCCGTTTCTGGCACAGGTAATCCTTGAAGGAATAGCCGGTCTGCTGCTTGAAGGACCGGGAGAAATAGTACCGGCTGAAACCGGAAAAGCCGGCCACGTCCTCCAGGGTGAGATTGTCACGGTAATGATTGTTGATATAGGTCACCGATGCGTTGATTACTTCTGAATCCATGCTTCGGGACGGTTTTCCGGCGTGCTGCCTGACTGCTCCCAGATACCGCTGCGCCAGAGCTGCGTATATCCGGAGAATGCAGCTGTAGCACTGGGCGTTCCACATCATTTCCCGCTTTTCATAAGCGTCTACGGCCCGGAGCAGCAGTTCCCGGATCTGCACATGGGCTTCCGATCCGTCCCGGAGGTGGAACGGTTTGCGGAAAGAATCTTCCATGACTTTGATGTCCCGCATGGCCATAAGCGCGTCCGGCTCGAAAAGGAAGAGATACCGGCTGCTTCCTTCCCCCATGGCCAGGGAATGGGGGGTATCCGGCGGAACGACCAGGATTTCATCTTTCCGGACCAGGAACATCTGGTCTTCAACGGTATACGTTACCGTGCCCTCCAGGGTCAGAAGGATTTCAACAGCAGAATGGTCATGCAGCTCATACCGCCAGGGAATATCCGAATACCAGATCCGGACAGATGAATCATCCGGATAGGTCACATACTCCCGCTTGCCCTGAAGCACCCGGAACCCGTTCTCATAGCGCGCGGACCGGGCGGAAACATCCGTACCTCCTGCCTGGGACAACGGCTTGCACCTCCTTTAATCGACGCATATTCCCCGGGAAGGGGACCGCCCGGGCGGTTCGGGTATGTCTGCGAATCTGCGGACGGGATTAACCCTTCAGGGAACCGATCATGACGCCCTTTACGAAATACTTCTGCATGAAGACATACAGCAGGATCGCCGGGACGGTGGCCACCACGATGCAGCAGTACTTGGCAACCTCCGCTTTGCGCAGGGCTGCCTGCAGACCGCCCAGGTTGTCCGCGTAAGCCGCGAAGAACGTATCGGAGGAGCCTGTGGACGTGAGGGAAGCCAGGATTTCCCGCAGCACCTGCTGCAGGGTATACAGACTGCGGTCCCGCAGCATAACTGTACCGGTGAAATAATCGTTCCAGCGGGCTACCCCGTAATAGACCGACAGCACTGCGATGATGGTGCCGGAAAGCGGCAGGATGAACCGGAAGAAATAGGTGAAATGGTTTGCGCCGTCAATGATAGCCGCTTCATACAGATCCTCGGGAATGCTGGTCTGGATATAGGTCCGGGCCACCATCAGGTTCCAGACGGAGACCAGGTTCATCAGGATCATGACTGCCCGGGTGTTGTAGAGCCCGAGATTCCGGATGTTCATGAAGATCGGGATCAGGCCGCCGGAAAAGAACATGGTGAAGACGATCAGCAGGTTGATCAGTTTTTTGCCGGCAAACCGGCGGGAAAGCGCGTAGGCCGCCGCCAGGGTAATCATGACGCTCAAAGCGGAGCCGACCAGGGTATAGATAACAGAGTTCAGGTAGCTGTTCAGCAGTTCCGTGTTCTGGAACACCGCGTCATATCCCATCAGGGAAAAATCCACAGGCCAGAGCAGGACTTTCGCCTGCAGAACGGCATCCGGATCGGAAACCGAGGAGATGAGAATCAGCCAGAGGGGATACAGTACAATAAACAGGACAAGGATCCAGAACAGGGTGTTGATCGCGTTGAAGATCCGATCCTTCCGGGTTTCCCGGATACGGCGGCTCCTCTTTGCGGCAAGGACGCTCATGATTGTTTTCCCTCTCTCTCAGAACAGGCTGATATCACTCAGCCGGCGCGAAATATGATTTACCAGCATGATGATGACAAAGTTGATTACGTTCAGGCACAATCCGATGGCCGATGCATAGGAAGGCTGGGACTTGGCCGCCGCGATACCGACGTTGTAGACATACACGCCCAGGATATCCGAAGTGGCCATGTTTCCGCTGGTCTGCAGCAGCAGGGCTTTTTCGGTGTTGGACTGCAGCAGGGAACCGCTGTTGAGGATCAGCATCATCACCGCAATGGGGATCAGATGGGGAATATCAATATGTTTGATTTTGTCCCAGCGGGTGGCGCCGTCGATGGTGGCTGCCTCATAAAGCTGGGGATCTATGCTGGTGAGGGTCGCAATATACAGGATGGTATTCCAGCCCGCGTTCTGCCAGATGTCCGATCCGATGAACAGCGGCCGGAACCAGCCGGGTTCCATAATGAAGTAAATGCTTTTCCCGCCGGCGGCTGTGATCAGGTGATTGATGATACCGTTGATGGGGGAGAAAAAAAGATAGATCATGCCGGCGAGGACAACCACGGAAATAAAGTGGGGCGCGTAGATGGCTGTCTGTGCAAACCCTTTGAAACGCTCGCTTTTCAGTTGGTTCAGCATGATGGCCAGCAGGATGGGGACCGGAAAACCGAACAGCAGGCCGTAGAAGTTCAGCAGGAAGGTGTTCAGGAACATCCGTCCGCAGTAATAGCTGCTGAAGAATTTTTCAAAATATTTCAGCCCAACCCACTGGCTTCCGGTGATTCCAAAAGCGTCCTTGTAGTTCCGGAAAGCAATCTGCACCCCGTACATCGGGAAATAATGGAAGACAACAAAGAAAACCAGGCAGGGCAGCAGCAGAACCCACAGCTGCCAGTCGCGGTACAGCGCCAAACGGAGCCTGTGCCGGATTCCGCCGCGGCGTGCGGGGGCGGATACGGAAACACTCATTGGGAAACCTCCTTCAGGGCTATCGGGATACCTGTTCAGTTCGATTCATCATTTTTCGCTATGATTATTACCGGAAACTGTCCGGAAGGAAAGAAGCTAAATTTTTGCACATTGTTGAAAATAAACGGTTTCACGGAATAAAAAGAATGAGCATTTTTTTTGCGACTGTTAAAGAAACGCAATAAATGATAAAATCCGACTATTGGAACAGATCAAAACATACGGAGGGAACGCAGACAGATGCTGCCGGAAACAAGCGTGCATTTCCGCACGGAAGACGATAAGCTTCAGCGTGTATATGACACGGCAGAAAAAAAGTGCCTCCTGAATCTGAAGGATTTCGGAGGCGACAGGGTTCTGGTGGAAGGCGGCGGATATGAAAAAATCTGGCTGGAAACACAGCCCATGGGCGGTGAAATGTATGCCCTGAGAGATCCTGAGGCCGCGCTGAACAATATCCTGCTCTTCATGCGCTGTCAGCGGGAGGACGGGCGGCTGCCGGGTTCCATCCAGTATATCAACGGGAAGATCGAGCCGCAGTTCAACAAATACCAGGGCTTCTGCTTCCCCTTCCCGGCCATGAATCTTTATTATTTAATCGGAAAGGATCCTGATTATCTCGGTCAGCTGAAGGAAAGCCTGATCCGTTTTGACGGCTGCCTGTGGAAAACACGCCATCTTACGGGAGACGGGGTGCTTTCCTCCTTCTGTGTATATGATACAGGGGAGGATCTGGCGGTGCGTTACGGGGATGCTCCCTGCTGGTGGGAGAAGGATGAACCGCCGGAAGGATACCGGACCGTGCCCATGGCCAGCATGGATGTGACAAGCTGGAGCTATGCTGCCTGCCGCACAGTTGCCCAGATCTGCCGCCTGCAGGGAGACCCGGCCTGCGAAGTATGGGAGCAGAAGGCTGGCAGGACGGCGGAAGCACTGCGCAGGCGTCTGTGGGACGCAAAGCGGGGCGCCCTGTATGACCGGGACAAGACAGGAAAAACGGTGGATATCCTGTGCCACAATACCCTGCGGTGCATGTACTGGGGCAGTATTTCCCAGGATATGGCGGACCGGTTTGTGAAAGAGCATCTGCTGAATCCGGCAGAATTCTGGACGCCTTTTCCGCTGCCCAGCGTAGCGGCCAGTGACCCGGCATTCCGCAATGCCCCGGAAAACAACTGGAGCGGACAGCCTGAAGGCCTGACCTACCAAAGGGCGATTCTTGCGCTGGAACGGTACGGGTATCACCGGCTTGTGACAGTGCTGGGACAGAAGCTGACTGACGCGGTGGACGCGAACGGATGCCGGTTTACCCAGCAGTATGATCCGTTCACGGGAAAAGCCTCCCTGGTCCGCATGTCGGACCATCAGCCGGCAGCGGAAGACAGCGGAGAGGCGGTTCAGGACGCTTACGGCCCGACCATGCTGGCGTGCCTGGAATATACAGCCCATCATTACGGAATTCATCCTCACCTGGGCCAGGCCTGGTTCAGCCTGGGGAGCGGAAAGCCCTATGAGTATGAGGCTGTTTTCTACGGCCACCGTTACGGGATCCGGAGCAACGGGAAACAGGCGGAGATCCGGACTGACGGGAAAATCCTGGGACGCTGGGAATGCGGCCGGCGGATTGTAACGGATGAAAGAGGTCTGATTCTGCAGGAAGTGTCAATCGAGGGGGCAGGGAAAGAAGCATGATCGGGGAAGAGAGAGAGCCGGCCTGGTGCAGGAAACTGGAAGCGGACATGGAGCAGATGGCCCGGGAACTGATCCGGGAGGTTCAGGAATGGACCGGCCCGGAGACGGTTTTTGTCCCGGAGGATTTCGGATACATATCCGGTGAAAAGGCAACCGGCGCGATTCAGCGCGCCATTGATGCCGCCGCGGAACACGGAGGGGTTGTCAGCCTGCGCCGGGGGGATTATGTCAGCGGCACCCTGGTGATGCGCTCGGGAGTATGCCTGGAGATCCGGGCCGGCGCCCGGCTGCTGGGGAGCACAGACCTGCAGGATTATCCGGAACACCGTGCGAAACGGTTGACAGTCCAGGATACCAGCATGGGGATGCACCAGTCCCTGATTTTCGCGGAAGATTGTGAAAACATCTGCCTGCGGGGCGGAGGCATCCTGGACGGACAGGGCAGTCCTGAATATTTTCCGGGAGAGGAGACCGCCCAGGGAACACCGGGCCGTCCTTTCCTGATCCGGATGATTGACTGCAGGAGGGTGCACATTGCCGATCTGACGATGAAAAACGCAGCCTGCTGGATGCAGAACTATCTGAACTGTGTGAATCTGCTGCTGGAAGGGCTTACGGTACGCAATCATTCAAACTACAACAACGACGGAATGGATATTGACGGGTGCCGGAATGTGGTTATCCGGCACTGCAGGGTGACCAGCGGGGATGACGCGCTGTGCTTCAAGGGAGCCGGACAGAAGGAACTGCGCCGGGTGCTGGTGGAAGACTGCGATTTTTATTCCGCCTGCAACGCGGTGAAGGTGGGAACGGATACCCAGGGGGATTTCAGGGAGGTTTATATCCGGCGGTGCCGGATCGGCGGCCTGGCGGAGGATCCCTCCGGACTCAAACACCCCTGCGCGGACAGCGGTATTTCCCTGGAAATGGTGGACGGCGGAACCTTGGAGGATTTTCTGTTCCGGGATATCCATATCATCCGTGCGTGGAGTCCGTTCTTTCTGCGGCTGGAAAACCGCGGAAGGGTGAAGCCGGGAGATCCGGTCCCCGGACCCGGCAGTCTGCACAGGGTGCTGTTTTCAGATGTGACCGGAAGTGAAAACGGTCCCCGGGGATCCTATCTGCTGGGGATCCCTGAAAAGCCGATTGAGGAAATTGTGTTCCGCAGGATCCGGATCCGGCAGAAAGCCTCCTGCCGTCCGGTACAGAAAGAGGAAACGTTTGACGATATGCGCGGCGTTTATCCGGATGCGCATATGATTGATTCTGTCGGGGATGCTCCGGCCTATGCCCTCTGGGCCCGCCATGTCCGGGACCTGTCCCTGGTGGGTTACAGCATTCTGCCGGATGAGCCGGATCCGCGCCCGGCAGTCATTATCCGCTGAAAAAAAGAGGAGAGCCGTTACAGCTCTCCTCTTTTTATGGTCTTGTTTTACAGTGCCTTCCGGATCTGTGCCAGCAGTTCCTCATAGGTTTCGCAGGCGGGCAGCTCCGGATGGTCTTTTTTGATCTGCTCCGTGGAGCGGAACAGGATGCCGGCCTTGCTGGCCTGGATCATCCCCAGGTCATTGTAGCTGTCGCCGGCGGCAATGGTTTCAAAGCCGATGCTCTGCAGGGCTTTGACGGTGGTCAGTTTGCTCTTTTCCACCCGGATGCGGTAGCCGGTGATCATGCCGTCCTCCCCCACTTCCAGCTCATTGCAGAAAATGGTGGGCCAGCCCAGCTTCTTCATCAGGGGAGAAGCGAACTGGGTAAAGGTGTCAGACAGGATGATGGCCTGGGTTTCGCTCCGGAGGGTGTCCAGGAATTCCCGGGCGCCGGGCATGGGGTCGATGGTGGCTATGGTGTCCTGAATGTCCTTCAGGCCCAGGCCGTGCTCCCGCAGGATGCCCAGCCGCCATTTCATCAGCTTGTCATAGTCCGGCTCGTCCCGGGTGGTACGCTTCAGTTCCGGGATGCCGCTGGCCTGGGAAAAGGCAATCCAGATCTCAGGGACCAGCACCCCTTCAAGGTCCAAACAAACAATATTCATAGACAGTATTCAGCCTCAGACGGGAGTAAAGGCATCCTTTCCGAGACCGCAGACGGGGCAGACCCAATCTTCCGGAACATCTTCCCAGGCAGTGCCGGGCGCGATGCCGCCTTCAGGATCTCCCACTTCAGGATCGTAGATATAGCCGCAGGGACATTCGTACTTCATGTGATCTCTTCCTTTCTTTTTTTCTGCGGAAACGGTCTGATGCCGTTTCCCTATCCGGCTTAATCATAAGCAATGGCGGAGGGGAAGTCAAGGAAATATACAATTCATAATTCATAATTCACAATTCATAATGATATATGTTTTATACAATAAAGAATGATTCAGCAAATGGACAAAGACAGGAGGTTACTGATATACTTTTAGGGATTCACAGACATACAGACAGGAAGGAGGGAACAGCCATGGCGGGAAGCCTTACGGTGGGACTGGCGGCCCATGTGGACGCGGGCAAAACCACCCTTTCCGAAGCCATGCTGTTCCTGAGCGGGGCGGTGCGCCGGCAGGGCCGGGTGGATCACGGGGACGCCTTCCTGGATACGGAGCAGATGGAAAAGGAACGGGGTATTACCATCTTCTCCAAGGAGGCTCGCCTGACCTGGAACAAAACAGACCTGACGCTGGTGGACACTCCCGGCCATACGGATTTCGCGGGGGAGACGGAGCGGGCACTCAGTGTGATGGACGCGGCGGTGCTGGTGATCAGTGCCACAGAGGGCATCCAGCCCCATACCCGGACCCTGTGGAAGCTGCTGGAGCGCGGCGGGGTTCCGGTGATCCTGTTTGTCAATAAAATGGACCGGTTCACCGGGGAACGGAAGGAACTGACGGCCGCCCTGGGAGAACTGTCGGACCGGATTGTGGATTTTTCCGGCGATCCGTCCGAAGCGGTCGCTTTATGCGATGAAACCTGCCTGGACCTGTATCTGCGGGAGGGAAGCGTGCCGGAGTACAGGATCCGGACGCTGGTCCGGAAAAGGCAGCTGTTTCCCTGCTTTTTCGGTTCTGCGCTGCGGAATGAGGGAATTGAGTCGCTGCTGGATTTTCTTGCCGGACTGGCGGAAGGACGGTCATGGCCGGAATCCTTCGGCGCCAGGGTATATAAAATAGCCCGGGATCCCCAGGGAAACCGGCTGACCTTCCTGAAGGTGACGGGCGGGGAACTGAAAGCCCGGGATCCGCTGACCGGCGGCACCGGGGAGGATGCCTGGACGGAGAAGATCTCGGAGATCCGGCTTTATTCCGGCGCGCGCTATACCACTGCGCCCCGGGCAGCTGCGGGGGAACTGTGCTGTGTGACGGGACTGACCAAAGCCATGCCGGGGGACGGACTGGGCGCAGAACAGCGCGCCGGGGAACAGACCCAGCGTCCCTGCTACGCCTGCCGGGTGATCCCGGGACCGGGAGAGGACCTGCACCGGGTACTGGACTGCCTGAACCTGCTGACAGAGGAAGAACCGCTGCTGCAGACGGAATTTGTGGAGACACGCCGGGAAATCCGGGTTCATTCCATGGGAGATGTCTATCTGGAAGTGCTCCGCAGGCAGATGAAGGACCGCTTCGGTATGGAAATCTCCTTCGGGGAGACCAGCGTGCTGTACCGGGAAACCATTGCGGAAGCTGTGGAGGGTGTAGGCCATTATGAGCCGCTGCGGCATTACGCGGAGGTCCATCTGTGGCTGGAACCGCTGGCGCCCGGCAGCGGACTGGTTTTTGACACGGATGTTTCCACGGACGATCTGGCCCTGAACTGGCAGCGCCTGATTCTGACCCATCTGAAAGAAAAGATACACCGGGGTGTGCTGACCGGAGCGCCGATCACGGATATGCGGATTACACTGATTGCCGGACGGGCACACCTGAAGCATACGGAGGGCGGGGATTTCCGCCAGGCCACCTACCGGGCGGTGCGCCAGGGCCTGATGAAAGCCCGGAGCATCCTGCTGGAGCCTTATCTTTCCCTGGAAATCACCGTTCCCCAGGACAGCCTCGGAAGGGTTATGAATGACCTGGCTCTCATGGGTGGAAAACCGGAGGGGCCGGAGGACGCGGAGGAGGGCTTCCGCCGGATCCGCGCGGTGGTTCCCGCTTCCGCCTGCCGGGACTATGCCCGGGAACTGAATGCCCGGACCGGCGGAGCCGGACGGATGGCCGCGGCTTTTTCCGCTTACCTGCCCTGCGCCGGAGCGGAAAAGATCATCGCAGAGAAGGCCTATGATCCGCTGAGAGACCTGGCAAATCCGCCGGATTCCGTGTTCTGCTCCCACGGGGCCGGAGTGGCGGTTCCCTGGGACCAGGTGGAACAGTACATGCATCTGCCGCTGCGGGATATGCGGAAAGCCCGGACGGACAGCGAGCCTGCCTCCCGCCCCAGGCAGGCTGCAGCACCCCGGGGATCGGCGGAGGAGGAAGAAGCGCTCCGGCTGATTTTTGAAAAGACCTACGGGCCGGCAAAAACCCGGCAGCTGCTGACGCCTGTACCGAAGGAAACGCCTCCGGAGCAGCCTGCAGAGGAAAAGCGGGAACCGGCGCCGGAACGGGAAATCCTGCTGGTGGACGGCTACAACGTCCTGTTTGCCTGGGAGGAATGGAAGGACCAGGTCCGGGACAATTTCGACGCAGCCCGGATGCAGCTGACGGAACTGATGTGCGACTATGCGGGCATGACCGGGAAGGACGTGATCCTGGTTTTTGACGCCTACAAGGTCAAAGGGAATCCGGGCAGCGCAGAAAGATACAAGAATGTGTTTGTCGTATATACCAGGGAAGCCCAGACGGCGGATGCCTATATTGAGAAGACCACCCTGCTGGCCCGGAACAGGGCCAGAGTCCGGGTGGTGACCTCCGACCGGCCGGAGCAGCTGATCGCCCTGGGAAACGAGGCCCTGCGGACTTCCGCCCGGGAATTCCGGCGGGAAGTCACTGCTGTGGAGGGGGACATCGCGAAATATATCGCGGATAACTACCGTCCGGGAACGGAACGCTCCCTGGAACGGCTGTACAAGGAAGCCTGGAAGAAGAACCGGACAGAATAAAACAAGGGAAGCCCCTCACGGGCTTCCCTTGTCTGTCTATGATCTTACTTTCCGAAGTACCGCTCCAGCAGGCCCTTGAAGGCTTTGCCGTGACGGGCTTCGTCGCGGGCCATTTCATGCACGGTGTCATGGATGGCGTCCAGGCCGAGCTCCTTGGCTTTCTTGGCCAGGTCGGTCTTGCCCTGGGTGGCGCCGTTCTCGGCTTCCACGCGGACGCGCAGGTTTTCCTTGGTGCTGGCGGAGACGACTTCGCCCAGGAGTTCCGCGAACTTGGCGGCGTGTTCCGCTTCTTCAAAAGCGGCGGTCTTCCAGTATTCCGCGATCTCCGGGTAGCCTTCCCGGGCAGCGGCGCGGCCCATGGCCAGGTACATGCCGACTTCGGTGCATTCGCCTTCAAAATTGGCGCGCAGGCCGGCCTTGATTTCTTCCGGAACGTCCTTGGCCACGCCGATGACATGCTCGGAAGCCCAGGTCATTTCGCCTTCCTGCTTGATGAACTTGGAACCGGGGACCTTGCAAACCGGGCACTTTTCCGGCGGTTCGGGTCCTTCATGCACATAGCCGCATACGGGACATACCCACTTCATAATACTTACCTCCATTATTACATTTTCTTTCCGGCATCTGCCTGAAAGAATTATACCATTCCCGTTCAATGAAAGTAAAGAAAGAAAAATCTGTTGCAAATCAACGGAAAACCTTGCTTTTGGACAAAATGTATGATAGAATCCATCCGATTACGCACCTTTTCCCTGCGACTGCTTGTGCCGCACACGCGGTGGCCGGCCGCACAAGGGAAAGGGGT
>JBGUGL010000042.1:0-18884 GCA_045111455.1 Christensenellales bacterium | reverse complement strand
CACCCCATTGACCCATGGTGCCTGCTGTAGCATAAAGCAGTCAAGCAGAACAAAGGATTGTTCTGCCCTGGGAATACTATGAGGATGTCTCACTTTGTTTTGTACGATATTTATTCTAGCAGCATCCTGAGCGGAGCCGTAGGCGTAGTCGAAGGATCTCCCCGCCGCAGCGTCTTCTGCCGATCACTCAATACCTTACGAGTAATCCATCCCCTCCACGTTGTCATTCCGACTAAAGCCGTAGGCGGAATGGAGGAATCTCGTTCCCCTGGTAAACTAACTATAACATTCGCCTCCGGCGAATATATCACATCGGTCCAAAGCCGATATATCACGTTGCGAAGCAACATATCACAAATTTGCGAAGCAAATTTATATCACTTGCTGCCTTGGCAGCAACATTCGTTTTCCCTATAATTATGAATTATGAATTATAAATTGTGAATTGGTGCTTGACCTTACAGTGAACTGCAATGATATCTTCAGGTCGAAAGGAGGCAGACGGTATGACAATCAAGCAATTCTCCCTGCTCTGCGGCTGTAATCCCCAGACCCTGCGCTATTATGACCAGATTGGTCTCCTGAAACCGGTTAGGGTGGATCAATGGTCCGGGTACCGTTATTATGACGAGGACCAGGCCCTGGTCTTTGTAAAGATCAAAAACCTGCAGGCTGCCGGATGCTCAATCGAAGAAATCAGGGAACTGCTCGATCAGGATAATCTTGCAATCTTCCGTGCCCTGGATGCCAAAGTGGCTGCCCAGGAGAAGAAACTGCAGGAAATTAAAGCAATCCGCAGTTCATACCTGGCCGAAATGACGAAGATTGAGAAAAAAATCCAGGAAGCAAAAGAAAAAATCATGCAGGTTATGGAGCAGTACGATCCCGCGGAAGAATTCGGCATCGGCGCCGAACAGTATGCCGGCATTGTCGGCAATGTCAATGACTGCTTTGAACAGATCGCCCTCGGGGATATCGATCCGCATCTTGACTTTGATGCCTTCCTCGAAGGCGAAAACGTCCCGGAGGAAAAGGAATTCCTGGACCTGCTGGATAACCCTGCCTACGAAACAGTCTATGAAAACCACACCTGGCGGAACGTCCGGGACTTCCTGGAGGAATGCTCCGTCCTGGAAAGCGGAAAGGAATACGCCCTGCTGTTCCGCATTTCCAAAGAAAAGGAAAGCGCCGGCATGGCCTTCGCCAACACCGTCCTGGGCATCTTGCTTGAAAAAAACCAGCAGAAGAATATCAGCCTGTCCTGCAATGTGGAGAACTCCGCAGACAACACCAACCATTTCTGGCTGCTCCGGAAAAAAGTGTAACTTTCCCGCGGCAGTCTGCCGCAAACTGCCGCAATCTGCGGCAAACTGCAAAACAGGGATCAGTCATCGGATCCCTGTTTGTTTTTTTGCCTTGTCTTTTTCCCCTTCCCGCACGTCTAATATATGGTACCCCGTATTTTCATAACAGAAAGTCAGGAAAAGACATGAATAAAATCATTTCAGTACTTCTGCTGCTTCTCCTCCTGTTCTCCTCCGCCTGCGCGGAAGAGCCCCTCATGCGGGCTTCCCAGAGCGATTCCGCTATATATACCTCGGAAGCCTTCCGGGAACATCCGCCCGTATACAGCCATCCCCGGCAGTATACCCTGCAGCGCAAGCCCCTGGCTTCCCTTTCCCAGCCAGCCGCCCTCCTCAGCGAAACTTATGGTCCTGTCACCGCCGCCATGGATTACAGCACCCTGGCCATTTCCTCCGCCCATCCCTGGTTCGGTCCTTTTGCCAGTCAGTCTATGACACCGGATTTCCCTTCCCCGGATGGACTTCCGGCAGACCGGCCGGAAGTCCGGCAGCTGCAGGATCTGCTGAAAACCATCGGCTGGGCGGATGTCTGTGATCCGGATCTGTACTGCAGTGCCCGGCAGATGATACAGTCTGCCTCCAGCCCTGTCTTCAGCCCGGCGTATTATACACGCAATATCCCGGAGGACAGCTGGGACAGTTTCTTTTTCCTGCACTTCCTGCAGAAGATCGATGGTTATCCCCTGTCCATCTGGATGGAAAATGCCGGCGAAGATGATTTTGAAACCTTCGATGCCAATTTTGTGCTGGATGCGGACGGACGCATCGTCACCGGCCGGATCTTCCCCGGCTATGAAGTAGTTTCCAGTCAGGAAATCACGGAATCCCTTATCTCCGCCGAAGAGGCCGGAAAACTGCTGATGGAGGACCGGAGATACAGATACTGCGAATCCCGGACCTGGAGCGGCTTTGAGCATTATGAATTCTCCTGGGAGATCACAGGCTTTGAGCCCGGGCTGGTCCTGACCCACAGCGGCACAGCCTTCCCCTGCTGGTGGATTGAATATGATTTTGTGATTACAGATGAGAACACCGGGGAACAGTTCCGGAATAAAGAGAATTATGTGATCAATGCAGTGAACGGAAAGTGATAAAGAAAAACAGTCGATTAATGCCTCTAAAAACAAAAGAAGGCACTTAATTGTGTCTACTTTCAATATATAACGATACTAAAGATATTGTAATCATTTCTCCTTTTGCATATCATTAATACCAAGTTTTCTTATATCGGGCTGAAAGGAAGGCTACCATGGGCGGAAAGTATAAGGTTATCACCCTGTGCGGGAGCACCCGGTTTAAAGAGGAGTTCCTGGAGGCCCAGAAGCGGCTGACACTGGAGGGGAATATTGTGATCAGCGTGGGGCTGTTCGGGCATGCCGGGGACGGTGAAGTGTGGTCCGAAGGGGTAAAGGCCATGCTGGATGATATGCATAAGCGGAAAATTGATATGGCGGATGAGATCTTTGTGATCAATGCGGGCGGATATATCGGGGAAAGCACCCGGTCGGAAATTGAGTATGCTTTGAAAACCGGGAAGGAAGTCCGCTACCTGGAGCCGAATAAGTGAAAAGGCTGTCCCTTGTCAGCGGACGAATAGCGTCCTGTATTTTGCGGAACAGATGATGTATTCCTGAGATGGTTTATTGTAGGATACATATGTCAGGACGGGGCAGGCAACGGCGAGGAAGAAAAGGACGACGCCGGTGACTGCTCCGTTTTAAGCCGACGGTGTTTCCCGGATCCGGGAAAGACCGCGGCCAATACGGAAGGAGGAACGGGATCATGCAGAACAAGAATCCGAAGAAAAATATCGGGGCGGGTATTATTGGTATTGCTGTTGTCATAATCGGGATTCTCTGGACCTTTGGTGCTATCAGTATGACCCGGAATTCTCCCTTTGGACCTGCTCCTTCGATTTTATTACCCAGCTTCGGCGTTGTGTTTGTAACAGTCGGTATTGTAAACACCGTTAAGATCTTCAAAGGTGAAATAGGTGACGAACAGGAATCTGCGGAAACAGGCGCAAACCGGAACAGTCAGGAAGAGCTTGTAAAGCAGATTGCCGGTGCGCTGAAGGAAACCCAGCAGAAAAAGGCGGAGAACTGGACCTGCGCCTACTGTGCCACCCTGGTGGACGGGGAAGCTGTAAAGTGCCCCAGCTGCGGTGCCGGCAGGAACCAGGTGGTTCACAGCCGTGCTGTGTCTTCTGTAAGTCAGGAGAAGCACCTGCAGCAGCAGGAACGGGTTATGGGGGACTGACAGGTTTCCTAAACAGTGAACGGCATCTTCTGCCGAATGAGATGAATGATTTATCCCTGCGCTGACACGCAGGGATTTTTGTTTCCGGGATCGGTGTCCCTCAGCTGCTGCCGTCTGCTTATGTAACTTTTGTCATTTATCACATCGGCTTGAAATAACTGTTGAAGGAACGTATAATAATTTTGTCATTATAATTCTATAAAGGGTCTGCTGTGGCTGTCCCTGCGCGGCGGGAACGATCTTCCGGATGTCCGGCAGCAGGCAGATCTCCGTCATCAGCAGGAAACAATGTTTGTTCTGGCAGGGGCCGGATATGATCTGCTGTGCTTTCTGCGGGGATGCGCCATACAACAAAGCCTGCACAGGGCTGGCTGATAAAGGACGTTGACGCTATGAAGAAATTGCTTGTTTTGCTGGCCGTACTGCTTCTTTTCACGGCATCAGCCCGGGCAGAGATTACTGTCGCGGCACAGCTGAATGCTCCGGACATCACCGTGGGCGTGGATCAGGGCAGCGCTGCGGAGGAAACCGTGCGGGAATTGCTGCCGCAGGCGAAAGTGGCTTATTTTACAGATAAATTCATGGGCTATACCGCTGTGGCCCAGGGCAAAATCGACGCCTTCGTATATGACCGGGTACAAATGCAGCTGGCAATCGAAAACGGCCAGCCGGGCGTGCATCTGCTGGATGAATCCCTGGGCGGCGCGGTGCGGATCGCCGTGGGAATATCTCCCGTATCCGGGATTCCTGACCTGGAAAACCAGGTCAACCGCTTTATTGCGCAGATCCGGGCGGATGGCACGCTGGATGATATGTATCGCCGCTGGGTGCTGCAGGGGAACAGCGAAATGCCTGAAATCCCCGCTCCCGAATCCCCCAAAGTCCATCTGACTGTGGGCACCACCGGCACCGTGCCGCCCTACAGCTATTACGAGGGCAGCGACCTGAACGGTTATGATATCGAGCTGGCCCGCCGCTTTGCCGCGTGGCTGGATGCGGATGTGTCCTTCGGGATCTATGATTTTGACGGGATCGTTCCCGCCGCGTTATCCGGCAAGATCGATGTCATCATGTCCAATCTTCAGTATCTGCCGGAGCGTTCTGAGGGACTGCCTTTCTCGGATATCCTGTTCGAGGAAAAACAGGGCATCATGGTGCAGGGAGAGGCCCGGCAGCCCACCCCCGCCTGGGCAGCCTATAACGGCAGGCGCATCGGCGTGCTCACCGGCCCGCTGATGGAGGATATTGCCCGCAAAAACTTCCCGGACAGCGAATACGAGCTGTACAACAGCTATGCGGATTGCATCACTGCGCTGCTGACAGGCAAAATCGACGCTTATCTGGGCGACGAGCCGGGGCTGAAATCCGTTCACGCAGAGCAGCCGAAAATCGATTACATTCACGATCCGATCACCAGTCAGGACTACAGCTTTGCCTTCCGCAGGGACGATCCCCGGAGCGCCGCCCTGCGCGAAGAACTGAACGCTTTCCTGGCCCTTTGCCGTCAGGACGGCACCATACAGGAACTGGAAGACATCTGGTTCGGCAAGGATGAAGAACGGAAGACCGTGGATATGTCCGGCCTGACCGGCGAAAGCGGCACCGTCCGCGTCGTCACCACCTCCACGGATATGCCGTTTTCCTATATCAAGGACGGCAAAAACGTGGGCTATGATATCGACCTGGTGGTGCGCTTCTGCCGCCATGCCGGGTATCGGCTGGAGCTGGGCGATGTGGATTTCGCTGCCCGCATCCCGGCCGTCCAGTCCGGCAAATTTGATTTTTCCACGGACATGAACGTGACGCCGGAACGGCAGGAGCAGGTGCTCTTTTCCGATCCCACCAGCAACGGCAGCGTGGTATTGGCAATCCTTACAGGTGAATCTGAACCGCAGCCCGATGTCCGCAGCGGTGAAATAACCCTGCACGGTCTGGACGGAAGGCGCATCGGTGTGCAAACGGGCTCCACCTTTGATGCAATCGTACTGGAAACGCTGCCCAATGCAGTCATCAGCTATTTCAATTCCTATTCTGATATGGCGGCAGCCCTGGAGGCTCATAAGATCGACGGCTTCCCCGGCGATGAGCCGGTGCTCCGGCTCATGGCGGCGGAAAACCCCCGGCTGACTGTCCTGAATGACCGCCTGGACAGCTTTGAGTTTGGCTTTGTGCTGCCGAAAACAGAGGCGGGCGAAGCGCTGCAGGCTGAGCTGGACGCCTGGATTGTTTCCATGCAGGAAAGCGGGGAACTGGAAAGGATTGTCCGGAAATGGACGGAGGGCCCGGAAGCGGACAAGACCCTTCCGGATTATTCCGCATTTCCCGCGTCCAGGGGAACGCTGAAAATGGCCACTGAGGGTGCATATGCTCCCATGAATTACTACCGTGAAAACGCAGTGGTGGGCATGGAGATCGATCTGGCGGCCCGGTTCTGCGAGGCCGGCGGCTACGGGCTGGCCGTGGAAGCCATGAATTTTGACGGCATTCTGCCTGCTGTGCAGACGGGAAAAGCTGATTTTGCCGCCGCCGGCATTTCCATTACCGAAGAGCGAAAAGAAAGCGTGCTTTTCTCCGCTCCCTATTACACAGGCGGCACAGTGATGGCGGTGCTGAAAGCGGAAGAAGCTGCTCCTGCTGCCGGCGATAAGCCGCAGGAGGGTTCCTTCCGGGACGGCCTTGTTTCCAGCTTCAACAAGACCTTCCTTCGGGAGGATCGCTGGCAGCTGTTCCTGGAGGGCATTGGCACCACCCTGCTGATCACCCTGCTTTCCATCCTGTTCGGCACGGCTTTGGGTTTCCTGGTGTTCATGCTGTGCAGGAACGGAAATCCTGTTGCCAACGGCGTCGCTCGGTTCTGCGTATGGCTGGTTACGGGCACGCCCATGGTGGTCCTGCTGATGATCCTGTATTACATCATCTTCGGCTCCGTAGCCATCAGCGGCATTGCCGTGGCGGTGATCGGCTTCACGCTGACCTTCGGCGCGGCGGTGTTCGGCCTGCTCAGGATGGGCGTGGGCACCATTGACCGGGGCCAGTATGAAGCGGCCTACGCCCTGGGCCACAGTAACCGGCATACCTTCTTCAGGATCATCCTGCCCCAGGCCATTCCGCACGTGCTGCCCGCCTACCAGGGCGAGATCGTGGGCCTCATCAAAGCCACGGCCATCGTAGGCTATATCGCCGTGCAGGATCTGACCAAGATGGGCGATATTGTGCGCAGCCGCACCTATGAGGCTTTCTTCCCCCTGATTGCCATTACGGTGATTTACTTTGTGCTGGAAGGGCTGTTCAGCTTTGCCGTCAGCCGCATCCGCATCAGCGTTGATCCCAGGAAGCGCAACCGCGAAAAGATTCTGAAGGGGGTGAACCTCCATGATTAAGATTGAGCATCTGAAAAAGGAATATCCCAATGTGACCCCCCTGAAGGATGTGAGCGTGGAAATCCATGACGGAGACGTGATTTCGGTCATCGGTCCTTCGGGTACGGGCAAAAGCACGCTCCTGCGCTGCATCAACCAAATGGAAAAGCCCACCTCCGGCAGGGTGTGGGTGGACGGCGTGGAGATCACGGACAAAAAGTGCGACATCAACAAGGTGCGCCAAAAGATGGGCATGGTGTTCCAGAGCTTCAACCTGTTCGGGCACCTGACGGTGATTGAAAACATCATGCTGTCGCCCATGGATCTGCTGGGAAAGAGCAAACAGGAAGCATACGACGAGGGCATGAAGCTGCTGCGCATGGTGGGTCTGGCGGAAAAGTCGCTGAACTATCCCGATGAGCTTTCCGGCGGGCAGAAGCAGCGTATCGCCATCGCCCGCGCGCTGGCCATGGACCCGGATGTGATTCTGCTGGACGAGCCCACCAGCGCCCTGGATCCCACCATGGTAGGCGAAGTGCAGGCCGTCATCCGCGACCTGGCGAAGACCGGCAAAACCATGATGATCGTGACCCATGAAATGAACTTTGCCCGCACGGTTTCCAACCGCGTGTTCTATATGGACGAGGGCGGCATCTATGAAGACGGCACGCCGGAGCAGATTTTTGAAAATCCCCGGCGGGAAAACACCCGGCGCTTCATCAGGAAGCTGAAGGTGCTGGAGCTGAACATCGAAAACCGGGATTACGACTTCCTGGGCATGGCGGGGCAAATCGAAGCCTGGTGCATCAAAAACCAGGTTGCGCCCAGGATCACCAGCCGCATCCAGCTGGCCTTCGAGGAAACAACCCAAATGCTGCTTCCGATGCTGGACGTCCCGCGTATCCACGCGGTCTGCGAGTATTCCGAGACTGAGGAAAGCGCGGAATGGACGATCCGCTATGGCGGGAAGCAGCTGGATGTGGCGGCCTCCGGCAACGAGCTGGCGCTGTCACTGGTAAAAGGTATAACGGAAGAAAAAAAGTACAGCTGGCATGAAAATGCAGAACTGCCCAATCAACTGAAGCTGAAGATCATAAACAGGTGAAAATGCTTCATCTTGTAGGCCCTGCGCTGAGGCGCAGGGTTTTTAATATCCGGGAGCAGTATTTCTCAGCCCCGTTGTCTGTTCATGTAACTTTTGTCAATTCACCATACTGTCTTGAAATAACTATTGAAGGAACGTATAATATTTTTTGTCCATTATAATTCTATAAAAGGGGTCTGCTATGTTGCAACCAATCCTGCCCGATGCATGGCAATCCTGGCAACTGGAGGAAGTGCTGGGCGAAGGTTCCTATGGAACCGTATATAAAGCTTCCCGGACTTTAGGCAATAACAAACTTTACAGCGCCATCAAGATTATCCGAATTCCTGACAACGAGAATGAATTCCGAGCCATGGTCCTGGAGACCGGTTCAGAGGAATCCGCACGGGAATACTATGGCGATGCCGCGCGGGAATGCATTCAGGAAATCGCTGCGATGAATGCCCTGAAGGGCATTTCAAATATTGTCAGTGTTGAAGACAGCACCATACAGGAAAACGAAGATGGATCCGGATGGACCATCTTTATCCGCATGGAATTGCTGACTCCTTTCCAGGAATACAGGCTGAAGCACGTTCCCACGGAAAATGATATTATCCGTCTCGGCATGGACCTGTGCAACGCCCTTGCCTACTGTGAAAAAGCCAAGATTATCCATCGGGATATCAAGCCGAGCAATGTCTTTATTTCCGACCTGGGCAACTACAAGCTGGGAGACTTCGGTGTTGCCCGGAAGCTGGATAAAACAAGCGGCCTGTATTCCCTCAAGGGCACCAGCCCCTATATGGCTCCGGAAGTTTTTAACGGCCAGTCCTATGACCACCGGGCGGACATCTATTCCCTGGGCTTGATGCTGTATAAACAGCTGAACCGGAACCGCGATCCTTTTGTGGACCTGGAAAAGAAAGTCAGCAGCAGCAAGGAACGGGAGGATGCTCTGGTCCGCCGGGTCAGCGGTGAAAAGCTCCCGCCTCCCGCGGATGCTTCCGAGCCTTTGGCCAGGGTGATCCTGAAGGCCTGCGAGGCCGATCCGAAGAAGCGTTACCAGTCTGCTTCCGAGTTTTATAACGCCCTGGAAAAAATAAAGCCTGCCGAATCCGGCAAGAAATCCGGCAAATGGCTGTTCCTGTTAATTCCCCTTTTGGCAGCAGCAGCGCTGGCTGTTTACCTGATTCCTTCCCTTTCCGGGAAACAGGCTCCGCAGGTATCCGAAGCTCCTGCGGTTACGGTTCCGGAACAGACTGCTGTGCCTGAACTGACAGCCTCTCCGACAATGACACCTTCCCCGTCTCCTACAGCCTCTCCAACGCCGACGTCAACACCTTCGCCGACGCCTTCTCCTACGCCTACGCCGACTCCTACGGCGACACCGACGCACACAGCTACTCCGTCGCCCAAACCGACGCCGTCACCAACACCCACACCGACACCTTCTCCTACGCCCACGCCGTCTCCGACGCCGACGCCCACCCCTTCTCCGACACCCACACCCTCACCCACACCTACTCCGTCTCCGACACCCACGCCGACACCTTCTCCTACGCCCACACCGGCACCTACGCCTGAGCCGACGCCCGTTGAAGAGCCTCCGGCGGTGTCTTCTGAAGTGTCAACGCCTGCCCCTGTCCTGCTGGCTGAGGGCAGTAACGATCCCCTGACACTGGCCCTGCGCAACGGTACAGATACTGAAAGTGTGAGAATTTGGCCTGCATTTGCCCTTGAAGGCACTTCCGCTCAGGACTGTTCGTTTGCTTCCGACAACGAATCAGTCGTGACCGTGGATCATGACGGAAATCTGGCAGCTGTTTCCTCCGGAACGGCGACCGTCACGGCGACCCATATCTCCTCCGGAAAAACGGCGGACTGCAAGGTCACAGTAATCCGGGGCATTGACAGCATCCAAGTCTCCCGCAATCAGCTGGTCCTGGATTCGAAGGCATCAGGAAATATTACCCTGACCGTTGAACCTTCCGACGCTGAAGAAGAAATAGAATACCTGTCCTCTGATGATACCGTGGCCACAGTGCAGCTGATCAAAGGGCAATACAAAATTACCCCCAAAACCGCCAGCGGCCAGGCTATTATCACCTGGCGCGCCAAAAACAATCCGGCAGTTGCTGCAAGCTGCGAGGTGCTGGTATATACCCCCGCAAGTGCTTTTGATCTTAATCAGTCAGATAAGGAAATGACCATTTTCGCCGGAATGACTAAGCACTGGACTCTCAGAATCAATCCGAGAATCACCAGCCCCGGCCACATATCCTACTCCTGTGTAAATCCCGGTGATCTGCAGGTAATCTCCTGCGATATGTTTGGCAATTATACAGGGTTGAACCCCGGAAAAGCAACGCTTACTGCAACATACAACGGGCATACAAAAAACGGGGTTGCAAATAAACTCACAGTCAAAGTCGAACCGGAAATACCGGTTGCTGTTACCGGTTGGGAAAGAAACAGGCAAGGCGAGCTGTGTGCCAGGATTATTAACAACTGTCTTTACAGCACCATCACCGGAATCTGGTACGATGTGGAATACTACGGGTATAACAGGGGCGATCCTACTGTCAGAAGCAAAGTCATTACAATCCCGCATCCGGAATTAGCACAGATAAGATCATTAAGCCTGCAGCCCGGAGTTTCTGAAGTATTCCCTGTGGATGAGCTCGATGCTTACCGGATTGTCATTCGGATTACCCGGCTCCGGTTTGATAACGGAATGATCTATGAGCTGCCGCAGGGAAGCGATAATGCCAGTGAATGGTATTTCTACTGATCTCAGGAAGGAGAGAAAGCCATGAGGAAAAAGCTGGCAGGATTACTGATTCTATTGCTGCTGGCACTTGCCATGCCGGTGCTTGCGGAAGTATCCATCGATCAGGATCATTTTCCGGATCAGGCATTCCGGATTATCGTCAGGGAATTCGATCTGGACAGAAACAGCATATTGAGCGACGCTGAAATTGCTGAAGCCACGGTTATCGATCTCACAGATGAAAAAGCCGCCTCCCTGCTGGTCGACTGGCCGCTGGGCGTCACTTCCTTCGACGGGATTGAGTATTTATCCGCTTTAACTGAACTCAATTGCAGCAGCCGGCAAACCGGATGGTTAGCAGATGGAATTACCGGAACCGGCAACCATCTGACCATGCTGGATCTGAGTATGAACGAGTCCCTGGAAGAGCTGAAATGCTACGGGAACCGCCTGAACAAGCTCATTTTGGGGAACAAGCCTTCCCTGACCTATCTGGATTGCCATGACAACTGCCTGTCTGAACTGGATCTGAGCGGATGTACTGCTTTACGGGATGTCTACTGTTACCGCAACCGGCTGGAAGCCTTGCAAACAGACAACAATCCCAGGCTTCAGTACCTGGACTGCGCATATAATCAGCTGACAGTGCTGGACATCACCGGAAACACAGGCCTGCACACGCTTGCCTGCAATGATAACTGTCTTTCCATGCTGGATCTCAGCCGGTGTGAAAGCCTGCAACAGCTGGAATGCTACCGGAACCGACTGCATGCACTGAACGTCTCTGCGGAAAACAGAGCGCTGACCAGGATTGTCTGCAGTGATAATCAACTGGCCTCTCTCTCCATCAGCAGTCAACCGCTGCTGAAAGTGCTCTGTATTGACAGCAATAACCTGACAGAACTGGATGTCACCAAAAACGCCAGCCTGAAAGAGCTTTCCTGCCGGGATAACAAGCTCACGGAGCTGAACCTGGAAAACAATACAAATCTGGAAAAACTGGACTGCAGCCATAACCGGTTGGAAACCCTTGCGCTTGGAAACAATAGACTGGTCAGGCTCTCCTGCGGATACAACCGGCTGGCCTCCCTGAACCTGGTCAAAAACCCAGACCTGCAGGAACTGCAATGCCAGAGCAACAGCATCACCGGCCTTGATCTCACCCGGAACCCCAAGCTGTCCGTATGTGTCTGTTTTGACAATCAGCTTGAAAAACTGGACCTAAGCAAAAACAGCGCCGTCACAATCCTTGAAACCTATGGAAACAGGATTCGCGAGCTGAACGTGACGGCCTGTAAACAGATTAATGATTATCTGGCAGACAGTGTAAAGCATAAAGACACAACCGCCCTGCAGACTGATGACGGGCATCGTTTCACTCCCCTGGGTTATAAGGAAGACGGGCTGGCTATGATATTGGCTTTTGATACTTACACGCAAATTATCGCTGACAATTTCCGCACAAATCCGCCGGATACATATACCGTTACCGTTCACTCTGGTGAAAACGGGAAAGCCTATGCCTCCGCCGAGATCGGAGTGAAGGACGATACCGTCTTCCTTTTCGCCGAACCGGAACAGGGATATAAGCTGAAGGAATGGCAGGTGCTGTCCGGAGATGTCCTGATCTCCGAAAACTGTTTTAAGATTGGAACCAAAGATGTGGGAATTCAGGCCGTTTTTGAGCCGAAAGGGCAATAACAGCCGCAGGTTTGATACTCTGCAACCGGATGGTCAGCCATCCGGTTTTTTATTGATAGGATAATTCCCAGACCTCCACATAAACAGCCAGCGGACAGTCTGAAACAATGCAGATGAGCAGGAATGCCTCATATGCATGGGCCGGGTATACGCCTCCCATATGGCAGGAAGCCAGGATGCTGTTGGTTTCGTTCACATACTGCTGAAGCCGCTCGTCCCCGGGAATGTCGTCCTGCGCATGCAGGAAGAAGCAAAGCGTCAGGAGATCATACCGGTCCGGCTGCAGCTGGCCGCGGATAATGCCGTCCAGGCGCTGGCGGCTGGGCCGGAAGGAATCAAAGCAATGGCACAGCTGAGACAGCGTCGCTTTCACCAGGTTGCCGGAATCCGTCATAGGGATGCCACTGCAAAGCATCTGTTCCAGATCGGCAGAGGAAATGTCCTCTGCTTTCCATTGCCGGCGGCTCTTCTCCGGTTTTTCCTGTTCATCCCGGTTATATATTTCTGCTACAACCCCGCAGCAGCGATTGTACAGGTCTGTATATGCCCTCCTGCATTCCTCCTGCTGCCGGCTGTGTGTATCGTTATGCTTCAGGCCGGCCAGGTATGCCAGCAGCTGCTTCTCATTCTCCGGCGGGTCATTCGGAAGGGCGCCTGATCCTTCCGCCTTTTCCGCCTGTTCCAGGAAGGCGCAGGCGTCTGAATACGGCAGCCCGTGGGCAAAGCAGTACCGGTAGACAACCTCCTTCGGGTCATCCTGGCGGAAATCGTCCTCCATCAATACCTTCGTCAGCATTTCACTGACATCTTCCGCAGGCATTCCCAGGCCGAAGCCCAGAAGGAAAACCGTGGAACGCCTTACCCGCTGGGCTGTCAGCCAGCTTTTGACCGTTACGCTCCAGCGGGTGCTGGTGGGTTCAAAGCTGTGGGGAGCACTGTTCTCCTCAAAAGCATTTGCTATCATTTCCTGCCAGGTTTTGTCCGGCACCGAGCGGAACGGTTCCTGCATGTCTGTCTGGCGGTACAGATATCTTTTCAGATAGTCTCCGAAGGGAACCTGCTGCATTTCATCCCGCAAAAGATAAATGATCTCCTCGCAGGAAAGATCCTGGAAGCTTTCGGATGTTACCACCCGCCGGATCTGTTTGCGGGCTTTTTTTGTGAATTCAAAATCCCGGATTGTTCTGTCCAATTCATCTTCATATGAATAGTCCATAATTACCTCTTATCTGCTCCTGCTATTCGGTTGTCGGGGAATCTTTATCGTATAAGATGAGTCTAATCCTTCTCATTCCTTTCGTCAAGAACGCACCGTGAAAAAACTTCTTTCCCTTGTCCTGCCTTGCTTTCCGGCTTTTCCACCGGCTGGTTTCCCCCGTATGTAAAGTGGCTTTTACAGAACGGGATAAGCTCTCTGCTATCATGACGGTGTCAGATGAAAGAACAAAGCCTTCCGGACAGAAAGGCTTCGAAAAATGAAAGGAGACATGAACATGAAAACGATGAAAAGAATCTTCTCCCTGGTAGTGGTCCTGATGCTGGTACTGCTGGCCGTCACCCCCGCCTTTGCGGCCTCCACTCCCAAACTCAACAAGACCAAAGCCACCGTCTCGGTAGGCATGACCACCACCCTGAAGGTCAGCGGCACCACCGGCAAGGTCACCTGGTCCTCCAGCAACAAAGCAGTTGCCCAGGTCTCCTCCAAAGGCGTTGTCCAGGCCAACAAAGCCGGCACTGCTGTGATCACCGCCAAAGTCGGCGGCAGGAAGCTGACCTGCAAGATTACCGTGAAGAGCAACGTTTTCAAGACCAGTAAAACTCCTTACAACGTCAACATCTCTGGTGTTGCAGTAACCTTTCATGTTCAGAAAATGGTGTTTGACAAGAATCAGAACCTGATTGTCAAGGGTTTCTTCACGAATCCTCTGAACAGAAACGTGTACCGGTTGCAGAACTACAGAATCAATATCTACGTGAATGGAAAGTGTATCGCCAGTGCCTTCTTCAATATGAATGTCTTCATTCCGGCAAACGGCTGGTATTCCACCACCCTGACTTTCCCGAAGTCCTGCACCAGGATTATGGACCTCACCAAAGGCACAAGATATGTAGTGCTCGAAGGCGGCACCTATATCCACTGATCCATTACAGATCCGGCATAAACCCCGGGCAGAAATCCACGGGTGCCGCCCTCACAGGGCGGCGCCCTTCATGGTACCGTGATGGAAAAAGGAGTGTCAGGTTATGAGGCGGTTTGCAAAGTTTATCGGGATCATGTGCACGATCACGGTAATTGTGCTGTCCCTGGGATGGGCTGTCGGAGCCGTGACCATAAAGATTGATTTGTCTCATCTCAATGATTTTGTGAAATCCTCCGCCGGTCCGGCAAAAAAGAATACCGGCAGAGAAACAGCGCCTGTTACATCCCTTGATGAAGCGGAATGTGCCTTTGCGAATATAGACAGAAAGCTATGGTCATATATTGTAAAAAAGGACCGGGATTCCATGGGGGCAATGTTCAGCGGACTGAAGGTATCCGATCGGGAATACATGCTGGATCTGTTTGATTCATTCCGGAAAGACGCGCCCAGCCTGACTAAATCCTATACGCATATCATTGCTGAAGCAGATGGCTGTTACTACGGGGAAGCAATTCATTATTTAGCCACAAGGCAGGGAAATCAAAGTCATGAATCAGACCGATACTACAGATATGCAATAAAGAAAACAAACGGATCCTGGAAATGTGTTTCTGTTGATGCTGATACGGAAAGCGCACTGGCTGACAATCTGTACAGCCGTTTCCCGGAAGGATTTCAGGAGGCATATCATGCAAATCGCAACGCTTTCGTCTTCGGCAATATGTACTGGATGGATGACAGGGGTGTATATGAAAATGCAGTAGCCTCAAACTGCATTTATGCATGGCAAAATAAAGACGGATCCGTTGATGTCGGCGTTTCAATCGCCAATGGTGAAAGCGTCATCCATAAAGTAACGAAATGCACTGTTACGCTGAAAGATGAAAAACTGGGCCAGGTGCTGAAAATGACACAGTCGCTGAATCTGCATGTACTGCCGGGGACAAGGGAAATATACATCATGCACATCAATGCTTCAAAAGTCCGGAAAGGAACCTGGACAACCATGTCCTGTTCTACAGATATAACTTATTAAACAGTTCGCTCTGAAATTCATATCCATGCCCTGCGCTGAGGCGCAGGGTTTTTAAGTACATTCTTTATACAATATTTTTTTCCGAAACTGCTTTTTGAAACGTCTGTTATGGTGAAGCGGTTTTTGCAGGGAGGTGAGACGGAAAGGAAGTACAGCGGCTGTTTGTTGTGAGCATCATCGACCGGGGCTGCTTATCCGGTTCCCGGCTTTGGTGGTATGGCTTCGTGTCTTTCATCCGTGATTGCGTGTTCATGGGGGATCCTGTTGCGGTATACAGGAGTAGTATGGGGAAAGAACAGTGCAGACTGTTCCATTTTGAGCGGTTTCATGGTATGATTGAGCACGAACATACAACCTGCGGGTTTGCCAGGCTGCAAACCCGCTTTTTTATTACAGGCAGTTGGGATGATGACTTTGGCAAGCAACCGGGAACGTACTCAATCCATCCGGCGGAAAATTACCCTGCTGACGGCCTGTGCCGTCTTTGTGACCATTGTTGTGACGGCCGTGCTGGGCACGGTGGCCATCCGGGAAATCGGCAGCAGCCGGTCGGAGCAGCTGCTCCGTCTGCTGTGCCAGACAGGGCAGAAAAACCTGAATTCCTATTTCACCAGCGTGGAACAGTCCGTGGAGATGGTTTCCTCCTTCATACATGAGGATCTGAAGAGCCTGGAGCCGGAAGAGCTGGAAGCCCATGTGAACCGGACCCGTTCCATTTTCGCCAGGACAGCCAGCAAAACCAACGGTATCCTCACCTACTATTACCGCATTGATCCGGCGGTTTCCGATACCGTAAAGGGCTTCTGGTTCACAAACCTGGACGGCACCGGCTTTACGGAGCATGAGGTGACGGATATTACCCTCTATGACACGGAGGACACCTCCGCCCTGGTATGGTTCACGGTGCCCAAATCCTCCGGCAAAGCGGTCTGGCTGCCGCCCTATGTGACCGACAACCTGGATGTGAAGGTGCTTTCCTACAATGTGCCGGTCTACTGCGGAAACGTGTTCGCCGGCGTGGTGGGCATTGAAATCGACTACTCCACCATGGCCGGCCAGGTGGACAACATCCGCCTGTATGACGACGGCTATGCGTATATCAACGACTATGAAGGCGGCATCATCTACCATCCCCGGATGAGCGATGCCGAGATCGCCGAGGAACGCAACCGGCAGGCGCCCTACGGCATGCTGGAGGCCAATTCCCTGATCCGCTATACCTATGACGGTGTGGAAAAGGAGGCTGTCTGGCTGCCGCTGAGCAACGGCATGCGGCTGAACGTCACCGTTCCCCTGTCGGAAATCAATGAGGACTGGCAGAAGTGGGTGCTCTGGCACGGGGCCATTTCCCTGGTGCTCCTGGTGATCTTTATCCTCCTGACGGTGAAAGTGGCGGGGCGGATCTCCAAGCCCCTCAGCGACCTGACGGAAGCAGCCCGGCAGGTGGAAGCCGGCAATTATGACGTATCCCTGGAAGCCCGGGGAAATGACGAGGTGGGCATCCTCACCGGAGCCTTTGCCCAGCTCATTGCCCATCTGAAATCCTATGTCCAGGACCTGAAGGACCTGGCCTACGGCGATGCCCTGACAGCAGTCCGGAACAAGGGTGCCTTCAACCTGTACCTGAAGAAGCTGGCCGTTCCGGCGGAAGATCCGGAGAAGCGCCTGGAATACGCCATCTGCTTCTTTGACTGTAACTACCTGAAGAACATTAATGACAAATACGGCCATGACAAGGGAGATATATACCTGCAGACAGCCTGCGCCACCATCTGCCAGGTCTATGCCCACAGCCCGGTATTCCGGATCGGGGGCGATGAGTTTGCGGCGGTGCTGCAGCACAGGGAGTATGAGAACCGGGACAAGCTCATGGAGCTGTTTGACCGGCGCTGTTTTGACCTGCGGGCGGTCAGTGAGAATCCCTGGGAAAAAGTGAATATTGCCCGGGGCATGGCGGTGTATGACCCGGACAGGGACCAGTCCGTGGAGGATGTGGTCCGCCGGGCGGATCAGCTGATGTATGAGCACAAGCGGATCCAGAAAAAGGAGTTCCCTGCGGGGTAAAAAGGGCAAAGAAAGACCGGCCTGCTGTAACAGCAGGCCGGCTTTTTGCATATTGTTCTGTTTGTTATTTCCTGAACAGGACCTGGCTTGCGGTTCCGCCCATCTGGACCGCCTGGGTCAGCGGCGGCTCATGGACACTCGCCAGCAATGAATTCATATAGCTGATTCTGGATTTGATCCCACTGTAGGCTTCCTTCAGTGTCAGTTTCCTGTCTCCGTTGGAATCTGCGCTGATCTTGCCGCCGAAGGCGCCGCCGGGATAAGTGCATCCCATGGAAGTAACCAATGAGTAAGTAAATGCACCGCCCCGGTAGAATCTCACCGCATTTCCTTCTTTCACGTAATAGCCGTCCTTCGATACTCCGCCATAGGCACACGCAGTCAGCACCGCGAACCGGTTGTTCAGCAGTTCGCCGGTGTTCGCTTCCACACCGCCGCGCAGATAACCGCTGAAAGCATTCATGACTCCCTCGTTAAAGTTTCTGGGGCTGTTGTTCTTTTCATCTTCCTCACTGTTGGTATAGACGCCGGCGCCGCTTCCACAGCTGTCCAGCAGGATGATCACCTGGCCCTGGGTGTTTTGCAGCAGCGTGTTCCGCAGTTCATAGGGAGTATAGGGCATCTCATCCACACCGACCAGGGAGCCGGCAAAATAACCAGTGTCCGCAATACCGTGGCCGCTGTAGTAGAACAGGCAGACATCCGTCTTCAGCTTGCCTTTGAAACAGGACCTGATGGCCGAATCAATTCCGGCAGTGCTGGCGTTCTCAACCAGCTTGACATTCCAGCCCATGGCAGCCAGTGCCTTTTTCATTGCAGTTCCGTCCCTTTTTACTCCGGGCAGGTCACTGGCATACAGGCTGTTATATACGCTGTTTGCAATGACCAATGCGAAATACCGGGGATTGGGTGTTACACTTACCGCGTTGGTGATGACCTTTCCGTTGCCGCCGGACACCACGCAGCGGAAAATCATCTTGATGTTCGTGGTATTCGTTTTAATCGTCAGCGTTGCGGTTTTGTTTCCCGTGGAGGATGTCGCGTTCTTCCAGGTGGCTCCGCCGTCCTGGGATAACTGCCACTGGTACTTCAGCGTCTTTCCG
>JBGUGL010000041.1:0-57686 GCA_045111455.1 Christensenellales bacterium | reverse complement strand
GAACGAATCAGCTTATAGGCATAGGGGACAGAAACCCCTAATTCCTCCGCTACCTCGTCCACCCGCATGAACATGGTGCTTGCCATTGTGCGCTCACCTCCTTTCATGGCCCCAGAACTAAGCCTTTATGCTTAACCTATTATAACTAAGCAAATTTGCTTTGTCAAGTGGCTTGCGGAATAATTTTTAACTTTTTTGTTTAAGATACTCTTGACTGTTACTAAGCGAATATGTTATACTACTTTCGACAGAAACCACCAGATAGGAGTTGGCATTTATGGCAATAGGAGAGCGCATCCATTTTTTCCGCACCCTCCGGGGTATGACACAGAAGTATCTTGGTATGGCGGTGGGCTTTCCAGAGCGTTCCGCCGATGTTCGTCTGGCACAGTACGAAACAGGCACCCGGACGCCGAAGGCCGACTTGACCGCTGCCCTGGCGCATACATTAGATGTATCGCCCCAGGCGTTGAGCGTCCCGGACATAGACAACTACATAGGTTTGGCCCATACGCTGTTCGCCTTGGAGGATGTTTACAGTCTGAAAGTGGTAGAGGCGGATGGACGTGCCTGCCTGCAAGCAGATATTTTTCAGGGAGGCCGTCAAGCCAGTGAGCTGAACAAAATCTTGATTGCGTGGCGGGAACAGGCGGCGAAGTTGGAGGCCGGGGAGATCACCAAGGAGGACTATGACCGCTGGCGCTACAACTACCCGAAGTACGACACCACCCAGCGGTGGGCCAAAGTCCCCTCGAAGGAATTAAGCGATGCTCTGATAAAAGGATTGAAGAAACAGAGAAAAGACAAATAACAAAAAAGGTCTTGCCGACTGGTGAAAGTCAGCAAGACCTTTTTCTTAGGATATGGAGGATTTACCCGCAAGCCACCCGTTATACGGGAGTGAACAAAGTAAATCCGGTTTTGGTATCTGCTATCAATTTGCTATCAAATGCCCCGTTTCCGCTTTAAGACCCCAGTGTTTTCAAGGCTTTGCGGGTTTTGTCAGTTATTCCCACTCAATACTTGCCGGAGGCTTCGTCGTTACATCGAAGACAACGCGGCTGGCGTGCGGTACTTCATTGACGATACGGGCGGAAACCCGGGCAATGAGGTCATAGGGGAGACGCGCCCAGTCGGCGGTCATGAAGTCATCGGTAGTGACGGCGCGGAGAGCGATGGTGTAGTCGTAGGTGCGCTCGTCACCCATAACGCCGACGCTCTGGATGCCGGTCAGTACGGTGAAATACTGGTTCACATGACGGTCGAGACCTGCGGCGGCGATTTCCTCCCGGAAGATGGCGTCGCTCTCGCGGACAATTTCCGCTTTCTCCGGAGTGACTTCACCGATGATGCGGATGGCGAGGCCGGGACCGGGGAAGGGCTGGCGCCAGACCAGTTCCCTGGGCAGGCCGAGGGTTTCACCCAGGGCACGGACTTCATCCTTGAAGAGCATGCGCAGGGGCTCGATGAGCTCCGTGAATCCCAGTTCCTTCGGCAGGCCGCCCACGTTGTGGTGGCTCTTGATGACGGCGGCGTTGGTGCCCTGGCCGCTTTCGATCACGTCCGGATAGATGGTGCCCTGGGCAAAGTAGTCCAGCTTGCCCAGCGCGGCCGCTTCCTTCTTGAAAACTTCGATGAAATCCCGGCCGATGATGTGGCGCTTTTCCTCCGGCTCGGTGATGCCTTTCAGGTCCGCAAAGAAGCGGTCGGAGGCATTGGAGCGGATGAAGCGGACCGGGAACAGGTGGCTGAATACGTGGCAGACCTGGTCGCTTTCGCCCTTGCGCAGGAGACCGTGGTCCACGAAAACGCAGGTGAGGCGCTTGCCGATGGCTTTATAGATCAGGGCGGCCACCACGGAGGAGTCCACGCCGCCGGACAGGGCCAGCAGCACGGTGCCGTTTTCACCGACGGTTTCCTGAATCTGTTTGATGGCGGTTTCGGCATAGGCGCTCATGGTCCAGTCCCCGGAACAGCCGCAGAAGCGGAACAGGAAGTTCCGGATCAGCATGGTGCCTTCTTCGGTATGGGTCACTTCCGGATGGAACTGCACGCAGCAGATCTTCTTTTCTTCATTGACCATGGCGGCTATGGGGCAGTTGTCCGTTTCCGCGATGACCCGGAAGCCGGGCGGGCAGGCGCTGACCTGCCAGGTATGGCTCATCCAACAGCTGGAGGAGCTTTTCATACCGCCGAGGAGGCCTGCCTGTTCCTTCATGCGGACGGTGACCCGGCCGTATTCCCGTTCCTTCGCTTTTTCCACCGCTCCACCGAGAAGCAGGGCGGTCAGCTGCATGCCGTAGCAGATGCCCAGCACCGGAATTCCGGCGGCATACAGAGCCGGATCGATCCGGGGAGCATCAGCGTCATGGACGCTGGAGGGACCGCCGGAAAGGATGATACCGATGGGCTTACGGGCCAGGATGTCCGCCAGTGGCATATTCCACGGTACCACTTCGGAATAGACATGGCATTCGCGGACACGGCGGGCGATCAGCTGGGTATACTGGCCGCCGAAGTCCAGAATCAGGATGGTTTCTTTCTGCTGCATGGGATTCCTCCGGAAAGAATAGATCAGTGCATCATTCGGAAAAATGCTTTCCTATTATGAACTTATTCGTTCATTTGTGCAATAACAAATCTGCAACGCAAGCATGAAAACGGAAAGACAAAGAGGCGGAAACCGCCTCTTTGTCTTTGCCTGATTATATGGCGCTGGCACCGTAGTTGGAGAGAACGCGCGCAGACGGATCATCCACATTGCATCCGGGCCAGGTTTTGTTCGGCATCCAGAAGTCGGGGATCATGTGAGCCTGGCCGGGATAATACTGCTCGAACAGTTCCCGGTAGAGGAGGCTTTCCTTTGTGAAGGGCCGGCAGTAATCGTATTTTGCGGCTTTTTCTGCGAACTCCTCATCTGTATAGGTCCTTTCCGCATAGGCTTTCAGATCGTCCACCATGCTGTGGCCTACGGCATCGGAGAAAGCAGCTTTCTGGCGCCAGAGAATCTCATCCGGCAGGATATGATCGTCGGCAAAGGCCTTGCGGATCAGGTATTTGCCCATGTTGTGGTTGTTCATTTTCAGTTCAGGATCAATGCTCATGGCATAGCGTACAAACTTCAGGTCACCGAAGGGAACCCGGGCTTCCAGGGAGTTGACGGAGATGCAGCGGTCCGCCCGGAGCACGTCATATACGTGCAGTTCCCGGATGCGTTTTTCTGCTTCCTCCTGAAAAGCTGCGGCGGACGGAGCAAAGTCTGTGTATTTATAACCGAAAAGTTCATCGGAGATCTCACCGGTCAGCAGTACGCGCACATCCGTGTTTTCATGGATCCACTTGCAGACTAGATACATGCCGATGGAAGCGCGGATTGTGGTGATGTCCCAGGTGCCCAGCAGTTCGACCACGGTGGGCAGGGCGTCCAGCACGTCCTTTTCGCTGATGATGACTTCCGTGTGTTCGCTGCCGATATAATCGGCGACCATCCGGGCATACTTCAGGTCGATGGCGTCAATATCCATACCGATGGCGAAGGTGTGGATCGGTTTGTCGAGCATCTTCTGGGCGATGGCGCAGACCAGGGAGGAATCCAGGCCGCCGGAAAGCAGGAAGCCGACAGGCGCGTCCGCATCCAGCCGCTTTTCCACACCGTCCATCAGCAGGCGCCGCAGCTTGGGGCAGACTTCCTCTTCGGTTTTCATGGTGAAATATCCCACATAGGCGGGATCGGCATACTGGACGAACTCGCCGTCAATCCAGTAATGGCCGGGCGGGAATGGCAGGATTTCGTCGCACATGCCAATCAGGTTCTTCGGCTCGCTGGCAAAGGCAATGCCACCGCCCCTGACTTCTCCGTAATAAAGCGGCCGGATGCCGATGGGATCCCGGGCGGCGATCAGTTTCTTCTGCTTTCCGTCCCAGAGGATCAGGGCAAATTCCGCGTCTAGGGTCTTGAACATTTCCACCCCGTATTCCCGGTAGAGGGGGAGCAGGATTTCGCAGTCACATTCGCTCTTGAGATCGTAGGTTTCCATCAGGCGGGCCCGCAGGGGACGGAAACCGTACAGCTCACCGTTGCAGACCACATAATCGTCTTCCAGCTGAAAAGGCTGCATGCCTTCTTCGTGCAGGCCCATGATGGCCAGACGGTGGAAACCGAGAAGGCCGCCGGGGATATCCACCAGGCGGCTCATATCCGGACCTCGGGAGATGGTCCGGTCAAAACAGGTCTTGACAAGGTCCCGGGGAAAGCGGGAGCCGATTGTACCAAAGATGGAACACATAATGTTTCACTCCATTTTTTTCAATAATTTCAGCAGCCGTTTTGCTGCTTCAACGGTATCTGCGGGATCACCGAAGGTGGAGAAACGGAAGAATCCTTCTCCGCAGGCACCGAAGCCTTCACCGGGGGTACCGACCACCTGGATTTCATTGAGCAGCTTGTCGAAGAATTCCCAGCTGCCCATGCCGTTGGGGCACTGCATCCAGATGTAAGGCGCGTTCTTTCCGCCCCAGTAGCGGATCCCCGCCTCATCCAGCGCAGCCATGAGCACCCGGGCATTCTCTTTGTAGATCCGGATGTTCGCATGGATCTGCTTCTGCCCTTCCTCTGTGAAAACAGCGGCACCGCCATGCTGCAGGATATAGGAAACGCCATTGGTTTTGGTGGTGCGGTTTCGGACCCACATGGCATTCAGGGACAGGCCGCAGCGTTCCAGTGCCTTCGGGATGACCGTGTAGCCCAGGCGGGTGCCGGTGAAGCCGGCGGTCTTGGACAGTGAACAGATCTCGATGGCACAGGTTTCCGCACCGGGGATTTCAAAGATGCTGTGGGGCAGGTCTTCTTCAATGAACGCTTCATAGGCGGCATCAAAAAGAATCACTGCGCCGCGGTCATTTGCCCAGCTGACCCACTGTGCCAGCTGCTCCCGGTTGTATGCCGCACCGGTAGGATTGTTCGGGGAACACAGATAGATCAGGTCCGCGTCCAGGCCCGGCTTCGGCAGGGGAAGGAAATGATTGTCAGGGCCGGAGGGGAGATGGATGATCTCCCGGCCGGCCATGGTATTGGCATCCACGTAGGCGGGATAGGCGGGCTCCATGATCAGGGCTTTGTTTGACCGGTCAAAGAGGTCCAGCAGGTCGCCCAGTTCATCACTGGCACCGCTGGAAACAAAGACTTCTTCCGGAGAGAGGAATACGTCCCGCTTCTCATAATGCTTCGCGATGGTTTCCCGGAGGGAAGGCGCACCGCATTCCGGCATATAGCCATGGAAGCGATCCTTTACGCTCTGGTTGTCCACACCTTCGTGCAGCGCCTTGATGACCGCAGGAACCAGCGGCAGGGAAACGTCTCCGATGCCCATCCGGTACAGATGGGTGCCCGGATGCTCCGCCAGGTAGGCTTTGGTCTTCTGCGCAATATGATAAAAGAGATAGGACTCTTTCAGATTCGCGTAGCTGAGGTTGGGTGTCAGCATGGGATCACCTCCAGAATAATGAACAATGATTAATGAAAAAATAAAAACAAGGCGCAGCAATCCTTCCGCAGGACGCCCTTGCCTTGTTGGGAGGTATGGTAACATCGAGTTGAAGGCTTGTCAAGAATATAGAATGGAAAGGGAAAAGCGAATACAAAGGGAATACAATCAGGAGTATTGACAGTGCTCCGGACCGGTGATAGGATACGCGCATCAGGGCAAGGGTGTCGTGCTAACGATGCACCTTGCTCTCTTCTTTTATTATGACACTGAGGGGGTCAGTATTATGAGTAAGTACACGAAGGAAGACATTATCCGCCTGGTACGGGAAGGCGACGTGGAGTTCATCCGGATGCAGTTCACCGATATCTTCGGTCAGCTGAAGAATGTGGCGATCACCGCCAGCCAGATCGAAAAAGCTGTGAACAATGAGATCATGATCGACGGCAGCAGCATTGAGGGCTTTGTCCGTATCAATGAAAGCGACCAGTATCTGCGCCCCGACCTGGACACCTTCGCGATTCTGCCCTGGCGTCCTCAGCACGGGAAAGTCGCAAGACTGATCTGCGATGTTTACAATCCGGACGGAACGCCCTTTGCGGGAGATCCCCGCGGCGTGCTGAAGAAGGTTCTGAAGCGGGCAGCTGATATGGGCTACTCCTTCAATGTCGGACCGGAATGCGAATTCTTCCTCTTCCAGACAGACGAGGACGGAAAGCCCACCACGACTACTTCCGATGAAGCCGGCTACTTCGACCTGGGACCGCTGGATCACGGCGAGAGCACCCGGCGCGAGATCTGCATGGCGCTGGAGCAGATGGGCTTCGAAATCGAAGCCAGCCATCATGAAGTGGCTGCCGGCCAGCACGAGATCGACTTCCGTTATGCCGATGCGCTGACGGCGGCCGACAACATTATGACCTTCAAACTGGCAGTGAAAACTCTGGCCCAGAAGAACGGCCTGCATGCGACCTTCATGCCCAAGCCCGTCTTCGGTATCAACGGCAGCGGCATGCATACCAACATGAGCCTGTTCAAGGACGGAAAGAACGTTTTTGCCGATCCTGCTGACAAGCGCGGCCTGAGCAAGGAAGCCTATTCCTTCATTGCCGGTATTCTGGCGCATATCCGCGGCATGGCAGCGATTACCAACCCGCTGGTCAACAGCTACAAGCGTCTGGTACCCGGCTACGAAGCGCCTTGCTACCTGGCATGGAGCGCAAGCAACCGCAGTGCCCTGATCCGGATCCCCGCAGCCCGCGGCAACGGAACCCGCGTGGAGCTGCGCTGCCCCGATCCCAGTGCGAACCCCTACCTGAACATGGCTGTCTGCCTGGCTGCCGGCCTGGACGGCATTGAAAAGGGCCTGACTCCGCCGGATGAAATTACCGAGAACATCTTCGCCATGGATGCTGCCACCCGCGAAGCAAAGGGTATCAAGTCCCTGCCGGGTACGCTGAAGGAAGCAGTGGATTGCCTGAAGGAAGACGAAGTGATTTGTGCTGCTCTGGGTGAGCATGTGCTGGACCAGTATGTGGAAGGCAAGGAAAAAGAGTGGGATGCCTATCGGACCCATGTAAGCAAGTGGGAAATCGACCGGTACCTGGTCATGTTTTAATGAACAATGAATAAGGAATAATGAACATATCGCCGGCTGGACTCCCAGTGTTGTGTTTGTGCTATGCAAATACCTGTGCACGGGAGACAGCGGCAGGGTTCATTGTGAATTATGAATTGTGATTTATGAATCTGTTTGGAGGTGGGACTGTGGCCAGGATCGTTGTTGTCAGCCAGTCGGAAGACAGCCGCTCAAAGTTTGTCAGGCTTCTTGCCTCCTCCGGAATGCAGGTGTTCCGAAGCTGCTCCTCAGGCAGTGAGCTGCGCCGGGCACTGAGCGAAAGCGAAGATTGTGTTGTGGTAATGATCGGCTTTACTCCGGACTGTAAACCGGATGAGCTGATCTGGGACTATAAGGACAGCATCCAGATTCTGCTGATTGCCAAACAGGCTGTGCTGGAGAACATCGAATCACCGGAGATTTTCCGGCTGGCGATGCCCGCCTCCGGACAGGCGGTGATCGGCGCGGTGGAAATGCTGTCCCAGCTGCACCGGATGCGGCTGCCCCGGCGGACCGGGGAAAGCAAGGATGTGGTGGACCGGGCAAAGGCTGTGCTGATGAAGCAGCGGGGCCTGACTGAACCGGAAGCGCACCGGACCATGCAGCAGTATGCCATGAACCACGGCATGAAGATGGCCGAATTTGCCGCGCAAATACTGGCAGCGACAAAGACAACGGAGGAATAACCATGAGGGACCGACAGTATCCTCTTTATCATGAAGAACTTGAACACGACAGCTGCGGCGTGGGTGCCGTGGTGGACCTGAACGCGAAAGCAACCCACCGGACGGTGGACCAGGCGCTGTGCATTGTGGAGCGGCTGGCACACCGGGCGGGCAGTGACGCACAGGGAACCACCGGCGACGGCGTGGGCATCATGACCCAGCTGCCGCATATGCTCTTTGCAGCCTGGGCCAGGGAGGAAGGAATTGCCCTGGGCAATCCCGGAGATTATGGCGTGGGAATGTTCTTCCTGCCGGAGGATGAAGTCGGAGCCCAGAATACAGCGAGAATCTTTGAACAGCTGGCGGAATCCGAAGGGATTACGGTACTCGGGTGGCGGGAGGTACCCTGCCACCCGGCCCAGCTGGGCGCTGGCGCACGGCGGACAATGCCGTGCATCCGACAGTGTTTCTTGAAAAGGCCGAAGGAGACCGCAGCCGGTCAGGACTTTGACCGGCGCCTTTATATTTTACGGCGGGTTTTTGAGCATCAGGATACAGATGCCTATGTATGCTCCCTGTCCTGCCGGACGATCGTGTACAAAGGGATGATGCTGGTAAACCAGCTTCGTTCCTTCTATGACGATCTGCAGGATGTGCGCTATGCCAGCAGCATGGCAATGGTGCACTCCCGTTTTTCCACCAATACCTTCCCCTCCTGGAGCAAGGCACATCCCCAGCGGATGCTGCTGCACAACGGAGAAATCAATACTATCCGGGGCAATCACGACCGCATGAAAGCCCGGGAGGAAACCATGCGCTCGGACGTGATGGGCGCGGAGATGAAGCGGGTGCTGCCAGTGGTTGATCCGGACGGCAGCGACAGCCAGATGCTGGATAACACCCTGGAATTCCTGGCAATGAACGGATTCCCGCTGCCGCTGGCGGGCATGATTCTGCTGCCGGAGCCCTGGCAGGGCCAGCGGAAGGAGACTCCCTGGAAGGATCTGTACCGTTACTATGCCACCATGATGGAACCCTGGGACGGCCCTGCCGCTATCCTGTATTCAGACGGTGATACGGTCTGTGCATCACTGGACCGGAACGGCTTGCGGCCGCTGCGCTGTGCCCTGACGGATGACCGGCGCCTGATCCTGACCTCTGAAGCAGGTGTGCTGTTTGAGGAAAACGCCCATATTCTGCGGCGGTGGAAGCTGAAAGCCGGAGATGTGCTGGAAGCTGACCTGAAGACCGGCAGGCTGACTGAAAGCGAGGATCTGAAGACCCGTTTCGCGAAGGAACATTCCTATACCGAGTGGATGCAGAAGCTGGTACGGCTGGAAGATCTGCCGGAAACGAATGTAAATGAGGATATTCTGCCGGATGCGGAGCGAGAACAACTCTGCAAGGCATTCCATTATACCTGGGAAGATATGCAGGACGTGGTGCTGCCGATGGCGGCGAAGGGTACGGAACCCATCGTTTCCATGGGCGCGGACGTGCCGGTGGCAGCCCTGTCAAAAACCCATCCTTCCCTGTATGACTATTTCCGCCAGCGTTTCGCGCAGGTGACAAACCCGCCGATCGACGCGCTGCGTGAAGAAGTGAAGACCGACTGCTCCATCTATGTGGGCGATGACGGCAACCTGCTTTCCCGGGAAGCGGCGAACAGCGCCGTGCTGGAATTACCTTCCCCCGTGCTGACCGAAGAGGAACTGCAGCGGATCCGGGAAATGGAACATCCGGATTTCTCTGTGCGTACAGTTTCCCTGCTTTATGATAAGAACAGCAGCCTGCGGGACGCGCTGGAGCGTTTCTTTGCCGTCTGTGACCAGGCCTGCCGTGACCATATCAATATCCTGATCCTGTCTGACCGGGGTGTGAGCGCGTCAGCCATGGCGATTCCGTCCCTGCTGGCGGTATCCGCCCTGGAGCAGCATCTGATCGGGAAGAAAAAGCGCACCGCGGTTTCCGTGATCCTGGAAAGCGGTGAGCCCCGGGATGTGCACCAACTGGCCATGCTGATCGGCTTCGGTGCCCGGGCAGTGAACCCGTACCTGGCCCATGCCTGCGTACGCGCGCTGTGTGAGAGCGGCCAGATTGACAAGGAACCAGCGGACGCGATCCGCGCATATGACAAGGCGCTGACTGCGGGCGTGCTGAAGATTGCTTCGAAGATGGGCGTATCCGTACTGCAGGCATACCAGAGCGCGCAGCTGTTTGAAGCGGTGGGACTGGACCAGAATATGGTCAGGACCTACTTCACGAATACGCCCTGTTCCCTGGGCGGTACGGACCTGAACCGGGTGGAAGCGGACAGCCGTTTCCATCATGACGCAGCTTTTGCCGGAGCCGGAGCGCCGGGCCTGTCCAGCGAAGGGAAACACAAGTACAGAAGGGGAGACGCGGCGGAGGAGCATCTCTATGCGCCTGAAACCATCCATCTGCTGCAGCAGGCGGTCTGGACGGACGACCGTGCTTCCTTTGACAAATATGCTGAGCGGATTGAGAACGAAGGACCGCGGACGATCCGTTCCATGCTCTCTTTCAATTATGATGCCTGCCGGGCTGTTCCGCTGGAGGAAGTGGAGCCTGCGGCAGAAATCGTAAAGCGTTTCCGGACCGGCGCCATGAGCTACGGTTCCATCTCCCAGGAAGCCCATGAATGCATGGCAAAGGCCATGAACCATCTGGGCGGACGTTCCAACAGCGGTGAAGGCGGCGAACTGCCGGAACGCTTTGGGACGGACCTGAACTCTGCCATCAAGCAGGTGGCTTCCGGCCGCTTTGGCGTGACCAGGGAATACCTGCTTTCCGCAAAAGAAATCCAGATCAAGATGGCGCAGGGCGCCAAGCCCGGCGAGGGCGGACACCTGCCCGGCGCGAAGGTGACCGAAAGCGTGGCGAAAACCCGCTGCTCTACTCCGGGGATTTCCCTGATTTCCCCGCCGCCGCACCACGACATCTATTCCATTGAGGACCTGGCGGAACTGATCTATGACCTGCAGTGTGCCAACGAAGACGCGAAGATCACCGTGAAGCTGGTGTCTTCCGCCGGCGTGGGTACCATTGCCAGCGGCGTGGCCAAGGCCGGCGCAGGCGGGATTCTGATTTCCGGCGGCGAGGGCGGCACCGGCGCGGCACCTATGAGCAGCGTGCATCACGCAGGCCTGCCCTGGGAGATTGGTCTGGCGGAAGCCCATCAGGTGCTATGCCGCAACCGGCTGCGCCAGACGGTAACGCTGGAAACTGACGGAAAACTGATGACCGGCCATGACGTGATGGTGGCGCTGCTGCTGGGCGCGGAACAGTTCGGTTTTGCCACGGCGCCCCTGGTTACGATGGGCTGCCGGATGATGCGGGTCTGCCAGCTGGGCACCTGCCCCTTCGGCATTGCGACCCAGAATCCGGAACTGCGCAAGCGGTTCAAAGGGAAGCCGGAATATGTGGAACGCTTCATGCTCTTTATCGCGGAGCAGATGCGGGAGATCATGGCGAAGCTTGGCGCGCGGACTGTGGACGAACTGGTCGGCCGCAGTGACCTGCTGGTCATGAAAGATAACGCAGCCATGGATCTGACGGACCTGACCGGGTTTGCCCGGAACACGCATTTCCAGCCTGCCGCGAAGCATGATTTCCATCTGGCGGAGCGGGCGGACGTCCGGCTGTACCAGGATCACGTGCATCTGATGACGACCGACCGGGCCTTCGGCACCATGCTGAAGGGAGACCGGCATATTCAGGCCCAGGGCTGCGGCGGACAGTCCTTCGGTGCTTTCCTGCCTCACGGACAGGAAATCACGCTGTACGGTGTAGCCAATGACTATCTGGGCAAGGGGCTTTCCGGCGGCACACTGGCGGTATGCCCGCCCGCGGACAGCATCTGGAAAAAGGAAGACACCCTGATCGGCAACGTGGCGCTGTACGGCGCTACCAGCGGATACGCCTTTGTAGCCGGCATGGCGGGTGAACGCTTTGCTGTGCGCAATTCCGGCGCCTGGGCGGTTGTGGAAGGCGTGGGGGACCATGGCTGTGAATATATGACCGGCGGCCGGGTGGCGGTACTGGGACCTGTGGGCGATAACTTTGCCGCAGGTATGAGCGGCGGTGTGACCTGGGTGCTGGACGAAAGCGATGAACTGCAGAGCCGGCTGAATACCGGCCATGTGAAGCTGTATCCGGTATCGGCACAGCAGGCCGATGAACTGAACCGGCTGCTGGAGATGCATGTGAAAGCAACCGGATCGGCCAAAGCCAGAGAGATCCTGGAACACTTCAGCGATTATCTGCCGAAGTTCAAAGCAGTTATTTCCGATGAATACCTTTCATGGATGAAAGGGGCGTGAGATTATGGGAAGCGCAACAGGATTTCTGGACACGATAAGAATTGAAAACCCTTTCCGGAATGAGGAAGTGCGCCTCGGTGACTTCAGGGATCTGCATATTCCGCAGTCCCATGAAGCCAGGCGCGCCCAGGCATCCCGGTGCATGAACTGCGGCGTGCCTTTCTGCCAGTCTGATTACGGCTGTCCGCTGCACAACCTGATTCCGGAGTGGAACGACCTGCTCTGGCGCGGACAGGAAAAGGAGGCGCTGATGCGCCTGCTCCGGACTGCGCCGTTCCCGGAATTCACGGGGCATGTCTGCCCGGCACTGTGCGAAAAGGCCTGCAACCTGGAAAATGACGCGACAACGAATAAAGACAATGAGCTTTATCTGATTGAGACCGGCTTTGCCAAGGGCTGGATCCAGCCCCGTATTCCGGCAGTACGCACGGGAAAACGGGTAGCCGTGATCGGCAGCGGGCCTTCCGGCCTGGCTGCGGCGGATCTGCTGAACCAGCTGGGACATGAGGTGACTGTGATCGAAAAAGCAGATCATCCCGGCGGCCTGCTGATGTACGGCATTCCGAACATGAAACTGCCCAAGGAGATTGTGGAGCGCCGAATCCGTCTGATGGAGGCGGAAGGCATCCGCTTTGAACTGAACACAGAAGCGGATCCGGAAAAGCTGGAAGGGTATGATGCAGTACTGCTGTGCGGGGGTGCGCGGAAGCCCCGGTCCCTGAATGTGGAACACATGGACGCCCAGGGTGTCATGTTTGCCGTGGATTACCTGACGGCAGCCACAAAGGCGGTACTGAGCGATACGGTTTCCACCGCTTCCGCGAAAGGAAAGCATGTGATTGTGGTCGGCGGCGGCGACACAGGCAATGACTGTGTCGGTACAGCCCTGCGGCAGGGCTGCGCTTCCGTGACACAGCTGGAAATGATGCCTGCTCCGCCGGAGGAGCGGCTGCCCGGCAATCCCTGGCCGGAATGGCCCCGGGTGCTGCGGACGGATTACGGCCAGACGGAAGCGATTTTCCGCCAGGGCAGCGATCCCCGGATCTATGAGACCACGGTGAAGCAGATCCTGACGGACGCGGAGGGACAGATCTCCGGACTGGAAACGGTAAAGCTCCGGCGGACGCCGGAAGGACGGTTTGCCCAGGTGGAGGGCAGTGAACAGACCCTGCCCTGCGGGCTGCTGCTGATCGCGGCGGGCTTTGTAGGGTGCGAGGAAAAGACCCTGGAGCGCTTTGCCCTGCAGGCGGACGGCCGGGGACGGCTGCTGCCGGCGGACGGAAGCCATCATCTTTCCGGGAAAATCTTCAGCGCCGGGGATATGCGCAACGGCCAGTCCCTGGTGGTGCGTGCCCTGGCGGACGGCCGCGGCGCCGCCGGGGAAATCGACAGCTGGCTGAAATAAAGCACAGAAACAATCAAAAGCATCCGGTCCCTGCGGGGGACCGGATGCTTTTTCTGTATCTCAGCTGATGAAACCGGGGTGCCGAAAGGCGGCACCCTGCAGTAAGGGTGCCTGTATATAGACAAGAGGGATTGCTCCCTTCCTGCTCCCGCGGAACCGGAAAGCGGTCAGGCCGCGTCGACGAGCTCGGAACGCTTTACCTTGAAGTAAGCGGCGATGTCGTCGATCAGTTCGTCCTCCGGTACAGCATAGCCATGCTCCCAGTTGGCGACGGTGCCGCGCATCAGGCCGAAAATCTCGTCCAGCGCGGCTTCACTCAGATTGCGGGCCATCCGTAATTCCCTGATTTTCTGTGCAAACATTCCTGTACCTTCCTTTCCGTTCAAGTATATTCTTCTCTGCTTCTGTCCAGAGCATAATCCATTTCTGTGAAAACGCAGTGAACTGACTGTGAAATCAGTGAACATACTATATGAACGTATCAGAAGGAGGAATTGTTCCGCGGGTGACAGACTTTTTGCGTCAGTTTACAATTTTCCGGATCGTTTCCCAGTCGGGACAGCGGGTGTATCCGCCTCCGGGGAATTCGCAGTCCCGGTTCCAGGGCCGGTCAAAGACCAGCACCTTCAGGTCCGGCAGGTGGCTGAAATACCGGAAGGCGGCAGGGGAATCCTCCACGGCGTAATCAAAAGGCATCCGGTAGTAATCCTCCAGCTCCAGGCTGAAATCGTTATTCCGGATGAAGCCGTCCCGACCGTATTTGTTGAGGCAGTACAGGGGCGCCCGCTCCAGCCCGTGCCGGTCCAGCCAGGCCCGGGAGGGCCCGTAGACGCTGAAGGGGCGTCCTGTGATGACGGACACGTGATATCCCCGGTCTATCCAGCTGTTGATGGTTTCGGAGGCGCCCGGGGTCTCCTCGCAGGACAGGAGGATTTCCGGCCGGTGAACTTCGGTCAGCAGGCGCTCAAATTCCGCGTCAGTGAGGGAAAAGGTTTTCTGCAGGGAGAAATAATGCATCTCTTCATAGGGCACCTTTTTCCCGAACAGATCCGCCACCAGCCCGGGACAGTAACGTCCGGTTTCACACAGGCAGTCATCAAAATCAACGTAAATATTCATGCTTCCGTCAGCCTTTTTCCTTCCTCAGAATTTCCGGATACCGGATGATTATATCATCCGGAAGTGCAAAACAACAGAAAAAAGAAGTCCCCGGATTTCCGGGGACTTCCCTGAAGGGATTCTTATTCGTCTTCGGACTGGAGTGCGTCGTAGCCCTCTTCGCCGGTGCGGACACGGACCACGTTCTCCACATCCTGCACGAAGATCTTGCCGTCGCCGATGTGGCCGGTATACAGGACATTGCGGGCAGTATCGATGACCGTGGCCACCGGTACCTTGCTGACCACGATATCCACCTGGACCTTAGGCAGCAGCGTGGTTTCCACGGGCGTGCCGCGGTAATACTCGGGCTTGCCCTTCTGCATGCCGTAGCCCATGACGTTGGTGACGGTCATGCCGGTGATGCCGATGGTATTCATGGCCTTCTTCAGGTTCTCCAGGCTGGCGGGACGGCAGATGATCTGCACGCGGGTGTACACCGGTTCCGCGGCCTTTTCGGGCTTCTTCACAGCCACAGGCACTGCTTCCGCCGGAGCAGCAGCGGCAGCGGCGGCAGGCGCCGGAGCGGCAGCGGGGGTATCCAGGCCTTCCTCAGGCAGGATGGCAAATCCGGAATAGGCAGTGGGCAGGCCGTGCTCGCTGCGGTCCAGGCCCATGACTTCGTCCGCCGTGTCCGCCCGCAGACCGATGGTCTTTTTGATCAGCATAAACACAAGGGTGATGACCACAGCGGTCCAGGCAACGGTGGCCAGGACGCCCAGCACCTGGATGCCGAGGAATCTGAAGCCGCCGCCGTAGAAGAGGCCTTTCATGGTGGTGCCGCCGGTGGCGAACAGGCCGGTCAGGACGGTGCCCAGGGCGCCGCAGATGCCGTGGACGGAAATGGCGCCCACCGGGTCGTCGATTTTCACGACCTTGTCAAAGAATTCCACAGCAAAGACAACCGCGAAGCCACAGGCCAGGCCGATGAGGGCGGCGCCGAAGGGATTCACCGCGTCGCAGCCGGCGGTGATGCCCACCAGGCCGGCCAGGGCCGCGTTGAAGGTCATGGACACGTCCGGCTTGCCGTAGCGGAGCCAGGTGAAGATCATGGTGGTCAGGGTGGCCACGGCGGCTGCCAGGTTCGTGTTGAAGAACACCAGGGAGGCGCTGCCGATCAGTTCGTCGCTGTCCATGCCCACGGTGGAGGCACCATTGAAGCCGAACCAGCAGAACCAGAGGATGAACACACCCAGGGCGGCGATGGACAGGTTGTGGCCGAGGATGGCCCGGGGCTTTCCGTCCTTTCCGTACTTGCCGACGCGGGGTCCGAGGATTTTGGCACCGATCAGGGCGCAGATGCCGCCGACCATGTGCACTGCGGTGGAACCGGCGAAATCATGGAAGCCCATTTCCGCCAGCCAGCCGCCGCCCCAGATCCAGTGGCCGGAGACCGGGTAGATGAACAGGGAGATGGCTGCGGAGTAGATGCAGTAGGCAGAGAATTTGGTTCGCTCCGCCATGGCACCGGAAACGATGGTGGCGGAGGTGGCGCAGAAGACCGTCTGGAAAATGGCGTAGGCCCAGAGCGGGACGCCCGCCGGAAGGATGTGGCTGTAATCCTTCATGATGAAAGGATCGATCCAGCCGAAGAGGGCGGTGCCGGCGCCGAACATAATGCCGTAACCGAACAGCCAGTACAGGGGGGTGCCGATGCAGAAGTCCATTAGGTTCTTCATCAGGATGTTACCGGTATTTTTTGCGCGGGTGAAGCCGGCTTCACACATGGCGAAGCCTGCCTGCATAAAGAAGACCAAGGCAGCTCCCAGGAGGACCCAGATGGTGTTGGCTGCTGAGAATGTCATACAGATCACTTCCGTTTCAAAGTTTTTTCCCGGCGATCGTCGCGGCCGCTCTGACGTGCCAGCATCCGTCAGCAGCGGGCTCCTGAAGCTGGGCGGCGTTACTGTACTGTCTCCGCCTTTGGTTTAACAGGTACTGACGCGCTTTCCCAACAAAAAAATGAGGCGCCGGGTGTTTAGCACACCTTCGCGCCTCATCGGGATGCACGGATTTTATATCCTGAATGCGAGTTTGTCAACTGTTCTGTGTACAAAAAACAACGGGAGAACAATGCGCGCTGCCAAACCGGGAATTTCAGTTCTCCGGGTCACGGATAGGCTGCTCGAACTTGCTCTTGCCCTGGTTCTCCGGGATGCCGATGGGATACCGGCCGGTAAAGCATCCGTCGCAGAAGGAACGGCCGGTGCCGCCGGCAAGCCGGTGGGCGGCGTCCACAGACAGGTAAGCCAGGGAATCCGCCCCGATCTCTGCCGCGATCTCTTCCACTGTCTGCAGGCGGCAGGCGATAAGGTTCTCCCGGGAATCCACGTCCGTGCCGAAAAAGCAGGGACAGCGGAAGGGCGGAGAGGAAATGCGCATATGGACTTCCGCGGCGCCGGCGTCCCGCAGGAGCCGCACGATCCGTTCGCTGGTGGTGCCCCGGACGATGGAATCGTCAATCAGCACCACCCGCTTTCCGCGGACTGTTTCGGCAATCACATTCAGTTTGATCTTCACCGCGGTTTCCCGCATATCCTGGCTCGGCGCAATGAAGCTCCGGCCGATGTATTTGTTTTTCAGGAAGCCCACGCCATAGGGGATACCGCTTTCCCGGGAATAGCCTAGGGCGGCGTCCAGCCCGGAGTCCGGAACACCGATAACCACATCCGCATCCACCGGGCTTTCCTGGGCGAGGAACCGGCCGGCGCGCAGCCGGGCGGAATGCACCGACGCCCCTTCAATCACGGAATCGGGCCGGGCAAAATAGATATACTCAAAGACGCACAGGGAGCTCCTGCCGCCGCAGAGCCGGGTGTCGGAAACCACCCCGTCCCGGCTGAAAACCACGATCTCCCCGGGCAGGATATCCCGGATGAGTTTCGCTCCCACGGCATCCAAGGCGCAGGATTCGGAGGACACAACCCAGGAACCGTCCGGGGCTTGTCCGTAACAGAGGGGACGGAAGCCCACCGGATCACGGAAAGCAATCAGCTTGGTGGCGGTCATCAGCACGCAGGAATACGCGCCCTGGAGCTGCTGCATGGTCCGGTATACGGCTTCCTCGGTGGCGGACACCTTCAGGCGTTCGGATACGATGGTGTAAACAATGGTCTCCGTATCCGCCGTGCCGTGGAAGATGGCGCCGCCGAGTTCATGCCGGGCACGGAGGGCCAGGGCATTGACCAGGTTGCCGTTATGGGCCAGGGCCATGTTGCCCTTCATGTGGCTGATAACGATAGGCTGGATGTTGTTGTGGTTCTTTCCCCCGGTGGTGGAATAGCGCACGTGGCCCACGGCGATGTTCCCTTCACCCAGGTGGTCCAGGCGTTCCCGGTCAAAGACTTCGCCCACCAGGCCGTCTCCCCGCCGGTGGCGGAAGACGCCGTCCCGGGAAACCGCGATACCGCAGCTTTCCTGGCCCCGGTGCTGCAGGGCGTAGAGCCCGAGGTAAACCTTTTGGGCAATGGTTCCGTCCCTTACAGGTGACCAGATGCCGAATACGCCGCATTCCTCATGCATGGAACACTCCTCCTGAAGCCGGGAAAATAAAAAGACAAAGGCGCCTTTCCCGGCGCCTTTGCCTTCCCGGGCAGTATAGCATATTCCGCGGGACCGGTCAATGCGGCGGACCCGCGGCGGAGGAGAAAGTACACCGGGAGAACCGTCTCCCGGCAGTATTACTGCCGGATTTCCAGCAGGGAAATGCCGTGGACGGGCAGGGGAAAGCTGATCTCCAGCCTGCCTGCCCGGATTTCGCATGTTTCCGGGGCCCGGAGGCATTCCAGGCCGGAACGGGCGAGGATGGCAGCCCGCTGCTCTTCATCGGGCCAGTCGGGTTTTCCCCGGCGCTCCCATTCGGCGCAGGCATTGGAATGCTCCCGGTCGATGCGGTAATGGGTAATGACGGCGGAGCCCTCCGGGGACAGGTTTTCCAGCGCCAGGGCAATGTCAAGGACGCCTTCCCGGTCCCAGTCGTCATGATGGCAGTACAGCAGCACCTGCCGGGCGGGAGGCATCCACGGTGACCCGGACTGTTCCGTTCATTTTCCTTCTCCTGTCTGCCGGTTTTCCGGCACGTCAGACAACTTCATACCCTGCGGCCGCCAGGGCCTGCAGGGCTTTGTCAAAATCCGCGGCTTTCACCAGGATGTAATCCGTGTTATAGGTGGAAACGGCAAAGATGCCGATGCCGTTTTCCGCCAGGATGCCGGACAGCCTTGAAAGAATCCCGATGAGGGAAAAATCCAGCACGTCCCGGATCCGGAAACCCTTCCATCCGTCCTCCCGTTCAACGGTGCCTGCCGGGGTATCGGCGGTCCGGCAGACCAGGGAGATTTCCTCATCGGTGCGCCCGATGAAATAAAACCCGGCGCTGAGATCCAGGTCCGTTACGGAAGCCACTTTGCAGACCGTCAGGTCGCTGCCCAGTTTTTCCAGTACCATGGTTCACGTTCCTCCGGAGGATGAAATTTTCAGATTGTTCCGCTACGGGCATGATATCATCCCTGTCCCGGCCTGTCCAGTGCGGAGACGGCCTGTTTTCGGCGTTGCAATTATGGGAAATTCGTGCTACAAATGGCACAGGACCTGTTGAACGGCCTGTGAAAGCGGAGTGAGTAAATGTATTACCTGATCAAGGAATCCCTGACCCCCTGCGCCCCGGCGGACATTGCGAAGGGAGAGGCGCAGTATGTGGCGGTGCTGACCGCGGACGAATGGCAGCAGCGCCGGGACAGTTTTGATATGTTGATTGATATGGAAATGGAAACCAGCCTGCCCCAGGAGACAAAGGCGGTGGTGAACCAGGACTCGCTGACCGGCACCTTTTCCATTCCGGACCGGGCGGGCATCAGCGGACCGCGGCACAACTTCAGCTTTGCCCTGGATGAAAAGGGCATCGTCCTGGTGGATGACAGCGGATACGCGGAGGAGCTGGTACGGACCATTGCCCGGACCAAGAAATGGCGCCTGCCGGGACTGGAGCGGTTCCTGTATGACCTGCTGGAGACGACCATCGGGCAGGACCTGGCCCTGCTGGAGAAATCAGAGCAGCGGCTGAACCGGCTGGAGGAGGAGATCCTGCGGGGCGAGGTGGACAGCTATCCCGCGGAAATGAACGATATCCGGGGCAACCTCCTGGACCTGCGGGTGCACTATGAACAGCTGATCGACTTCGGACAGGAACTGGAGGAAAATGAAAACGGGTTCTTCGCGGAGGAGAACCTGCGCTATTTCCATATGTTCACCGAGCGGGTCATCCGCCTGCAGGACACGGTCTCCGGCCAGCGGGAATATGTGTCCCAGCTGCGGGACCTGATCCAGTCCCACCTGGATGTGCGGCAGAACCGCATTATGACCGTGCTGACGGTGATCACCTCCATTTTCCTGCCCCTGACCCTGATCGCAGGCTGGTACGGCATGAACTTCCGGTACATGCCTGAACTGGAATGGCGCTTCAGCTATCCGGCGGTGATCGTGGTTTCCATCCTGATTGTGATCCTGTGCCTGTTCTGGTTTAAAAAGAAGAAATGGATGTGACATCCCGGAGGAAATCCAGGATCCTGTCCGCGGAGGCTTCGGGGGAGTTTTCCCCGCTGTCGATCTGCAGGTCATACCCTTCTTTGGGATACAGGTACTGATAAGAGGCTTCCGCGGAACCAATGAACCGGTTTCCGCGTTCTTTTTCGCGCTTTTTCAGGATCTCCAGGCTGCAGGTGACCAACACCGCCGTCACGCCGAAGCCGACCGCTGCCGCCAGGAGCGCCTCATAAATCCGGGGGCTGGTGATCACATGGTCCACAATGACCCATTTTCCCTGCCGCAGGGCCGGGGTGATGTCCCGGCACATGTCCGGCATGATTTCAAAGACATCGTCTTCCCAGATTTCCTCATCTTCCGCGACTTTCATATAATCGTCAATGGAGATGATGACGGAGTCAGAGCCGCAAAGCGCCATTTTCCGCCGCAGCTGTTCCGCCACGGAGGATTTCCCCGCGGAGGAGGGACCGTTCAGCAGCACAAGCCTGTTCTGATTTTCCATATAATTCATCCTTCCGGTGATGCATTCTGTCGGGGAGAAACCGGCTGTCATTATACCACAGCAGGGCGGAAACGGGGAAATCCGGGGCATTTCATGCCTGTATCCGGCGGGAGCGGGGCGGATTGTATTTCCGCTGTATCAGCGGGCCGGGGTGCTTGACACCCGGTACAGGGATTGATAAAATCCTACTAACTTCATAGGAAACCGTTGAAGCGGAGATCAAAGCGGCCATGCCCTTACAGAGAGTCCGGAAAGATGAGAGCCGGGCAGGAAACAAACCGCCAAATGGACCGCGGAGGGCGCAGTCAAAGGCCGGAAGGCTGAGTATTCTGCGACGTGGGGGCATACGTCAGTTGCCGGGGATATGAAGGTATCCCGCAGAGCGCACGGTCAGACCGTGAAACAGGGTGGCACCGCGAATGAGAGATTCGTCCCTGACAGAGTATATCTGTCAGGGACTTTTTTTGATGAAGGTTTCGCACCTGCGGGTGCGACCAGGGCTTTCCGATCGCCCTGGACCTTCGGCTTGATCAGCAGCATATCTGTCAGGGACTTTTTTAATGAAGAATGAATGGTCTGAAACAGTGAAGAGGTGAAACAGGATGAAGATTATACCGAGTCAGGAAGAAGTGGCCCGTTACCGGGCGGAGGGTAAGTACAAGGTGGTGCCGGTGAGCTGCGAACTGCTGGCGGATATCTGCACACCCATCCAGGCGGTGCGGAAGCTGAAGAACGTATCTTCCCACTGCTTCCTGCTGGAGTCCGCGGAGCCCCAGGAAACCTGGGGACGCTACACCTTCCTGGGCTATGACCCGAAGCTGAGCATTACCTGCGCGGACGGGGAAATGCAGGTGGGGGAGGTTAAGATCCCGACCCAGGATCCTTCTGCGGTGCTGCGGCAGATCCTGGCGGAGTACAAAAGTCCGCGGATTTCGGAACTGCCGCCCTTCACCGGCGGCCTGACCGGATACTTCTCCTATGATTACCTGAACTATTCCGAACCCACCGCCCGCCGGGAAACGGAGGATACGGAGCATTTCAAGGATATGGACCTGATGCTCTTTGACAAGGTAATTGCCTTTGACAACCTGCGGCAGAAGATCGTCCTGATCGTGAACGTGAAGCTGGAGGAAGGGGAGGCTGGATACCACCGGGCGGAGATGGAGCTGGCGGAACTGAAAAAGCTCATCACCGAAGGCGCAGAGGCAAAGGATGAACCCGGCCGGCTGACCGGGGAGGTTACGCCGCTGTTTGACAGGGAAGCCTACTGTGCCATGGTGGAAAAGGCCCGGCACTACATCAAGGAAGGGGACATCTTCCAGATCGTGCTGTCCAACCGGCTGAGCGCGCCCTATGAGGGCAGCCTGCTGAACATGTACCGGACCCTGCGGACGGTGAACCCGTCCCCCTATATGTTCTACTTCTCCGGCACGGATGTGGAGGTGGCGGGCGCCAGCCCGGAAACCCTGGTGAAGCTGGAGAACGGGGTGCTGCATACCTTCCCCCTGGCGGGAACCCGGCCCCGGGGAAAGACCCCGGAGGAGGACCGGCGGCTGGAAGAGGAGCTGCTGCGGGACGAGAAAGAACTGGCGGAGCACAACATGCTGGTGGACCTGGGACGGAACGACCTGGGCCGGATCTCCCGCTTCGGCAGCGTGCAGGTGGAAAAGTTCCACGAGATCCTGCGGTTCTCCCACGTGATGCACATCGGCTCCACGGTGCGGGGAGAGATCCGGGAGGACAGGGATGCGCTGGACGCCATCGAGGCGGTGCTGCCGGCGGGCACCCTGTCCGGGGCTCCGAAGATCCGGGCCTGCCAGCTGATCGGCGAACTGGAGAACAACAAGCGGGGAATCTACGGCGGAGCCATCGGATACATCGACTTTGCCGGGAACATGGACACCTGCATTGCCATCCGGATCGCATACAAGAAAAACGGCCGGGTGTTCATCCGCTCCGGCGCCGGTATCGTGTATGACTCCGTACCGGAAAAGGAACACGAGGAATGCCTGAACAAAGCCCGGGCAGTGCTGAACTCCCTGGAGAAAGCCGGAAAGGAGATGGACGGATGACGCTGCTGATCGACAATTATGACAGTTTCTCCTACAACCTGTATCAGCTGATCGGAGAACTGAATCCGGATATCCGGGTGATCCGGAACGATGAGATGACCCTGGAGGAAATCCGGGCCCTGAAGCCGGACAGGATCATCCTTTCCCCGGGACCGGGACGGCCGGAGGACGCGGGGATTACGGTGCAGGCGGCAAAGGAGCTGGGAAAGGAATTCCCGCTGCTGGGGGTATGCCTGGGGCACCAGGCCATCTGCGCCGCCTTCGGCGCCACGGTGACCTACGCCAAAGCCCTGATGCACGGAAAACAGTCCGTGGTCCGGCAGGAGGGAAACAGCCCCCTGTTTGAGGGACTGCCGGAAACCTTTGCCGTGGCCCGGTACCATTCCCTGGCAGCGGACCCGGAAACCATACCGGCGTGCCTGCAGGTGACCGCCCGGACGGAGGACGGGGAGGTCATGGCGGTGCAGCACCGGGAATATCCCGTCTACGGGGTGCAGTTTCATCCGGAAAGCATCCTGACCCCCGAAGGAAAGAAAATCCTGAAGAATTTCCTTTCCATGACAATATAAATGCATAATTCATAATTCATAATTCAGAATGAACGGCCAAGTGCGATACAGAAATAAAAAGCAAAGGAGAAAGAACATGATTAAGGAAGCAATCGTCAAGATCGTCAGCAAGGAAGACCTGACCTACGAGGAAGCCTATACCGTTATGAACGAGATCATGAGCGGCGAGACCACTCCGACCCAGAACGCCGCGTTCCTGGCGTCCCTGTCCACCAAGAGCGCCCGGGCGGAGACCACGGATGAAATCGCGGGCTGCGCGGCAGCCATGCGGGAGAAAGCCACCCGGGTGGAAGCGGGGGATGACCTGTTTGAAATCGTGGGCACCGGCGGGGACAATGCCCACAGCTTTAACATTTCCACCACCTCCGCCCTGGTGGCGGCGGCCGGCGGTATGCGGGTGGCCAAGCACGGCAACCGCGCCGCTTCCAGCAAGAGCGGTACGGCGGACTGCCTGGAAGCCCTGGGAGTGAACATCGACCAGAGCCCGGACAAGTGCCGGCAGCTGCTGGACGAGGCGGGCATGTGCTTCTTCTTCGCCCAGAAATACCACACCTCCATGAAGTATGTGGGCGCCATCCGCAGGGAGCTGGGCTTTCGGACGGTGTTCAATATCCTGGGACCGCTGACCAACCCCGGCCATCCCACCATGCAGCTGCTGGGCGTGTATGACGAATACCTGGTCCAGCCCCTGGCGCAGGTGCTCATGAACCTGGGCGTGAAGCGGGGCATGGTGGTTTACGGCCAGGACAAGCTGGACGAAATATCCCTGAGCGCGCCTACCACGGTATGCGAGTTCAAGGACGGCTGGATGAAGAACTATGTGATTACCCCGGAACAGTTCGGCCTGCAGCGCTGCGCAAAGCAGGACCTGGTGGGCGGCACGCCGGAGGAGAACGCGGAAATCACCCGGAAGATCCTGGCGGGCGAAAAGGGCCCCAAGCGGGAGGCGGTGCTGATGAACGCCGGCGCTGCCCTGTACATCGGCGGAAAGGCGGAAAGCCTGGCGGACGGCATCAGGCTGGCTGCGGAGCTGATTGACAGCGGGAAAGCAACAGAAACGCTTAACCGTCTGATCGAAGTATCAAACGGTTAAGCGTTTCAGCAATGAAGAATGAAGAATGAAAAATTGTAAATGGTCAGGCTGCCTGTACGGGCGTGAGAGCTGAACCATTGCAAACTGAAAGCGTGGTCAATGATGAATATTCTGGATAAGCTTGCCGATCTCTCCCGGGAGCGGGCGAAGAGAGAGCAGGAGACGGTTCCGGAGGCGGCGCTGCGGGAGCAGGCGAAGGCACTGGGCAAAGGAAACGGAGAGGCCTTTCTCTCCGCCCTGAAGAAACCGGGAATCTCCTTCATCTGCGAGATCAAGAAGGCGTCCCCTTCCAAGGGGCTGATCTCTCCGGATTTCCCTTACCTGAAGATCGCCGAAACGTATGAAGCCGCCGGGGCGGACTGCATTTCCTGCCTGACGGAACCGGAGTACTTCCTGGGATCGGACCGGATCTTCCGGGAGGTCCGGGAGAAGGTGAGCCTGCCCATGCTGCGCAAGGACTTCACGGTGAGCCCTTACCAGCTGGACCAGGCCCGGGTCATGGGCGCCAACGCGGCGTTGCTGATCGTTTCCCTGCTGGACACGAAAACCCTGGAAGCCTACCTGGAACGCTGTGAGGAACTGGGTATCGCGGCGCTGACGGAAACCCACGACGGGGAGGAAATCCGCAGGGCGGTTTCCGCCGGGGCGAAGATCATCGGGGTGAACAACCGGAACCTGAAGGACTTCTCCGTGGACTTCAGCAACGCGGCGCGGCTGCGGGACAGGATCCCGGCGGACTGCATCTATGTGGCGGAGAGCGGGGTCAGAACACCGGAGGACGTGCAGCGGCTGCGGCAGATCGGCGCGGACGCGGCCCTGATCGGGGAAACACTGATGAGGGCGGAAGCTCCTGCTTCAGCGCTGAAGGCACTGAAGCAGGAGCTTCCGGCCAATGAAGAATGAAAAATGAAGAATGAATGGTTTGCTGGCGAATGTGAAAAAGGAAGAATCAGAATGACAAGGATCAAGATCTGCGGGTTGAGGCGGCCGGAGGATATTGAGGCGGCGAACGAGGTCCGGCCGGACTATATCGGGTTTGTGTTCTTCTCCGGAAGTAAGCGCTGCGTGACGGCGGAAGAGGCCGGGAGGCTGCGGAAGGACCTGGTACCGGAAATCAAAGCGGTGGGCGTTTTTGTGGATGAGGCGCCGGAAACCGTGGCGAAGCTGCTGGCGGAAGGAATCATCGACATCGCCCAGCTGCACGGGCACGAGGATGAGGCATACCTGGCCCGGCTCCGGACTTTGACGGACAGGCCGCTGATCAGGGCCTTCCGGATCCGGAGCGCGGAAGACGCGGTCCGGGCGCAGGAATCCGCCGCGGATATGATCCTGCTGGACGCCGGCGCCGGGGACGGAAAAACCTTCGACTGGAGCTGGCTGGCAGGGGTGACGCGGCCGTATTTCCTGGCCGGGGGCCTGAACCCGGAAAACGCGGCGGAAGCCGTCAGGAAGCTGAAGCCCTTTGCGGCGGATGTGTCCTCCGGTGTTGAAACGGACGGCTTTAAGGATATAATCAAAATGCGCGCGTTTGTAAGCGCGGTTAAAGGAGCGGAGGCAAAATGAGTAATCCGAAAGGACGCTTTGGCATCCACGGCGGGCAGTACATCCCGGAAACCCTGATGAACGCCGTGATTGAGCTGGAGGAAGCCTATAACCATTACAAGGCGGATCCGGAGTTCAACCGGGAGCTGACAGCCCTGCTGAACGATTACGCCGGCCGGCCTTCCCGGCTGTATTATGCGGAAAAGATGACGAAGGACCTGGGCGGCGCGAAGATCTACCTGAAGCGGGAGGACTTGAACCATACCGGCGCCCACAAGATCAACAACGTGCTGGGGCAGGCCCTGCTGGCGAAGAAGATGGGCAAGACCCGCCTGATCGCCGAAACCGGCGCCGGACAGCACGGGGTGGCCACCGCCACCGCCGCTGCCCTGATGGGCATGGAGTGTGTGGTGTTCATGGGCGAGGAGGATACCGTCCGCCAGGCGCTGAACGTGTACCGCATGCGCCTGCTGGGGGCGGAAGTGATTCCGGTGAAGACCGGCACCGCCACCCTGAAGGACGCGGTCAGCGAGGCCATGCGGGAATGGACCCGCCGGATTGACGATACCCATTACTGCTTGGGCTCTGTCATGGGTCCCCATCCGTTCCCGACGATTGTCCGGGATTTCCAGGCGGTGATTTCCAAAGAGATCAAGGAGCAGATTCTGGAGAAGGAAGGCCGGCTGCCGGACGCAGTGATTGCCTGCGTGGGCGGCGGAAGCAACGCCATCGGCAGCTTCTACCATTTCATTGAGGACAGGGATGTGCGCCTGATCGGCTGCGAGGCCGCGGGACGGGGCATCGATACCTTTGAGACGGCCGCCACCATGAATACCGGCCGGCTGGGCATCTTCCACGGCATGAAGAGCTACTTCTGCCAGGACCAATACGGCCAGATTGCCCCGGTGTATTCCATCTCCGCGGGCCTGGATTACCCGGGCGTGGGTCCGGAGCATGCCTGGCTGCATGACACCGGACGGGCGGAATACGTGCCGGTGACCGACGAGGAGGCCGTATGCGCCTTTGAATACCTGGCGAAGACGGAAGGCATCATTCCGGCCATTGAATCCGCGCATGCGGTGGCGTATGCCCAGAAGATTGCGCCGGAAATGAAGCCGGAACAGATTGTTGTGATTACGGTTTCCGGACGGGGAGACAAGGACTGCGCGGCCATTGCCCGCTACAGGGGGGAGGATCTCCATGAATAAGATCGCTGCTGCTTTTGACCACGGCAAGGCGTTTGTCGCCTTTATCACCTGCGGGGATCCGGACCTGGAGACCACAGCGAAGGCCGTGCGGGCCGCCGTTGCGAACGGCGCGGACCTGATCGAGCTGGGCATTCCCTTCTCCGATCCCACCGCGGAAGGCCCGGTGATCCAGGAGGCCAACCTGCGGGCTTTGCAGGGCGGGGTGACCACGGACCTGATTTTCGATTTCGTGAAGGAACTGCGGAAGGACGTTGCCGTGCCCCTGGTGTTCATGACCTATGCCAACGTGATTTTCTCCTACGGCGCGGAGAAGTTCATTTCCGCCTGCGCACAGATCGGCATCGACGGCCTGATCCTGCCGGACCTGCCCTTTGAGGAAAAGGAAGAGTTCCTGCCCCTGTGCCGGCAGTACGGGGTGGCCCTGGTTTCCCTGATCGCGCCTACTTCTGAGAACCGGGTGGCCATGATTGCCCGGGAGGCGGAAGGCTTCATCTACCTGGTTTCCAGCCTGGGGGTGACAGGCACCCGCAGCGAGATCACCACGGACCTGGCGCCTATCATCCGGACCATCCGGGAGAACGCGAAGGTGCCGGTGGCCGTCGGCTTCGGCATTTCCACGCCGGAGCAGGCAAAGGCTATGGCGGCCCTGTCCGACGGCGCCATTGTGGGATCCGCCATTGAGAAAATCCTGGCGAAATACGGCAAGGACGCGCCGGAGCAAATCGGCGCATATGTCAGGTCCATGAAGGAAGCCCTGAAAGAACTGAACTGAGAGGTAGAGGAATATGATCCGGCAGTTATCCATTTTCGCGGAAAACAAAAAAGGCGCCATGAACCGGATGACGCAGATCCTGGCGGATGCCGGGATCAACATGAATACCCTGATTACCAACGACAGCGCGGAGTTCGGGATTGTCCGCATGCTGGTTTCCGATACGGACAGCGCAGCCCGGGTGCTGCAGGATGCCGGATACATGTGCCACAGCGATTATGTGGCCGCGGTGGAAATCAGCGATGAATGCGGCAGCCTGAACGATCTGCTGACCGTGATCAGCGACGGGAATATCAACCTGGATTACCTGTATGTGACTTACAACACCCTCAGCCGGCTGCCGGTGGCAATCCTGCGGGCGGCGGACCTGATGGAGGTGGAAGGGTTTCTGCAAGCCCGGGGATACAATACGCTGGAAAGAATTGACTGAATCCACAATTCATAATTCAGAATTAAATGTGCACCGGAAACTGTTTCCGGTGCATGTTTTATTCCCTTAAGACAGAATTGAAAATGTGCCGCCGGGAACCTTCTCCATGGTACGCCTCTTGACCGGGAAGGGGTTTTGGGGTATGTTGAAGTGTATGAAAAAAGGGGGCTGGGAAATGACTCTTCCGGGGAAAATTCTGGATATCCTGCTTTATGTGCTGTTCAGCGCAACCGACCTGCCGACCACGGTCATGGCGTGCCTGTACCTGGCAGGCCTGTGGGCTGTGTTTGTCAAATGCGGCCTGAAGGGCTGGTGGGCGCTGATTCCGGTGGCGCGGGTTTATAAGCTGGCGCTGTGCGCGGACCGGGAGCAGGAAGGCCGTACCCTGTCGGTGATTCAGGCCGGCATGATTCTGTGCTACAGTGTCACCCGATTTCTGGGCAGCGGCAGCCGGTTTCAGTATGTGATTGCGTTGGCTGAACTCATTGTCGTACCGGCGTCCCTGATCTATGAGACCCGGGTTTTTTCAGGACTGTGCAGGGTGTTTGAACGGCGGAAACGGTGGATCCTTCTGTGGATTATCGCGGAATGGGTGCCCATTGCGCCCCTGCTGTGGGGATTCCGGAAGAAATACCAGCCCATCTGGAAGGCAGAGGAAATCCGGGATGACGTTGATTACTATTTCTCCGGCCGGAAAGCCGCTGTGCTGGACCAGGGCCTTACCGTCAACCTGCAGGAGAGGACCGCCCGGGATATGTTCAAAAAGAAGACCCTGCTGCGGGATATTCACCTGTCCATCCAGCCTGGCCATATGGTGCTGCTGCTGGGCGGCTCCGGCGCCGGAAAAACCACTTTTGTCAACGCGGTGAACGGCTATGAACCTGCAAAGGCGGAGGTCAACCTGAACGGCCGGAACATGTATAAATTCTACAAGGATATGCAGTACGACATCGGTTTCGTGCCGCAGGCGGACCTGATCCGGGGCAGTGATACCGTGTACCGCACCCTGATGGATACTGCCATGCTGCGCCTGCCCAACAGCTTCTCCCGGCCGGAGAGGCAGGGACGGGTGGAGGAGGTCATGGATATCTTCGGCCTGACGCCGGTGAAGGGAAGCCTGGTTTCCAAGCTTTCCGGCGGCCAGCGGAAGCGGCTGTCCATTGCCATGGAATTCATTTCCAACCCCACCCTGTTCATCCTGGATGAGCCGGACAGCGGCCTGGACGGTGTGATGGCCCGGGAACTGTTCCAGCAGCTGCGGCAGATCGCGGACCAGGGCAAAATCATCATCGTGATTACCCATACCCCGGACCGGGTCATTGACCTGTTTGACGATGTAATTGTGCTGGCCAAGGATGCGAAACGCACCGGCCGGCTGGCCTGGTTCGGGCCCATTGAAGAGGCCCGGGCTTTCTTCGGGAAAGAAAAAATGGAGGAAATCGTCAAGGCCGTCAACCGGGAGGAAGAAGGCGGAGAAGGCCGGGCGGATGAGTTCGTCCTGAAGTTTGCGGAGGTGCAGCATGTCTGAGATGAGCATGAAAACAAACCGCAGGGAAAGAACCTTCCGCCACCGGGACCGGCTCAGCCAGGTTCCGATCTACCTGGGCAAGCAGTTCCGGTTCTTTATCAATGAAAGCGACTGGAAAGTCATCCCCATGGCCGCGGTCATTGCACTGCTGGTGGCTGTGGTGGTCCGGAACCGGCTGTTTGCAAGCATGGAGGGCTGCCTGATCAGTTCCTTCGCCCTGGCCTGCGTAGCCATCTGGAACGGCTGCTTCAATTCAATCCAGGCCATCTGCCGGGAGCGGGCAATTATCAAGCGGGAACACCGGTCCGGTATGCATATCACCTCCTATGTGGCAGCCCATATGATCTACCAGTTTGTGCTGTGCCTGGCCCAGACGGCGATCAGCGTGTATGTGCTGAAAACGGTCGGCGTGCCGTTCCCGGAGGAGGGCATATTTACCGCGAAACGGGGGATCCTGGAGTTTGGGTTTACCATGCTGCTGATTTCCTACGCGTCGGACATGATGAGCCTGTTCATTTCCAGCATCGCCCATACCACCACTGCCGCCATGACGGTGATGCCCTTTGTGCTGATTTTCCAGCTGGTGTTTTCCGGCGGAATCATTCCGATTCCCCAGGCGATCCAGCCCCTGTCCAATATCACCATCTCCAATTACGGGATCAAGGCCATTACCTCCCAGTGCGGTTATAACCAGCTGCCCATGGCGGCCGGCTGGACCGCGGTGAGCACCATGAAAGACACGGAGATCCATGAGAAAATCTCGGTGGGAAAGATCCTGGATATCCTCAACAGCGATGTGATGGCAAAGCACCGGGAGGACGTGGTGGTGCCCGCCATGACGGTGGGCGAGGCGGTGAAGATCCTGAAGCCGGACAGCGTTTTCCAGTCGGATGAGCTACTGATCAAGGATCCCATGACCTTTGGCCAGCTGCTGGAGATCGCCAACAACAGTCCGGTGATCCAGGGCCAGCGGGACCGGGAAATCCCGATTGATACCACGGTGGGCACCCTGCTGGAGATTGCCGGCAAGGACAATGTGGAGCTTTTTATCAAGCAGAAGACTGCTGAGGCCGGACGGAAGGATCAGTATGCAAGTACCCCGGATAACCTCATCACAAACTGGCTGTTCCTGTGCGCCTTTATCCTGCTCTTTGCCCTGATGTCCGTCATCTCCCTGGAACTGATTGACCGGGATAAACGGTAACAAACAGAATAAAAACTGCCGGAGCGTTTGCTCCGGCAGTTTTCAGTATCGAACCAGTCCGGTTGATACCCGGACTCAAAAAGTGGTTTTACGGCAACACATGAAAATGCCTCTGAATGGCGGTTTATGGATCCATTCAGAGGCATTTTCAAAACGTGCCATCAGAACCGTCCCCCTGGCACGAATCAGACGGAGTCGGCGAGGCGGAGGATGAGCTGTTCGCTCTTTTCCCAGCCAAGGCAGGGATCGGTGATGGACTGGCCGTAGACGCCGTCGCCGATTTTCTGGGCGCCGTCCACCAGGTAGCTTTCCACCATCAGGCCCTTGACCAGGGCGGAGATCTCCGGGTCCAGGCCCCGGCTGTGCATGACGTCCTTGCAGATGCGGACCTGCTCCAGGTACTGCTTTCCGGAATTGTTGTGGTTGGTGTCCACGATGACGGCGGGGTTGGCCAGGCCGCTTTCCCGGTACAGCTTCAGCAGGGTCTGCAGGTTCTCATAATGGTAATTGGGATGGGAGCGGCCGAAGCTGTCCACATAGCCCCGCAGGATGGCATGGGCCAGGGGATTGCCGGAGGTGCGCACCTCCCAGTTGCGGTAGATGAATTCCTGGGGGCTCTGGGCAGCGGCGATGGAGTTCATCATGACGGAGATGTCACCGGCCGTGGGGTTCTTCATGCCCACGGCGATGCCCAGGCCGCTGGCCACCAGCCGGTGCTCCTGGTTTTCCACGGAGCGGGCGCCCACGGCCACATAGCCCAGCAGGTCGGACAGATAGCTGTAGTTGGAGGGATAGAGCATCTCCTCGGCGCAGGTGAAGCCGGTTTCCCGGATAACCCGCATATGGAGCTGGCGGATGGCGATGATGCCGGCCAGCATGTCCTCTTTCTTTTCCGGATCCGGCTGGTGCAGCATGCCCTTGTAGCCCACGCCCTTGGTGCGGGGCTTGTTGGTATAGACCCGGGGCACGATCAGCAGCTTTTCCTTCACCTGCCGGTTGATTTCCGCCAGGCGGCCCATATACTCCAGTACGGCGTCCTCCCGGTCGGCGGAGCAGGGGCCGATGATCAGCAGCAGGCGGGAATCCTTTCCCGTCAGCACGTCTGAGATTTCCCGGTCCCGGGCTTCCTTGACGGACTGCATTTGTGCATTCGCCGGGTAGTCCCGTTTGATCTCCTGGGGCAGGGGCATTTTCCGGACAAATTCCATTGCGTTATTCATGAGCGATCCTTTCGCACTTTGATCAGGTCAGGAGCATGCGGTCGTTGGACAGTTCCCGGCCGCTGGCTTTTTCGAATTGCGCCAGCAGGTCCTCCACGGTCATCTGCCGTTTCTGCTCCCGGTCCAGGTCCAGAATCACCTTGCCTTCATGCATCATGATGGTCCGGTTGCCCAGGGCCAGGGCATCCTTCATGTTATGGGTGACCATGAGGGCGGTGAGGCCGTTTTCCTCAATCAGGTGTTTGGTCAGGCGCAGCACTTTTTCCGCGGTCTTGGGATCCAGGGCGGCAGTGTGCTCGTCCAGCAGGAGCAGCTCCGGCTGCTTCAGGGTGGCCATGAGCAGGGTCAGGGCCTGGCGCTGTCCGCCGGACAGGAGGCCCACCTTGCTGCCCAGGCGGCTTTCCAGCCCCAGGTCCAGGGAGGCCAGCTTTTCCCGGTACAGGGCCCGCTCCTTCGGAGAGATGCCCCAGCGGAGGCCCCGGTGCTGTCCCCGGCGGTAGGCCAGGGCCAGGTTTTCCTCAATGTTCATGGAGGCGGCTGTGCCGGTCATGGGATCCTGGAACACGCGGCCCAGGAAGGCAGCACGCTTGTGCTCCGGCAGATGGGTCACATCCCGGCCGCCCAGCAGGATTTTGCCGTTGTCCACCTGGAAGGTGCCGGCGATGGCGTTGAGCATGGTGCTCTTGCCGGCGCCGTTGCCGCCGATGACGGTAATAAAATCTCCCTTGCGCAGGGTCAGGTCCACGCCGGCCAGGGCCATCTTCCGCATGACGGTGCCCGGGTTAAAGGTCTTGCGCAGATCCTGCAGGACCAGCATATCGTTTTCAGGCATGGCGCTTACCTCCCTTCAGTTTCCGGGTAACGATGGCGTTTTTCCAGTGGGGCATGGCCAGGAACACCGCGACCACCAGGGCGGTCAGCAGCTTCAGGTCATCCGTGTTGAGGCCCAGCCACAGCACCACCTGGATGACCAGGTAGTAGATGATGGCGCCCAGGGAAACGGCCAGCAGCTTCAGGGCGAAATTCCGGAAGAGCTTGCCGAAGATCACCTCGCCGATAATCACGGCCGCCAGGCCGATGACGATGGCGCCCCGGCCCATGGACACGTCGGCGAAGCCCTGGTACTGGGCCATGAGCGCGCCGGAGAAGGCCACCAGGCCGTTGCTGACCATCAGGCCCACCAGCTTGCCGGTGCTGGTGTTGATGCCCTGGGCCCGGGCCATCTGCTGGTTGGAGCCCACCGCCCGGAGGCTGCAGCCGTATTCCGTGCCGAAGAACCAGTACATGATCCCGATGAGGATCAGGGTCATCAGCAGCATCAGCCAGATGGGGTTTTCCAGGACGAATTTGCCCACGTTGCGCAGGGACACCAGCATGTTCTTGTATTTGTTGATGCTCAGGGGAACATTGGCCCGGGATCCCAGGTCCGTGCCGATGCCCTGGATCCGCAGGTTTACGGAATACAGGGCCAGCTGGGTCAGGATACCGGCCAGGATGGCGGGAATCCCCATGGACGTATGGAATACGCCGGTGACGGCACCGGCCAGCATGCCCACAGCCAGGGCGATGAAGGTGGCCAGCCAGGGGTTGACGCCGTTGGTGATCAGAATGGCCGCCACGGCGCCGCCGGTGGCGAAGGAACCGTCCACCGTCAGGTCGGCGATATCCAGGATCCGGAAAGTGATGTACACCCCGATGGCCATGATACCCCAGATCAGACCCTGGGCCACGGCGCCGGGAAGCTGATTAAGCAGTTGCGCGATGTTCAAGGGAAGCCTCCAATTAACAATGAAAAATGAAGAATGAAGAATGAAAAATGTCAGATGGTAAAAACACCTGTACCCCTTCTCCGGGCGGAGAAGGGGCAGAAGGGTGTTTCAGGATGCCTTATTCAATGGGCAGGTAGTCAGCGGGAACGGTGATGCCCAGCTCGGCGGCATTGGCGGCATTGTACTTTTTGGTGAACTGGGGAGCGTAGGCAATGGGCATGGCCGCAATGTCGGCGCCGTTCACCAGGATGTCGTAAGCCATTTCACCGGTCTTGTAGCCGATGTCATAGTAGCTGATGGTCAGGGTGGCCACGCCGCAGCCGGCGCAGATGCCTTCCTCACCGGCGATGACCGGGACCTTGGCGGGGATCACCACGTTGGCGATGGCTTCGGTATTGCCGGCGGCGGTGTTGTCCGTGGGGATGTAGATGACGTCGCACTCGGTGGCAGTCTGCACCACGGAAGCCAGGTCGTTGGAGTCATTGAAGCCGTAGCGCTTGCATTCATAGCCCAGCTCAGCCAGGAAGCCTTCAATGGTCTTGATCTGGAAGATGGAGTTGGGTTCGGCGTTGCAGTAGAGCAGGCCCACGGTCTTTGCTTCCGGGAACAGCTCCTTGATCATGGCTGCCTGGCCGTCCAGGGGCGCCAGGTCGCTGGTGCCGGAAACGTTCAGGCCGGTGGCACCTTCTGCGGTGAGTTCAATCTCCATGGCGGATTCATAGTTGGTGATGGAAGTGGCCAGCACCGGGATATCGGCGGTGGCGGTGGCGCAGGCCAGCATGGCGGGGGTGGCGTTGGCCATGATCAGGTCCACGTTTTTGGAAACCAGCTGGCCGGCGATCTGGGCGCAGTTGTTGGAGTCGCCGGAGGCGTTGCCTTCGTCAAAGGTCACCTTGTCGCCCAGCTTTTCGGTCAGGGCATCCTTGAAACCCTGGGTGGCCGCATCCAGCGCGGGATGCTGGATCAGCTGCAGGATACCGACGTTGTAGGTCTTTTCTTCGGCAGAGGCACAGGCACACACACCCAGGACCAGGGCCAGGACAGCCAGCAGGGAAATCAGCTTTTTCATGGGGAACCCTCCTTATAATCTGAATAGGGGTTTGTATCTCTTCTTCCCCGGCGGGGAAGGAAAAGCCGGAAATAAAAACATCCTTCGGACCCTTCCGAAGGACGACTTATCATCGTGGTACCACCTTTGGTTCGCCGCGGGAACGCGGCCTCAGAGACAGACTATCATCTGTCCTGCGGAAGATAACGGCCGCATTCCGTCACCGCCTACACGCCCGGGGGTTTCAGCGGGAAGCATACAAGGGGAATTTCGCCGGCAGACAGTCTCCCCGCTCGCAGCGTCACACGGGGCTCTCTGTACACCGCCATGATCCGGTTACTCGCCTTGATCATCGCTTTTGCGGTATTATAAAATTGCGGCATATCCCTGTCAAGGCAGGAAGAAGGCAAAAAACAAACAGAGAACAAAAAGACTGATCAATCCTTCTGACGGCAGGGAGGCATAAGGCTGGCTTAAGGTTGGCAGGGCAGGATATATCCTGTTCTCACAGGCTTTTTTCCATGTATAATGTCTGTCAAAGGAAGGTGGAAACCATGAGGCTGCTCCTGGCGGAAGACGAAGAGGCGATGGCGGAGGCTGTCGTCGATTTCCTGGAATACCATCATTATGAGACGGACTGGGTGAACAACGGAACAGACGCCCTGGAGCATGCCCGCCGGGGGATTTATGACGTACTGATCCTGGATATCATGATGCCCGGCATGGACGGGCTGGAAGTGCTGCGCACCCTGCGGGGCGAGGGAAACACCGCGCCGGTGCTGCTGCTGACCGCCAAAAGCGAAATCCGGGACAAGGTCCTGGGTTTTGAAAGCGGCAGCGACGATTACCTGACCAAGCCCTTCGCCCTGGAGGAGCTGCGGGTGCGGGTGGAGGCGCTGACCCGCCGGAGCCAGGCCTATCAGGGAGAACAGACAGCCATCGGGAACCTGGTGCTGGACCGGAGCGGCTGCGCGCTCCGGTCAGGGGAGAAAACCTGCCCGCTGAGCCACCGGGAGTACCAGCTGACAGAGCTGTTTATGCGGAACCCGCATATTTATTTTTCCGCGGATACCCTGCTGGACCGGGTCTGGGGCATGGACGCGGACGTGGAATACGGCACGGTATGGGTACACATATCGGGCCTGCGGAAGAAACTGGAAGTCCTGGGAGCGGATGTGGAAATCCGGTCCAAACGCGGCGTCGGATACGCGCTGGAGGAGATTGAATGAAAAAATATTACCGGAGCCGGATCATGTTCAGTGCGGTGCTTTCCTTCCTGATCATCCTGGCCGTCACGGTGGCGGGGGTCTGGCTGTTCAGTTTCCGGTGGATCGAGATCAATACGGACCGGTTCATTGAATCCCGCCTGGAGTCCCGGGAGGAGGAACGACCCCGCTTTGCCCAGGAGGAAACCCCGCCCATGTTCGGCTACCGGCCGGGACGGCGGAACAGCCCGTCCGTGTATTACGAGTTTCACTTTTCCGCTGACGGGAACCTGGAAACGGTTTCCCGGCACGGCTCCCAGGAGGATACCGAGACAGAAGCCCGGGAATACGCGGCAGCCGCTGTGAAGACGGATACGGAAAGGGGCAAGGCGGGATCCTACAAATACGGCATCCGGAGGAACGCGGACGGCAGCGGGAAACTGGTGCTGGTGGACATGTCGGTCCAGCTGCACACAATGTATGAGATGCTGAAAAACGCGGGCCTGGTGGGGATCGCTATTCTCATCCTGCTGATCATTGTGCTGTTTCCCGTGTCCAACCGGATGGCGGATATCTTCGTCCGGAACGCGGAGCAGCAGCGCCGGTTCATCACGGACGCCGGCCACGACCTGAAAACGCCGGTGGCCATTGCCCGGGCCAACCTGGACGTGCTGGAGCTGCGGAACGGAAAAAACAAATGGAGCGGCAACATCCGGACCCAGGTGGACCGGATGGAGCACCTGGTGCAGGACCTGATCATGATGGCCCGGCTGGACGAGGAAAAGAACGAGGAAACCCTTGAGGAGATCGACCTGACCGCCCTGACGGAGGCTATCTGGCAGGAATACCAGCCCTCCCTGCGGCAGAAACAGATTGCCGGGGAGACGGAGCTGGAGAAAACCGTCCCGGTCCGGGGCTCCGAAAGCCTGGTGCGGCGCCTGGTGTGCCTGCTGATGGACAACGCGGTCCAGTATACGCCGGAGGCGGGAACCATCCGACTTTCCGTGAAACCGGAGCGGAAAAGGACCCGGATTACCCTGTCCAATTCCGTGGCGCAGCTGCCGGAGGTGGCCCCGGAGAAGCTGACGGAACGGTTTGTGCGGGGCGACAGCGCCCGCACCCAGAAAAGCGGCGGGTCCGGCATCGGCCTGGCGGCGGCAAAACGGATCGCGGAGAAACACCACGGCCGGCTGGTTGTGAGCTATCCGGACGACCGGACATTCCGGGTTACCGTTGAAATCTGAAGGGGAGGACAGGCAGATGGATTCCATGATCCGGGAAGCAAAAGAATATATCCGGACGCTGTTTGAAGGCAACGCGGACGGGCACGGCTTCGGTCATGCCTGCCGGGTGTGGCGGACCGCCATGGAGATCGCGGAGACGGAGCCGGACTGCGATCCGGAAATCACAGCCCTGGCAGCCCTGCTCCATGACGCGGATGATCACAAGCTTTTTGACACGGAGAACAATGCCAATGCCCGGAGGTTCCTGGAGTCCCGGGGCGTGCCGGAGAAAAAGGCCGACCGGATCTGCGAGGCGATCAACGCCGTCTCCTTCAGCCGGAACAAAGGAAAACGCCCCGGCACCCCGGAGGGCCGCGTCGTCCAGGACGCGGACCGGCTGGATGCCATGGGCGCTGTGGGCATTGCCCGTACCTTCGCCTACGGCGGGTCGCACGGGCGGGAACCGGAAGGTTCCATCGCGCATTTTTATGAAAAGCTGCTTCTGCTGAAGGATATGATGAATACGGCCCGGGGCCGGGAGCTGGCAGAAGCGCGGCATGCCTTCATGGAGGAATTCCTCCGGGAATGGCAGGCCGAGACAAAGGAAACGGACAACTGCTGACAGGCCGGCTCAGCCGTTGCTGTCGCAGATAATGCTTTCAATCCGCCATTCCGGCAGGGCCCGGACAACCAGGGTGATGCCGTCGGCTTCCGGGAGCGGATCCTGGTCAAAGAAGAAATCGGTCCGGCCGTCTGCCTCCCGCCAGCCGGAAAGTTTCATCCCGCCCAGCCTGGCGGCAACATCCGGGTAGCGTTCCTCCAGAAAATTCAGGGTTTTTTCCAGGGTGTCCTGTACCAGCTGCTCATCCGGATACGGGGTTTCCGTGATCTCAGCCGTAAAGCTGTCGAGATGCTCCATTTCCAGCAGCTGACCGTCGGCGGTAAGCAGGGTGACCAGGGAGTTATCGCCTGCATCGTTCTCCCATTTCATTTCATACACATCGCCAACCCAGCGGTAAGAGCCGCTGGTGAACTTATCCGCGTCTTTTTCATAACCGGCCTTCATCCAGGAGAAATATCCATGGTCCGCCCAGGCTTCCAGGCGGTCCATGGTTTCGTCATCCCAGGTCTGGTATTTCTTCGGGTCGAACAGCTCCACGCCGTAATCCTCGGGTTTGAAGGGGTCCACTTTGGTGGTGTCCCGGTCGGTAACATCCAGCTTAAAGGTGATGTCCAGCCGCTTGCCGCCGTCATGCATGGTATTCAGCAGGACGGAAGCGGAACCGGAAATCTCCTGCAGAAGCCCGCTGGCGTCCATGACGACGGTCAGGTCCGCGTTTTTGACGGAAAGATAGCGGGTAGTGGCCAGAAGGCCCTTGCTGAGGGTACGGAAATCATGAATGAAGATTCTTTCCGATGCATCAACCTGCTCCGTGTCCACTTCAAAGAAGCGCCTGGCCGCGTACTGCCAGAACATGGACAGGGCGAGATTCACATGATCCGGTACGTTTTCACCGACCTGAATATGCAGGGTTTCCGGCTGGTCTTTGGCGCCGGAGACGGTAATGGCATCGGAGCCCAGCAGGGTATAGGCCTCGTTGGCCAGGGTCCGCAGCACGGTGATCATGGTCCGGGTCTGGACGGTTTCCCGCAGGAGGGTATCCCGCGCGGTGTCTGAGCCGCTCCGGTAGGTGGCGGGATAGGGATCGGATTCCATGACATAATAGTATTCGCGGTTGGCAACAACGGTATAACCGTTGGCACGCTCCCCGCCGTCTGCATCGGGAGCGGTGAGGCGGTAATCCCAGTAGGAATTCTCACCGGCCTGGCGGTAGACGGCACGGGCGGTTTTGAACCATTCCCCGTCCAGAGAGAAACTGGCTTCCCCGGTCACGGTCACATTACGGGTGTTGAACAGCAGGTCCTCCAGGGCGCCCTCAAAAAGAATCGGAGAGGATTCCACCCAGTTATCCTCGTCGGCAAAGGCTGCGGAACACAGCAGCAGGGCCAGAGCCAGGACCAGGCACAGGATTTTTTTCATGGTTACCTCCGGTCATCATGATGAATTTCTGATATATCAACGCAGCGGAGCCGGGAATTCTTCCCGGATATCCTGCAGACGGCTGTATAATCATGATAATCCATTCCGTGAAAAAAACAAACAGTACAGATCAGGAAAGCGGGCAGTGCCCTTTTGCGCCAAAATCTGGTATAATCAGCAGGATGCCCGGAGAACGGGCATGAGCAACGGAGGAACAGTCATGAAGATGAAACGCACAGTCCGCCGGATTGAGACGCCGGCCGGCAGGATGAAGGTACTGATCCTGCGGCCGGAGGGACAGGAAAAGCCGGTTCCCGGCCTGCTCTGGCTCCACGGCGGCGGATATGTGACCGGATATCCGGCCATGGTTTACCTGACCATGGGGCGTCCCCTGGCAAAGCATTTCGGATGCGTGCTGATTGCCCCGGACTACCGGAAAGCCCTGAAGGCCCCGTATCCCGCAGCCCTGGTGGACTGCTATGCGGCCCTGCAGTACCTGTGGGACCATGCGGAGGAGCTGGGGGTTGACCGCAGCCGGATCATCGTGGGCGGGGAAAGCGCCGGAGGGGGCCTAGCCGCCGCGGTATGCATCTATGCCCGGGACCGGGGAGAAATCCCGGTGTCCTTCCAGATTCCCCTGTATCCCATGCTGGACTGCAGGGACACAGACTCCTCCCGCCACAGCCACTCCCACGGCTGGGGCACCCGGCGGAACCACTGGGGCTGGAAAGCCTACTTGCGGAACCTGTACGGCGCGGAGAACGTGCCGCCCTACGCTTCGCCTTCCCGGGAAACGGACTGGGCGGGTCTGCCGCCCTGCTATACCTATGTGGAGGACGAGGAACCCTTCCGGGACGAGACCCTGGCCTACGTGGAAAAACTGCGGGAAGCCGGGGTGGAAGCCCATGCGGATGTATTCCACGGCAATATCCACGGCTTTGACGTGCTGCTGTGGACCCGGAATGCCCGGGAAGCCCGGCAGAAGCTGATCGCCGCCGCGGAAAAATATATGGGACCGGGAAAATGATATGAACTGAAAACAACCGTTCCGGAGGGCAGGCAGAAGCGTCCTCCGGAATTTTTGCAAAGAGAAAAAATTTACCGTGAACCGAACGCGCTGCCGGGTGGTCTAACAGATGTAAAAGGTAACCGGGAGGAACAGAGATGTCAGATGAAACTTTCGTAGCATCCGTGAAAGAGATGGAGCACACGCTGTACAGGATTACCTGCAGCCAGCTGCCCGTCGAAGCGGACCGGGAAGATGCCATTCAGGAAACTCTGAGAAGGGCGTGGGAGAAGCGCGCCTCCCTGAGAAATGAATGCTATCTGGGCACGTGGATTGTCCGGATCCTGCTGAATGTGTGCCATAACATCCAGAAGGAGCGGAAACGGATGGTACCGACAGCCGATTTTCCGGACAGGGAAATGCCTGTGTACAGTGACGCTGTTGAATTCCGGGACTGCCTGTTCCAACTGGAGGAACGGGAGCGGATGCCGGTGGTGCTGTATTACATCGAAGGATATACGATACAGCAGGTGGCATCGATCCTGCGGATTCCGCAGGGCACCGTCAAATCCAGGCTGGACAGGGGACGCAGACAACTGAGGGATATCTGCAGAGAGGAAGTGTTTGAGGTATGAAGAAAGCGGAAGATTTCCGGCAGATGCTGGGACCGGTGGATTCCGGATTCCATACCGTGTTTCATAAGACCCTGGAGGACCTGCAGCAGGAAAGCCGGAGAAAACCGGAAAGAAAGAGAACGGCCCTGTATCCGCTGCGTATCAGGATCGCGGCCGCGGCTGCGGCGCTGGCGCTGCTGGCCGGCGCGGGAATCCTGGGCCTGACCCGCCGGGGAGGCGGACTGGATCCGGCGGACCCGATCCGGGGCGAAAACCGGTATACTCCCCAGACCATTGAGGCAGCCCTGGCGCAGGGAAGCGAACCGGAAACAGCGGGCGGAACCGCCGGGACGGAGGTCCTCCCGGCCCGGGCCGACGAGTTCGATCCGGAAAAGGATGTGGTCCGGCTGCCCGGGATGCTCCTGTCCTATGCATGTACCCTGCCGGACGGGCGGGTGGTGCTGTCCGGTGTGGAAGCAAAATATATGGATGATATAGATGCTTATTCTCATAAAGCACGGTTGGAATGCCTGAATACGGACGGAACGGTTGGTTGGGAATATACCGGACCGGAGGAAATTCTAGACGGCAATTTATGGTTTGATAATGCGGAAGTCCTGAAGGACGGAACCATTGCGGTAAGACACGCAGTATTTCCGCGAGGGGAAGCAGAAAGCTGGACGATACAGTTTTTTACACCGGACGGGGTCCGGCTCGATAAAACGATGGGGCCGTTTGAAGGGAATATCGGCCGATTAATCCCCCATCCCTCCTTTCTGGAACTGGAAAGACGGGACCAGGAAGGCGTCAGTACCGGTATCGAAGTGACAGACTGGGACGGAAACCTGATCACCCGGATTATGGCGGAACAGGTATTCGGGGAGGCCATTGGCTTCCTGCCGGGAGATGAACTGGTGCTGTACGGCGGAACCGGAGACGGGATGAGCCATGCGAGGATCATAAAAATGGACGGCCTGACAGACAAGGTGCTTTGGGAAACTGTCCCGGATTACCAGTGGCCGGATACGGATGAAGCCGGAGTGTCGGATGTTGTAAAAACAGAGGACGGCGGATATGCGGCGCTGGTCTGGGAAACAAAGTACAGTTTGGCAGAGGATGAGAATATAGACCGCTGCACCATTGTGAAACTGGATGCGAACGGCCATATCCGGTGGGTATACAGAGATGACCGCCTGGATGACACGTCATGGGTAAATGTGTATGCACACGGCGGAAAGCTGGCCCTGGTGAGGACCCTGGACGATAATGCGGAGAAGGGAATCAGCATCATTGCCACCTGGGTGGACGAAAACGGAAGCAAACTGGGAACCACTGAATTGGCGGTGAAACCGGAGTATTTCGCCAATCTCGGATCCATGATGGATTCCGCAGGCGATTCAGTGCCGAGATCCCTTGCAATTCGTGACAGCACGTTTTTTTCCACGCCGGAGGGACTGAAAGTATACCTGAGGGCCTATGTCGGGAAGTATTATGCGGACACCAATGAACTGGGGGAAGTGGAAGGGAGCGACGACGCGATCCTGATCAGGATCCCGGAGCCGTCCGGGGAGGCCGGTTCCGCTGACGCAGAAAAAGACAGCTTCCTGGTCCGCGACGATCAGATCAACAGCGCCCGGGAAGCCATTGCAGGAGCCTATCCGGAACTGGACCTGCTGAACAGGGCGGAATACGGATTTGAAGGCAATGTTTATGACTGGGGGACGGAAGTTCATTTCCTGACCAGGAATATCAGCCACGGGGACGTGCAGGCGGCTGTTCTTACGGACGGAACGGTCCGGCTGGACTCGGCGGACAGGGAGCCGGCAGGGGACGTGAACACCCTGTTCAGGAGATACCAGTCCGCCTACGGCAGGATCGGCCGGTGGAAGCAGGAAACCTGGGTGCAGCTGGCAAAGGATATGGAACCCCTGGGCCTGAACGACAGCGATCCGGATCTCCCGGAAGGGAAACTGCTGAAGGCGGCCCGGTTCCCGGAGGAAAACAGCGTGCGTATTACACAGGATGAGGTTTACAGCCTGGCGTGGGACGCCGCTGTGGCGGAAACTGAATTCTGTGTGCTGATTGATGCAGAACCCCATCCTGTATGGAAAGTCCTGACGATGACATGGCCGGTGGAACGGCTGCTGGAGATTGACGCGGAAACAGGGGAAACGGTTGCCAGTGAGCTGTGCGATCCCAAATATACACCGGCCTACGCCCTGTTCACCACGGAAAAGAACCGCCGGGCCTTTGAACTGAAGGAGCTGGGAGCGGAAGCGGTGGCCAGGCGGGAAGTCCGCTATGCCTTTGCGGCAATGAATGAGGACCTGGAAGAGAAACTGCCCATGCCGGATTTTGACAATCCGGAGGAGTATGACGTTCAGGTGAAGGGCCGGACGGTCCGGTTCACCGGCCGCCGGGAAGGCCTGAAGACCTTCGAACTGGAACTGGATGAAAACGGCTACGTGGCCCGGTGCGGCATTACGGACACCGTCCCCGGCAGCAAATGAATAATCCCCGGTGCTTTGTTCCGGCTGTGTGATACACGGCCGGAACTTTTTATCAAAAAACATCCGTTTCACAGAAAAAAACAGGGAGGCCTGTACGTCTTATTGGATGGAGGCGGGAAAAACGCTTCAGACATACTGAACGGGGGAGGTGATCGGCCATGGATCATGCTGCGGTACCCGGCATGAACCGCGAGCAGCGACTCGGTCAATGGATTGAGCTGTATTCAGACCAGATCCTGCGGACCTGCTGCCTGTATCTGTCCGATCAGCACCAGGCGGAGGACGCGCTCCAGGACACCTGGATCAAGGCCTGGAAATACATGGGAGATTTTGAACGGAAAGCCGTCACGAATGAAAAGGCGTGGCTTTTCCGTATTGCCGTGAATACCTGCAAGGACTACCGGCGGACCGCCTGGTTCCGCCATGTGGACCGGAAACAGGCCCTGGAGGACCTGCCCCCGAGCCTGACGGCTGTGCAGCCGGAGGACCGCTCGCTGACGCTGGCGGTGATGGAACTGCCGGACAAGTATAAGGAAATCGTATTACTGTATTTTTACCAGGGCTTTACCATGCAGGAGACCGCGGACGCGCTGGGACAATCCGTCAGCACGGTCCACCGCCGCCTTGCACAGGCACAGGCCCTGCTGAAGGACGCGCTGGAAGGGGGCGAAGCGCATGAATGAGCAGATGATGAAGGAACGCATTCAGCAGGCGCTGAACGCGCAGATGTCCGGTGTACGCACTTCCCCTGCGGAGCGTTCAGAAATGCTTGAGAACGCAATCGGAGGAAGAAAAGTGAAAAGAAAACTGACTGTGGGACTGGTGTTTGCCATGGTGCTGGTCCTGATGACCGCCGCCGCGGTGGCAGCGATCCTGCTGACCCGGAAGGAAATTGTGGAGCAGGTGGCCGTACCGCTGGCTGTGCAGAACGATGACAGGAATACCGTCAACAATACCTATACAACCGAGGAACTGGCGGAGTTGGTGCGGAACCTGAATGAGAACGGCATTACCCTGGAGGAAACCAGCGACATCATGCAGGCGCTGCGGAGCGGGGATGCGTATTACGAAACGGAAGTAATCGAGGAGATCTGCAAAGACGCTTTCGGAGGAAACCCCAGCACCTGGACCCTGGAGGAACAGGACTGGTACAGGAGGATGATCCATGAGACCGATCCCTCCCTTCCCTATGAATCCTGCCTGCCGGGAGAGGACAACATGACCTGTGGGCAGGCGGAGGCCTTTGCCTTTGCCGCATGGAAAAAGAAATATAAAGGACTGGATCCGGAGGACCGGACGCTTTACCTGCTGGAGCGGAGTTTTTACCATGATGAGGAGATGAATGGGGAAGCGGTCTGGGAGTTCAGCCTGGTTCCCCGGGACCTGGAGCACAGCCGGTATACAATCCGGTTTGCGGATCGGGATCCGGAAGGAACGGCGGATGTCTATGTAATGGAAAAAAGGGACTGGACAAAACCCTACAGCGGCTTTGACCTGGAGATGGCTTTCTGTGTCTATGACTGGCGGCAGGGCCGGTGGACCCAGCCCGTCTGGCAGAAGTTCCATGAGATGATGCAGCAGGCGGAGCTTTCCCCGGAGGACGGCGATTACCGGGAATACCGGGCTTATCAGCTGACGGCATATCCGGACCCTGCGGAAGGGGAAATCACCCGGGAGGAGGCCATCTGCACAGCGCTGGAAGCCCTGCCGGAGAAACAGGCAGCCGCGGAATCCGCGGTGCTGACGGAATATGAAGGAAAACGGGCCTGGATTGTGGCGGTCATCGCAATAGACGGGGGAAAGCAGGTCCGGTACGCGGTCACCGTGGACAGCACAGCCGGAAAGGCTGAAAGCGTTCGGGAACAGGCAGAGGACGATGACAAATCCATGCTCTATGTACCCGAAGCCGCTTACCTGAAAGCCGGCGAGGGATGGACTTCACCGGCGGAACGGGAGAAAAAACAGCTGGAGGCGATCGCGGCAAAGTATCCGGAGCTGGACCTGCTGAACGGGGAAGAGTATGAAGCCAGGAACTGGGGCCCGAACAGCCGCGGTGAAACAGATTACAGTTTCTTCACCCGGAACATCCGCCACGGGGATGTGACGGTGACGGTTTCCGGGGACGGAACCGTTGGGGAAGCCTCAGCGGATACGAAGCCGCTGAACGGCGACAACCTGTTCGAGCGGTACGTCAGCGCATACGGCTGGTACGGTGACTGGGAACAGGACCGCTGGGTGCAGCTGGCAAAGGATATGGAGGGCCTGGAACCGGCCGGAACAGAAGGAAAAATGCTGAAGATGGGCAGATTCCCGGAGGCAGGCACAGCCCGCATCAGCCGGGAGGAAGCGATTCAGCTGGCCTTCGGGATCCTGGGCAAACGGACGGTTGACGCGGTGAACACCTGCATGCTGATTGCCGCGGATCCACATCCAGTCTGGAAAATGCGGGTGATCATGTATGACGACCAGGCAGACTGGATGCTGGAAGTGGATGCGGAGACCGGAGAACTGGTCTCGAAGGAACGGTACAAGGTGGATTACACGCCCACGTATGCCCTGTTCTCCACGGAGAAGAACCGGCGGGCCATGGAACTGAAGGCGTTCGGTCCGCTGGAGATTGCCCGGCGGGAAGCGGTGTATGCTTTTGCGGACCTGGAACTGGACGAACCTAACCTGGACCTGGGCCTGGAAGACGGTTCCCGGTATGACACCCTGGTGGAGGGACTGACGGTCCGCTTTACCGCCAAATGGGCCGGCATGCAGGATTACCTGGTGGAACTGGATGAAAACGGATATGTGGTCCGCTGCGAACGTACGGATACGGAATCCGCAGAGGAGCCGCCCTATCCCCTGGGCGATGAGGCAGCGCTGACGCCGCGGCCGGACGGCAAACCCTGGTTCTGGCAGTATGGCGTAACGGATGAAGCCTACTGGAACCGGATGGAACAGGTCATGGAGGAGTGGGACGTCAACGCCGTCAACTACAGGAGAAGGCTGGAAAGCCTGCTGTGCGAGTACGGAAGCGCGGAGGACCTTCCCCAGGACTGCAATGTGCTCTATTACTGGTTCTTCACGGAACCGGAATACCTGCCGGACGATAACAGCAGCTACCCGCTGTTCCTGGTGGAAGGCGATCCGACCCGGGAGGAAATGAAGGCGAAGGCGAAAGAAGCGTTTGCCGAGGCCATTGCAGGACAGCGGTCTCCGGAATGGATCAACGCCCTCCGGGTCCAGGGTGAACTGACCAGCGACGTCTGGAAGACCAGCGGAGACGGAAGCTACGGCAAGCCGACATGGATCATGACCCTGGGCTTATATGAGTATGACGAGGAGAATGAAGAGACATACTGGAATTCCGTGGGATTTGTGCTGCTGGACGAAGACGGAACCATCCGGGAGGTGGTTCCGGAACTGGAGGGCGGCGGTTGATATTATTCTCCATTACGCGGGGCGGGGAACGGGAAACCGGATTCCCCGCCCTTTCCTGTTTCCGTATGAAAATTAACGGACGGAAAACAAAAGAAACCTTGCGCGTCAAAGTCTTCCATGATAAAATCCGTTTGTAAGAAAATGGTTGAAAGTGAACTGTGCGGACGCCCGGGAGGACGTCAGGAAAGAAACGCGCAGACGGAGGAGTCAAATGGATATACTGGATTTTGTAATGCTCCTGGGCGGAGTGGCGCTGTTCCTCTACGGAATGTCGCTGATGGGAGACGGACTGAAGAAGGTGGCGGGCAACAAGCTCGAACTGATTCTGTACCGGCTGACCAGCAATCCGCTCAAGGGCATTTTGCTTGGTACCGGGGTCACGGCGGTGATCCAGTCCTCTTCAGCCACCAGCGTCATGGTGGTGGGCTTTGTGAACTCGGCCATGATGAAGCTGCGCCAAGCCATCGCCATCATCATGGGCGCGGTCATCGGCACCAGCATCACCGGCTGGATCATTGCGCTGTCCAGCGTATCGGGCGGCTCTTCCGCCCTGCAGCTGCTGAGCACGGAAGCACTGGCAGCCATCACGGCGGTGGTGGCCATCGTGCTGAAGCACGTGATCAAAAAGCGCAGCGTGCTGCATATTACGGATATCCTGATGGGGTTTGCCGTGCTGATGTTCGGCATGAAGACCATGAGCGGCTCCGTATCCGCCCTGAAGGAGGATCCGGCCTTTACCTCCTTCCTGACCAGCTTTTCCAATCCCCTGCTGGGCATCCTGATCGGTATCGTGTTTACGGCGGTGCTCCAGAGCGCCTCCGCGGCTGTCGGTATCCTGCAGGCCCTTTCCAGCACGGGCCTGATTACCCTGGACGGGGCGCTGCCCATCCTGCTGGGTATCTCCATCGGCGCCTCAGTGCCGGTGCTGCTTTCCGGCATGGGCTCCTCCCGGGACGGCAAGCGGACGGCGGTTTCCTACCTGGTGATTGAAATCCTGCGGGTGGTGCTGTTCGCCCTGGTGTTCTACGGACTGAACGCCATCCTGCATTTCTCCTTTATGAACCGGACCATGGACATGTTCTCCATCGCGCTGCTGAACACCCTGTTCCGTATTTCCACGGTGGTGGTGCTGGCCCTGTTCATCCCGCTGATCGAGAAGCTGGTGGTGGCCCTGATCCCGGGCAATCCCGAGGACGAGGAGTTCACCCGGGATATGGACCGACTGGAGGAACGCTTCCTGGCCTACCCGACCCTGGCGGTTGAGCAGACCCGCCTGACCATCAACAAGATGGCGGAACTGGCCCAGAAGTCCATGAACATCGCCATCGGCATGCTGAACGAGTATTCGGACAAGGACTTCGCGGAAGTGGAAAGCCTGGAAGGCGTGGTGGACCGCTATGAGGACAAGATCGGCAGCTACCTGATGAAGCTGACCGGCCGTGAAATGACCGAAACCCAGAACAAGGCCGTGAGTCAGTACCTGCGGGCCATCACGGACCTGGAACGCATCAGCGACCATGCCCTGAACGTGGCAGAGCGGGCCCGGGAACTGAAGGAAAAGAATATTGCCTTCTCCGACAAGGGCGCGAAGGAAATGAAAAACCTGGTCACGGCGATCACCGAAATCCTGAATATCACCTTCGGCAGTTTCACGAACGACGATGCGGAAGAAGCGTTCCGGGTGGAACCCCTGGAACAGGTCATCGACAAGCTGTGCCAGAAGATGCGGGAGAAGCACACTGCCCGGCTGCAGAAGGGCAAGTGCACCATCGGCCAGGGCTATGTGTTCAATGACCTGATTGCCGATTTTGAGCGTGTGAGCGACCACTGCTCCAACATCGCCATCGTCATCGTGGACCTGATGAGCAACTCCCTGGATGTGCATGAACTGAGCGAGGCGCTTCACGAAGGCCACCAGAAACGGTATGATGAATACTATGAGATGTTCAGCATGAAATATATGAAGAAGAAAGACGAGGAATAACCATGGATCTTCAGCGGATCGGGGACATGGAAAAAATCCTGAAGGAATGCACGGAAGCCACCGGCGGCCTGGATAAACAGCTGGACCGGATGGAGCAGCTGAAGGACCCCATGACCCGGCTGTTTGCCTACTACGGCAGCGAAGCCTGGTATGAGGACATGGAGGGGGACCTGCCGGAGGGAACCCCGGCGGGGGTGCTGTCCGAAGACGGGATCTATGACCAGATTACCGCCGTCCGGGACGCCGCATTCCGGATGCTGGAGCTGTCTGCGGATATCCTGAAGAACCGGATCTGAAAACCGAATACAAAGCCGCCCGCGCAGATGCGCGGGCGGCTTCTTTACGGCCGGATTTACTGAATGCCCTCCAGGGCGGTTCCGTCCACATACAGGGTGAAGCCGTTGCCGGTGACATTTCCGGGATTTCCGGAGAAGACGGAGATATATGTATCCGCCGTCAGGGTCCAGGTGCTGGTTTCATCCAGGATGACGGTTACGGCGCCGGTTTCCGCGGAAACCGTTTCGCCTTTGGCGTTGGTGATTTCCCCGCTGATGCAGCCCGTGAAGGCAGAGCCTTCTTCCAGGGAGAGGGACAGGGCGGAATTGCTGCCCACCAGCAGGGTGCCGGACAGCTGCTGGGAAACGGCGTTCAGCTTCGCTTCGTTGGCGGCGCCGGTCCAGCCGTCATCGCAGACGGAGAGCAGCACATCGCTGCCTTCGTTGACCAGCTCCACCCCGCTGAGAGTGATGACCGCGGAGGTGTTGGTCACATGGAACATATGGCCGCTGAGGCTGGTGAGGCGGCCGCCGGTCATGGTGAAGGCCGAGGTGCCGCTGTCCGCGTCGCCGCTCATGGACTGGTAGATCATGACGGAGTCCAGGAAGGAGGCGTGTCCGTTGCGCTGGGTATTATTGGCGGTCAGGTCGCAGTTTTCCAGGGTGACAGAGTTTTTGCCCTCAATGCAGATGCCTTCGGACAGGGTGGAAACCAGGGAGGCATCCTTCACGGAGACCGCGGCGGTGGAATAGATGGCGGGAGAGCCCAGGCCCTCTGTGGTGTAGGTGCCGCCGTCCACGTAGACCCTGCCGCCGCCCCGGTCGGTGCGGATGGCGGCGGAGGACCGGCCGGAGGTTTTCACCGTGAGGCCGGTGGCCCAGGTCATGCCGCCGCCGGTGGTCATGATGCCGCCGGAGCCGTCCCCGGTGGTGGTGATGACCGTGCCGTTGATATACAGGGCGGTGCCGTCGCCTTCCGCGCCGTTGCGGCCGCCGTTCCCGCCGTAGCAGAAGACGGCGTTGGCTCCGTTGGCGGCGGTTTCGATAACTCCGCCGTTAATGACTGCGGTGGCGCCGTCCTTCACCAGCACCGCCGCGTTCAGGCCGTAGAAGCTGCAGCTGTCGCAGCCGTCGGAGTCCCCGGTTTTGGAAACCGACGGGTTGTCGACGGTGATTTCCGCCTGGCGGAGCAGCAGGGCGCTCTCGTCTGCGGCATCGGATGCATAGGTTTCATTGATGCTGGTTTTCACGGCCGAGTCTTCGTTGATTTCCGCGGCAGCGGTATAGGTTACGTTCGCCGCACTGCCGCCGGGAGGGTTGCCGCCGCCGAAGCCATCCGGCGGATTTCCGGGCGGGTTGCCGCCTTCAAATCCTTCCGGTGGTTCTCCGGGAGGGGTGCCGTTTCCGAAACCTTCCGGGGGTTCCCCGGGCGGATTTCCGTTGCCGAAGCCCTCCGGAGGTTCTCCGGGAGGCGTGCTTCCGCTGTCTTCCGCAAAGGCGGTGAAGACAGCCGTCAAAAGGAACAGCGCAAGCAGGGCGCATATCAGTCTTTTCATCATCGTTCACATCTCCGATCTGTTCAGGTTTCTGCCAGGTTTTTCCTCCCGGCAGGGATTATTGTACACCCGAACCATAAATGAACCTTAAAAAGATTTCGGCAGGCAGGGAAAGGAACTCCTCCTGTTTTTCAGCGCTCCGAAGTGGTATAATCAAAAGAAACAGACCTGTATATACGGAACCGGAGGGAGGGATGCCATGGACACCGGCAGCATTGAGGAGCTCCAGCGGATCATTGACCGTTCCCGCCGGATCGTGTTTTTCGGCGGAGCCGGGGTTTCCACCGCCAGCGGCATCCCGGATTTCCGCTCCGGGGAGGGCCTGTATGCTGAAGAAGGGGAAGACGGGATCATCCCGGAGATGATCCTGAGCAAAACCTTCTTCTACCTACAGCCGGAACGGTTCTTTGACTATTACCGGAAGCACCTGCTGTATCCGGAAGCAAAGCCCAACGCCGCCCACCGGAAGCTGTTCGAGCTGGAACAGGCGGACAAACTCCGGGGCATTGTGACGCAGAACATTGACGGCCTGCACAAAGCCGCCGGGAACATCCGGGTATACGAGCTCCACGGCAATGTGCATGAGAACCACTGCATGGACTGCAACGCGTCATATCCTATGGAAGCAATCCTTCATTCGGAAGGCATTCCCCGCTGCAAAGAGTGCGGCGGGGTGATCAAGCCGGACGTGGTGCTCTACGGGGAACCCCTGGAGAAATATGTGTGCATCGGGGCCATCCGGGAGATCACCAACGCGGATACCCTGATCGTGGCCGGCACCTCCCTGGCGGTGGAACCGGCAGCCTCCTTCCTGAGCCACTTCCGGGGAAAGCACCTGGCAGTGATCAACCGGGACCCGATCCCGGCGGAGGATCAGGCCACCCTGGTGATCCGCGGGGACGTAGCGGAGGTCATGGAACAGCTGCGCTGCCCGTGAACGCGGAACAAACCGGAAAGCCGGTTCGTTATATACATCGGAACAGTCAAGAGAAAAAGCGAAGCAGAAAGAAAGGGGAAAAACCATGAAGCGCATCCTGAAAATATGTATCCTGACCCTGGCGGTGCTGACCCTGGCCCTGCCCGCTGCCCTGGCGGAAGAGATTGTCATCTCCGACCGGGTGCAGGCCATCCGCCTGGCGGATAAGGCGCTGGAGGAGAAATACGGGATCACCCTGCTGACCCAGGAATATTTTGAACGCGACACGGAGGACGGGGAGGACGGTTCGTATACCGTCCGCTATACGGGCACCGACTTCTGGGGATATGTGCTGGGCACCTATGAGGTGCGGGTGGAAAACGGCAAGGTGGCCGGAATCACCTGGACCCATGACGGGGAGGACACCTCCGGCGGACTGCAGGCGGAAGCCTGGGGCAGCGAACAGATCATGGAGATGCTGGCGCTGAACCAGGAAACCGGGGATGTGAGCCAGTTCGCGGACCGGGTGGATGAAATCAACGCGAAGCACGGATTCGTCCCCTCCATGGAGTCCATCAGCGATACCCTGACGGCAACGCGGGAATCCGGCAGCAAGGAGGCCCGGGACATGGCCGTCCTGCTCCCGGAACAGGCGGACGCCATCGCGAAGGAGGCCCTGATCCGGGTTTTTGAACTGAATGAGGAACAGCAGGCCCATATGGAAGTCATGAGCGAGCCGGACAACGAAAGCTACTGGTATATCATGTACCACGGCATTCCCTGCCAGCTTTCCTGCATCGGGGTGGGGGATGACGAAGCCGCTCCCGAGGTGCTTCCCAACGGCCTGCTCTATACGGAGAAGAACGGCACCTACTGGGTCTGCGTGAACGTGCAGACCGGCGTGGTGGAGGATATCTTCTATGCGGCGGGAATCGCCGGAAACGGCTGATGAAAAACGGGGAGAGACTCCATGAAATATGACCTGATCTGTGTGGGCATGGCCCTGGTGGATTCGATTATCCGGGGCTTCAATCCGGAGGCGGTATCCGCTTCCGGATTTGTGGCGGAATCCGGCACTCTGAACGCGGGCGGCGAGGCGGTGAACGCCGCCGTTGCCGCGGCAAAGCTGGGACTGCATACCGGCATTTTCTGTGCCCTGGGTAATGACCCGGCGGGGGAGATTGTGCTGGACGAGCTGCGGCGGAACGGCGTGGACACCCGGCCGGTGGTCCGCACCGGCATGACCCCGGTGACCACCATGTTCGTCCGGGAGGACGGCACCCGGAAATCCATTACCAATAAGGCCCACCGGTTTAACTTTCATCCGGAGAGGACCCCGGTGTTTTTCACGGACGCCAGGGCCATCCTCCTGGGTTCCCTGTTCCGGGCGCCTTTTGACGATCCTGCCGGGGTATTCGCCCTGGTCAACGCTGCACAGGCAGCGGGACAGCTGGTTTTCGCGGACACCAAGCTGCCGAATTTCCGCAAACTGACCCTGGCGGATTACCGGGAAGCCCTGCCGAAGATTGACTGGATCACCCCCAACGAGGATGAAGCCCGTTTCTTCACCGGCAAAGAGGATCCGGAAGCCATGGCGGATGTCTTCCTGGACGCCGGCGTACGGAATGTGGTGATCAAGCTGGGCAGCCGGGGCTGCTTCCTGAAGAACGGGGAGGCCACCCTGCGCCTGCCAGCCCTGCCCGTCCGGGCGGTGGATGCCACCGGCGCCGGGGACAACTTTGCCGCCGGCTTCATCTCGGAAATCCTCCGGGGCGCCTCCCCGGAAGAAGCCCTGCGCTTTGCCAATGCCTGCGGTGCGGTCTGCACCACGGCCGTCGGCGCCGGATCGGCCCTGAAGGACCGGGAACAGGTGCTGCGGATGATGGAGAAAGCGGCCGACAGCTGATTCAGACCGACCGGAAAACCGGCCGGAGACCGTAAAAAGGACTGCCCTTGCGGGCAGTCCTTTTATGTATGCCGGATTAATTCCATTCCGGAACGGTTTCCCGGAGCCTGTCCAGTGTTTCCACATCAGACAGGAAGCTGTCGTCCCCGTCATCGTCCCCGCCGAATATCTTTTCCTCCAGCTCAATATATCTCTCCATTTCTTCAGAGGCTGCGGGCACAGGATCGCCTTTTTTCCAGACCGTCAGATAATTCTTCGGCGTACCCTGGCGGAGTTCGTCTGGTCCGTCAAGACTGTCCATAGCGGTCCATCCGGATTTTCCGATGATTTTCCCGTCGTTCACATACTGCAGCGGAGCGGTGGTACAGTACCAGTACAGGATGCTTTTCCCGTCCTCTTCAGTATAGGTGTGGGTCATTCCGTGGCTCCTGGCATGGAACTGCAGGTCCTGTGTGATAACAATCCTTCCGTTCTTCAGCCTGGAGAGGGACAGGGAATAAAGCTTGTTGTCCACCGGCCAGTCACCATAGTTCAGCCAGGTAAACAGCAGGCCGCCGCAGAACACCGCCAGCATACAGATAACTGCCAGCAGGGTTACTTTCCGGACTGTGCGCTTTTTCTTCTGCCGCTTTACAGCCCGCAGGGCTTCCACAATGGTCCGCTGCTCCTCTTCATACTCCGTCCGGGTTTCCTCAGGCATATTCGCTTTCATGGTCTCATACTGCTTCCGGCATTCCCCGCAGGAGGCCATATGCTCCTCCACCAGACCCCGGCTTTCATCGCTGGCCACCCGGTCCAGCACCAGGGGCATCAGGTCCCGGACCACATTACAGTCATTCTTATTCATGATGCTTCTCCTTCAGCGCCTCCTGCAGCATCTGCCGGGCGCGGTAGTATGTGACCCGGGACCAGGCCTCGCTCTTCCCGAAGAGGGAAGCGATCTGGGGATGGCTCAGGTCACAGAAAGTCTTCAGGGTGAACACCTCACGGTAGGGCTCCTCCAGCATGTGCAGCCGCTCATGGGCCACCATCACCTGCTCCCGGGAAATCACCTGCTCCGTGAAGTCCTCCCGGGAGGGCAGGTCCTCCGGCAGGGGAACGGCGGGCTTTTTCCGCCGCAGGGAATCATAGTACAGGTGCCGGGCGATGGAGCAGAGCCAGGTGGTGATGCTGCTTCTGCCATCGAAACGGTCAATGCTCTGCACCGCCCGGAAAAAGGTTTCCTGGGTCAGCTCCTCCGCAAGCTCCCGGTTTTTGCACAGGCGCAGGAGATAGGCTGTTACGGTGCCGCTGTACTGCCGGTAAATACTGTCCAGGTCCGCCGTGGTGTTCACCCCCTTTCCGCTGTTGCTGAAAGCTGCTTTCATACAGTTTGTCGCAGGAGAGAAAGAACCGTTACAAAAAACTGAAAAAAATAATCAATTGATTGTATCATAAATCCCCCCGCAGCACGGGGGGATACTGAATACTTCAATATCAGATTTTCAGGTCTCCGTCCTTTACCCAGCCCAGTTTCCGGACCAGGGCGTGAATGGCCAGGGACAGCACCGCCGGCAGCACCAGGCAGACCAGCACCAGGCCCAGCCAGTCCGTGCCCGTAATGGCAGCCTTGGCGCCGGAAGCTACATCATTGAGCCAGCCGGTATAGACCCCCAGGGGTCCCACCAGGCCGCAGGTGCCCATGCCGGAGGAGATGGCGGAGCCGTTCATCTCCATGCGGAATACGCAGGTGGCGATGGGACCGGTAATGGCGGAAGCCAGGGTGGGGGCGATCCACACCCGGGGATTTTTCACGATGTTGCCCATCTGCAGCATGGAGGTACCCAGACCCTGGGACACCAGGCCGCCCACCTTGTTCTCCCGGAAGGAGATCACCGCGAACCCGATCATCTGGGCGCAGCAGCCCGCCACGGCGGCGCCGCCGGCCAGGCCTACCAGCCCCAGGGCGGCACAGATGGCCGCGGAGGAAATGGGCAGGGTCAGGGCGATGCCCACGATGACGGAGACCAGGATGCCCATGAGGAAGGGCTGGAGCTCCGTGGCCCACATGATGAGGTTGCCCACCCACATGGCAGCCTTGCCCAGGGGCGGGGCGATGAGCCAGGACAGGAACATACCCACCCCGATGGTTACCAGGGGAGTGACCAGGATATCCACTTTGGTTTCCTTGGAGACGGCCTTGCCGAACTCTGCCGCGATAATGGCGATGAACAGCACCGCCAGGGGGCCGCCGGCACCGCCCAGGGCGTTGGCGGCAAAGCCGACGGTGGTCATGGAGAACAGCACCAGGGGCGGGCACTTCAGGGCATACCCGATGGCAATGGCCATGGCCGGGCCGCTCATGGCGGAGGCCATGCCGCCCACGGTATAATTCACGCCGCCCACCGTTGCCACGGTCTGGGTCAGGAACCCGATGTTCAGCTGGGTGCCGAAGGTGTTGATAATCGTTCCGATGAGCAGGGAGCAGAACAGGCCCTGGGCCATGGCGCCCAGCGCGTCGATGCCGTACCGCTTCAGCGAAATCTCAATGTCTTTCCGTTTCAAAAATGCCTTCATCTTTCCTCCGGGGCGCAAGGCGCGCCCAAACGTATTTCAAGCACAGATTATACATGTTTTTCCGGATAAAGACAGTATTTTTCCCGTTCAAAAAATCCGCACCGCGCACGGCCCTGAATTCCGCCGCCCCCGGCTGTTCCCCCAAAAAAGAAAACCGCCGGATCCCCGGCAGTTTTCATATATTATTTATTCCTCCGAACCCGTTCCGTGGGTCAGATCGGTCCACAGCGTGTAATGGCGCCGGATCATCTCCGGGTTGCCGGCTGCGTCAAAGATTACGGTGACGTTATTGGCGGCAAAGCCCGGCCCGGCTTCCCCCTCATTTTCCAGGATATCCAGGAACTCCCGGGCAGTGTACACCGGCGGAAGAGAAAGGGCCATACCGGTGGCCGGATTGATACAGTCCATGAAAACGGCCTCATCAGGAAGCGGCACCTCCATCTCGGCCAACACGGTCCAGGCTTTGTCATCCCCGTCCAGGATCATGTATGCCTGATCGCCATACGGTGTCAACAAAACGGATTCCCTGGGCTTCTCCTGTATGACAGTAAAGAACTGACCGGAATGAACCAGGATATCGCAGGTCACTTCATGCCCCTGGGTATAGACGGCATCACCTTCCTGCAGGCTTTGGACTTCCTCCGCATCATAGAGCTCCGGCACGATGATTTCCAGGGTCAGGGTTTTCGCCTCCCGGCTGTACCCTGTGATCCTTGCATCCACCATGGCGGATTCCAGCTTCTCCGGATTGATTTCAGCCGCAAGGGCGGTGATCACCTTCCGTTCGGCCGGGGCTGCGGCAGGAATCAGCATACACAGGCAGAGAACCAGGCAAAGCAGCTTTTTCACATTAAATCCCCCCTGAACAAAGAATACTGCAAATATAACGTGCCACGCAAGGCAGCTGCTTCGTATCTATATACGGAAGCGGATAAAAACATTCGGATGCAACTGCGCGAAATGTATTGAAAAAAACACGCAACTATTGTATTATTTTATAATGCAAACCGTTGAATATCAGGCTGTCCGGGTTATTTGTTCCGTAATTTGCAACGGAAGAAATACAGCGTTCATGATCTGATGGAATTGCAAAAAGCTCTTTCTTTCCAGAAATGAACGGCGGGCGCCCCCATGCCCGCAGCAGGTGCAGCCAAACGGACCCCCCCCAACCCCACTATCCGCAAAAATATTTACGGGAGGAAATCATCCATGAAAAAGAGTATTGCCCTGATCCTGGCGCTGCTGATGATGCTGGGGACGATTATAGCGTCCTTCGCGGAATCAGCAGAGATTCC
>JBGUGL010000040.1:0-17421 GCA_045111455.1 Christensenellales bacterium | reverse complement strand
CACCCCCATCGCTATGGAGCAGGGACTGCGCTTCGCTATCCGCGAAGGCGGCCGTACCGTTGGTTCCGGCGTTGTGGCGAAGGTCATCGAGTAATCTAGTCAGGAGGGAATCCACATGGCTAACGCCGCTCGTACCAAGGTTTGCCTGGCTTGCACTGAATGCAAACAGCGCAACTACAACAACATGAAAAACAAGAAGAACACTCCGGATCGCATTGAGCTCCAGAAGTATTGTCCCTTCTGCAAGAAGCACACAACTCATCGCGAGACCAAGTGATCCAACACCCAACAACGCTGTGAGGATGTGAAAGAAGTGTCTGAGATTAAGAAAACGGTCGAAAAGACCGAGAAGGCCGTCAAGGCATCCGGAGAAAGCCGGCTGAGCAAAATCCTCAACTGGTTCAAAAATCTGCCCAAGCGGATCGCCAAGCCCTTCAGGAACATGTATTATGAGCTGAAGAAGGTTACCTGGCCCAGCAAGGAAAAGCTGATTGCCTATTCCATCATCGTGCTCGTCTTCATGCTCTTCATGGGCGTCGTGATTGGTCTGCTGGACATGGGCGCGTCCGCATTGGTCAGAATGCTGATCGCGTAACATAGGAGAGTAGAGACATGGCTGAAGCAAAGAAGGAGCCTTGCTGGTACGTAATCCACACCTACTCGGGCTACGAGAACAAGGTGAAGGATACGCTGGAAAAGTCCGTGGAAAACAACGGCATGCAGGACCTGATCCTCGAGGTTCGGGTCCCCATGGAGGAAGTTGTTGAAATCCGGAACGGAAAGCGTGTAAAGAGCACCCGTAAGGTTTATCCCGGATATGTGCTTGTGCACATGATCGAGACCAGCGAAAGCTGGTACGTCGTGCGGAACACCCGCGGCGTTACCGGTTTTGTGGGTCCGGATTCCAAGCCTGTTCCGCTGACGCAGGAAGAAGTTGACATGATGCTCAACACTGAGCAGTCCAGTGTCGATTTCGGCTTCGCCATCGGCGAACATGTGCGGATCCTTTCCGGCCCGCTGGAAAATTTCAGCGGTGTGGTTGAAGATGTCGACACTGTCCGCGGCAAGCTGACGGTCAAGGTTCAGATGTTCCTCGGCCGCGAGATGCCTGTGGAAGTGGATCTCGACCAGGTCGAAAAGGAAGACTGATCTCCGCTCCTGTAATCTGTTGACTGCTGAGGGGATGACCCTTCCGGATCATCCCCCTGCATTGTCCTGTCCCTGACAGGGCGCGAAGTGGGAGGAAGCCGCGCGCTTCCGCTCTACCACAATATTTATGGAGGTGCCACTCAAATGGCAAAGAAAGTACAGGCTTACATCAAGCTGCAGGTTCCTGCCGGCAAGGCAACGCCCGCACCGCCGATCGGTCCCGCTCTGGGCCAGCACGGCGTGAACATTCCCGGATTCTGCAAGGAATTCAATGACCGTACCGCCAAGGAAAACGGCATGATCATCCCCGTGGTGATCACTGTTTACACCGACCGTACCTTCTCCTTCATCACCAAGACGCCCCCGGCGCCCGTGCTGATCAAGAAGGCTCTGAACCTGCAGAAGGCCAGCGGCCGCCCCAACAAGGAAAAGGTTGGCCAGCTGACGAAAGATCAGGTTCGCCAGATCGCGGAAACCAAGATGCCCGATCTGAACGCCGGCAGCATCGAAGCTGCCATGAGCATGGTGGCCGGAACCGCCCGCAGCATGGGCGTGACCGTCGAAGAATGATTCAATGGGGCACAGCCCCTGACAATGTGGGAGGACAATGCGCCGCTATGACCACATGGGAGGAATAATAGAATGAAACACGGCAAGAAGTATAATGACAGCATTAAGCTGATCGACCACCTGAAGCAGTATGACCCCGAAGAGGCTGTTGATCTGGTTCTCCAGACCGGCAAAGCCAAGTTCGATGAGACCGTCGAAATCTCCGTCCGCCTGGGTGTTGACCCCCGCCACGCTGACCAGCAGGTCCGCGGCGCCGTGGTTCTGCCCCATGGTACCGGCCGTACCATCCGTGTGCTGGTTATCGCCAAGGGCGACAAGGCCAAGGAAGCTGAAGAAGCCGGTGCCGATTTTGTCGGCGCGGAAGATATGATCCAGAAGATCCAGCAGGAGAACTGGTTCGACTTCGATGTCTGCGTAGCCACCCCTGACATGATGGGTATGGTCGGCCGCATCGGTCGTGTGCTGGGCCCGAAGGGCCTCATGCCCAACCCGAAGTCCGGCACCGTGACCATGGACATCGCCCGCGCGGTGAACGACATCAAAGCCGGTAAAGTGGAATACCGCCTGGACAAGACCGCGATCATCCACTGCCCCATCGGCAAGGTGTCCTTCGGCAAGGAAAAGCTTCAGGAGAACCTGAACGTGCTGATGGAAGCCATCAACAAGGCGAAGCCCGCGGCCGCCAAGGGAACCTATATGAAGAGCGTTTACCTCTCCAGCACCATGGGTCCCGCAGTCCGCGTGAATCCGCTGAAGTTCTGAAAAACATAACCCGGCTGGAAAGCCGGGTTTTTGTTTTTCAGAACAATGAAGAATGAAAAATGAAGAATGAAAAATGGCGGAGAGGACAGCATCCGATAGATCGGACGCTGTATTTCTTTATTTATATGGGTTCATGGAGTCCGACAAAACAATTATGAATTATGAATTATGAATTCATAATTACAGAGGGATGAAGGCTTGTCCGGAATTGAAATTCTGTTTTCAGGAAGCGCTTTTGGCAAAGGAAAAACCGGCATCGGAAGCGAATTATTATAGGTTCGATATTTCGATAGCGGGGTAGGAACATGAGACTGAATCCTTTGCTGATGGAAAAACTGGCCGGGCCGGAGGAGTATGCCGCGGGCAGGGATCTGGAAGAACTGGGTGCGGTAAAGATTTCCGAAGAGGACAAGGGAATGATCCGCTGCACCGTGACTGACCGGGGCGCTTACAGCGTGACGCTGACCCGCCGGCTGGTGATTCACTGTGACTGCGATACATTCCTGCATAAGGGCTGCTGCCGCCATGCCGTGGCGGTCTGGCTTTATGCCGACCGGCGGAAGATCCCGGACAGCATGATGAAAAAGCAGGCGCCGGAAACGGCGGCGGAGCTGACGGAGATTATCCTGCGGGATATGCCCGCGGAAGCCAACGTCCGCCTGGAAGTGACCCTGGTGCTGCCCCAGAAAACCGGGCAGGAGCTGCGGATCGGCCTGCGGATCGGGGAAAAGAAACTCTATGTCATCAAGGATATCCGTCAGTTCCTTTCCGCGGACGAAGCAGGGGAAACCCTTCCACTGGGCAGGGATTTCACATACCAGCCGGAATGGATGCGGTTTTCGGACGATGATGAACGGCTGCTGGGACTGCTGCGGAAGCTCTGCTCCGCCCAGGAACAGAGCGTCCGGTCCGGCGGGGCGGGGGCTTCGCGCCTGATGCGGCTGCCGGATCCCTTTGCGGAGGAGCTGCTGGAGCATGCGGGGGATACGCCCATCCGGGTCATGGACCAGAGCGGGAAAATCTGTCACTGCAAACCGATCCGGGATACCCAGCTGCCCATCCATTTTTCTGTGAACCTGGGGCCCCGGGGCATGCAGGTCAGCGGCAGGATTCCGCCGGACCTGCAGCCGGTTACGGCGGACTGCGGCTGGATCATGAGCGGCGGAAGCCTGGTCAAAACAGCCCGGGAGCAGGCGAAACTGATCCGGCTGATCTGGGAGAACCAGTATGAGGGCCGGTGCCTGCTGGAATACCCGCTGGAGGATACGGAACGGGTGATCGGCGAGGTGCTGCCGTACCTGAAGATCCGGGGCGCCGTGGAGATCGGCGAGGAGCTCCGGAAGCGCCTGGTGCGCCTGCCCCTGAAAACAGAAGTATACCTTGACAAGGACGGGAAGAGCGTCATTGCCTCCGTCCGGTTTACCTACGGAGATATCGTGCTGGATCCCTTCGGCGCCGTGCAGAAGAAGATTACCCTGGACAAGGGGGAACAGCTGCTGCTGCGGGACGCGGAAGGGGAGCACCGGGTGCTGGACATCCTGGCCAACGCGGGTTTCCGGGTGGGCCGGGAAAACATCCGGCTCAGCGGCACAGACGCCGTGTTTGATTTTGTCAGCAAGGGCGTGAAGCGCCTGCAGGAAGCCGGCGAGGTTTTCCTGAGCCGGGAGTTCAAGCGGATTATCCCCCGGCGGCCGATCCTTTCCGGCAGCATGCGGATGAACGGGGACCGGCTGGAGCTGATGCTGACCCGGGACGGGGAACCGGTGGAGGAAATCCTGGAACTCATGGAGGCCCTGAGCCGGAAACGCCGGTATTTCCGGCTGAAGAGCGGCGAATTCCTGGACCTGAACGACCTGGCCAACTGGCAGGAAACCGCGGCCGGCATCTATGAGGCGGCCGTGCGGGACGGCAACGAGCTGAACCGGGACACCCTGGTCCTGCGGGCATACCGGGCGGGCTACCTGACCAGTATGCTGGAAAACAGCGGCATCCCCATCACGCCGGATGAGCAGGTGAAAGCCCTGTCGGAAACCCTGGCCGGCGGAGGCGGCGAGGCGGAAACGCCGGACCTGGCCTCGGGCGTGAGCCTGCGGGATTACCAGAAGCGCGGCTATGCCTGGATGCTGGCCCTGGACCGGATGCATATGGGCGGTATCCTGGCGGACGATATGGGCCTGGGCAAAACCGCCCAGATCATCGCCCTGCTGCTGGCCACCCGGGAAGCGGGGAGAACCAGCCTGGTGGTGGCGCCTACCTCCCTGACATACAACTGGCTGAGCGAATTCAGGAAGTTTGCCCCGAACCTGAGCGTGGCGGTGCTGAGCGGCAATGCCACCCAGCGGGCCGGCCTGATCCGCCATATCATCTCCAACGGGGACCTGGACGTGGTGATTACCAGCTATCCGCTGATCCGGCGGGATATCACCCTGCTGAAGGATCATCCCTTCCGCTTCGTCATCCTGGACGAGGCCCAGAACATCAAAAACGCGGGCAGTGTGGCTGCCCAGGCGGTGAAACAGCTGCAGGCCGATACCCGCTTTGCCCTGACCGGCACCCCCATGGAAAACGGCGTCGGGGAGCTGTGGAGCCTGTTTGATTTTGTGCTGCCCGGCTACCTGCCCGGCTACAACACTTTCCTGCGCAAATACCAGGACGGGGAGAATGCCCAGGACCTGCTGAAGCGGATCCAGCCCTTCCTGATCCGGCGGCTGAAACAGGATGTGCTGGAGGAACTGCCGGACAAGATGGAAACCACACTGACGGCCCGCATGACCCCGGACCAGGAGCGGATCTACCGCGCGGCCCTGGAGCGGCTGCGTCCCCAGGTGAACAAACTGCTGGATGAAAAAGGCGCAGGCAGGGGACGGATTGAGGTTCTCAGCGCCATTACCGAACTGCGGGAAATCTGCTGCCATCCCTCCCTGGTGATTTCCGATTACCGGGGCGGCAGCGGCAAGGAGGATATGCTGCTGGACCTGCTGCCGGAGATGATCCGGGACGGGCGCAGGGTGCTGATTTTCAGCCAGTTCACCAGCATGCTTCGGCAGTTGCGGGGACGGATAGAGGAAAACGGGTTCAGCACCCTTTACCTGGACGGGGATACCCCTGCCGGGGAGCGGCTGAGCCTGACGGAGCGGTTCAATGAGGGCGAAGGCCAGGTGTTCCTGATCAGCCTGAAGGCCGGGGGCTCAGGCCTGAACCTGACCGGAGCCGATATGGTAATCCTCTATGATCCCTGGTGGAATCCCGCCGCGGAAGAGCAGGCCACCGACCGGGCCCACCGCATCGGCCAGCAGAAGAAGGTGACGGTAATCCGCCTGGTAACAGGGGACAGCATAGAGGAACAGGTGGTGGAACTGGGCGCCCGGAAAAAGGCGCTGTTTGAAAGGCTGATCATGCCCGGGGAAACGGTTTTCAGCGCCATGAGCGAACAGGAAATCAGGGCCCTTTTTGCCTGACTTTGCCGGACAGGCAATGCAGCATACGGAATGATGCGGTAAAAAAGATCCTTTATGCCGGAAGAAAAGACGCGGGCATTTCGTTGCCATATCGGTACGGTTTTATACTGTGAATGTTTGCAGTAAGGCGCGGAATGTGATATAATTTTTAAGATTTGTTAGTCTACGGAAGGAGGGAAGCGTATGGAGAAAGATCCGAACATGCAGGGACGCCGTGCGGCTTCCCGCGCCACCAAACTGCGCCGCAGGAAGGCCCGGATGAATTTCATCCTCCTGGCCGGTTTCATTGCGCTTGCGGTGCTGCTCGTTCTGGTGACTCCCAAGGAGCCGGTCCACCGGGCAACCTATTCCAGCGCCACTGAATCCGGCCTGGTGGAGGAAGGCGGAAATGAGGAACTGGGCGCGTACGCGGGCCTGGTGATCAGTGAGATTATGCCGTCCAACGGCACCGCCGTGACGGATGAAAACGGCAAATATGGCGACTGGGTGGAAATCTGGAACAGCTCTGACCGCCGGATCAACCTGGAAAACGTGGGCCTGAGCGACAAGGGAGACCGGATCCGTTTCCTGTTCCCGGCGGTGAGCCTGGAGCCGGACGGCAGGGCCGTGGTGTTCTGTGACAATACCAACATGTCAAACACTGCCCGGGCTTTCCACGCGAAATTCAAGCTCAGCAGCGTGGGGGAGACCATCTATCTTTTCGATCCCAATGCCTACCTGATTGACAGCTGCAAATACACCATGATGGCCAGCGATGAAAGCTGGGCCCTGACAGATGAAGGATTCCGCAGCGTACCCTGGTACAGTCCCGGCTTTGAAAATACCGAAGAGGGCAACCGCCTGTACCGGGAGAGCATTTCCGTGTCGGACGGCTCCGTTGTGATCAACGAGATCATGGCAGATCCCATTACCGGCCTGCGGGACGATGATGACGAGCTGTGCGACTGGATTGAACTGTACAACAATACGGATCGGGATATTTCCCTGGCCAGCCTGGGCCTGAGCGACAATGAGGGCAAGCCCCTGAAGTGGCGCTTCCCGGAGAATGCAGTGATTCCCGCCCGGGGATACTACCTGGTGCTCTGCACCGGCAAGGACCGGATGGACCGGATCAAGAACGCACCACACACCAACTTCAGAATCAGCGCGGAACGGGAGACCATCATCCTGACGGACAGCCAGGGACATGTGCTGGACCGGGTGATGATCGACAACCTGCCGCTGGACTGCAGCTGGGGCCGGAATGAAGCCGGACAGATGCAGGTGTTCCAGGTGCCCACCCCCACACTGCCCAACAACCAGACGGGTTTCAACCAGATGGATTTAAACCTGCGGGCCATGAACAAAAGCGGTGTGATCATCAGTGAGGTCCTGGCCAGCAACGATACCGTTTCCGTTTATCCCAACGGCACGAACGCGGACTGGATCGAGCTCTACAACTCCGGGAGCGAGGCGGTTGACCTGTCCGGCTGGGGACTGAGCGACAAACTGGACCGGGGCCGCAGATGGCAGTTTCCCCGGGGAACTGCCATCAGCCCCGGAGAATATAAAATCGTCATGTGCGATGGGTTGATCAAAAGCAACACTGCGCAGGAACTTCACAGCTCCTTCAAGGTCGGCAAGCTGAAGCAAGAGACAATCACCCTGACAGATCCAACAGGCAGAGTGCTGGATAAAGTGATCCTGCCTGAAATGAGAACGGACGTCTCTTACGGCCGCACCCTCGGGATCGCGGGGCTTTTTTATTATGACACCCCGACGCCTTTCCAGGCCAACGGCACCGGTTTTACCACCTACACGGAGAAGCCGGTCTTCATTACGGAACCGGGCCAGTATTTCTCCGCTGTCTTTGCGGAGATGACCATTCCGGAAGGCACCCAGGTGTTCTACACCACCGACGGCAGCATCCCGACGCCCAATGACAATCCCTACACCGGGGAGCGCCTGATGCTGAACTTCACCACGGTGATCCGGGCCCGGGCCTTCGGTGCCGGAAACGCCCGGCCCAGCGACGTGGTGACCGGCACCTTCTTCATCAACGCCGTTCACGCGCTGCCCCTGGTTTCCGTTGTTACGGACCCGAAGAACCTGACGGATCCGGAAAACGGTATGCTGACCATCGGGGACAATGTGTTCAAGGAACCCGGCAAACTGCCCTTCAAGAACACGGTGTACCGGAAGGTAAAGGACTCCGGCCAGAAGTTTGCCTGCAACGTGGAACTGTATGACGAAAGCGGCAACAAGCTGCTGGACCAGGGCGCTGCCTTCTCCCTGATGGGGGACTTCTCCCTGGATATGCCCCAGAAGAGCTTCAAGTTTCGGGCCAAGAGCGCCTTCGGCGCCAAGACCTTTGCGGCGAAGCTGTTCCCGGACCGGCCGTTTACCGAATACAAGAGCTTCGTGCTGCGCAACAGCGGCAACGACAGCATGTGGACCAGGCTCCAGGACGGCTTCCAGAGCCGGCTGATGGATTACTGTGAAAGCACGGTGGCGCACCAGGCCTGGAAACCGTACGCCGTATACCTGAACGGTGTTTACTGGGGCCATATGAACCTGCGGGAACGCACAGACCGGTTCATGCTGGCCCAGCACGAAGGCCTGAGCCTGGACGATGCTGAAAAGGTTACCCTGCTGCAGGGCAACAGCCGGGTCAAGTTCGGCTCCAACCGGGAATGGAAGGCCATGCTGAAAAAGATCAAAAACGGCGATCCCGCGAAGAATCCGGATGACCTGCAGTACATCCTGGACAATGTGGACGTGGACAACCTGTTCGAGTATATTGCCTTTGAAATGTTCTTCGGCAACAGCGATATCGGCAATACCCGCTTCTACCGCTTCGACGTACCCGGCAGCAAGTGGAAATGGGTGCTGTATGACGTGGACTACGGCCTGTACAACTCCAAGTTCGACAGCCCGAAGAGCTATACCAAGGCCAAGGGCATGGGTGAGAAGAACATCGACAACACCATTCTGCGCAAGCTCCTGAGCGTGCCGGAATACAAGGACAGGTACCTGCAGATTTACGGCAGGATCTTCAGAAAGCTGACTACCGACAATATGCTGGAGATCCTGGAGAAAACGCTGGATGAGATCCGGCCGGAAATGAAGCTGCACTGGGACCGCTGGGGTCCGGAAAATGACAAGAACGTCATCCTGGAAGTGCCCGTAACCTCGGACGGCGCCTACCGCTACTGGGAGAAACGGGTGGAGCGCCTGCGGAACGTTATCCGCTGCCGGCCTACCCGCCTGTGGGGATTTACCCAGGATGCCTTTAACCTGACCAACGCGGAAATGGTCAAATACTTCGGCGAGAAGCCTGAATTCCCGCCGGAAGCGATCCCGTAACCCGATCAACTGAATCAAGGAGGAAACCCCATGTTTATCTCAACCGCCTATGCCAGTGCTGCTTCCATCGTCAAGAACGATGCAAGCCTGAGCGACTATTTCCTCAGCCAGTTTGAAAACCTGACGCCGTGGAAGATCATCATCGGCCTGGTGATGGGTTGTATCGTGGGCCTGATTATCGCCTTCGTATACAAGCGCTGCTACCGCGGCGTGCTTTACAGCCCCACTTTCGCCATGACCCTGATGATGCTGACCCTGATCACCACCCCGGTGGTTATGTGCATCAAGAGCGATATCGCCCTGAGCATGGGTATGGTTGGCGCCCTGAGTATCGTCCGTTTCCGTACGGCGGTGAAGGATCCCATGGATACGGCCTATATGTTCTGGGCCCTGACGATGGGTATCCTGCTGGGCGCGGAACTGTATGTGCATGCGCTGGCGGTGGTGCTGGGCATCAGCGTGATCCTGATGCTGATGACCTTTGTGCGCTTCCGCAATCCCAACTCCTACCTGTTGGTGGTCCACTATGACGACTACGCGGAGCAGGAGATCACCCAGCTGCTGCGGCGCACCGTGCGCCAGCGGAAGCTGCGCAGCAAGACCGTGACCCGCTCCGGCGCGGAGATGACCGTGGAGGTCCGCCTGGACAGCAAGCAGGACCTGGTGAGCGCCGTGCTGAACATCGAAGGTGTGCATGATGCCACCCTGGTAGCCTGCCAGGTGGAAGCAGGAACTTAATTCTGAAAGAATTAAATTCCTGCAATGAAGAATGAAGAATGAAAAATGAAGAATTATAGAGTGATACCGGTATTCTCATTCAATCTTCATGAATTCATCATTCGTTCTTAAAGCAGTTACTGCAGACAATGTGTATATTATTACAGGCGCGTCCGCAGTATATATCATTTTTCATTCTTCATTCTTAATTCTTCATTTGAATGCGCTGTTCCATCGGAACAGCGCATGAAAGGGGGTGGATCCCGATGGCAATGAATACGCTGCCGCTTCGGCATGAGCTGAAGTATTTCATCAATGAAAGGCAGTATTTTATACTTTCCGGCATCCTGGACGGGATCCTGAACCGCGATCCCAACGGCGATGAGTACAACGAGTACCATATCCGGTCCCTGTACTTTGACACGGCGTTCAATTCCGCCCTGTTTGACAAGCTGGACGGTGTACAGAACCGTGACAAGTACCGGATCCGGATTTACAACTTCAGCGACAAAGTGATCAAGCTGGAATGCAAAACCAAGGTGGGCAGCCTGATCTCCAAGCGCAGCATCAGCATCCCGAGGCTCCTGTGCGAGCAGCTGATGGCCGGGGACCCGGCGGGCCTGGAAACCACCCGCAGCGGCCTGCTGAATGACGTATACCGGGAAATGACGGTAAACCTGCTGCGGCCGGTGGTGCTGGTGGACTATGTCCGGGAGGCATACCTGCACCCGGCGGAAGAAGTCCGGATCACCTTTGACAAGCAGCTGCGGACCGGCCTGTGGAGCAAAGACCTGTTCAACGCCAGGGTGCCCACCATTCCGCCCTTTGATGAGAACCTGATGATACTTGAGGTAAAATACAACCGTACTTTGCCTTTCTATATCCGGGACATCCTGAACACCTACTGTCAGGGCGCGCTCCCGAGCGCAATCAGCAAATACACCTGGTGCAGACGTTTCGAATACCTGGGAGAGGAATGACTCATATGCGTGGGATCCGGTTCCGTTCATGCTGCGTAATCCTCCTGGCGGCTGTCATGCTGCTGGTATCCGGCTGTGCGGCCGCGGAGAAGACCATCCTCCTGACTTTCACAGGGGATGTGACACTGGGCGGCAAGGACGAGGGCCGGAACCGGTCCACCCATTTTGATGCCTACGCCAGGGACAAGGGCTATGACTGGTTCTTTGCCAATTTCAAAGAAATGTTCCAGGAGGACGACCTGACGGTGATCAACCTGGAGGGTGTTCTTTCCGACCGGTCTTACGACGAGCGGAAAAAGACCCATACCTTCCGGGGCGATACCGCCCTGGCGGAAATCCTGCCCCGCAGCAGCATCGAGGCAGCCGGCCTGTCCAACAACCATATCAAGGACTTCGGCGCCCAGGGAATCAAGAATACAAAAGAGAGCCTGGAGAAAAACGGTGTAAAGTGGTTCCAGGATTTCACATACTATGTATTTGAAAAAGACGGTGTGAAGGTCGCGCTTTTTGCGCTCCAGAACACCGTCGTCTTTACCAAACAGAAACAGCTGTACAGCAAAATAAAGGAACTCCGGGAGCAGGAAGGCGTCAGCGCGGTGGTAGCCTGCTGGCATACGGGCACGGAATACAAGGGAAAGCATAACAGCGACACGGAACAGCGGGTCAAAATCCTGATGGACAACGGCGTGGACCTGGTGATCATCAACCATCCCCACGTGGCCCAGGGCATGGGCGTCTACAACAACCGCAGCGTGTTCTATTCCCTGGGAAATTTCGTGTTCGGCGGTAACCCGAACATCCGGGGAGGGAAGAACTCGAAGGATCCCCTGGCCATCTCCCTGTATGCCCTGGTGGTGCAGGCCAGGCTGACCTTCAGCAACGAGGGAAATTACCTGGGCCAGCAGACCACGGTGTATCCGGTGTATACCAGCGGGGCGAATCCGGATTACCAGCCGGGCACCCAGCCCTATCCGGAGAACAACTACCAGCCCATCCGGCTGACGCTGAAACAGGCGGAGCCGGTATACCAGTGCCTGGTCCGGGATACGGCGGGCACGGTTCCGGAAATGACAGAGAACAACGGGTACGCGGAAATCGTGTTCCCGTATCTGCCGGCTTTTGACGGCGTAATGATCCCGGAGGAAAGTGATTCGGAGGAGGGACCGGCCGGAATGCCGGAAGCCTCCAGCCCGAAGCTGACCCGGGAAAGCAAGTACAGTGCGGGAAACTGAAAGGAAGACCGGAACAATGAGCGAGATGAAAGAGGACCTGATCCCGAAGTGGCACAGGGAGCTGGAGCTGTTCAGCGGCGTCAAGCCGCTGCTGATCCTGGAGGGCAATGTACTGGACCAGTACCGCTATCCGCGGGAGGGTTCCGTTGCCCGGGATGAGATTGTACCCCTGAGCCGGTATCTGCACACCTTCTTTTCGGACAACGGATATGACCAGGTGATCTTCTACAGCAACCTGGTGGGCTTCATGAGCCCCTATGACCCGGCAATGCTGAACAGCTTCGCGGAAATGACCGGCACCGCCGTCAAGGACGGGGCCATCCAGGCGGAATTCAAGGGCAACGGCGCCAACACCGCCCCCAACGTGATCCGCCGGGCCATGTTCCAGCGCAAGGCGGCCAGCGTCATCGTTATGGAAATGGCCAGCCACTATATCACCACGCCCGAGCGGATGGACCAGCAGGATGTGAACAGCTTCAACATCCTGATGCAGAGCTCCCTGAGCTCCTCCTGGGTCCGGACCACCCAGGGCAAGAAGCAGAACCTGCTGATCCTGCTGGTGAACAAGCTGAATGACCTGCCGGCATGGTTCTACCTGAACAACCCGGTATGCAAGATCCTGCGGCTGGAGGCGCCGGACCGGGAGGAACGGAAGCGCCTCATGTCCGGCAACAATTTCGCGGGTTTCTTCTCCGGCACCGTTTACCGGCGGGACCTGCCGTACTACAGGGAGCATCCGGACGAACTGGAGCGGATCAAGGAGCGGTTCGTGGGCCTCACGGACGGCATGACCTTCACCGAGCTGGATGAAATGCGGATGCTGAGCAAATCCGAGGAAATCCCCATCAAAGACCTGTGCACGGTGGTGGACCTGTACAAATACGGCATCAAGGAAAATCCCTGGAGCCGCCTGAACATGCAGAGCCTGAAAACCGCCAAAAAGGACTTTGAGAAGCGGATCAAGGGCCAGGATACAGCCCTGGAGCGGACCCTGGACGTGGTCAAGCGCGCCGTGACCGGCATGAACGGCGTCAATTCCTCTTCCACCGGCAAACCCAAGGGCGTGCTCTTCTATGCGGGCCCCACCGGCACCGGTAAGACGGAAACCGCCAAAGCCCTGGCGGAAAAACTCTTCGGCGATGAAAGCAACTGCATCCGTTTTGACATGAGTGAATACGGCCAGAGCCATTCGGACCAGAAGCTCATGGGCGCCCCTCCCGGATATGTGGGTTACGAGGCCGGCGGCCAGCTGACCAACGCCGTGAAGAAGAACCCCTTCTGCATCCTGCTGTTTGATGAAATCGAGAAGGCCCATTCCTCCATCCTGGACAAGTTCCTTCAGATCCTGGAGGACGGGCGCATGACCGACGGGCAGGGGAATACGGTCTATTTTTCCGAAACCATTATCATCTTCACCAGCAACCTGGGTATTTATGTGAAGGATGATTTCGGACACCGGATCCCCAACGTGACCATGGACATGCCTTATCCGGAAGTCCAGACCAAAGTCCGTTCCGCCATTGAGGATTACTTCAAGCTGGAACTGGGCCGGCCCGAGATCCTGAACCGGATCGGCGAGAACATCGTGGTGTTCGACTATATCCGGCGGGATGCTGCGGAGCTGATCCTGAAGGCCCAGGTGGACAAGATCATCAGCCGCCTGCGGGAGCAGAAGAACATCTGCATCCGCATCGAGGACTTCGCCTATGCCAGCCTGCAGGAGGCTGCCACTTACGACCTGTCCAACGGCGGCCGCGGTATCGGCAACCAGGTGGAGAGCCTGCTGATCAATCCCCTGAGCCGCTGGCTGTTTGACAATGAGATCTCCGGCAATGCGGATATTGTGATTGAAGGGTTCAATACCACGTCCAATCCGCCGAGCGTGATCTGCCGCAGGGAGGAGGCCGGGAAGAAATGACAGACGAACAGAACATGAGCATGGACCAGAATGAGTTCATGAAGCGCATGAAGGCCATCGCCTCCGACCTCTGGGGCGGGATCCTGCCCCCGGAAGAGCCTGCGGCTGCCCCGGTGAACAAACCGGCGGAACCTGTCCGGAAGGAGCCGGAGAAGCCGAAAACGGCCCTCCAGTCCATCTGGAAGACCGCGGACGAAACCATTGACTGGACGGACGCCCTGGCCCATGACACGCCCACGGACGGCCTGACCGGCATGAAGAAGTGGGCCTTCTACCACAAGCATGCCGCCAGGGTGCTGGAGGGCGACCTGGAGGCCTATACCGAGGTGCTGCAGAAAGCCAATCCCCTGGGAGAACTGACGGACTACGCGGAGAACATCACCATGCAGGCAAAGTCCGCGGACCGGGTGGAAAGCACATTCATCTGCAACGGGGAGCTGCTGAAGCAGTATAAGAAGCTGTACCTGTCCGCCATGGGACTGCGGATTGCCCGGGATCTGCTGGCATGCCTGCCGGTGGAGGAAGTGGCGGTCACCGGGGAGAACGAGGGCAAAAAGGTCTTTGCCGTCACCTATACCCGGATGCAGCTGCTGCACCGGAACTTCGTGTTTACGGATCCTGTGGCGCTGGCGGAGGAATGCGGCGCAGAATATAAATAAAAAAGCCCTGCGGGGGCAAAAAAAAACCGGCCGGAAGGCCGGTTTTCTGCTGTCCGGGGAAAGTTTTATTTCCGGGCCAGGCGCAAGGCGCGGTCGCAGGCGAAGATCAGCAGGCCGCCCAGCAGGGCCAGGACCGCATAGAGGGTCAGGGCAGCCGTGTTCAGGGTGGAAAGAAGGAAGATTTTATCCAGCAGCAGGAAGGAGAAACCAAAGGCGGCTGCCACTACGATCAGGAGCGCCAGGCGGATCCGGTTGAAGGGCAGGCAGGTCCGCAGCAGCACGAACCAGCAGACGGTGCCGGCGGACAGTACGGCCAGGGTGCTGCACATATCCAGGGACCAGCCGGTCCGGGACATAAACATGGCCACGGTGGCGCAGACGGCGGCGGAGATACCGCCGGGAAGCGCCCGGAACAGGACCGTCCGCAGGAAATCTCCCCGGATGCGCTCGCTGCTGGGTTCCAGCGCCAGCACAAAGCCCGGCATGCCGATCATCAGGGAGGAAATCAGGGTCAGGTGAATGGGCTGGAAGGGATAGGCATCCGTCAGTACCAGCATCAGGATGCTCAGCAGGAAGCTGAAGATGGTCTTGGTCAGGAACAGGGAGGCGGAACGGGTAATGTTGTTGATGACCCGGCGGCCTTCCAGCACGATTTCAGGCATGGCGCTGAAATCAGAGGTGAGGAGGGTCAGCTGGGCGGCGTTTTTGGCCGCGTCGGCGCCGCTGGCCATGGCGATGGAGCAGTCCGCGGCCTTCAGGGCAGGAATGTCATTGACGCCGTCCCCGGTCATGGCCACGTTGTGCCCCTTCTTCTGCAGGGCCAGCACCAGGCTTTTTTTCTGGTCCGGGGTAACCCGGCCGAAGACGGTATACCGGTCGCAGGCATCTTCCAGGGCTTCCTCTGTATCCAGGGAGGAAGCGTCCACGTACCGGTCCCAGCCGGCCAGGCCGGCCCGGCGGGCAATCCGGGACACCGTCAGGGGACTGTCCCCGGAGATGATCCGGATATCCACATCCTGATCCCGGAAATAGGCGAGGGTTTTGTCCACGTTGGGCCGCAGCTGGTCTGTGAGGATGCACAGGCCGCAGATCCGGCTGACGGGAGGTGCGGAATCCTCGGTTACCAGGCCCTGTGCTTCCGCCAGGACCAGCACCCGCTTTCCGTCCGCCGCAAAGGCATCCACCCGTTCCTTCAGCTCCCCGGGATAACAGCCTGCCAGGACAAAATCCGGTGCTCCCAGGATTAGGGTAATGCCGTCATAGAAGGTGGCGGCGGATTTCTTGCGCTTGGAGGAGAAAGGGAGAACAGCCCGGGGTTTTTCGTTTCCGGGCGTGATTTTTGCTTTCAGGGCATTCAGGGTGGAGCTGTTCTCGTCAAACACCCCCAGGAAGCGGCTGAGGGCCGCTTCCGTTTCCTCCCGGGTGCAGTCCACGCCCTCCACGTTTTCCAGCTCCATGGTGCCGGTGGTCAGGGTGCCTGTTTTATCCAGGCACAGGACATCCGCCCGGGCCAGGGTTTCAATGCCGGAAAGCTCCTGTACCAGGGTGCTGCGTCGGCTCAGTTTGACGACGCCCACTGCCATGGCAACGCTGGTCAGCAGGATCAGGCCCTCCGGAATCATGCCGATCATGGCGGCCACGGAGGTGGGAACCGCCCGGTTCACCGGGATGCCGGAAAGCAGTACCTGCTTCAGGAAAAGCAGGATGCCCAGGGGCACCAGGATCATGGAGTCAAAGCGGATAAGCCGTTTCAGGTCCGTCATGAGCCGGGAGGCAGGCCGGGATTCCTTCCGGGCTTCGGCAGTGAGCCTGCCCGCGTAGCTTTCATCGCCCACATAGACCAGCTGGGCGGTGATCCGTCCTTCGGTGATATAGGAGCCGGAATAAAGCCAGCTGTTGACCTGCTTCGGCACGGCATTGCTTTCGCCGGTCAGCAGGGATTCCATGGCGTTGCCGCTGCCTTCCACCACAAAGGCGTCCGCCACTACCTGGTCCCCGCCACGCAGAATGACCAGGTCTCCCTTCACAGCCTCCTCCGGGGAAAGGGTGACTTCCTTTCCGCCGCGCAGAGCGTGAACGGCAGGCGTGTTCAGGAGCTTCAGCCGGGAAATGGTTTTCATGGCCCGGTATTCCTGCAGGGCGCCGATGAGGATGTTGGCGATGATGATCAGCAGGAACAGCATGTTCCGGTAGCTGCCCACCAGCAGCAGGCACAGGCCCAGGGAGAAGTTCAGCAGGTTGAACAGGGTAAAGGTATGCTCCCGCAGGATCCGGGGCAGGGTTTTCCGGTCCGGATCGTTGATCCGGTTGCCGCCGCCTGCCAGGCGGACCTGTTCCGCCTGTTCATCGGTGAGTCCCTCCGGAGCGGTAAAAATAAAGCCTTCCGGCAGTTTGTCGGGCAGTGCGAGATCCTTGCGCATGAAAAATCCTTTCAAAAAGCAAATACTTGAATAAAAAGTTCTTGCTTTTTCATTTGCATTGTGATAATATACCAACGTTGTCGCAAGACAACGTGCTGATATAGCTCAGTCGGTAGAGCGCATCCTTGGTAAGGATGAGGTCGCCAGTTCGAATCTGGCTATCAGCTCCATGAACCTGGAGCACGTTGCATCAATGGGCCCTGGGTTTTTT
>JBGUGL010000039.1:0-21378 GCA_045111455.1 Christensenellales bacterium | reverse complement strand
TAGGCCCAGCCGTCGCCGCCGAAGATCCAGATGGACTTCTTGGTCAGCAGGTCCTTGTTGGCCAGGATGAAGGCCTTCTTGTCGGCTCCGCCGTCCTTGGCTTCCAGCGCGGCAACCAGCTTTTCGCCGGCTTTGCGGGAACCTTCGGCGTCTTCCATGTTGTCCAGCCATTCCTTGGCAGCAGCCACGATGGCTTCGTCCTTGCCGACTTCGACCACTTCCGCGATCACTTCAGCCAGCTTGGCGCGGCGCTGGGTGGTGGCCAGGTTCATACCGAAGCCGAACTCAGCGTTATCCTCGAACAGGGAGTTGGACCAGGCAGGTCCGAAGCCCTTTTCGTTGGTGGTGTAGGGGCAGGTCGGGGCGGAACCGCCGTAGATGGAGGAGCAGCCCGTGGCGTTGGCAATCATCATGCGGTCGCCGAAGAGCTGTGTAACCAGCTTGACGTAGGGGGTCTCGCCGCAGCCGGCGCAGGCGCCGGAGAACTCGAACAGGGGCTTGAGGGCCTGGCTGTTCTTGACGGAGGCCTTGTTTTCGATCCTGTCGGCCACTTCCGGAACGGTCATGGCGTACTCCCAGTTGGCCTCTTCCTTCCGCTGGCTGTCCAGGGGCTTCATGACCAGGGCCTGCTTGCCTTCCTTGTCCTTCAGCGGGCAGACGTCAACGCAGTTGCCGCAGCCGGTGCAGTCCAGCGGGCTGACCTGCATACGGTACTTCATGCCGGCAAATTCCTTACCGGTCGCGTTCTTGGTGGCGAAGCCTTCCGGCACTTCCGCATCACCGGCCACATAGATGGGACGGATGCAGGCGTGCGGGCAGACGATGGCGCAGTTGCCGCACTGGATACAGTTGTCGATCTGCCACTCAGGCACGAACACGGCGATGCCGCGCTTCTCGAACTTGGTGGTGCCGGTGGGCACGATACCGCGGGGATCCAGCTTGGAAACGGGCAGCTTGTTGCCTTCCTGGGCCAGGACCGGAGCGATAAACTCGTCATAGTACTCGTTGGTGCCGGGTACCTTGGCGGGAACAGCGCCTTCGGTGGTGGTTGCCCAGTCGGCGGGGATGTCAACCTTGACCAGGCCGGTCAGGGCGGCATCGATGGCGGCAAAGTTCATGTTGACGACATCCTGGCCCTTCTTGCCGTAGGAAGCGACAACCTTTTCCTTCATGTACTTGTCGGCATCCTCGTAGGGGATGATGTCGGCCAGTTTGAAGAAGGCAGCCTGCATGGTCGTGTTGGTACGTCCGCCCATACCGACCTTGCGGGCCAGGTCAATGGCGTTGATGATGTAGAAGTTCGCCTTCTTGGCAGCCAGCTTGTTCTTCATGGAAGCGGGCAGGCGCTCGCCGAGCTCCTCAACGCTCCACTGGCAGTTCAGCAGGAAGGTGCCGCCCTCACGCAGGGGGCTGACCATGTCATACATGGTGACATAGGCGGGGTTGGAGCAGGAAATGAAGTCCGCCACGTCGATCAGATAGGGGCTCTGGATCGGGGTGTCGCCGAAGCGCAGGTGGCTGACGGTCAGGCCGCCGGACTTCTTGGAATCATAGAAGAAGTAAGCCTGGGCGTACTTCTCGGTGTGGTCACCGATGATCTTGATGCTGTTCTTGTTGGCGCCGACGGTACCATCGGAACCGAGGCCGTAGAACATGCAGGCAGCGGTGCCGGCGGGAGCGGCGGCGAAGGTTTCGCCCAGCTTCAGGCTGGTGTTGCTCACGTCGTCGTCAATACCCACGGTGAAGTGGTTCTTCATCTCACCGTCCAGGTTGGCGAACACGGCCTTGACCATGGTGGGGGTGAATTCCTTGCTGCCCAGACCGTAACGGCCGCCCACAACCTTGATGTCGCCGCGTCCGGCTTCCGCCAGGGCGGACACAACGTCCAGGTACAGGGGCTCGCCCAGGGAACCGGATTCCTTGGTGCGGTCCAGCACGGCGATCTTCTTCACGGTCTTCGGGAGCACCTTCATCAGGTATTCCACGGAGAAGGGACGGTACAGGTGGCACTTCACGATACCGACCTTTTCGCCGCTCTCAAGCATCTTGTTGATGGTCTCGTGAGCCACGTCGCAGCTGGAGCCCATGGAGATGATGACCTTTTCGGCATCCGGAGCGCCTTCATACTGGAAGGGCTTGTAAACCCGTCCGGTCAGCTTGGCGACTTCGTCCATGCACTCTTCCACAATGCCGGGAACGGCAGCGTAGAAGTTGTTGGCGGCTTCACGGCCCTGGAAGTAGATATCGCTGTTCTGGGCGGTACCGGCCTGATGCGGATGTTCCGGATTCAGGGCGCGGGCGCGGAACTCTTCGATCTTGTCCCAGGGAACCAGGGCCTTGATCTCTTCGTAGTTGTTCTTGGTGTCGATGGCGTCGATCTTCTGGATTTCGTGGCTGGTGCGGAAACCGTCGAAGAAGTGCAGGAACGGCACGGAGCTCTTCAGGGTTGCCAGATGGGCAACCAGGGCCATGTCGTGGGCTTCCTGGACGGAGTTGCTGGCCAGCATGGCGAAACCGGTCTGGCGGCAGGCCATAACGTCGCTGTGATCACCGAAGATGTTCAGCGCGTGATAGGCCAGGGCGCGGGCGCTGACATGGAAGACCGCGGGCGTCAGTTCGCCGGAGATCTTGTACATATTGGGGATCATCAGCAGCAGACCCTGGGAAGCGGTGAAGGTGGTGGTCAGCGCGCCGGCGGACAGGGAGCCGTGCACAGCGCCGGCGGCGCCTGCTTCGGACTGCATTTCCGCGATGCGGACCGTCTGGCCGAACAGGTTCTTCCGATCATGGGCCGCCCACTCATCCGCAACTTCCGCCATGGGGGAAGAAGGAGTGATGGGGTAGATAGCTGCCACATCGCTGAACGCGTACGCAACGTGGCTGACGGCGGTATTGCCGTCAATGGTCAGTTTGATGGACATGAACTTACCTCCTGACTTGATGTGGCGGGGCGGTTACCCACCCGTATGAAGACCGTCGTTTCGTGGAAATGAGCGCACGAAAAAAGCGGTTCGCCTCTGCATGTAATTATATGCTTAATATAGGTAGATGTCAATGAAACTTAATCCGGGGCCGGATTAAGTTTCATAATGAAAAATGAAGAATAAAAAATGAAAAATGATATAGTGTTTAGGCCTTTCCTGCCCTCCAGGCAGGCCGTTCTTTCGTCGTAAGATGTCAGTACGGAACAAGACAAATTTATTCATATTTCACAATTCATAATTCACAATTACAGTTTGTTTATCCCCTTATCAGTGTCCCTTCAGGATTTTGGTATTGCGGAAAAGCTGAAAAAACCTGTATAATATTAATTTGTATAACGCCTTTGCCGGAAAGTGTCCGGCGGGTTGAGTATATTCATTTATGAATTGAGGGATTTCCATGGACATGATGACCAGAATCGCCGAACTGATCGCTGAAAACATAAAGTCCGTCTGGCCTGACGTTGAAGGCCTGCCCGCCGCGGAGGAGATCCGCGGCCTGCTGGCGGTGCCGCCGGATCCTGCCCTGGGCGACTACGCCTTCCCCTGCTTCCGGCTGGCCAAGCCCCTGCGCTCCGCCCCGCCGAAGATTGCGGAAGCCCTGTGCGCCGCCTGGAAGAATGAGGATACCGCCTCCGTGCAGCCGGTGAACGGCTACATGAACTTCTTCCTGAACCGGGCCAACTTTGCCGCCGGCATCATGGCGGAACTGCAGGAGAAGAAGGACCGCTTCGGCTCCGGCGAGGAAGGCAGGGGCAAAACCGTGTGCCTGGACTATTCCTCCATCAACATCGCCAAGCGGTTCCACATCGGCCACCTGTCCACCACCATGATCGGCAACAGCCTGAAGCGGATCTTCGACTTCCTGGGCTACGAGACCGTGGGCATCAACCACCTGGGCGACTGGGGCACCCAGTTCGGCAAGATGGTCTGCGCCTACAAGAAGTGGGGCAAAAAGGAAGACGTGGAGGAACGCGGCATTGACGCCATGACGGAGCTGTATGTCCGGTTCCACAAGGAAGCGGAAAGCAATCCGGAACTGGAGGACGAAGGCCGCGCCTGGTTCAAGAAAATCGAGGACAACGATCCCGAAGCCATGGAGATCTTCCGCTGGTTTAAGGAAGTAACCCTGAAGGACGCCGCCCGGGTATATGACATCCTGGGAGTTTCCTTCGACAGCTATGCCGGCGAAAGCTTCTACAACGACAAGATGGAACCCGTGGTGCAGGAGCTGCGGGAGAAGGGCCTCCTGGTGGAAAGCCAGGGCGCCCAGGTGGTGGACCTGGAGGAGGACAACATGCCCCCCTGCCTGATCCTCAAGAGCGACGGCGCCACCATCTACGCCACCCGGGACCTGGCCGCCGCCATCTACCGCCAGAACACCTACCACTTTGACAAGTGCCTGTATGTGGTGGCCTACCAGCAGGACCTGCATTTCCGCCAGGTCTTCCGGGTACTGGAAAAGATGGGTTATCCCTGGGCGAAGGACTGCGTGCACGTTTCCTTCGGCATGGTCAGCTTTGAGGGCGAGGCCCTTTCCACCCGGAAGGGCAACATGGTCCTGCTGGAGGACCTGCTGAGCCAGGCGGTCACCAAGGCCCGGGAGATCATCGAGGAGAAGTCCCCCAACCTGGAGAACAAGGACGAGGTAGCCCGCCAGGTGGGTATCGGCGCCGTGGTCTACACCGACCTGAGCAACAACCGCATCAAGGATATCGACTTCCGCTGGGACCGCGCCCTGAACTTTGACGGCGAGTCCGGCCCCTATGTCCAGTACACCCACGCCCGCTGCTCCAGCGTGCTGCGCAAGGCCCCGGATTTCTCCGGCGTGACGCCGGACTGGAACGCCCTGACGGACGACGAGGCCCAGGCCCTGCTGCGGCTGATCAGCCGCTTCCCGGACGTGATCCGCGAAGCCGCCGCCAAGTACGAGCCCAGCATGATCACCCGGGCGGTGACGGATATCGCCCAGGCCTACAACAAGTACTACTACGAACACCGGATCCTGGACGGCGAACCCGCCCAGGCAGCCGCCAGGGTGGCCCTGACAGACGCCGCGAAGACGGTGATCAAAACCGGCCTGTACCTGATCGGCATTGAAGCGCCGGAAAGGATGTAAGCGGATGCTTACATCCTTTTTAATTCACAATTTACAATTCATAATTCACAATTGATATGCTTCAGGCCGCCACTGCATTCTTCATGCTTGCGTTTTTGTATGGATTCCCTTATAATGTGAAGGAATATTTAACTATTGTAACGAATTGTTTAAGGAATCAATTTTCGTTCCCGTATCCGTCATTATGAATTCTGAATTATGAATTATGAATTGATTAAAGGTGGGTGCAGAAAATGAGTAGACCCAAGAAGAGCAAGGCTGTCCCGGTTGTTACGGCTGTGTTTATCCTGATTGCCGCGCTGGCTGTCATCTGCTTCCTGATCAATCCCCTGGTGATCAAGCCCCAGCGGGATGCCATCCGGGAGGCCGATGCCCGGGCGAAGGCAGAGGTGGATGAAGCCAACGAACTGGCGGAGATAGAATACCAGAAGGAGCTTTCCGAGCTGGAAAGCAAGCGCAACAACCCCACCTATCCGGACTGGCCCGAACCAACCAAGACGGAAGGTCTTGAGGTCATTGACCTGTCCAACATTCCGCTGGAGCATCCGAAGGCTGAAACCCTTTACCGCTCCCAGCTGATGTACAACGGCATGCTGCTGGTGAACCCCTGGCATTCCCGCCCGGCGGACTTTGACGAAAGCATGGTCACCAGCGTCAACAGGGCGTACGGCACGGGCACCAAGATTGCCAAGGACAACAATGTGATGCTGCTTCCCGCCGCCATTGAGGCGCTGCGCGAAGTGATGGCCGCCGCCAAGGAAGCCGGCCAGGAGCATTACCTGGTGGACGAAGGATTCCGTTCCTACGCATACCAGGAAGAGATTTTCAACAAGAGAATGGCCAAGTATTCCTCCAAGTATCAGGGAGACGCCCTGGAGGCCGCCGTGCTGAAGGAAGTCAACCGACCCGGCTGCAGCGAATACAACTCCGGCCTGTCCTTTGATCTCCGGCTGTATGACAAGGACGATCCGGACGTGGCCGTGCCGAAGTATTCCACCACGGCCCAGGCCAAGTGGATGAACGAAAACTGCTGGAGATACGGCCTTGTGTTCCGTTTCCCGCAGAACGCCTGGCCCCTGGAAACCTCCACGGACAAGAGCTTCAAAACCGGCGTTTCCGCGCACCTGAACCTTTACCGCTATGTGGGCAAGGGCAATTCCGACGTCATGCAGTGCATGGACTTCACCATGGAAGAGTATATCGAGTACCTGCAGGAGCATCCCCACATCGCCGTGTACGAGGACGGCAAACTGAAATACGAGATCTACCGCCAGGTCGTGGGCGACCAGGATCCCATCAACGTGCAGGTGACCGCCAGCGCCGTAAATTATGAATCCTCCCTGGACAACATGGGCGCCGTCATCACGGTGCTCTATCCCAAACAATGAGCAGCATTCTGATTACCGGCGCCTCCAACGGCGTGGGCAAAGCCTTTGCGCTGGCCTGCGCGCAGTCCGGGCGCTTCAGCAGGATTATCCTGAACGGGGGCAGCGACACTGCCGCCTTGGAAGATACCGCCCGCCGCGTTCTCGCAGCGGGTGATCTTTTCTGCGCCGCCGACACGGGGGACGTGGGCGACCTGGCCTATGTGCAGAGCCTGCGGGAGCGCTTCGGCCCGGTGGACGTGCTGGTGAACAATGCCGGCATCGCCCGGTTCGGCCTGCTGACGGATACCACCCCGGAGGACTGGGACCGCCTGATGAAGGTCAACGTGACCTCCCTGTACAACACCTGCCACACCTATGTGCCGGATATGGTTTCCGCCGGCGGCGGGCAGATCCTGAACGTGTCCTCCGTGTGGGGCCTTTGCGGCGCCTCCTGCGAGGTGGCCTACAGCGCCACCAAGGGCGCGGTGAACGCCTTCACCCGGGCCCTGGCCAAGGAACTGGCTCCCTCCCATATCCGGGTAAACGCCGTTGCCCTGGGCATTATCGACACCCGGATGAACGGCCGCCTGACAGACGAAGAAAAAGCGGAGATCTGTGAACAGATCCCCGCGGGATATATCGCTTCCCCGGCAGAAGCCGCGCAGGCCATGCTCCGCCTGCTGGAAATGCCGGAATATTTCAACGGTGAGATCGTGCGACTCGACGGAGGCTGGATATAATCGGCGAAAGCTGAGCCAGGATCACCGCGGTAAACATCAGAATACAGCCGACGGCCTCACGGGCCGTCATTTTTTCACCCAGCAGCAGCGCTCCCGTCAGCACCGCGAACACCGCCTCCAGGCACATGAGCAGGGAGGCCACCGTGGGATCCGTGTCCCGCTGGCCCAGCACCTGCAGGGTGTATCCGATGGCGCCGGACATGATCCCCGCGTAGAGGATGGGAATCAGCGCCTCCCGGATGCCTTCTGCGGTGACGGTCTCCGTGGCCAGGGCCACGGCCATGGAAAGGGCGCCGGTTACCAGGAACTCGTCCCGGGCCAGCTTCACGCCGCTGACCCGCGGCGCATAATAATCCACGCACAGGATCTGGAAGGTAAAGCATACGGCGCAGCCCAGCACCAGCAGGTCCCCGCTCTGCAGCGCAAACCCGCCGGCGGGCATGCACAGCAGCCACAGGGCAAACACGGCCAGCGCCACGCCCATCCAGATGATCCTTCCCGGGTTTTTCCGCAGCAGCAGCCAGCCCGCCACCGGCACCAGCACCACATACAGGGCCGTGATAAAGCCCGCCTTGCCGGCGGTGGTGGTCACCAGGCCCATCTGCTGCAGGGACGAGGCCGCGAAAAGCAGGATACCGCAGAGCAGGCCGGACAGGCGCTGGTCCTTCGCGGCCGGGGCCGTATAGCCCGGATTCTTTTTGTTTTTCGCTTCAAAAAACACCGTCACCGGAATCATCACCAGCCAGGCCAGCAGCATCCGGATACCGTTAAAGGTAAAGGGCCCCATGTGATCCATGCCCACGCGCTGCGCCACGAAGGCCGCGCCCCAGATCACCGAGCCCAGAAGCAGCAGGGCGCTGCCGCGCAATGATTTCCGATCCACGTTATTCAATTCCTTTATTCAATTCATAATTCATAATTCACAATTCATAATTGTATATGCTCACATCGTGATCAGGCCGGCAGCCCATTCTGAATCCTGAATTATTCCTTTTTGCTGTAGTTCTCCTTGTTATACACATACAGCTCTTCGCTTGTTTCCGGCGGGTCAAACCCGAACAGTTCACTCACCGTAACCATCTCGAAACCCCGGTCCTTCAGTTCCGGAATCAGCTTTTCCAGGAACCGGCTGTCCTTTCCCGAGGCATGGAACAGCAGGATGCTGCCGTTCTGGATATTCCGCAGGGCCTTTTTCAGGTCCTTGGTTTCGCTGACGTCCCAGTGGACCACATGGTCAAAGCCGTATTTTTTGATGGTCCTGACCACCTGCTGCTCCCTGAGCTTCTTCCCGGATGCCACCGAGCCGTAAGGCGGACGGAGCCAGCGGATCCCGTAATGATATCCCAGGGTCTGGTCCAGGGCCTCCTGGGCCTTGCCCAGGGCATAGAGGATGTTTCCTGCTTCCCGGTTGCCCATTTTCAGATGGGAGTAGGTATGGGTGCCGATTTCACAGCCGCTGTCCAGCACACTCTGCCAGAGATCCCGGTACTTTTCCTCCAGGCAGCCGGTTTTGACCACCGGAAAAAACGTCATGGCAATGCCGTTTTCTTTGCACAGCTCCACATCCCGGGCAATCCATTCCGTGGCGGTTTTATAGCAGTCATCCACCGTAATGGCGATTTTGCTGCTGTTCCTGTCCCCGTGATGCAGGATAAAGGGTTCCAGCGGGTCCTCCGCGGTCTCCGCGGCCGCGCAGGACAGCATCAGCAGCCCGCACAGCAGCAACGCCGCGATTTTCCCCAGGATCCGGTTCATACTTCTCCCTCCCGGTAGGTGACGATGCTGCCCGGTTCCACGGAGCGGGTCAGCCAGGTGTTGCCGCCGATCACGCAGTTGTCCCCGATGACGGTGTTGCCGCCCAGGATGGTGGCGTTGGCGTAAATCACCACGTGGTTCCCGATATCCGGGTGCCGCTTGATCTTCTTCACCGGATTGCCGTTGGCGTCCAGCTCAAAGCTCTTGGCGCCCAGGGTCACGCCCTGGTACAGCTTCACATGGTGCCCGATGGTGGTGGTCTCACCGATGACAATGCCGGTGCCGTGGTCAATGAAGAAATACTCCCCGACCGTGGCGCCGGGATGGATATCAATGCCGGTGCGCTCATGGGCGTATTCCGTCATGATCCGGGGGATCAGCGGCGCGTCCAGTACATACAGCTCATGGGCAATGCGGAAGATGGAAATCGCCCGGAAGCCCGGATAGGTGACCATCACCTCTTCCCGGCTGCCCGCGGCGGGGTCGCCCTCATACAGGGCTTCCACGTCCAGCAGCAGCAGGCGCTTCACTTCCGGCAGCCGCGCGGAAAACTTTTCGCAGATCCCGTCCGCCGCGGCCATGGGGTCTCCCTCCAGGCCGTTGCGGAAGCGCAGGGCCGCCGTCAGCTGGTCCCGCAGGCGGTACAGGGCGCGGCTCAGCAGCGTTTCATCCGCCATATCCGGATATTCCCGCCGGAAGGCCATGGGAAACAGCAGGGCCTGCAGTTCATGAATGACCTTGACGATCTCCTGCCGGTCCGGCGGCGGACAGGCATGAGCATTGCAGTGGATCTGTTCCACGGTAATCTGTTTCAGCTCTTTGACCGTCTTCCTGATTACTTCCTTCATGCTGTCCCCTCCGGAAATCATTCACCGGATCGTGATGAATGATGAATTCATATAACAAAGTATTATTATACCTTTAATATCAAGGTTTCCGCAAGGTTTTGCCCTGTACTTTTCATCAATCAACCAGACGCCACCGGCTTTCCCCCCTGGCGCCGTATACCCAGTATTTCATGATGATGTACTTCTCAACGCCGTCTTCCCGGACTTTGCTGAGCCCCGGTTCATTCAGGTTATCATAGCAATAGTGCTCCATATCACTCATCACATCAAAGGGACAGACAATCACACCTTTGAGCCGCTCATGTGAATTATGCTCTTTCAGATATTCCCGGAACCAGTCCAGTCCCTGTTCGCAGCGGACCACTTTTTCCACAATACAATGCTCCCAGTTGATATCGTTCGCTGTGATCCTTGTTCCCAGAAAGGTCGTTGTGCCTTCCGGCAGCTGAAGCCAGTCCAGTTTTGTCCGAATATAACCCCTGGCAATCACCACGATCGCGATAATCACTAATACAATAACACCCCGCCTGAAATCTTTATCCATTTTCCTTTTCCTCCGTCTGCTTCCATGGCCGGTAGCCGCTTCCCTGCCGTGCGGTTCATTATATTCCACGTGCCGCAAACCGTTTTTCTTCCCCGCTGCTCATTCAGTGCGCCGGATGATTGACACGCCTGTCTCTTCTGCATACAATAAATTGTACGGACAACAAGGCGCACATGAATCATAATGAATTATGAATTCTGAATTGTGAATTAATAAACCACGGAGGTATTCACCATGCCCCTCATCGCCCTGACTTTTGACGACGGTCCCAACACCGTGATCACGCCCCAGGTTCTGGACATCCTGGAGGAAAACGGCGCGGTGGGCACCTTTTTCCTGATCGCGCAGAACATCACCCCGGAATCCGCCGAAGTGGTCCGCCGGGCTGTGGCCATGGGCTGCGATATCGAAAACCATTCCGTGACCCACAGCTTCATGGATGAGATGACCCCGGAACAGATCCGGGAAGAGGTGAAAACCTGCTCGGAGAAGATCACGGAAATCACCGGCCGGGCGCCGGAATTCTTCCGTCCGCCTTTCATCCGGGTCAGCCGGGAAATGTATGACAATATCGGCCTGACCTTCATCTGCGGCGTGGGCTGCGAGGACTGGGTGCCCGAGGTTTCTGTTCAGGACCGGATCGACCGGGTGCTGGCCAATGCCGAGGACGGCCAGATCGTCCTGCTGCATGACATGCAGTGGAACCAGAACACCGCGGACGCCCTGAAGGTGATTATCCCGGAACTGAAAAAGCGGGGCTTCGCCTTTGTTACCATTGCCCGGCTTTTCGGGCAGAAAGGCGTCACCCCGCAGCATGGATGGCTGTATTCAAATGTCCTGCAGACCTCCAGCGACAACCGCCTTTGATCAGAAACCGAAAAACAGGATTCCCAGGCAGGCCGAGATCCCGATCAGTGCGATCGGTGACAGGCCTTTTTTCAATGCCTTGATCTTCCGGGAACCGAAATAGATCACCGCCAGCAGCGCCGCCAGGATCAGGGGGCGCAGCTCCGTTTCCGCCGCGAAGGCGGGAAGAACGGCGTTTTTGTACAGCATATGGACGCCCACCGCCGTGATCACGCCGATCACGCAGGCCTGCAGGCCCTTCATGACGGCCTGGACCGCTTTGTTGTCCAGGGTCCGCTTCATCACTTCCATGATCAGCAGGATAATCACGAAGGCCGGCAGGATGGAAGCCAGGGTCGCGATGATTGCCCCGGGGATTCCCGCCTGGCTGCTGCCCACATAGGTGGCCAGGTTCACCATGATGGGACCCGGCGTGCTTTCGCTGACCGCGATCATATCCGTCAGCATTTCCTCCGACACCCAGCCGTAGGAAAGCACCACATCCCGGATCAGCGGAATCGCCGCGTAGGCGCCGCCGAAGGAGAAGCAACCCACCTTCAGGAAACCGATCAGCAGTTCCAGGTAAATCACTGCTGCTCACCTTCCTTTCCCATGGCCCGCCGGACTCCGTAGACCGCCAGGCTCACCGCCGCGGCTGCCAGCAGCAGCGTGATGGTGGAAATCTTCCAGGAGAAGATACTGATCAGCACCGTTGCCAGGAGGGCACAGGCCATAATCGCGATCCGCAGGGGTTCCTTCGGCATTTTTTTCGCCATCCGGATTCCCACATCCAGGATCAGCAGGCCCACCGCCACGCGGATGCCCCGGAAGGCGCTGGCCACCCAGGCAATCGCCAGGAACCGTTCCAGGAACATGGAGATCACCCAGATGATGATGAAGGACGGAAGCACCACGCCCAGCGTAGCCGCCACGGCGCCGGCAAGCCCTTTCTGCTTAAAGCCCACAAAGGTGGCGCAGTTAATGGCCACCGGACCCGGGGTGGACTCCGCGATCACCGTTACGTTCACCAGGTCCTCCGCCGTGATCCAGCGTTTCTGCTCCACGCAGATATGGTCAATCACGGAGATCATGGCATATCCCCCGCCGAAGGTGAACAGCCCGATCCTGAAAAAGGTCAGAAACAAAGTGAGCAGCATCCGATCCTCCTGTCCCCCGCGCTTCCGCGGGACCTTCTGACCGGATTATAGCATCCCCCGGGGAAAAAAGATACATGGCCGTTTCATTTGCCCGGCAGCTTTTCCGTGTTCTGTGCCGGAAGGAAGTATTTCTTTTCCCATTCATGCTCATGCCTTGCCCGCCAGGAACGTTTGAATCCGTTCTCAACGACCGCATAAAAATCATGCCGGTTCATCTGGGACCATTCACAGAGCTGTCCCGGGCTGCCCACAATCTGCTGCACCTCCGGCGGAAGCTTCGCGAATTCCGCCCCGCTGTAGTAAATGCCCCGGGAAGCCGCCCGCTCCACCAGGGCCCAGGCGGTATCCTCATTGAGGCCTTCGTCCTGTTCCACCCGGTGAATAATGGCATTCAGGGCGCCGGGAGTGGGCGGATAGCCCCGGGTGTCTGTGGCAATGAAGGCATAGAACGCCTGTTCCACCAGGGTAGCGGGCGTATCCGCAAAAACCCGCTGCCAGATATCCACCAGGAACTGGGGATCCCGGTCCCTGTCAACAAGGGGATAGACGGCGCTGATGCATCCCATCAGTCGGCTGGTTTCTGCTTTGGTCACTGGACCCTGCCTCCTTCCGCTGCGGTCCGGGAGGCATTGGCCTGTTCCTCCGCCTCATACTGCATGGCCATCCGCTGGTATATATTCTCCCGGTCTTTTCCGGCCGGCCCGCCGCTGCTCCCTCCCCGGTCCTGCTCCCTGGCCATCCAGGAATTGATAAACTTCAGGATACCGCTCCGGGTTTTGCGCTTCTGGGGACTGGCCAGGCACCAGCCCCGCATTTTCCGCAGCTCCTGGATCACGTCCACCGCCGGGTACAGGGCGGCGTATTCGTTCACCTCCGCCTGGGTTACGCCGTAGGCTGTATTGTCATTCAGCGGCAGTTCTATGACAGGCACTTCCCGCACCTCCGCCGCAGCTTTCGGGACAGGCTCCTGTTCCGGTTTACTCTCCTCCGGCCGGGGCGCCGCGGCATCCGGAGCATCCCGCACCACAGGATCCTCAGGGGTCCACCCCTCGGGCACCGGATAGTTATGCCGGCTGTTGCGCAGCCGCTGGTGCTTCTTCCAGCTGACAATCATCAGCCATTCTTCGTTCCCGGCGCGGTAGAACCGGACCAGGCCCACAGCCTCCAGCTTCTTCAGGGCTTTGGCGGTCATCCTGTCGTCCACCCCCTTCTTCAGGGGAAAAAGGATACGGGCCAGGACAACCGGATCCGCGTAAAACACCCCGTAATCATCCGCCGCGGTAATCAGGCGGTAGAACATGACCTCCTCAAACCAGTCCAGTTCATCGATCCTCCGGTTGAACCGGATGCTCTCCTTCAGCAATCTGTTGCCCATATCTTTTCCTCCCTCTGTATCCCTGTGCAAAAAAAGAGAAGCCGCCCTGCAGACAAGCCTCTCTGTTTACACGATATCACACAGATATCGTATTATTCAAGTGCCGAAAGGGTACCAACCTGGTCCCGTTTTTTCCCTGTCTGTCCGTACTGCGCAGCGCCGCCTCCGGAGGCGTTGCGCCGCCGTTGTTCCCTCCCTGCAGAAAGGATTCCATCATTCGGATTCAAAACAGGGATTCCTATATCTGATTCAGGAACGGATTCCTGCGGCAAACTGCGGCAATCTGCCGCAAACATTTCTCCCCATCCTGCCGTGTTTTTTCCCCTTGACCGAATCTTCCCATCATGATATAATGCCTTTCGTTCCCGGTTATGGTCTGTTGGCTCAGTTGGTAGGACACCTTGGTAGGAACTTCAAACCGAAGCGTGGTGGCATGGCTCAGTCGGTAGAGCACATCGTTCACATCGATGGGGTCGTTGGTTCGAGTCCAACTGTCACCACCACCCAGAGAAGCTTGAGAAATCAGGCTTCTCTTTCTTTTTGACCCCGCCCGGGGGTACACATTTTCCGTACACAAAATTCGGCGTGGGCAAGGTGGCGGTTCACCTAATATCCCAAACCTTCGATGTAAACAAAATCGCTGGTCGATGTAAACAAGGTGCCGGAAACAACGGAGCGCACCCAGTCAAGCACCATCAGATGATATCACAGGCCATGCCAAAAAGCAAAAAAGCGGAGCAGCCCGCTCCGCATCCCGCCTGACCGCTCAGGCTGTTTGCCGAATGAACTGCTCCGCAGAAACTTTGAACTGAATGTGGACTTCGTAGTTCTCGCCAATCTCGATTCTGTCGACCAGCGCCGCGATGATCATATGCTTGGCTTCCACGCTAGCCTTGTCGTACCGTTCAACCCAGGTCAGCATTTCCTTCACCTGCGCCTGAGCAGCCTTGTTGTTTTCCGCTTCAGCTTCCTTCTTTGCCTTGGCCTCCTCCATGGTCCGTTGGCACTCTTCCAGCTTGGCCCGGTGCTTCAAGAGCATTCCGTTAACCACGCCCAGATCCAGCTGGCTTTCCCCGGTCAGCGCTTTGACCGTTTCCTCCTCCAGAGCCGCCACCTGCCGAGAGGCTTTCTGAAACTCCTCCTCGGCCTGCCTGTAGGCCACTTCGTACAGATCGGCATTCTGGCTGCAAGCCGCTTTCAGCAAATCTTCCTCGCTGATACTGCCGAGCCGGGCAAGATGCTTCCGGATTTCTGTGTCGACAGCGTCATTGAGCCTTTCGGCGTTGTAGGCGCTGGGGCCTCTGCAGGTTTTTCTGGAGGACAGTTTCCTGTAGCACCGGTACATGTCCCGCTCATATTTACGCTTTGTTCCATCCGCCATTTTCTTCGTCGTTACGTTGTGGCTGAAATAAAGCCTGGTACCGCAGTCAGCGCAGTAGAGCAATCCACTGAGCAGGCTGCGGCTGTCTGTATGCACAACCCCGTCCGGAGCGTGAGCCGGTGTGCAGGCTCGGCCTTTCACCAACTGAATGCACTTCTCGAAAGTCACGTCGTCGACGATCCGTAGATCCTCAAACACCTCCGAGCGCTCATCGCCGAACCTCCGTATGCCCTTGTAGATCGGATTCTCGATGATCGCCCGGATTGTCGTTCCGCGCCACAGGGTCGTGCCCTTCTTTGTCAGGATCCCTTTGTCGTTCAGGTACTGCGCGACCCGGTTGGTTCCGTAGCCCTCTTCCATGAGAAGCCGGTAGATCGTCCGGATCACTTCAGCTTCATTCTCGTCGATGACCAGATCCCGGACAGCCATGTTCTTCTTGTTGGTGCGGCCCAGGTACTCCAGCCGATATCCGTATGGTATATAACCGCCGCGCCATTCTCCGTCCTGCACCATCTGGGAATGCTTGGTGCGGACCCGGATGGAGGTCTTCTCGCTTTCGCCGGAAGCCTGCCAATAACGGATATAGTTCAGCAGCTTGTCCACGTGGTTATCGAAGCGCTGTTCACCCTCCCGGGTGCTCCAGACTTCAATACCCTGCTGGACAAACCACTGAACCACGAACGGCGTCTCATCATCCCGGCGGCCCAGCCGGTCGAACATGAATACGAGCAGAACATCGAACTGGTGAGTAATGGCCCGCTTCTTGATCTCCACGATCGCGTCCCGGGCGTTAGTGCTGACCTTGTACCCGCTGACACCTTTTTCGGAAATCTCGTCCACGATCTCCCAGTCAGGATGCTGCTCCACGTATTCCCGGCAGGCTTTCTTCTGCATCGGTATGTCATCGTGATCCACCTGTCCGACCGTGGAAACACGGTAAAGGCAAATGACCCGCTTCAACTTTGTCACCTCACGTTCATCAGGATCTTCAGTGCGTCCGCAAGGGCTGCCTCATTCGGCTTTTCAGCGTATTTGACGGTCACCTTGCAGGCCGGAACGCTTTGTTTTTCAACGCTTCCAGCATCCACGACATTACCTCTGAACGGGGTTTCTATCAAGTTGTTTCTGCTTGCCTCCACACCTTTCCGCAGGCAGAAATTGCTGACCGTGCTTTTGCCCAGACCAAGCTCCCGGGCGATCTCCGCATAGCTTTTTCCGCTGTTCCGCAGAACCGTGATCCTGTCTTTCTGTTCGACCGTCATTCTGAGGGCCTCCCATCCTTAGTACTCACTCTCTTACGTTCAGATGGGAGGGCAATTTTACAGTGAAAAAGAAAAAAGCTCTACTGAATAGAGAATCAGCAGAGCTTTGAAAACAACTATGAGTAGCAGATGTCTTTTAGTTGAATGAGCTTTTATCATCAAATGCATTTATTCGATAGAATCAATAGCTTCATCAAGATCTACCCATAAAGCCGGGCGTACCCCTTTTGCTCCTGGATAGGCGTATGTACTATCATCAGTCCCATATTCCGAAACAAATGCAATGTGATGTTGTTCGTCTCCAGTACTCCTAAGCCACCATGATGTATGTCCTTTATATCCAACTTCTGCACCTGAATATGATGCTGGCTCACAGTATCTGTAATCGGAATCTTTTAGATACGTTGAATATTCAGTATAACTTAATATAAAAACATTATCAGTAGTACTTTCACCGCTACCATAACGATGCGTGTATTTATTTGCATATTTCGAGCTTCCGTATTTTACAGTATACGTTTTGCTCTGGCTGTTACTATTATCCACATTCGTTTTGATTATTGCTTGCTTCTCAACATCATTAAAAGCAGCATTATAAAACTCCCCATTCATCCAGGATCGGACAGGGCTGGAGGAGTATGTATATTATTCTGTTGTAGCGTGTTCAAGGCAATTTTGGATCCGCAACTTAAACAGAAGCCAAATGGTTTTGAGTCATCAAGCTTGATTGAAGCTTTACATTCCGGGCAGATGGTCGAAACAAGTGCCATTTGAATTTCCTCCTTAGCTGTTAAGTAATAGACACGCCAATAACATCGTCAGGTATTATCATGCACAAATCCTTATCGGATATGTGACTTTGCGAAGCGAGACGATTCGCCTGATTAACTAGGATTTTCTCAAAGTAGTTTCGTGCGTCACGACCATTAGCATATGTCGCAGTTCTTCTTGCCCAGTATTTATTAATTGCTTCTGATGCAATAGACCTGGCATCCTCTGACATCTTTAAATCATTATCCTCACAGAGTTTCAAAACAATTTCCAATAACTCTTTCGCAGTATAATCATCGAATTGAATATATTTGTTAAATCTTGAGCGTAATCCGGGATTGGACTGGATAAAAACGCTCATTGGTTGAGGGTAACCTGCAACAATTACAATCAAATCATCTCGGTGATCTTCCATAGCTTTCAGTAAAGTTTCTATGGCTTCATGACCATAATCATTTGCGCCTTTACCAGCCAAGGAATATGCCTCATCAATAAAAAGAATACCTCCTAGAGCTTTGTCTATAACTTCCTTCACTTTAATTGCGGTTTGCCCAACATATCCACCAATTAGTCCAGATCTGTCCACCTCAACAGTATGACCTTTTGATAGAAGGCCGAGTTTGCAATAAATTTTAGATAGCAATCTCGCAACCGTCGTTTTTCCTGTTCCGGGGTTCCCGGTAAAAACCATATGCAAAGAGAAAGCAGGTTGCTTAAATCCTCTTTCTTCTTTCATCTTCCGAACTCTGACCAGATTGATTAATGATTGCAAATCATTCTTTACAGTATTCAAACCAATAAGTGAGTGTAGTTGATTTAGCAAATTATCCAGTGATTCATTTGGATAAACATCTTCTTTTGTTGTCTCTTGTTCAGTCTTGCCACTTAATCTTTGTACGGGTTGCTCTGGATCAATTGAGAAGTTGAATCCATTTTCTTTTGCATATTCCCGAAGGATATCCAAATGCCTGGTAAAAATGCTGACCTCGTTCTCTGTTTTGTTTCCATCAACAGACATCAGTTCTAAGCCTATTGAGTTAACAACAGAATAATACAATGCAGCACTATCTATTTATAATAGAATATGATGGCATTGGTTCGTCGGAGGGATTATAAAGAGAAGAAGTATTTACTTCTAACACAATATTCTTATTAATCATTGTTGTAAGAATGATATTCAGTATATCGTCATCAATAACCCACTTGTCAAAGAACATTTTTGGAAAATCCAAGTGAGCCAGCACTTGGAAGCCTCCAAGTTCGACTGCCTTTAGCATTATCTGATAGTACTCGTATGTTGCTTTAGCGATGATCCCTTTTTACAGTATTATTATAATGTCTCCTATTTGGCATTAATCTATTGGAAGATTCATCAATATTCGAAGATCTTTTTTCAATTTCCAAATGTCCGTTTTCTTTATGCGCACGTAAGTCATTGCGAACGTTTAATCTGCTAACTAATTGACCACATGCAGCTTTTATGTTTCTACCACGGGATTCTCTGATTTTCACATTAAGTCCAACCTTACTTAACTTATCGCGAAATGCAATTAGTTCTTGCTTGTTCGGTCTTCGAACTACTTTGCAATCCGTTTCGTTGTATTGTAATAGATTAATCAATACATTTTTATCACGGAACCATTTTCCTAGCTGTTGTACATCATTCACACGATCATTTATACCTGGTATAAGTAAATATGCTATAGTAACGCAACGATTATGCCTTTCTGAATATGAGAGTACTGATTGAACAACTTCTTCAATATCATATCCTTTCATATGCGGCATAATATAATCTCTTGTATGCTGATTTGTGGCATGCAGGGATAGTGTAAGTTGGATTTTTATATGTTCTTCTCTCAACTTTTTCATCTGAGGGAGCGGCCCCGTTGTTGAGATTGTAATTCCATCGGTTGGAAAATTAAGTCCTTTGCGATCCCTTAATATATGAATGGACTTTATCACGTTATTATAATTGAACAGAGGCTCTCCCATGCCCATGAACACGATCCTATTCACTCTGCCATTTATTTGTATTACTTGTTGAACTATTTCAGATGGTGTTAAATTCCTAATAAACCCATTTTCGCCAGATGCGCAAAAGATACATCCCACGGGGCAGCCAATCATGGTACTTACGCATACAGTAGTACCGGTCTTTCTTTTAATGCTTACCGTTTCAATACAGTAGCCATCAGACAGTTCAAATGCGTATTTCTGAGTATCGGGACCATGAAAGATTTCCTTTAAAGTAATTGTTTTGTATTTATTACTGCTTTTAGATCCGGAGTATAATTCGCGATAAAACTTATTCGCCTCAGATTCTCCCAATGCGCTAACTACTTCAGAATATGTGTATCCATATGGATCCTTATATATATCTGTGGCATGAACAGAAGTATTCTTAACCATACTCAACATCTATCCTCCAATATAATAACATTAAGACTTGTTGTAAAAAGGCTGTTATATTTCCTTAGCAATACCTTCCTGAAAAAACACCATGGAATCCAATGCTTTTAAAGTTCGTTCATCACTACTTAATGATGAAGTCGTTTGCTCTCTAATGAGTTTATCTGCTTTAATGAAAACTTGAAACGATACTGGGACTTCTTTCCATTTGCCTTTTGGTGTGTTCTGACTGTGATTGATAATATCTGAAATTGTTGCATAATAATCAAAATAAGCCGACAAAAAACCAAGCTCTTCAGGGCTCACGTTTTTGTCGGCCTCAATTATGAAACAACAATAATTTACTAAGTCAATCCGAATTTGGTTAGCTGTGGGGATATAGCGTCCGATACTACTACAACCAATACCCTTTTCGTCTAAAGTTTCTCCTAAGCTTATCAGGCTTTCAATTGCTCCTTTCAGCTGAAGGTTGATCATTTCTTCTTCCCCCACACATCTTAACGGCGCTCTCTGCCATCACAAAGCATGTACGATAAACATGCCACAAAGCCTAAGATACTGCCGGAAATCAGTCGTACCTCTACAATTAAGGTTCATCTCCTGTAACAGGTCACCGCACTAATCAAAAGGGACACCTCTTGAAAGCAGTCGAAGCCGTACATGTACAACTTCACAAATACATATAATACATCAAAACTCGCCCAAAATCAAGCTACAAAGCGCTCTATACGTTCATTCCCCAAAACGAAAAAAGAAGCCCCATGGATTACTCCACAGGGCCTGGCGATCAACCGACCGCACCATCGTATGCTTCCAGCATGGCCACCCGCTTTTCCAGCCGAGTGACCCGCTCCTCGAGGGTAAGATCCTCGTCCGGTTCCTGATCGTCTTCTGCGATCAGGAACTTCGTCATCATGTACCCGGTCCGGGAGCCGAACTTCACCTTTGTCCAGGAACCGCAGGTTCCCAGAACCTCCACCCGAGCACCGAGGGGAACACGCTCCACCAGAGCAGCCGTGCTCTTCGCCTTGGTGCGCATGTTCACTGTGGAACCGCTGTCAGCGATCACAGTGGCGAATTCAGCCATAGGTTCTTCATCTCCTTCCGTCGGTCCAGCGGGAGTGGGCGGCAGACTGTCTGTCTTCGCCACATCCTTCAGCCAGCCCCAATAAGCCCATTTCCCAAGCTTCTCATCAGTCGTGACGCAGCCTGCCGCAGAGGAAGCGTGCACGATCCGTAGCGGATTCACACTGGTAACAAGGCCAATATGCTGGAAGTCGCCAAGGCCGTCATTGAACTTTTCAGGCGTATTGGGATTCCATTTGAATACCGCCATACCGGGCTTCAGTTGAGAAACACTCGACAGCTTTCCTTTTTCAGAGCAGTACTTCCGGTAGATTGTGTTGCTGCCGTGATAGATGCTGGCTCCCTGATCCCGGTACGCCTTCACGAACAGACCAGAACAGTCAATTCCCCGGGAATCATTTGTTCCCGGGGAGACATAGGGCCAACCGAGGCATTCCTCGACAGAGACGATCAGCTTCTGAACATTAAGCATCCTGATCACCTTCGCCCTTATCGGTCGGTTCGGCTTCCTTCTTGGAGCGTTCGTGCAGTTGGGCAAGGATCTCGCGGAGCTTATCGGGAACTGGCAGTCCAAGGTATGCGGCATTTTCCAGCAGACTCAGGCCCTCATTGCTTAAATAAAAGCAGATGACAGCACCACGCAGGACAGCTCCACTGCCAACCACATGTGTGTCGATGATGTTGGCCACACCGACCAGCATCAGGATCAGCACCTTTTTGCAGATGCCTTTGAA
>JBGUGL010000038.1:0-54806 GCA_045111455.1 Christensenellales bacterium | reverse complement strand
CGTTATGTGCGCCATCGTGGATAAGAAACTGTCCAGCGCCATTGGCTTCAAAGGCATCTGCAAAAAGGTGCTGATCCTGATGCTGGTCGGTGTGGCCAACATCATCGACGTTCATGTGGTCGGTACAGGCGCTGTCCTGCGGGGAGCCGTCATCTGCTTTTATCTGAGCAATGAAGGCCTGAGCCTGCTGGAGAACGCTGCCTATCTGGGATTGCCGATCCCGGACAAACTCCGCGAGATCCTTGCTCAGCTCCATGAGCGGAGTAAGAAGGAAGGCACCGACGATAAAGGTGGAGATGATACCGATGCTTGATGTTAAGAAACTCTGTGCATCAGCGGAAGAGTGCCTGGGCTGGCCTTATGTCAGCCCGGGCACCAACGACTCCCGGGGCATTGACTGCTCCGGGCTTTTTGTTAAGTGCTTCCGGGATCAAGGCGCTTGCATCTACCACGGCAGCAACACGATCTACCGGAAATACTGCTCCGAGAAGGGCAAGCTGACCAGTGTCAGCCAGCTCCGGCCCGGCATGGCGGTATTCAAATGGAATGCCAATACCCCGGAAAAGTTCAATGATGGTCTTGGAGATTTCCAGCATATCGGACTGGTGGTCAGCGTGAATCCGCTCCGGATTATACACGCCTCCACGGGAACGATGTGCGTGACCACGGATACCAGTCTGGGAAAATGGAAATACTGGGGCTGGCTGAAAGACGTCGCCAAGGAAGATAGCCTGCCCGATGAACCCGCAGAAGGAGATGAGGAACCTGTGGCTGAAGCAGAATTTGCCACTGTGATTGCGGACAGTGGCTCGACGGTGAATATGCGCACCAAGGCAAAATCCAGTGCTCTGCTGGTGGAGCGTGTGCCCCTCGGTGCGCGGGTGGAGGTGCTCGGAACCTGTGGATCCTGGACAAAGGTGAAGTTCGGTTCCCGGACCGGTTATATGATGACGAAGTTCCTGACCGCTGAAGTGGAACAGGAGCCTGACGAAGACCTCACGCTTGAGGAACGGGTCACTCGGCTGGAACGGCGGGTTGCCTTGCTTGAAGCGAGTGATGGCGCGGTCGGTTGATCGCTGTTGCCCTGTGGAGAAATCCATGGGGCTTTTTTCTTTTCGTTTTGGATGAAAATAGATAAGAACCGGGCTGAGATTCTCCTTGTTTTTATGACCTTGTTGTTGTATAATTTATTGTCACGTCTGGCTGTTTCATAGGTTGTTTCCGCAACTACAAAGGGAAGTTTTCTCCCAATCAAGTTGAGGATTATTTGGGCAACAATGAAAAACATCCCTAAGTAAAGCCGGAGGAGATTACGATTAAACCTGTTTGGAGGATGAAGATAATGGGACGAGCGATTGGCATTGATTTAGGAACCACATATTCAGCTGTTTCGATTATGCAGCCTGATGGCAAACCGGTAATCCTTCCGAACAGTGAGGGACAAAACATAACCCCGTCCGTTGTACTGTTTCCTGATACTAATAGCGGAGCGGATGAGCCACTAGTCGGAGATATGGCTAAGCATTCTGCAGCCACGTCGCCATTAGATGTTGTCCAATTTGTAAAACGCCAGATGGGTGACCCGAATTGGCGGTTTACAACAACAAACGATCAATCATACACCGCAGAAGAGATCTCCGCTATAATTCTTAAGAAACTCAAAGCAGACGCAGAATTGGCCCTTGGTGAAGAAGTAACTGATGCCGTTATTACTGTGCCTGCGTATTTTGACGATGCGCGTCGTACCGCAACAAAGCAGGCAGGAAAGATAGCTGGTTTAAATGTGCTGAGAGTACTAAATGAGCCAACTGCAGCAGCCATGTCATACGGACTTAACCTTGAGCAGCAAGGAACAGTACTGGTATATGACTTGGGTGGTGGAACATTTGATGTTACTATCATGACGATCTCAAATGGCGATTTTGATGTCCTTGCGACAGATGGCAACCGTAATCTTGGAGGATTTGACTTCGATAATCGTATAGCGAATTATGTTATAGAGCAATTGAAGGAACAGGGTGTTACAGATGATATTTCCTGTGATGACGCCTTAATCGCCGAAATCCGTGAAAAATCCGAACTAGCAAAAAAGAGCCTTACCAATATCACTCAAGCAACAATAATTCTATCTGTAAAAGGAAAACAGTATCGAATTAAGATTACAAGAGAACAATTCGAGGAAATGTCCAAAGACTTATTGAAGACAACAGAGGAATTAGTTGAAGATACTCTTGATGCCGCAGGAAAAACCTGGTCATCAATTGACCACCTGCTCCTGATCGGCGGATCAACAAGGATGCCAATGGTTCGGCAACTTATGACCCGATTGTCCGGAAAGAATCCAGAATTGAATGTAAACCCTGATGAAGCTGTAGCTATGGGTGCCGCAATTCAAGCTTATATAAGCATGAGAGAAAAAGGCAATCCCAGCGATTCTGCTTCAGCCACGCAGGCTATTACAAACGATATCATTCTTTCTATATCTGATGTCACATCGCAGGCTCTTGGTGTAATTATGCTTAATGATATCGGGAAAGAAGAAAACTATGTGGTGATTCCTCGGAATGCAAAGATTCCAACAAAGGGAGAGCAGCATGCTGTAACGGTAACTGACCAGCAAGAATGCATTAATGTTCAGGTTACGCAGGGCGAAGATAAAGAGGTAAAATATGTTGTTGTTCTTGGCTCAAAAGAAATTCCAATCCCTCGTTATCCCAAAGGCGCTCCATTTACTGTAATGTATGCTTATGATATTGACCAGACGGTTTATGTTGAATTGTACGATGAAACCGCTAATAAAACAGTTGGTACTTTTGAAATTGACCGCGCTCTTAACATGAATGAAGAAGCTGTGAGTAACGCCATGAAAAGAATCGGTGGCATGACTGTTTCCTGATTTGAGGAGGGGCGTTTTATGAGTGAGCAAAATCATGGATTGGATGAAATTTACAATGAAGTGCAGGCGCTCAAGGATCTTTTTCTTCGCAGACTTGTGGAGGACAAGGTAAAGGTAGCCGCAATCGATCAATTGTCTGCGAACAATGAGAAACTTGTTCAAATGATAAACGATATGCATTTCACTTCTATTATCAAAGAGCTTTTCCTCGTATGCGACAGGATTGAATCCAATCCAGATGTAGATGATTTTGATTTGTCAATCCGTGACGAATTATTAGAGATCTTCAGTCGAAGGGAAATTCATCCGATTACCAATTTGCAGATTTTTAATCCCTCTATTCATAACGCAGTGAAGACTGTCCCTGTATCAGAAGGCACTGCTCCAGGGAGCATAGTTTCAGTAATTAGAACAGGTTATGTTCAGGGGGATAAAGTACTCCGTCCGGCTGATGTAGTAGTTGCAGTTGATCATTAAGTTTTGAAGCTGATGTGAGGTGATGGACTTTGGATCTTGAAAAGCTAACGCAGTGCGCAAGTTCCTTTGGTCAAGCCGCGGCCAGGTCTTTGTTCGCCATTGAAAATGAAGAAAAATTAGCAAAAGGCAAACTGCAGCAAACGCTTTCCGATCTAAAGAAAAATCATGAAAAGAATTGTGCTATTGCAAAAAGCCGATCTGCGAATAATTTATCCGCTCAAGGGATACAACTGAAAGATAATCTTTGTTTACTGAATCAAACAGATGATTCGATTCTCACTGTATGTGAATACTTGCAATTTGGGAATATTAGTATTCCTGAAATGAGCACGCTCGAATCCAGTTTAAAAGATGTGCCTTTTATTATTCCTATGATTGGTCATGGGAATTTAGCGCTTCTTCACAAGTCTGACGACACCCGAAGTATTGTAACTGATGTTGTATGGAAAATAATCTCTGAAACAGCGCCAGGGCAACTAAGAGTTATTACTTACAACCCTCATCTACGGAATCAGTTGTCGTTTTTATCTAATGTTGAACAGTTCTCAACTCTGATAGCGCCTGATCAACTATATGACCTGCTAGAAGACGTCTCCAAAGAAATATTACATGTTGATAGCTTGTTGAAGAGTGCATATCCTTCTTTGATTGATCTAAGAAGAGTATCGAAGCAACCGGTAGGTACACTTCAACTCGTTGTTCTTCAAGACACTGATTTTCTTGCCGATGAAAAGATTTGTTCAAAATTTGGTCAGGTAATTAAAAACTGTGCAAGAGCCGGAGTATGTTTCATTATTAGTGATGTGATGAACGCACAGAAAAGAAAACTATTAGGTGATAATTCAGCTATTTGTCAATTGGATGTCATCGACAGATCTAGAATTTACAGTTCTTCCTTTAATTGTACAATTAGCATTGATCTTGAGTCGTGCTGTGATTATGAAGCGGAAGTTGCCAGTTATATTAAAAAAGCATCCGCGACAAGCGTGGTTAGTATTCCGTTTGCTGAAATAGAAGACACTGAACAGAATTGGAATGATTCAACCAAAGACGGCATCACTTTCTCTATGGGGCGTAGCGGCCTTGATGTGATAACACTTCGTCTGGGAGACGAAAAAACGCAACTTCATAATGCGTTGATTACTGGTGCAGCGGGCAAAGGAAAATCAAATCTTCTGGAAGTCATAATACACAGCATATGTAACAGGTACAGTCCAAAGGAAGTTGAATTGTACCTGTTGGATTTTAAAGATGGATTAACATTTAAACCATATAGTGATACCAATGATGGCTCTTATCTTCCGCATGCAAAAGTGCTGGGATTGGAAAGTGAACGCGATATTGGTCTTGCAACGCTTCGTCATCTGGAACAAATTCGTGAGGAACGAGCAAAGGTATTTAAAGACGCTGGAAATTGCAAAGACATAGCCCAATATCGTACAAACAATCCCGATGTACAGATGCCTCGTATCATAATTATGATAGATGAATATCAAAAGCTGTTCGAAATAGCTGATGATATTGGTTTGGCAGCTGCGAGTGTGTTAGAGAATTTAGTGCGCCAAGGTCGCGCTTGTGGAATTCATGTAATACTGGCTTCACAAACCATTTCAGGTGCGGCTGCTCTATTAGGACACACAGATGCTATTTATGGGCAGTTCCCAATCCGTATTGGTTTGCAAAACAGTCTAAATGAATCATATGCCACCTTTGGACAAGGAAACGATGGGGCTGCCAAATTGAGAGTAAGAGGCGAAGCTATCCTTAATTGTAATTATGGGGAAATCAATTCAAATCAGCGTTTTACTGTCGCATACGCTGAGCCAGAAGCGATGAAGGCATTACGGAAAAAGTGGTATCTGCAAATTAAAGATGAATACCTTCCTCCAATTGTATTTAGAAAGAACGAAGAGTTCCGTTTGCCTTCTCTGTTTAAGACGCTTAAAGGGTGGCGTCAATCCATACTTCAGAACCATCTTGCTCCCATGATCCCATGTGGTGTTTCAATTTCGGTAAATCGCGAGCATGTGGGCATCAGAATGTCGCATGATTCCGGGCGAAATGTCGCTATTATTGGCTCCGGAGATGACGCACAAAGCACTGCCAATTTGTCGAACGATGCAATAGGCTTAATTCAGATTATTGGTATTTCTTTGGCTTTGCAACACGTTGATGGCAATGCCAGATTCACCTTAATCAATGGACTTGACAAAACAATGTTTGATAAAAACGGTATGCAAGATTGGCTGTCTCTTATGGAGCAGATTGGCTTTTTTGTTGATGTAATTGAGAAGGACAACGTATCATCTTTCTTCCAGAGCGTTGCAAAAGAAGTCACTGACTCTGCCTGTACAAGCGAACCAGAAGCGCACTATATCCTATGTTTGGCATTAGATCGTTGTTCTAATTTGTCCCTCGTGCTGCCCACAGCAAACAATCAGGATAACACAGGTATGTTTTTTACTCCTGTGGCCGAGAAAGGCGTTGAATCGTTTCAAAAGGTGTTACAGTTCGGCAGTTCACGTGGAACACACATCATCTCCTGGTGGAATAATGCGACTATATATAAAGACCATATCGGCTTTCAGGGAGATGGATTTGTCAACACTAAAATACTATTGCGGGTTGATAATAATACAGCTCAAAGCATATTGGGGATGTTTACAACGTGGAGCGTTCAGATTAATCGTGCTTTAGTACACGATAATACCGACTTGGAATCAAACTGCGTTGTTGCTCCTTACAAGCCTGTTAGCAAGCGTGATTGCGGTTTAGTCTTGTCGGAGGATTGGAATGTATGAGCAGATTTGATTATGATGCCTATGCATCTTCACTACAAATTATATTAGCTTCGCCAGGGAAAATGCAGCAATCTTTAAGCCAACTGGAGCAAGATTGGAATGCCCTAAGGATTAAGGAAGAAACAAAAACTCAAGCATTACTGGCTCAAATTGCTCAAAAGAAGATTGTATGCATTAAGCAGTATAATGAAATCAGATCTGCTTGCGAGGCAGTTGGCGTACACGTACTTCCTCCAGAGCAACATCCGATGCCCTCACAATTGTATGTCGATGATGCTCTTGCTACGCAGAATAATTTGGCGAAAGAAATCAAGTCCTTAATTGACATCTATAACAGGGAGCAAAATCAAGCACGACAAAAACAACGAGCCCAGGAAGAGGAGCGTCGCAAACGGGAAGAAGCAGAAGCCAAAGCCCGTGAAATGGCCCGAGAAAAAGCGGCAATTGAAGCGAAGAAGAAAAAAGAAGAAGAAGAAAAAGCAGAAAAAGAAGAAATACTGCGTAAGCAACTTGCGATCGAAAAAGAACGGCAAAACAAGGAAGAGTTGCAGCGGAAACTTAAACGCCTGATTCCTGCAGGAATTGTTATCATAGTTATCATATTAATTCTTATACTCAAGTAATTAATTATGGAGGTGTCAATATGTCAAGTTTGGATCAAATCAAAGCCGCCGTTCGTGCCGTAGCACAGCAGGCAACAACTCTCGCGGGACAACTCACTCAGATTTCAAATAAGCTTACTCCAATGGTTGGACAAATTACACAGGCTATCGGGGGGACAAGCGATGGTGCTGATCAGGAGATGTCTATTGCTTTCCAACAGGCCGATGCTTCCGTTAAGCAAGCAGCAGTATCGATGCAAATCGCGGCAAAAAAAGCAAACGATTGGGCTGCGCAAGCCTAATGAATTGGAGGGGTATTGATGAGTAATCTTGAAAGCTTAAAATCAACTGTTCGGTCTATGGCTGATCAGAGCCGTGGCTGTTCTCAGTTCCTGCTTTCTGAATGTCAGCAAATTGCTACTATGACGAATCAATTGATGCAGGTTATCCAAGGTAGTAATGATCCAAATTACAAGGAAACATTAAGTGCTATGAGTCAAGCGATTAAGGCCATGCAAGAAGCAGCTCAGTATCTTGAAGCAGCTGCCACAACAGGTGAAAATTGGGCCTCTGAGCAGAAAGTTCTCTCAAAAAAGCGTTGAGGTGAAACTGCGTGGATGATTTAAAATCGCTAAGTAGTAAGATTGAAACAATCGGTCAATCGGCGAAGGAACAAGCTGCTTATCTACAAGCAATGAGCCAGAAGGCGAATCAGCTTGCGCAGATGATTGATTCATACATCCACGGAACTGTAGGCAATGAAGCTTCGGATATATGCACTGCATTAACAGGCGCGGGTAATCAAATCATGCAAGCTTGCTATGCGCTTATGCAAGCTTGGTCCGCATCTCAGAAATGGCTTAGTAATCATGTTCCGGTTTCGCCAACCCCTTTGTCATTCATCAATGGAACTCCACAGTTTGGTGTTCCGATAACGGATTCCTCAACTAATTCTTCAGCTTCTGCTGAGTCAAATTATGAAAAAACGCCAACTAAGTCTAAGATAGAATTGGCGGATCAGGTGACGATGCAGGGTTACAAAAAGATTACTTCCCAGCATACCGCACTGGATGATTTAAAGAATACAAACCCCAAATGGCGTGAGGATTCTCCTTGGGATGTAAATTGTCAGCGTTGCGTCTCAGCTTATGAAGCAAGACGGAGAGGATACGATGTAACAGCAGCACCGTTATTAGATGACAATGATACTTTACAGGTGATGATGCATCCCAACGGATGGCCAAGCGTTTATCAAGGCGCAGAATTAGTAGATTGCACAGCTGCCAGTGGTACTGCTTCGGAAACACTTGTGGATGATAAGATGGCCGAATGGGGAGATGGAGCAAGAGCGATTGTTCGTGTAAGATGGAGACTAGGAGGCGGTCACGTTTTTATTGCAGAACGTGTAAACGGAAGCACTATATACGTCGATCCACAACGCGGAACAGAAAATGTTGGCTTTTATTTTGAGTCCGCTAAAGGGAATGGTACGTTTTGTGTTCGAATTGACAACCTTCCATTTTCTGACAGAATACGCGACTGTGTAGTTTGAGGAGGAAATATGATTAACAAAGACGAAGCAATCTCAATGTATCTTAACCGTTATCCCAATCGATTGGTTGACGAAGTATTTGAAACTTCTGACCTTTGGATTATCAGTGGCAAAGATAAGGAAACAGGTCAAGAGTTGGATGTCTCACCAACATCTATCAGGAAAGATAATGGGGAACTGGCTGAATTTTTTCCCCCGTCGCATTCTGGATACCTAAAAGCGAACCCCACTAATGAATCCATCTAAGAACGAGGAGAGCGCGTAACAATGGTAAACTACTACGAACTACTTGAAATCTCACAAAACGCCAGCAAAGACGAGATTGGCTCAGCAATCAAAAAAGCACGCAGGGTATGGAACAATCGTGCAAACAACCCAGATGGCAGGATTCGCTCAGAAGCAGAACAACACATCCGGGAAATAGCTGAAGCCGAAAAGATACTCTTGGATGATTCAAAGCGTAGGGAATACGATCAAGAGCTGGCTCAGGGGCCAAGAGGAGGCAGTCTGGACAGGCAACCTTCTGAAAGTTCCGATGATTGGGAAGATGAGTTTTTTAGAGCTTATGATCGTGATATGAACGATTATGCTGCTCAAATAGCAAAGCAGGCAATAAATTCCAATGATAGAAACGGAAGAGCATGGTTCCTATATGGTGAAGCGCTTCGACGTGGGGGAAACACTTCGGCGGCTATTGCTCCGTTACAACGCGCCTCAATGCTCTTGTCGGATGACGCCCGCGTTTTCCGTCAATTGGCTTTTGCATATATAGATAGTGATCAGCCCAGCGAGGCCCTTAAAGCCTTATTTGATGCCACTCGTTGTGATCCAGATGACAGTGAGTTCTATTGTCTCCGAGCAATGATTTTTAGAAGCGCCGAGATGATTGATGAGGCGCTTGATGAAGCAAGAAAAGCTTATAAGATGAGTCCAAATGATGATAACGTTCGCTTTGAATACTTCTTTGCTTTGTATGAGGATGTTTTAAGATCTATCTCATACAACCGTTCATCAGGTAAACATTTGATAACAAATAAGGTTCAATTGGACTACTCTCATACAATCCTTAAAGAGATGGCAATGACAATACCTCAAGACGAGAATAAAGGTAAGTGTACATCCAGAATGGATGAGATTGTAAAGATTGTCGCTGATGCCGAGAGTAAGAAAGGAGGCTTTTTCACTTCGAAAATCGGCTATCAATATAATTACGATATTAGCAATGCTGAAACTCGTGCTTCTGGAAAGCACTGAAATGATTAATTACAGGTTTTAGTTTCCTCAAGGTATACTAAAGACGAAGGATGATATCAAGTGGAGGGAAGGGCAAAAGATCTGGCAGAAAAAAACTGTAATTGCCTTGATTCCACAATTGGTGTATAATCTTTAAAAATGTTCCAGTTGCACATCAAATGTGCATAAAATAGGAAGGAGAGAAAACCATGGCTTACTCAGAAAAGATGCTTAGTACCGAATGGATGCCCCAGGTCAGGTTCCCGAATGGAAACGATGTTAACCTCGTTACTATTCGTGAAGCTATCCAAGAGCAGGCTGATGAAAACGGAATCCCCGTCGCCTTCAATGAAGAACAGTTGAAGGTTGGTGGCCTTCTGAGTAAGCAGCTTGAGGATATCCTGATCATGTATAACCCGAATCATGCAAGTGACTATCTGCGTTTTGCCATTCGCGTCATGCATCAGGGCAAATATGCTTTCATGCATGTTTACAATCTCGGTGGAAGCAAAAACTTCCGTGATGATAATATGGCAGGCGCTGGAAGCACATTCAAGAAATTGACCAACTTTATTGGCGGCCACAATCAGAAGTTGCAGGAAGAAGAAAACTACTACACAATTCTTCGCGATTGCTTGGAGAATGTGGTAGGAGCTTAATCTTATCTTTCGTTTGCTACATGGTTAGAACGGTATGGAGAGGGGAGCACTGCCCTGCTTTCCATACCGTTTAATTTTTTCAGGAATTGCTGCGAGGATAAAGAAATGACAGAGCCTTTGCTTTTGATTCTTTTGGTTCTGATCTTGGGGGTATCCCTGGTTTATGTAATCAAACAAGTCTCAGATTACTATGTCGGCAGATATCACTTTAGTATATGGGCTGGTGTATTACTGATGACAATAGCATTTCTTGCATTAGGACTTGTTTCAGGTGCAAGAGAAAGATTTACAGTCTATTTTCTGACTATACTAGCATCTGGATTATTAATATTCACGCTAGTACAAGATATTCGATTGGCATCCTTTTGGATGGGTTTGTTAGCCTTTATTCTGCAGTTTTTTTTGACGATTTCTTTAATTGCAATCGCTTTAGTTGTTTTTGCAAGATGGATTATGAACAGAGTGCTTGGAAAAAGATCTCTATCAATAAATCCTGGATTAGCTATTGGGTTGAATACTGGTGACCCATTTAGATTGTTCTTTACTGTTTCAAGAGGAAAAACATAATTTGAAAAGCAAAACAGATACCGGGAAGAGCACAATACTGGACTACACGGGAGTGCTGTGCCGGGGAATGCACTCATACGGAAGGAAGGATTTGAGGTCTGTGGAGTTCACAGAGCTCGTTAGCCTAGCCATTAGTCCATTGTTTAGTGTTAGATGGACAGTTCTCGAATTCTATTAATATTCTTATTAATCGATCATCTAAATACGTCATAGCCGTTTTTTTGAAATTCTCCGGCACACTATAGTATGCTTCAGCAATGGCGCCTGCCATTGCTGCAATTGTATCTGTATCTCCGCCTAGGCAAATGGCATTTCTGATTGCACTCTCAAAATCATCCGCCTCGAGAAATGCTTCAATTGCTTGAGGAACAGTCCCTTGGCAAGTAACGCTTGGTGTGTAAATATCCTTTATTCCGTCTATTGAAAAATCTAACAAATAGAATCTCTGCTGAATACTCTGTCGTATTTTTTCTTTACTATTTCCCTGTCGAGCAAGAAAAACAGCAAGAGCAATAGCACGTGCGCCTTTTAATCCTTCGGGATGATTATGGGTTACTCCCGTAACAATATCAGAAAGCAGGAAAAGTTCTTCCGCTGTTGAAGCCATCCAAGCCACTGGAGCAACGCGCATTCCCGCTCCATTTCCGTAACTATTATATGGAAGACCGATGCTATCCATCCAATCCATAAAACTCGCGCCATATCCAGCATATGGGTATAATCTACCGAATTCTTGTAAACGAAGCCGAACATTTCTTTTCAATTCATCTGTATTCAGTATGTTGCTTTCCATCAGTGCTTGACATACCGCAGCCGTCAACACAGTGTCATCCGTAAACCTGCACTTTTTATCAAATAATTCAAAATCTTTCTCTGGTTTCTTTTTTGAAAATTCAAAACGTGAGCCAACGATATCTCCAATCACAGTTCCAAACATGCTCTCACCCAATACTGTTTTATTCGAAAAAAGTCACATATCCAGACGATATCCAAGCCCAGGCACTGTCTGTTTCAACCCAAATGTAATACCATGTTTTTCCTGTGGATCCCTGTTGCTCTGCATAGCATGGATATCGTTTGCCAGGATATACCACTGTGACTTGTTGTGAATTGGGATCTGGTTTTGAGCGTACTATTTTTCTGCTTCCTGTGCTTCCGGAATTAACTAATACATCTCCAATTTGGTATGTTCCCAAAGGAGAAACTGTCGGATTGCCTAAAGATAGTTGATTAACTGGTTGCTGGTATGCACTTGAAGAATAATTACTTCCCAGATAGAAATCTGATGTTCCGCGATCAATAAATCCTCTAGACATCTGCCCGTCAATTGTACATTCAATATACCACCAGTTGCCAAAATATGTATATTTTGCAAGAATATAAAAGGTTTCACCTTGATCAAGTGTGGCAAATGCCGAACCAGGGAGCAAAGGATTATCTGTAACACGAATGGTGTCTGCAGCTACCACGGGAATATATTCAAAATGCTGACAACCAGACATAACAGACTTGAACCCTCGGACATACTTTGGAGGAATATATCCCACTCGAGTACCACCATTATTTGTTTCATAACGGACCAGCAGCCAACCAGTTATATCGAATCCCGCTTCACTCATATACGCATCAGTGTAGCAAGATGCTTTGCCATCCGCGCAACGAAATGCTTCTTCTGATGGAGCGGTATATACTGGGCAATTACCATATCCAATTCCGTTTTCGTGGTTTTTGAACTTGAAATCCGGCACGTTGCGAAGTCTATCGGCTAGTTCTGAATCATTATTCAGCATGTTTGGACTGCCACTAGAGATAGAGGTCCCTGCGTATGCCGTTGAAGCCATAATGATTATCGTGACAAATACAATCACGATAGTTTTGATGATTTTCCTGTTCTTCATGATCCTTATTCCTCCCACCTTTTTGTCAAATACACTTACTCATTGTCCCTAATATTGATAGCAACATCTGAAGAAACTATCACCACCTGCTTATCCTCAGTTACAAACAACTTGATCCATGCTGATGATGGGATTTGCTTCACACTTAAAGACGCTACATCCTGTGAATAATCAAATCCACCGCACCAGATGGCATACTCATAAATCAAACCCGGAATAGGTGAATCCCAGACTATCTGACCACCAACAACCGTACTCTGTGTTACGTTGGTACTCGATTCATTCCTTGAAAACCAGATTATTGCTTTATTCGCTGAATCGTAGTTTGTCAGGTCAAAGCAAAGATTCCCATATCTGTTGAAGTAAACATCACAACCTGAAATCCATCCTTTAGCTGTTTCGGTTTGGGTATTATCATCCCGTGCATTGATATGAACGCTTGTGCTGCCCAGGTCAATTTCCCGTCCATTTCCATTGTTGGCATAATAGAATATTCTTATAGATAATGTACCGTATCTGAACGGTGTATTGCGAACCCAAATGTCTGAGCCAGTACCAAATTGGTCAGAAAACGCTGAAGACTCAACAAACTCACCATTCATGCATATTTCATAATATGGCAGTATTGTTTCATACGGTGCACCGCCAGTTAAACTTGCATGGAAATAAACGGTATCTCCTACTCGCAAATTGTTATTTTGTGTATAGTTATCATTGGGATCTGTATTAATTCCAGTAAACTGCAGATGCCATGAATAATCAGGAATAGGCGTTGGTTGTGGTGTATGTGTTGGTCTGGGCCTTCTCGTAGGTCTGGTTGTTGTTCTCGCAGTTGGAGTGGGACTTGGCGTTGCAGTCGGAATAATGATTGGCGGGACCGAATTGCATGTTACAACAGGTGTGGATCTGAAAAATTCCTCTCTCGATGAATCAATAATGCTGTTGTTATATACATAAAAATATTGCCATGCGTATTCCGGGATTATCTGGTTCTGTACATCATTGAGCGATAAAGAGTCTCCATACCATATGGCTATCCGATAGATACGGTCTTGCTCAAAACGTTCCATGGTGTTTGTACCAGACGAAGTGTGTTGATATAAGTCGTCTGAAAACTGGCGCTGAAAGCAAACCAATGCAGTGCCTGTAGCAGGCTGATAACCAGACCAGTCAAAGGAGATCATTCCATTCTGATTAATCCATTGATCATAAGTTGATAGCCATCCATTAATAAGGCCATTATTCCCCTGAATTGGAGTTTCGGTCACTGACGGCTCTGTTGTTGTGTTATTACTCTGACATCCGGAAAGCAGTAGTAATACTGTGCTTAGTATCAAAATCGCTTTCACCAGTGCGGACCTCCTCATTCTTCTGCCCTCCTTATTTGTTATCGCTCTCTATAAAGTGAACGTTTCATGCTGCTCTATGATTGCTTTCGCACTTTGATTGTAATCTGATCGTTGCATCTTCTGTAATTAATCACTCAATCAACAAAAAAGCCAGGCGGATAGCAATACTTCTTGCACTCAATCCACCTGGCAATCTGCCTTCTTGTGAGATAAGATCATCTTGTCATCATACAGCGGCCTATAAGATCTTAACCATCATTTATCTCTATCGTCTGATTGTCATTTGACATTCTGATTATTTTCCTGGTCGCTAAATCATAGTCTATGTTCCAAATTCTTTTGCCTTCATAACCTTCGAATGTACCGATGTCAATTTCGATCAATTCTGGATCGTATCTCTCATATACTGAGAATCCCGGATACCAATGAATGAAATAGTCATCATCGCGGCTAAACAGAACACCAACAAACAAATCACTTGTCAGATTCCCATTTTTCAAATCGTAGGATATTTGAAGTATTTCCGTCCATCCATTTGGCAGATCCCAATAACAATCGTAGCTTACACTTTCGACATCAGCAATGGAAATGTTCTGGGGCAGTGTGAATGAAAAAGTATCATCACCATTCTGTACAGGAGGTAAATACTGATACTGATCACCATCAACATACTGCATGGAAATATCATATCTGTCTGGTTTGTTAAGAGTAAACAGCGCTGGGATATTTGTTTTCCATATATAAGTGTTTCCATCCAGTATTAGTGTTGAATAGCATTGAGATATACTACTATAAACATCAAATACCGGAGAAGGCATAAGGGGGAAATCATCCAAATTACGAGGAACATTCTCTTTTGTCCAAGTCCTGGCAGTTTTGATAAGATCACCAGACTGGATTGTTAACTGGTCTATTGTCATGTCAAGCCCAACCGGATACTCTGCAGAAAAGGGAACAATTTGACTTGAAGACGAATGATGAGGATCGTCGTTTATATAGGAAATACTATGTTCGATAGCAAATTGTTCAGCATAGCTTCCACTCTCACAGTATATTACGACATTTGCACTTCCCTCAAATGCAGAATTACTTATGCTTGTCACAGAAGAAGGAATTACGGCTTTTGCAAGGCTGGAACAGTTGCCGAAAACAGCTGTACCAATTCTGGTAACCTTTGACGGAATAACTATTTCCTGGAGAGAATAGCAGTTGTAAAATGCCTGCTGATCAATCCATCCAATACTATTTGACAGTTTAACCGTCTTTAGCTTCTCGCAGCCATAAAAAGCATATATTCCTAACGTCCCCACACTATCAGGAATAGTAATGCTTTTCAAATTCTTGCAGCCTGTAAAAGCGCAACTGTCGATTGTTGTTAAACCTTCCGGAATGCTTATCTCCAAAAGATTCTTATTCTCTGCAAAAGCATATACACCTATAGTCCTGACCTTTTCAGGAATCGCATAGGTCAAATCATCTAACCCGGCTGGATGGCATATCAGTTCTTCCATTGCAGAATCGAAAAGGACACCGTCTTGTACAATATAATCTGTACAGTTTTCGCCCAGAGTAATCGTTGTCAAATTTTCACATTCTCCCGCGAAGGAGCCTTCAATAAGCTTAATTGAACCAGGCAAGTCAACTCTTTGTAATTTATTGCATCGATAAATAATAGTGTCTTCAATATGTTCAACCCCTTCCGGGATTGTAAGAACAGGTAATTTGTAACAATAACCAAAGGCCATATCATTTATTCTTCGAAGGCTATGAGGCAATTCAACCTCCGTCAGTCCCTCAAACTCGAAAAATGCATATTTACCTATCTTTGTTGTTCCTTCGTCGACTATTATCTTTTCTACTATTGTTCGATATTTATCCCATGGCGGCTTAGTACTGGTTGAATAGTCGTACATGCCTCCAGTTCCGCTGATACGCAATATTGTTCCGGATAATTGCCATTGAAGGTTTTCACCGCACGTTCCTGAATCATCTATTGCTTCGTCTTCCACTGCTGGAGTACTGGGTGGCGGTTCTGTCGGATTACTTGTCCCATCGTCTCTCGAGCCAAACCAACCGTTAAAATATCCTATTACCCCCACCGCAGAAATCAATATAATCACCAGTGATATAATCACCAATCTATTTATTGGATGGTCAGGTCCATGCAGGATTTTCTCTAAGTCAGACTTCATCTCTGACGGATTGCTGTATCTATCCTTCTGTTTATACGCGCTTGCCTTAAAAATCACCTTTGAAAAAGCAGCAGATGTGTTTTCCAGTGGTGGAAGTTGTTCACCATTCATTCTTCGGTGAAAGGCATCTTTTCGGTCTTGAGGTGAAAGTATCTTTTTCTCAGGTAAAAACGGAGCCTTCTGATTGTTTCTAAGCCAATAAAGCACCATCCCCAGAGAATAGAGATCATATTGTATTCCAATAGAGTCAAACTTGTCTTGACTCTGGTTTAAATGATCCGAGGTTGTCAGGAGATTATAAAGCTCAGGTCCCATAAAATTTGGGGTGAATTCAGATGGAAGTCTTTCAGTCAAATCATCTGCTGATCGAGAAATGCCAAAATCGCCCAGTTTATAGTAACCTTCATTGCTGATAAATATATTACTTGGCTTTATATCTAAATGGAGGATATTCTTTTTATGGCAATGTTCCAAGGCGTTGCATATATCAATACCAACCTTGATTGCCTGTTTTTCATCAAAGTCGCCTTCAGCGACCGCTTTATCCAGAGGTTTTAGCAATTCCATACGGATAAGAATCAGTTCGCCATCTTCCTGATGAACTGTTGCATAATCTTCAATTGAAACAATATTCGGATGTCCTTTTAAAGAGAGCATCGTCTTTATTTCATCGATATATTTTTCTTTTTTACCGCTTTGAGGAACATGAAGCACTTTGATGGCTGAATAAGATGTGCCCGCTTCGTCAGTCCGCACTGCTTTGTAGACAGACGCAAAAGATCCTTCTCCGATCAATTCGCCCAGACGCCAATCAGACCATCTGTCTGGAAGCATTTTTTCATGTTCGGACGTTAAAATTGCTCTCTGATTATTGTTCATCGAAAGACATCCCCCAGATCTCAGAATATGCTTCTATAGGGCTTTCGGTGCGCATGCAAAGCAGGATAAATAATTCATATGGATTCGCAGCGTAAATGTTATCCATGTTGCACTCTTTGAGAATCTGATTTGTTGTTTTAACAAAAGAATCGTATTGCACGCTAATCTCGTTTGCCTGGTCGCCTAATTGCAGATCTTGATTGAAAAAACTCATGGTTATCAGATCATATCGTGTAATAGGGTCATCACCTGAAAGGATTCGACCAATGTGCTGACGGTTCAACCTTTTCCCATCAAAAAGCTCATACAGAGTAGATTGTTTCATCGGCGGAAGATTGCCTTGGGCATTTTTGGGAACCGACGAATACAACTCGTTTTCAATATCAGAATCACCGATTTCATCCTTGGTATAAATATGTGCATCATCAAATAGATTTTCTACGATCTTCCGGTTTTCTTCCCAATTCCGTTTATCTGATTTTGCAAGTTTCTCCGCTGTGCGTTGAGATTGAATTGCGTTTTCCACTATGATATCTTCGTTTTTTCTTTTTGCCAGTTCTTCCCGAACGCTGTCATATAACCTATCAAAGTGCTTACGTGCCGAGAGACTTTGTCTTTTACTGTTTCTGAACAACGGCAAACAATAGAGATAAGCCATAAGGTCATCGTCATTATCAATAGCCTCTAATTCTCTTTGGCATTGAGCTGTGTTATCCATATGACGTCCTGAAACAACTATAACCGGATGCTCCGGATCGAATCTTTCCCAAATCTTCTTAAACCGCTGAAATGAATATCCCTTGCGAAAGCAATACTGGCATATGGCTTCAAGCGGTTCTTTAGGATCAAGAAAAGGTTCATGCAGGCCTTTGTGAAGGAGCATATTGACATCCTCCAGGTCCATTCTTAAACCGAAGCCAAGCAGCAAAACCGTATCACGACTCACCAGCTTACGCTCAAGCCATGTCCGGGTTACATCTTTTTTATGAGCTTTTGTCGGATAGAATGAATAATCTGTAGCATTGTCTTTAAAGCTTTCGATTATTATGCTTTGGAACACTTCATTCGGAATGCTGGAAAAATCGTCCTTCATTTGGGCTTCGCGATAAATATGCCGTTTCAGTTGATCACAGAAGCCGAGGTGTTGAAGATCTTTAACAAGATACAAATAAATCTTTTCAGCATTATCGATAGATAGTAATTCTTTTCTCTTGTCCGCGGGCATATTATCAAAATCAAGATCAGGAAGAAGTTTTCTAAGCATGTCTTCAGCTGTTTGCGTGAAATTCAGATCTGCTACGTCATAAGAATCAGGATGTCTCGTCATGATCTTCTCCTCCTGTTCATGACCTTAGGTTTGCCTGTGTACATCTTGTTAACATAATATACCATTCTCATCCAAGTTGGTAAATGGGAAAACAGTCAATGCTGAACCAAGAAATTACAGGGACGAAAAGATAACGCGTAATATACTAACTGCAATATGGTATTCATGAATCATAACGATTGAGCGGTGTATTTTCATTCTTGGAGGAGGGATACAATGAAAGTTTTCCTAAGGTTGACCACACTACTTCTGATATTTGTGCTGATTGTTCCCGAAGCAGTTGCCAGTGGAGGCTATTGGTTCTGCTACACATGCAGAGCTTATAGGGATACTCAGTATTGCCCTGATTGTGGATCAAGAAGATCGCACCCTGCACATGATGATCCATATGATATGGGGGTTCCTGATCTGCGCGGGAAAACAATTCACATGGATCAAATGAACATGACTGTTTACTGGGTTCAGACTCAATTAAAAGCAACCGGGATCTATTATCAGGGTGAAATCTGGGACGTAACCGGTAATCTTGGTGATCATACTATAAATGAGATCGCCTCTTTCATGCAAAGCAGAGGATACTATGGGCATAGTGGTCTGATTGATCAAACGGTTATAAACGAATTGGCCACCTATATGGGCTGCAGGCTTGTTCCGGTATACATCGGTGGATTCTATAATCATATGGATTCAATAATGGTCGGAAACCATGCTGAATCCATGCAGCCAATCATTAGCAATCTGAGAGATATGGTGCCGCATGTCAGTGTTGGAGCGCGATGGGTTCAGTGTTGTTTGAAGAAAATCGGCTATTATAATGGACCAATCGATGGTAAATATGGTGAGGCGACCGAGAACGCAGTCAAAGCCTTTCAGAAAGCTAATGGCTTTGAGGAACGTGACTATGTTACTTTGGGTGTTGCCAGATCAATGCTGGAACAGTGTTATTATTCCGGCTGCGCTCTGATTGACCTGCCATGATCTCAGATAAACACAGGAGGAATTCAGCCGTGATATATGTTTGCCCTGGAAACGATCCTATATTCTCTTTTCTTTCAAATCGTTATTGCCCTTTCTGCCAACAAAAATACATAGCAACAGACAAGGACGCTATAGGTCTGATAATTCATGGCTATATCGTTGATTTTGGTGAAAGTGAAAGGCTCTTTAACATTCCAAATGAAACAAGTTGTAATGGCAAAGAATGTGAAATGAAAAAAAAACCCAATCCGAGTGTCAATGATGAAGATACCCTGACACTGGAAGATGATGCTGAAGGGAATCCGTCACCCGAAGATATTAAAAAGAAAATTGACAGATATTTTGAATCGCAAGGGTATACGGACTCATGGATAGATTATTCGTGAATTGCTCCTCTAAGAACACACACTTCCCTTTGCAAGCGGCTGTTTAAGCCGCTTATTCACGTTTGATGGAGCGTTTTGCCAGCCACCACCAATCACCAAATCTTCTCTCTGTGTGCTCACACTTCCCGGAAAAGCACTCCCATGGTATCCAATATTGAGCTCCACCAGAAAACTGTGTTTTAATTTCTTCCAAATTATCAAATGCATAGCCTATATGGAGTTCATGCCCTTCCCGTGGTTCAATCGTTGAAAAAGGACAAGAATCCACGATCTGAATATACATCTTATCATGAACGTATCGATACCCAACAGCCAGAACATAATGAACTTTCGGAATCGCTATAATCACTCCATCATCATCAAATATTGATCTTACTAAATCAGCAGTAAGAGTCTTTTTGTTCAGTGCTCCTTGATGATAGATAATTTCGGGATAGTTTGCTTCCACAATCTGAATGGAATATGTCAAATTGTGAAATGTATTGATTTTGTAGTTAATGAGTTTTTTGACCAGATTTATTTCTTCAGCGTCATCAGCTAGCTTATTATTTGTCAGCCATTGTATTGCATGTACCAGGGAAAACAAACCGCAGCCTGCATAATGCATTGAATACCGTCGACCTGATTTAAAGCGAGCAAACCGATATTTTCTTTGTTTTTGAGTAATAATCCTGATCTTTGTGTTTGCATCTGTATAATGATCGCCAGCATCGTTTTGTCTCATTTCATTTTCCATTGCTGCTATTCTCCTTGGAGGGTATCTACTACATATTTGCATTTGAGTGATATAGATGTCAAGTGTTGCGGTGTTGTCTGTCAGAGATAACCAAATTGCTCTCCTGATGAGCATCCACGCCCGCATGACGAGTATACTCACACGCCTGTTGGTTCTGTAATGGATCTTGCGTTTATACAAGATGCAAATGAACAATTACAGAGTCCACATTTGCTCGAATATGATTAGATTGAAAATAGCTATGAAGGAGGCAACCCGTATGAAAAAGACCCTGATTCTTTCCATCGCTCTGATCCTTTCTTTGGTATTGAGCATGTCCATTTCATCTGCAAGTCCGGAAGACTTGAGCGGTCAGATTATCCCGGATTTTTCAGTACAAACCATTAATGGCACAACTTTCACGCTTTCAGAATCATTGAAAACACACGATCTGGTTCTGATTAATTTCTGGGCAACCTGGTGTGGTCCGTGTTGCATGGAATTCCCCAGTCTGGAAAGCGCATGGGAGCAATACGCCGATCGGGTAGATGTGATAGCGCTCAGCATTGAGGGAACCGATACTTTTGATGTGCTTAGAGACTTTGCGAGTGAATATGGCCTGAACTTCTCAATCGGACGAGATGACGCAAGAATGTTCGAAGAGATGGGTGGTATGGCAATCCCAACAACTTTGATCGTGAATCGGAGCAGATGTGTAGTCGCTGTTGAAATCGGAGCAAAATCCTCTGCCGAAGAATTCACGATCCTCTTTGACAGCCTTCTCAGTTCCTCTCCAAAGTCAGCTATAACGTCTGACCGTTGCGTGCTTTGTTTCCGGGATATCGCTGGCAATCCCATTCCTGGCGTAACAGTTGCCTTTTGCAATGGTGAATACACACCTGTAGAAACAGACTACAATGGTCGCGTCGCTTTTGATGGAGATCCTAAGGAATACCATGTTCATCTTCTTGGTGTTCCCAATGGTTATGCCATGCCTTGGGAGGAACTCCATATTTCCGGGAATGAATACGATTTGACAGTAACTCTTTATCCTGAATGGAACAGTCATAGCACTTGAAAAAGGACAGCCCACCCAAAGAATCGAATATAATAAACATGTACTCATGAATAATTAACTGGAAGGCACTACCAGATCAATCGAAACGGAGGTGCAAACTTCATGGAAATGTATAATCCCATCAGACTTCTGACGGAATCATTTGATGCCCATGGACTAAAATATCAGGTTTTTGAGAGAGAACAGATTCAGGATATCCACGTTCCCTTTGGAATCAATAATGGACCATTTGTTGATGTCAGATATATTTCCCTTAATCGAGGGAATGATATTTCCGTGCGTATCATGAATCTTGCTAACAAAGTCCCGCAAGAAAAACGCATTAAAGTATTGGAAGCCATCAACATCCTGAACAATAAATATAGATTCTTAAAGTTCAATATGGACCCTGAGAACAATGTCCATGTTGAATATGATCTTCCGGTAAGTACTGGAGACGATAGCCTTGGAGAGATGGCTTTTGAAGTATTCATTCGCACAATGCAAATTCTTAATGATGGATACATCCTGATTGCAAAGGCTCTTTATTCAAATGACGATGACCAACTGTCAGTAACAAAAACAGATTCTGAAGCAAAAGATATTCTGAAACTACTGAAGGATAGTCATGATGAAATCAACATTAAGATTAAAAAAGCTGCATCCGCGGAGAATCAAGAGAGTTGATAAAGCATCCTCATCACTTAATTGAAAGGACAAGAAAGAAAATGAGTAGATTTTATAAAGGAATCGGTTGGGGGAAAAATGTCGCAGGTGAATGTAAAGATGGACTAATTTATAAAGGAACGGGTTGGTCAAGCAATAGCATCGGATCATACAAAGGCGATAGGATTTATAAGGGAACCGGACTCTCATCTGATGTCATTGGTACATATAGAGATGGAAAAATATATAAAGGAACTGGTTTTTTTGCTGATCCAATCGGTGAGTACAGAGATGGGAAAGTTTATACTGGAGTCGGGTTTATGCAACGTGAACCAGTTGGTGAGGCAGACGATATTATTGGGGCGGCAGCGCTATTATTGCTTAATCTGTATTAACAAGCGAGGTAACAAGCCATGAAGAATTACTGGAAAGATGGTGTCTTTGGTGTGGTTGTCGGAGATGCCCTGGGATGTCCCGTCCAGTTTGAGGACAGAGCCATCGTAGCAGACCACCCCGTTACAGATATGCGTGGAAACGGTACATTCAATCTTCCAGCAGGCTCTTGGACCGATGACAGCAGTATGACCCTGGCACTTCTCGACAGCATCTGTAGAACCGATAAACTGGATTTAAACCATATCATGGGCAATTTTGCTGATTGGTTTGATGAGGGTGATTTTACACCATTTGGTGTTTCTTTTGATATTGGTATGGGAACAATGCGTGCGATTACTGCATATAAACACAGAAGGAATCCGCGCCAATGTGGAAGCTATGATGAACGCAATAACGGAAACGGTAGCTTGATGCGCATTATGCCTGCGTGCTTATACTGCTATGAGCAGGGACTTGAAGATAAAGAAGCAATCAAACAGATCCATCTTGTTGGGAGCCTGACTCACGCTCATATCCGATCAAATATCGCTTGTGGCCTTTATTACTTTATGGTAAAGGCTGTTTTGTCCGGAAATGGAGCTACTTTTAGATCGCGCCTCCAGGAAGGATTAAGTCATGGATTTGCCTATTACGAGAATGCTTTGGCAGATCATGAAAACCTTGAATATTATGATCGGCTGCGTGATCTGAATCAGTTTGCTGATACTCCAGCAGAAAAAATAAGAAGCACTGGATATGTTGTTGATACTCTGGAGGCTGTGGTTTGGTCCCTGATCAACACTGATTCTTATGAAAGCGCCCTCTTAAAGGCTGTCAATCTTGGAGATGACAGCGATACAGTTGGTGCGATTGCAGGAGGGCTTGCTGGTCTCGGTTATGGTTGCGGTGGTTTATGGGGGATCCCGCAAAAATGGATCAATATGATTCAAAAGAAAGAATGGATTGAAGACCTGTGTGAGGCGGTGAATAATCGTCTAGAAAAACGAGTGGCAGATAGTAAACCATGTATTGGTTTTTCCATGGAAGACGCTGAAAAAGCATACGAACACATGGACAGACAACTTGTGAAAGACTATGGGAGCATCTGTGGGAAAAACATCTTACATACTTGGGATGATGGTTGGCGCACCTTAATGCGTTGCAAAAAGTGCGGTGGATATATTCTTCTTCAGTGGTCTGAGTTCCATGGTATGGATGATGATAGCTATTATGTGGATTACTTTCCGGTTGCTGGCCCCAAGGAAGCTCAGGAAATTAACGAAAAGTATAGTGGGGAGAAGATCGAAGAAGAATTTCCGCAAAGGTGGTTGATTGCTGATAGCCATCCTCACTGGAACAGATAGAGGGTGTATGCTGAATGGAGAAGAAAACAAGATCTGAAGCGTATTATCTGAATGATGATCATAATCTTGTTGACCCTGATAAGGCTACAAAAGTTGTTATAAATGAGTATGATGAGAATGGGGTTATGATTCGGGAAACATGGGGTTATACTGGGCGTGCGCAAAGGAACAAAGAGAATCAGGAGAAAAGGATGAAATTTAGATGGCTGAGGCGTTTGGTATGGAGGGAAAAACTCCAAGGTAGTAAATGAAGATGTAAATTCAGGACATCATTTATAAAATCCCCTGACTTTTGGGCGTGAGTAGTCAAACGATCAAACGATTGGAGGACTACTCGATGACGACCCAAGAGAAACAGATGATTACCAGTCTCAGCGAAAATGGACTGGGGTACAGGAAAATCGCCGCACAGATCGGGATATCTGAAAACACGGTTAAATCCTATCTGAAGCGAATGACCGCCGCAGATGATCAGAAAGAACCTGATCAGCCAGCGGCGGTTTTTTCATGCCCGCAGTGCGGTGAAGAATTCAGGCAGATCCCGGGACGGAAAGCAAAGAGATTCTGCTCAGATTCCTGCCGGTACAAATGGTGGAATTCTCATCCGAATCAACTCCGGCGTGAATCGCTCCGGCAATCCGTGTGTCCTGTCTGCGGGAAGACCTTCTCGGCCTATGGCAGCCGTAACCGGAAATACTGCTCTCATGATTGCTACATCCGTGACCGGTTCGGGGGTGAGCAATGATGGAATTGGCGAAGCAGGAGTTTCAGAATGAATGCCTTTTTTCGGTCACGATGAGTCATGTACGAAGCATGCTGAAGAAGGGCCTGATTTCCCAAGATGAATACTGCCAGATGCGCGACAAAATGAAACAGAAATACCATCCTATTTCTGACGGATTAATTTCCGAATCAGACTTGCAAGCTGCCGAAAACAGAGGATTAATACGACGTAACGAATCCACTGTGGAGGTTGCGCATGAAGCTGTCAAAACACGAGTTCCGGCGAGAGTGCCATTACACCCTGACCATGATTCAGACGAGAAGAATGCTGATGGAGAGAACAATTTCCAACCGTGAATACTGGAGGATGGACCGGAAAATGAAGATGAAATACAAGCCGGTTTCTGACGGCCTGATCCTCGAATATAACTTGACTAATTCTCAGGAGCGAGCGTCAATGCAACGTGGAAAGGAGGGACATCATGTCGACTGTAAAAAGGATTGAAACCAGACAGATCAAACAGTTTCAGCGGAAAAGAGTGGCGGCTTATGCACGTGTTTCTGTCGATACAGAGCAGCTGATGCATTCACTGTCCGCGCAGGTTAGTTACTACAGCAATCTGATTCAGGGAACGCCAGAATGGGAGTATGTCGGTGTTTACATTGATGCGGGCATCACCGGTACAGACACAAAACCGCGTGAGCGCTTTCAGGAGATGATTGCTGATTGTGAATCAGGAAAGATTGACATCATCCTGACGAAGTCTATATCCAGGTTTGCCAGAAATACGGTTGATCTGCTGGCAACAGTTCGCCATCTGAAAGAACTGGGCGTGGAGGTGCGCTTTGAGCGTGAACACGTGAACACCTTCACTTCGGATGGAGAGGTGATGCTTTCCATCCTGGCTAGCTTTGCCGAACAGGAAAGCATCAGCCTGTCACAGAACATCAAATGGCGAGTGCGAAAAAACTATGAGCAAGGCAAACCACACGCCCACTTGAAGCTATATGGATATCGCTGGGAAGGCGATGAACGGGTAATCGAACCGGACGAAGCAGAAGTCGTCCGGTTTATTTTTGCTGAGTATCTTTCTGGGAAGTCTTTTCGGGAAATTGCAACAGAATTGGATGAGAAGGAAATAAGAAGCGTCCGGGGAACAGAGCATTTTTCTCCACAGACTATCCGAAAAATGATCAGCAATGAAGAATATACAGGATGCCAGATCTACCAGCAGGTCTATGCATACAAGCCTCACAAGCAGAGGATCAACTATGGGGAGCTTCCAAAGTACCGCGTGGATGATCATCACGAAGCAGTCATTGATCCGGATACGTTTGCTGCTGCTCAGGCAATGCGGAAGGAACGCGGCAAGGATCAGCTTCATGAGAAGAGAAACCCCAGTGCCTACAGCGGGATGGTTTGGTGCGGGAAGTGCGGGTCAAAGGCTTTCATGCACAGCACTGCACAAGGCCAGTTCCGGTATTGGACATGTGATGCCAGGAGAAGCAAAAAGAGCTGCGACTGCAAGAACTGGCGGGATGAGGAACTGATGGCTGCTGTGCAGACGGCTATTGGAGAGGAAGAAATCGTGCACAAACTGAAACGACAGATCGAACGGATCGCCCTGTTCGATGATCATCTGGAACTTGAAATGACTAACGGGAGGAAACGTTCATGGCAAAAAAGGTAAGGGTCATACCGGCAACAATCGACCGGACCACATCAGCACCGATCAGTAGCGGGATGAAACGGAAGGTCGCGGGATATGCACGGGTTTCTACAGAACTGGAAGAACAGCAATCCAGCTATGAAGCCCAAGTCAGTTACTACACGAACTACATCCAGAGTCGAAATGACTGGGAGTTCGTTAAGGTATACACAGACGAAGGAATCTCCGCTACCAGCACCAAGCACCGGGAGGGATTCCAGCAGATGGTGGAGGATGCGCTGGACGGGAAAATCGATCTGATCGTAACGAAGTCGGTCAGCCGTTTTGCCCGTAATACCGTGGACAGCCTGACCACTATTCGGAAGCTGAAGGAGCATGGGACAGAGGTCTACTTCGAGAAAGAAAACATCTGGACGTTCGATTCCAAGGGAGAACTCCTGCTGACAATCATGAGTAGCTTGGCTCAGGAAGAAAGCCGGAGCATTTCCGAGAACGTGCGCTGGGGCCAGCGGAAAAGAGCAGCTGATGGAAAGTACAGCCTTGGGTATGCTCACTTTCTCGGCTATGACAAAGGGCCTGATGGAACTCCGGTTGTCAACAAGGAGCAGGCCGTTGTTGTTCGCAAGATTTATGGTTTGTTTCTGGAAGGATATTCCTATAACAAGATCGCAAAAATCCTGACCGAGGAAGGCATACCGACACCGGCGGGAAAGAAGAATTGGCGGGATGTGACAGTTGCCGGAATCCTGACAAATGAGACCTACATGGGCGATAAAATCCTCCAGAAGACATACACGCTGGACTTCCTGCACAAGACACCCATCAAGAATGAAGGCCAGGTTCCCATGTACCACATCGAGCAGGATCACGAAGCGATCATTCCCCCGGAGACCTTCAAGCGAGTGCAGGATGAGATTCTTCGAAGAAAGAATAGGCCGCTTCAGGGGCAGACAATTTTCTCGGGGAAGATCTTCTGCGGATGCTGCGGAGCAACCTTCGGGCCTAAGGTCTGGCACAGCAACGACAAATACCGTCGGGTCATCTGGCAGTGCAACAACAAGTACAAGGGAACCAAAATTTGCCGGATGCCACATCTGTACGAGGACAGGATTGAAGCAGACTTCCTGAAAGTCTGCCGGAAGCTTTCAATTGATCGGGACGAGATCATCACCAACCTCCGTGAACTGCAGACCCTTGTCGGCGGGACGGAGGAACTGGAAAAGGAGCGTGCTGACTTGGAGATTGAAAGGAACCTTCTCGCAGACAGGCTGCAGGCCCTGATCGACCGGAATGCCAAAGAGGCGCAGGATCAGGTGAAGTACATCAAGCAGTATGATGAGCTTTCCGGAAAGTACAAGAAGGCGGAGGAAAAGCTGACTAGGCTGGATACTCGCATCCGGGATAAGGAAATGCGGAACCGCCGGATTGCGGCCTTCATCGATGCGGTTGAGCAGATGCCCGATACGGTTTCAGAGTTCAGCACCGAGCTCTGGGCAACGCTGATCGACCAGGTGACGGTTTACGGGAAAAGGGATGTACGCTTTACGCTGAGCACCGGCGAAGAGATCCAGGTTGACTGATGCACCCCATACGATCACACGATGCACCCCACTCGATAGGTCTTGCACCTATTTGCACCCCAGAAAGGCGAGTGGGGTGCATCGTTTTCTTGTATCGACCGTGCCATTCCCGGGTTCTCCACCATGGAGCGGGAGAAGATGGCCCAGGTGGGCCGGGATCCGGAAACTTTCCTGAACAAGGGCATCCGGCTCCACTGTGACAAGCTGATTGACCGGAACGTCTATACCGGCTTCACCAAGGTTTCCTCCACGGGCCTGTGCAACAATCCGGCCGTGACCCGGGCTTCCGCGGCGCCCCATACCGCCGGCGGCACGGATACACAGTGGGATCACAAAACCGCGGACGAAATCCTGGCGGACATCAACCGGGCCATCTCCTCCCTTTGGCGGGATAACGACTGCTCCTCCGACGCGCTGCCGAACCATATCCTGATTCCCGTGGAGCAGTTCGGCGCCCTGGTGACCCGGAAGGTGTCGGACGATTCGGAGCGTTCCATCCTGACCTACGTGCTGGAGAATAACCTGTCCGCCCAGCAGGGCGGGGACATGACGATTTCCCCCTGCAAGTGGTGCAGCGGCATCGGTTCGGACGGCAGCGACCGCATGGTGGTGTATATGAACCGGGTGGACCGCATCTGCTTCAACCTGACCCAGCCCCTGCGCCGCATGGACACGGAGTATTCCGAAATGCGGATCAAAATCCCCTATATCGCCCAGTTCTCCGAAGTGAGGTTTTTGTACCCGTCAACCGTTCGGTATCTGGACGGGATTTAATGGCAGTTCAGTAACTTCAACGTTCGTCGGCAGACGAACATTTCACATCCGGCGCAGCCGGATATTTCATCAAATCAAATCCCAAGCGGATATGGTCATAAGTAGCTGTAATTATGCATTGTGCATTATGCATTATGTATTAATCACGACTGAAAGGAGTGATTCTTTGCTTATTCTTTCCCGCGTATGCGCCGAGTTCCGGGACCGCACCGGCACCGTGATCCACCGGGTGACCCCGGAAACCCGCCTGACCTTCCGGGAAGCTCCGGAAGCCATCCGGGAGGATCCCCTTTTCCGGATGCTGGTCAGCGAGGGCGCCCTGGAGGCAGTGGTTTCCCCCGACCGGAAGAAGATCCTGGAATCCGATCCCATGACGGACACCGACGCGGCAGGCAGGAGACCTGCCGCCTCTGTCCGTAAACGAAATGCAGCTGCGGAAACGCCGAAAACGGCGGAATGACGCCAAAAGATTGACGAACCATGGAAAACACGATATGATGGCATAAGCTGAACGGCATACGATGCCCGCGGGAAGGGGAGATGGATATGAAGAAGGCAGTCCTCTGCCTGTTATTCTGTATCCTTTTTCTTTCCTGCGCGCTTTTTGCCGCCTCCGCGGAGGAGCAGCGCACAAGCGGTGAATTTACCTGGAGCCTGAAGGAGGACGGTACCGCTGAGATCACGGGATACAGCGGGAAGGAAGCCTCCCTGGCCCTGCCGCAGTCCCTGGACGGCATCCCCGTCACTTCCGTGGGCGCCGGCGCCTTCCAGGCCAACGACGCCCTGGCGGAGCTGGTGATTCCGGAAGGCTATACCGCCCTGGGGGACTTTGCCTTCCAGCGCTGCGAGAACCTGGCGAAGGTATCCCTGCCTGCCAGCCTGACGGAGGCGGGAATGAATCCCTTTGCCGGCTGCCCGGAGCTGGAAACGGTCAGCATCGCCGCAAACAATCCCAACCTGCGGATTGAAGAGGGCGTGCTTTTCAGCCTGGATGACAGGCGGCTGGTCTGGTATCCCATGCTGAAGGAAACCGCTTCCTATACTATACCCGGCAGCATCCGCATCATTGGCGCTTCTGCCTTCTACCAGTGTGACAATATTACGGAAATCCTGATTCCGGACACCAACGCGCTGACCGCCGTGGGCCGCCGGGCCTTCTACCAGTGCGGAAACCTCCGGGCCATCAACCTGGAGAACGCGAATATCTCCACCGTCGGCGCGGAAGCCTTCTGCGGCTGCCGGCGGCTGCAGCGGCTGGCCTTCCCGGAAATAATCACCTCCATCGCGGAGCGGGCCTTCCAGGACTGCACCGACCTGAAGGAACTGATCCTGCCGGAAGCCATCACCTCCATCGGGGAAATGGCCTTCCGCAACTGCGCCGGCCTGGCCTCCATCCGCCTGCCGGAGGGTGTTACCGCCATCGGCAAGGACACCTTCGCGGACTGCCTGGCCCTGGAAGAGGTTTACCTGCCGGAGGGCCTGTCCTATATCGGCGGCGGCGCCTTCCAGAACTGCGAAAGCCTGCAGGCCCTGAACCTGCCGGAGGCAGTGGACTATATCGGCAGCTCCGCCTTTGACGGCTGCACCGCCCTGGAGCATATCGAAATTCCGGACATGTGCAGCCATATCGGTTCCTACGCCTTTGCCCGCTGCCGGTCCCTGAAGAGCCTGACGGTGCCTTCCTATGTCTATGCCGTCAATCCCTTCACCTTCTCCGGCTGCGTCTCCCTGGAGGAAATTGTCCTGCCGGAGGACCTGGAAGAGATCGGGGAGAAAGCCTTCTTCTGCTGCTACGCCCTGAAGGAAATTGTGATTCCCGATCCGGTGGAGGTCATCGGGGACTATGCCTTCTCCAACTGCCTGGCGCTGGAAAGGGTGGAACTGCCGGAGGACCTGGAAATTGTCGGGCCCAACACCTTTGAGAAATGCGACCGGCTGACGGACCTGCCGGACCTTAGCGACCTTTACGGGGAATAACCGGAGGGAGTGATCCTATCACCCTGTCTGAATTTACAGCTTTTTATCCACAGTTCGCGGGCTTTACGCCCGCGATTGTTTTATCCGCTTATCTGGACCAGGCCAATGCCCGCTTCTCCTCCTTCACCCGGGCGGACGCAGAGGAGGCCCGCCGGCTGTATGTAGCCCATAAGCTGACCCTCTACGCCGGTACGGCCCTGCCGGAAGGCGCTCCGCCGGCAAAGGCGCAGCTTGCCGCGGCGGGACAGGGGCAGCAGCGGATTGCCTCAAAAAAAGCAGGGGAGGTGTCGGTCGCTTACGCAACCGGCGCCTCCCCTGCGGTATATACGGGTTTTGCGGACCTGAAGGAAACCTCCTTCGGCCTGCAGCTGCTTTCCCTGGTCAGGCTCTATGCCCGCGGCGCCTATGTGCCGTGAGGGCATTTTCTCAGGAACCGGACCGGCGGTACATGGGGGGATTATAGTCTTCTTCACTGCTGTCTGCCGCGGTGTTTGTCATGATCGGCGGACAGAAGGGTTCGGCCTGCTCCTCCTCTTCGATTTCAGCCTCCGCGTCCGCGGCCTCCTCCCGGCTCTTCTTCCGGTAACGGATATAGTAGAAAACCAGGCCGATGATGACGCCGATGGCGACACTGCCGAGGATGGAGGAGGGTTCAAGAAGCTTATGCAGGTTGATGGATACGCCGCCGGTGACAGAACGGACAATGGCACGGACCGTCCGGTAGGAGAACCGGAAGGCGGACCGGCCAAAAACCAGCAGCAGGAATACAATGGGAACCAGCGGGCTTTGCCTGTGCCTTCTGCTCATTCAGCATCATCCTCCTGTTCCGGTGATTCCGGTGTTTCAGGTGCTTCTGCCGCTTCTTTTGCTGCTTTTTTCTCCCTGCGTTTGCTGAAGAATTCATTCAGTTTGAGATCGGCAAAGAAATCAACGACGGTGGACACGAGTTCAAGGATAAAATCAAGCATAATGCAAAATCCCCTTTATGTACGAACATTTTACAGTAAATCAGGAAAAAACGCAACCGGATACCCCGGAGGAAACCGTTCAGGAATGGAAGGTGCGGCAGGTCGGGGGAATGTATTCCCAGCCTGATTTTCTGCTCATTCGGACATTCCCGCTTTCATGAATACTGACGGTGTTTATCATACATCAGCCGGGGATGATGTTCAACTTTGCTTTTCCGCCCGGGTCAGCATGAAGGTGGGAATATTGCAGTCGTAGAATTCGCCGGCCTCGTTGGTGTCCTCCAGCAGGTCCCGGAGAATGAACCCGGCCTTCAGCTGGCCGCCGATCTGCTCCTCCAGCGTATGGGAGAAAACCAGGGACTGGTCCTCCTCAATCAGCTGTTTGCGCAGGGCTTCATCCTTCAGCGGATCGAAGGGCAGGCGGTGGACCGGGCCGCCCTCGGATCCCCAGAAGGCCCAGTAGATACCGGTGTCCAGGCCGGCCAGGAAGGTTCCGCCGGGCTTCAGCACCCGGTAAATTTCCTCAAATACGGGATACACGTTCTGGATGTAATGGTTGGATACCGGGTTGATGACCATGTCGAAGCTGCTGTCTTCAAAGGGCAGGGGCTCGGTCATATCCCCTTTGAGGATGGTGATGCCGTAGCCTTCCCGCTCGCTGACCTCCCGGTCCGCTTCCAGCTGCAGGTCCGTAATATCCAGCAGGGTGCACTCGGCCCCCAGGGCGGACAGGATGGCCATCTGCTGGCCGCCGCCGGCGGCAAGGCCCAGGACCTTTTTGCCCCGGCAGTTTCCGTACCAGGAAAAGGGAACCTTCCGCAGCGGCGTCAGGGTCATGATTTCCTCCCCGGCGGCAGCTCGGACAAACTCCTCATGGGAGATGGGAATCATCCACGGAACCCCGTATTTTTCCTTCCAGGAATTGATGATCTTTCCGTTTTCCTCGGTGTATTTCATGGCGCTTCCTCCTGGTTCCTGATCCACCGGACCGTTTCGCCCTTTCCGTGCCGGAGGATGTAATCGATGACGTTCCTTTTGCGCAGGAGCTTTTCCGCCAGTGGCCGGTCCAGGGATTCCAGCAGCGCGGCGGCGCTGACCTGTCCGGCGGCGCGGATCTGTTTCAGCAGAAGGGTATCCTTCAGTTTCCGTTCCGCTTCCGCCCGGGGATATCCCTGCCCGAAGGGCTCGGAAAACAGCCGGGCCAGGGTGGCTGCGCAGTTTTCATATCCGGCCCAGGTGTATTCCTCCCCCAGGGGGAGGGATATGGCGTTGCCGTTGTTGATCTGGGCAAACAGGTATGCGTCCATGGGGGTCGGCGCGTAGCCGCACAGGACCCCCGGAAAGCTGTTGCAGGCCAGCATCATGCCCTGGCCGGAGGAACATCCGGTGACTATATAATCAACGGCTCCGCTGGCCAGCAGCATCCCGGCCAGCAGGGAAATTTCATTATAGCTGTATCTGTCAGGCTCATCCGCTTCGCAGCCGAAGTTGATCACTTCCGCCCCGGCAGCATATTTCCGGACCGTGTCCGCCAGGAACCGGTTTTTCCCGGCCTGTGAGCTCGCCTGAATCACCCCGATCTTCATAAAAACCTCTTCCTGAAAGAATAATTAATTATGAATTATGAATTGCTTTACTTCGCTTTCGGCAGGCTCCAGCGGAACCGGGCAGCCAGCAGCCGCAGCACCACCGTCACGGCGGCCCCGGCGATCATGGCCGGTACGGAACCGGTATGGGGCCACAGCAGCGCGCAGGTCCATGCCCCGATGATGGAGGCGCAGGCGTAGAAGTGCTTGATAAAAATATACGGAGTGTTCCCGGCAAAAACGTCCCGCAGGATGCCCCCGCCCACGCCGGTAAGCACGCCGACGAAGGTGGCCAGGAACAGGTTCTGCTCCGGCATGGCGGCAGTTGCGGTCTGCACGCCCACCACGGTGAACAGCCCCAGGCCGATGGAGTCCATGAGCAGGATCAGCGTTTCATAGATCTTCCGGCCGTGTTCAAACATATTCCGCACGGCCGGTATGAAAATGAGGATGCTCACCAGGATGGCGGTGACCGCGAAGGCCGGATTTTGGAAAGCGGCCGGCGGGGTAATGTTCAGGATCAGGTCCCGCAGGATGCCGCCGCCCACCGCCGCCGTCAGGCCCAGGATGCATACGCCGAAGATATCCATTTTTTTCTGGATGCCCACCACAGCGCCGGACACGGCGAAGGCGATGGTACCGATGATTTCCAGGACAAACAGGATCTGCATAACCGGTCCTCCCTACAGGAAATGTCTGCGGAAAGTATATCACAAAGCGGGACGCCTGGGTATCCGGCCCGGGCCAAAGAAAAAACGCCGGTGAAGCACACCGGCGTACGGGATCCGAAGGGTTATTCCCCGGCGGGAAGCAGGATCTGTTCGGCAATGGCGGTCAGGTCAAGGCCGTCGATGTCGGGGGCGGTCACGGACAGGGAGTAGGACAGCCCCGTGGCGCTGTCATACCACAGGCAGCGTTCCACCCAGTCGCCGGTTTCGCTCCGGGCCTGGCCGATGGAGCCGGGGCACCAGCCGATCCTGACAGGGGTCTCGTTTTCCCAGGTGAAATACATGCCGGAGATATCCATCAGCTGGTTCGTGTCCAGGGCCACGGGCTGCACCCGGAAGGTGAAGTCGCCGTTGCTCCAGGCAAACTGCATCTCTCCCAGCTTTTCACCGCCGTACCAGCGGCAGATGATGTTGGAGGCGTCTTCCGGCACGTTGAAATAAGTGCCGGCCAGCTCCCGCAGCTGCTCAACGGAGACATCCTCCCAGGGATTGGCCATGGAGGCTTCGGGCTCCGCCCGGAGGCCCACAAAACCGCTGTCATTCTTTTCACTGTACAGGAACCATGCTTCCAGCTTCGCGCCGGCCCGGTCGGCGGCATCCCAGGTATGGGCCCACATCTTCATGGCGTCCGTGAAGCTGTCCAGGGGGGTTCCCGGCCGGTACAGCAGCGCCTCGTCTCCCGCGGAAACGCCGTAGGGTGCGGAAGCGATATACCGGCAGCCGTCCTCGATCTTTTCCTGGCCTTCCGGTTCCGCCGGGGTCACTTCATCCACCCGGACCTTCCAGGTGTTTTCATCCGCCTGGCCCAGCAGGGAAAGCCTGCCGGTAAAGGCGCAGTAATAGACGGTGCCGTCCGGATAGGCTTCCGCGCTGTCACCCATTTCACTGTCATGGAATTCTCCCCGGAAGGAACCGTCCGGGTTGATCCACAGGTCCGTGGACCAGCCGCCGGCGCCGCTGGAGAAGCTCCACACCATTCCGTCAAACTGCGCGAAGAACGGGTCTGAAGCGGCACCTTCCGCGAAGGAAGCGCCTGCCGCAAGTATCACGGCCAGCAGGATTCCCAGCAGCCGGGCAATGATCGTTTTACCGTGGTTGTTTCTGAACATCTTTCACATTACCTCCTTAAAGAGTGTTCATATTTATTAGACGACGCAGCGCCCCCGTTTCCTCCCGGAATGCCGGAAAGGCCGGCAGCATAAGGCCCCAGCGGCACGGAAAAGGGAGGAATTTTACCGCGGGGCTTGCATTCCGGCTCCGGATGGGGGATACTGAAGGTGAAACAGCGAACAAAAACAAAAGATCGGAGATGATGACGGTGGCTTTTCCGCTTTTCTCCCGGAAAAAGAAGACAGCCCCGGCCGCGGGAAAACCCCTCCCGGGCACCCCGGCAATCCGCTGCAGCATCTGTACCGGGGAACAGGTGGCCGGATTCCGGCATCCGGAGACCGGCCGGTTTGAGGAGGTGATGCTCCTGCGCACGCCCCGGGACCTGGAAGCCTTCAGGAGCATTTACGGCATCACCGGGGAGATTGAAAAGATTTACTGATCCGCGGAAATAGAGATGCAAAAGCCTGCTTTCAGCGGGCTTTTTTTCGTCCCGGCCTTTGGCCGGCGGTGTGCAGAAAATGATAAAGTTTTTGATTCATGAAGATCCCGGACAGCCGGAGAAGCGGAACAAATGCCTGGAATATCTCCGAAAGCACCGGGTCAATGTGGGACTCACATCCTCCGCCTCCGGCCGGTCAAAGTTCCTGCTGCGGATCCATACCCACGGCTCGCCGGTCATGCGGATCCCGCCCCGGCCGGTGGTTGCCCCGGCCCTGGCGCAGGAAAGCCTTCGGGCGGAAATGGGGGAGAAACTGCTGGCCTCCTGCGAAGCGGCGTACCGGGGAGACCTTTCTGGCACCCGGGCAGGCCTGGAAGCTGCCGGGCAGCGGGGCGCGGAGGGCATCCGGGAGTACATTGACGCGGGCATCGATCCGCCCAACAGCCCGGTAACCCTCTCCGGCGGCTGGATTTACAACCGGGTGGCGAAGAAGGGGGTTCCGGTTTCCGGTAAAAACGGAAGCACGCCGATGAAGGACACCGGCGCGCTGTATGATGATTTTGATTATGAGGTGGTGTCCGGATGAATATCCGGGTGACGCCGGTCACAGGAGGTTACGGAAGGATGATTATTTGTCCCTGACGAACCCCAGGACCAGGAAGAACACCCCGACAACCAGCGCAACGATGCTCGCAACGGTGAGCGTCGGGCCGATATACCCCATCGCACTGCTGAACAGTTCTGCGTCCCAGCTGCTGGTGTGGCTCAGGAATGTTGCGGCTGTGATGTACTTTGCACTCAGAAGAATCGCTGCAATCAGACAGAACACTGCGCCTGTACCCTTGTTGTTCATGGACCGGTCCTCCTTATATTGAATGTTTTTCATGATTATATCATGTCGGAGAAAAAATGGAAATAACTTACATTTTTTCCGATCCTGAAATGGGATCTGTTTCTTTTGCTGTTGAGCGGATCACATACACCCGCAGCCGGGAGGGAACCGCCTCCCGCAGCGTAACGGAAATGGCCAGGGGCTGCATCCATCCCGGCACGGCGGAGGCATTGAGGCTGCTGCCGGAGGAGGAACAGCACGGAACCTGCATTGAGATCTGGACGGATTATCCCTTAAGCGCCGGCACCCCGGAGGATGCCGGTGTTTCCTTTACAGCCCCGGACCGGATCCACTGGAACGGACAGACCTGGCGCGTCATAAAGGTCCGGGACTGGTCCGCCTTCGGCTATGTCCACGCACTGGCTGTTTTACTGCATGAAACAAACTGAAATTATGAATTATGAATTGTGAATTAAATCGCATTGCGATCTTCGACGCCCTCTGCGCCTGCCTGGACCTGTCCCCGGACAGCCGGGAGGCCGTTGCCCTGATCCATGAAGCCTACGCAGAACCGGAGAATGCTCCCCGGCCGCCCCGGAACCGGAATGTGATCTACTGGACCCTCCTGGCGGATCCCGCTTCCGGTCCGACGCCTGCTGCATGCCTCACAGAATCCGCCGGGGCCGGCGGAAACACGCACGTGGTGTACACGACACTGAAATATCAGCTGGTTATTGTCTGCTACGGCCCCGCCTGTGAGGAATATGCGTGCCGGATCCGCGCTATGCTGTTCCGGGACGGGTACGGTTCGCCCCGGCGCATTCTCCGTGCCGCCGGCATCTATCCGGTGCCGGATCCGCCCCAGCCTGCCCTTCTCCATGAGGAGGAGGGCTCCCTCTGGCGGAAGCGCGCCGATTTGGCGGTCTCCCTCCGGGTCCGGGATGAACAGTCCGGCCCGGCGTCAGGTTCAATTGCTGCAGCTCCGGTTGTGGTATTTCACCATTAATTCTTTATTCTTCATTTTTCATTCTTCATTTTTTATTATCACCGGAGGTGATCCTTTGCTGTCCATCTCTTCCATCGCCCGCGTAGTGGTCAATACTGTCCGCTCCGCTGCCTCCGCGTCGTCTTTCGATACGGGGCTCCTGCTGGTGCGGGACCCGTCCTTTGGGGAAGGCCGGCGCCTGCAGGCATACAGCTCCGCGGCGGAGGCCGCGGCCGGGCTGGCCGCCCTGGGCTTCGGAGCGGAATCCGAACCCTGTCAGGCGGCAGTGAAGTACTTTGCTGCCTCCCCGGCGCCGGGGAGGCTCCTGGTTTCCTGCTGTGCGGAAGGGGAGGACCTGCGGGACGCCCTGGACGCGGCGCTGGACCGGTCAGCAGCCTTCTACGGGGTCATGGCCTGCGGGACGGTGCCTGCGGAGGAGTGCCTGGAGCTGGCCCGGCATGTGGAATCCCTGCCGGTGCCGCTGATGCTCTTCGTTCCGGTTACCGGTTCACCGGCGGAAGCCGCTGCCCCGGGCAGCCTGGCGGACCGGCTGTATACTGCGCAGCTGAAGCGGACGGTTCCGTTTTTCTGCGCCGCGGCCTCCGACTGCGCCGCCCTGATGGGCACCGCCATGGGGCTGGAGCTTTCCCACAGGAACTCCGCCTTTGCCCTGTGCTACAAAACGGTCAGCGGGATTGTCCCTTCGGAGCTTTCCCAGTCTGAGGCGGAAAGCCTGAAGGCGCTGAACTGCAATGTATATGTAGCCCGGGGCCTGACCCGCTTCCTGCTGGAAAGCGGCACTGCGGCCAACGGGCAGAGGTATGATGAAGTTCTCTATGCGGACCGCATCGCAGGGGACCTGCAGGATGCGGCGGTAGCGCTGCTGGCGGAGAACCCGGACCGGCTGCCCCAGACGGATGATTCCACGGCGCAGTTCATCAACCGGTTCTCTGCCGTGCTCATGGGCTATACCGACCGGGGCATCCTGGCTTCCGCTGCCTGGCGGGGCGCGGACCTGGGCCCGGTCCGGAACGGGGAGATCGTGGAAAACGGCTTCCTGCTCTGGGCAGGCAGCTATGACGACCAGCCCGATGCGGACCGTGCGGCCCACCGGGCAGTGCCGGTGCAGTGTGCCCTGTGCCTGGCGGGCAGCATTGAAGGCATTGTGATTACGGTGAACGTGCAGATCTGAAAAAGGCCCGGGCAGAAGCCCGGGCGGCGGAAGCTGTTATTCATCAACCCATACGGTGGGGATCAGCTCTTCCTTCAGTCTGGTCATGAGCTTCTCCGGATCCCGCCGGTTATCGCAGTAAAGCATCATAAGAAAGGTGTCCTTTTCATAAGCCGCAAAACCGGCATAATGGAGGTTGTCCTCTTCCACATAAATGCTGAAGACCCGGCCGGAGATATGGTCAAAGGTCTCCCTGGAGGAACTTTCCACCGTTCCCTTCAGGCCGAAGGCATTGCCCTGGATCAGGGAGGACAGCAGGATATCGTCATAGTCGAGGAAGGAATCGAGCACAGTGGGAAGGGAAGCAACGAGTGAAACCAGCGGTATTGATGTGGTGTCCACCATGAGCAGCCCGGCAAACGGATCATTTTTGTCCCGCATATGGGTATTGCTGTGAATGTTGTTTTCCTCGGAACTGTCATAATACCAGTCTGACCGGACGGAATAATGAAAAGGTCCGCTGGTATATTCGTATTTCTGGAGTTCTGCGGAACTGCAGGAACCGCAAAGCAGGAAACAGCACAGGACCAGCACAGAGAACAATTTCCTCATGGACAGACTCCTTTCCGGAAACAGTACAGTATATATAATTATGAATTATGAATTATGAATTATGAATTACTCAATCATTCCCCCGTGATAGAAGCACTCATAAATCACCTTTCCCCGGTAACTGATGGTTTCCTTTCCCTGGAACCAGTTGAAGCTGCCCTCTGTTTCGCAGTGGTAGGCATAATCCCCTTCCGCGTAGTCCCGGGGACCCCGGTAGGGTTCCTCCTCCGGCACCCGGAGCAGGGCTTCCTTCAGGAAATCACCGCTGAAGTTTTCACCGGTGACCCGGCCCACGTAGTTCATGCTCCAGTAAGGAACGCCGGAGATCCACAGGGCTTCCTCCCCGGCAAACTTTCCGCCGCCCAGGTAGGTGTCATAGTACATGCGGTCGCCTTCCCGGTAAACCAGGTCATGGGAGGCCGGCCGGGAGGAGTCGGTTTCCGCGCCCTTTCCCGCATAGGTGGCCCGTTTGGCTCTGATCAGAAATGTCACAATCTCCCGGTTCATTCGGTTGTATCTCCTTCCGGACAGATGGTTTATATATGCCGGATGATTATAGCACAGCCCCGCCTCTGCAGGAAGACGCGCGCAATGAAAAAGCCCGGGCTTCTGCCCGGGCGGGGTGACTGTTTTCTTTATTTGCCGTTCTTTTTCCACAGGCCGTAAGCGGTGGAGGCTCCGGCAAGAACGGCGCAAACCCAGATGTACGGGTTGCGCAGTCCGTCTGCAAAGGTGACGCCTTCACGCAGCAGGGAACGGATGAAAGCAATCGCCAGCACAACCGCGGCAATATAGCCCAGTCCGAGCAGAATGTACTGAATCAGTTTCTTCCTGTCCATGGGATTTCACTTCCTTCAAATTTGATCGGAGACGATTATATCATAGCGGATTTTGTTTTACATAAAAAAGTATCGGAGAAAACGCCTTTCCTGCAATCATCATTTTCTGGATATTGAGTAAATATAATTATGCATTATGCATTGTGCATTATGCATTATTTTATCCCGCTCCTTCAGTAACTATAATTATGCATTGAAAAACCGGAGGTTTTTCCTATGTCCTACAACATCTATTCCCTTCCGGACGTGAAGTCCGTCCTGTACCATCCGGATGTGGGCACGGCGAACCTGCACCAGTGCGGCATCGGGAAGATTGTGGTTTCCGCGGCGGGGGACCTGTCCTCCCACACCGCCACCGCGGACGGATACGTGGTGGTGAACCGCCTGAAAACCACAAACGGCACCGTCCAGATCGAGGTGCCGCAGAACAGTATCGGGGATGATTTCCTGAGGCGGTGGGCCAGGTGGGCCAGGAACACGGCCAGCCCCGGCCGGATCGCCCTGGGAACCCTGACCATTACGGATACGGTGTCCGGGTTCAGAACCGTCTGCACCGGGGTTTCCCTGCAGAAGGCCCCGGACCGGACCTGGGACCGGACGGCCACCAATGTGACCTACACCCTGCTGGCCGCGACGATAACGGAGCAATAACTGCATGAACAGATTCGATATTGTAAAATAATGAAGGAACGTTACTGTACCCTTTGGACAACTCGTTGGGTTTCCCTTCGAATCCATCTCAGTAACGTTCTGTTTCTTTGGAAAGATTATGCGACAAATAACAAAGGATATTCAGATCACTGCTGACGGCGCCGGGGCTTGTGCCGCCTGCGGTCCGCGGGAATAAAAAAATGCATCGCGGCAGGATGACCGCAATGCCTGTATTCTGAACGGGATTATTTCCCGGGCTCGGAAATCGTGTAGTCGAGCTTTCCGTCCTTGGACAGCATCGTAATGGTGCCGTTCTTCCGCTGGATCTGTGCGGACAGGTAGTCGCCGCCTTCCACCGTGAAGGTGAACATGACGCTGGGCGCATTCTTTTCCAGCTTGGCATTCAGCTCAAGGCCCACGGACTCGCCGTCAGGCAGGCCGTTTTCCAGGGGCTTCGCTTCCATCTTGTTGTCGCTCCGGGTATCGGCCAGGCTGAGCAGGATCACATTTTTACCGGTGTTATTCACGACGGTGTAGCTGACTTTGCCGTCTTCGAACACTTCTTCTTCTTTCTTTGCGCAGGATACACATACGACTGCGACTGCCGCAATCACCAGGACCAGGACAGGAATGATTTTCTTCATAATGGATTACAGCTCCTCTCATCACTGCGCTTGCTTTTCTGCAGGCGTTGATTTCATTTACGCTATTTGTTACGCTGCTCCCGGCAGGGGTGGCAGTGAATTGTGAAAAAAATAATTTGGGAACAGAAAAATCGCATTCTTTCTGATCATGGAGGGCTTATGCGCGGAATTGCCAAAGATATTGAAATAAACGTGGACGGAACCCCGGTGGGTTTCCGCCTTTTCAAACTGGACGCCTTTTCCGGGGTCCTGCTGCTCCGGCTGCTGATGCGGCTGGAGGATCATCAGAAAGGTGATCCCGGGCAGGCGGCAGCGCAGCCGAAGGACCTGACGCTCCTGGACCTGATTGCCTCCCTTTCGGAGGAGGAGCTCCGCTCCGTTATGACTTCCGTGCTGAACCATGTGTCCGTGCTGCTGCCGGCGGGTCCCCAGCCGGTGATGACCGGCAGCGAGTGGGGCTATCCGGAGCTGGAGCACGATACCCCCGTCTGCATGAAGCTGCTGCTGGAGGGGATCGCCTGGAGCCTGTCCGGTTTTTTCGGCGCAGGGCAGTCGGGACCGGGACCCGGCCTGCCGGCTACATCCCCCTGACCTGCCCGAATATTGACGAATTCCTCTTCCTGCCGGTGGCGGAGGGATTCTGGCGCCAGCATGAGCTCTGGGACGGCACCTATACCCTGGACGACCTGCTGGATATTGCGGAACTGATCCGGGTAAGGAACGAAAACCAGCTCCGCGCGGGAGAATTGCCGCGGAGCTGGAAAAAAGGAGAAATATGAAGAAGATGTATGGCTTTTTAAATACAATATCAGATTTTTCCCGGATTGTCCAGTAAAAAATTGGAAAAATTTTCCTCCGGACAGCTGGGTTCGGAAAGTTCTTTTTCCGGCTCCCGGCGTCCCAGGATAAAATCAGCCAGTTCTTTCAGGAGAGCCAGGAAACCGGCTCCGTTCACCTGCGCCAGTTCTTCGGCAGTCAGTTCGCGACGTTTGCTTTCCATCTTCTTTTTCCTCCTGTTTCTTTCATTCCTTCCGGAACGGGTCAGTAGGTGCACAGGGAACCGATATCAAAATCGGCGATGCTCAGGATGGAGACATTTCCGCTCAGGTCTTCATACAGGTAGACCATGGCGTAGGCGGAAGGGGTCTCCAGGCTTCCGGGATAGGCGGTCACAGCCTGGCACAGGAAAGCGTGGTTCCGGCCCGCCACCACCTGGGAGCCCAGGTAGGCCACCGGCAGGTAGGCAACGCCGGTCAGGGTTTCCGTTCCCTTTGCAAACAGCTCCTGCAGCTCTTCGGTGACAGCGGGATCATCGGAGGGGGTCCAGCCGCCGGACAGGGTTTCCGCAGAGGCGGAGGCGGCGATCATCATCAGCAGGGCCAGGAGCAGGGCAATCATTTTTTTCATTTTTATTTCATCCTTTCCGCAGCCTTACCGGCTGCACTTATTCAGACGCTGTGCGCGGAAAAAAGTTCCCTTTATTCCGGAGCTTTTTTCAGCGGATCCCGCGGTCAGTTCTCGTAGACCCACTTTTTCTGGCCGCACTTGGTGCACTTGTACTGCTTCTGGTGCCTGGACCAGAAGATGAAGTAGGGCACTTCTGCTTCCCTGCCGGTTTTGACCCAGTTGTGTCCGCCGCAGACCAGGGAAGAGATGATATCGGCAATGGGTTTGCTGGGAATGTTGATACCGCCTTTTCCGGCAATCACTTCGTCCAGCTGGCTCATGGTCAGTTCGGTTCCGTTTGTAAACATGTTGTTATCCTCCGTTATTATATACTTCATTTAGTAATTTGAATACCTCTCCGCGGGTGCTTTCGTCTTTTGATACGCATTCACGAAATGTATTGGCAGTTGTATACAAAAATTTTTCAAAGAGAGGATGAACGGCTGTGCCCGACCAGGAATTCCTGGCTTCCTTTGCGGTGGAGATCGATGAAACCGGCGTTGCCCGCCTGCAGGAGATCCTGGCGGAGAACCGGAAGATGGCGGACAGCCTGGCGGCTTCCTTTGATGCGGCTTCTGCCTCCATCCGGAAACTGGCGGAAGACCTGGGCGTGCTGCCGGATTTCTCCGGCCGGGGGATTGCCGGGGAAGGCCCGACCGGCTTCGGCGGGCTTGCCCTGGGGTTGGATCTGTCCCGGGCTTTCAGTGAACTGGACCGTTTCACTGAATCAGTGAAAAAGCCTGTTTCACTGAAAGCGAATGCTTCCGGGATTACGTCCGCGGCCAGGACGGCCTGGGAGAATATCCGGAACCTGTTTTCATCCCCGGTGGTGATTCGGGCGAAGGCAGAAAAGGACGGCGGTGATTCCGGAACGGGCGGCAGTCCGGTCCGGATGTCTTCCGGCGGACGGTTCTCCCGGCCTGCGGAGGTGCAGGTGGCGGAGGACGGGGACGCGGAATACATCATTCCCGTAAAGAAGGAGGACCGGGCGGTGCCGCTGCTGCGCAGGCTGCTGGGGGAACTGTCCCCGGCTGCCCGGGAAAGCCTGGTGGCCGGGGCAGGGGCGGCGCTGGCAGGCATCCCGGGGGCGGGCAGCGCACCGGGAAACGTCACCTGGGACAACCGGATGTTCTCCGCCCCGGTGAATATCCATGTGACCGCTGCCGGCGGCAGCCCGGAGGAGATCGGGAGAAGCCTGTATGACACGGCGGAACGATACCTGCTCCGGACCCTGCGGACCGCCTCCGGCTGAATTCTATTTTGCGGATTCCGGAGAAATAGCGGGATTTATTTCCGTAAAGCGGATATCGCCAGGCTGCCGCAATATGGTATAATCTTCCCCGGACGGAAGGGGGATACAAAAATGCTGGTACCTGTATTACTGTTTCTGCTGGGACTTGCGCTGCTGATCAAGGGCGGCGACTGGTTTGTGGACGGCGCCACGGACCTGGCCCGCCGTTTCCATGTGCCGGAGATTATTATCGGGGCGACGGTGGTTGCCATCGGTACGACGCTGCCGGAGGTGCTGGTTTCCGCCACGGGCGCCCTGAAGGGCCACAGCGAGATTGCCTACGGCAATGCCCTGGGCAGCATCATCTGCAACACGGCGCTGATCTCCGCCATCACTTTTGCGGTCCGGCCCTGCAAGGTGGATACGAAGAGCTTCCGGGTACCGGTGATCTTCTTCTTTGCCGCCGCTGTTTTCTATGCCCTGAACGCGTACATCGGCCGCTCCTTCAGCCGCCTGTCCGGCATCGTGCTGCTGCTGGTGTTCGCGGCGTATATCGCCTACACCCTCTGGAACGGGAAAAAGAACGGCTTCACCGCTCCGGAAGAGCCGGAGGAGGAAGCCGGGGAGGAAACGCCCCTCTGGAAGACCGTCCTGATGCTGGTCATCGGCGCGGCGGGCATCGCCCTGGGCGCCAACCTGCTGGTGGACAACGGCACCCTGATCGCCCAGGGACTCGGCGTTCCGGAATCCGTTATTGCCCTGACCTTTGTGGCCCTGGGCACCAGCCTGCCGGAACTGGTGACGGCCATCACCGCCCTCAGCAAGGGCCACAGCGCCCTGAGCCTGGGGAACATCGTGGGCGCCAACCTGTTCAACCTGGTGCTGGTTTCCGGCCTGAGCACGGCCCTGTGCCCCTTCGCGGTTCCGGCGGCCAAGACCATCTTCGGGGTTCCGGTTTCCCTGGCGGTGGATATCCCGGTCATGTTCTTCGTCATGGCCTTCATGACGCTGCCGGCGCTGAAGCGGGGAAAGCTGACCCGCGCCCAGGGCATCTGCCTGCTGTGCGTCTATGCAGCCTTCTGCGTTTTCCAGTTTGTCAGCTGAAGGCAATCCAATTCATCTGCAATCCGCGGCCTGCTTCCGGCAGGCCGTTTTTCATGCCCTGAAAGGAGGGAAACGGCATGGCAGCGTCTTCCTCTGCATATGTCTCCTGCACCGTTGGAGGAAAAATAACCGCCTGGCATTTCACCGGGGTGACCGCCATTGAGCATCATCTGTCCCTGAACCTGGAGGGCATGGCTTCCCAGGGAACGGATATCGTCAACGGCGCCCGGAACAGGCCGGACCGGATTACCCTGTCCGTTGTGGAAACCGACGCGGCGCATACTGCCGGCTGGTCCGCCGGAATGCTGGAGGCCATGGTATCCCTGAAGAAAAACCGGACATTGTGCAGGGTGGTGACCTCCATGGGCACCTATAAGCAGATGCTGCTCACGGAGATTACCGCCGCCCAGGATGAGGAAAACCAGTGCGGCTGGAAGGGAACGCTTCATTTTGTGGAATATGTCCCCGCCGCGGAGGGCAGCGCCTCCGGGAAAACAAATACCAATTCCTCCGCGAGGACGAATACAGGCTCTGCCGGAACTGTGACAAAACTGACCGGCACCGCCTTCCAGCAGCTCCTCCAACGCTCCGGAATCAACCATTAATTATGCATTATGCATTCCGCTTCAAATCCCGACCATTAATTATGCATTATGAATTCTGAATTATGAATTACTACTCTCTCCCTCTCTCTTCCTCTCCCTGGCAGATTTTCACCCTGGACATGACCCTTGACGGGGAGGGTTTCCAGGCCCAGGTGGAACTGCGGTACCTGCCCGCGCCGGACCGGTGGTTTGTCAGCATCTGGGATCATGCCGCCGGGGAACTGCTGGTGAATATGATTCCCCTGGTCTGCTCCTGCGGGGAACTGAACGACCTGCTGCGTCCCTTCCGTCATCTGAGGAACGGAAAGAGCCTGGGATCCCTCTTCTGCCTGCGGGGCACGGAGGAACCGGATACCCCGGATCCAACAGAAAAGAACCTGACGGATTATCAGGTTCTTTTCGGGGATACCCTGTGAACCGGCATCAGCCGGCCTTTTTCTTAAACAGCGCGTTTTTCACCACGCCCCGGGGATCCTTCACCAGCAGGATCACCAGCCAGATGACCAGGGCCAGGGCCACCACGGACAGGCCCAGGAACAGGTCGTTCAGCATATCCGCGGGGGCGGGGGTGAAATAGGCGGCCTTCAGTTCAGCATATTCAAAGATGGCGTCCACCAGCCACATCAGGGAGGCGCTCCAGAACATCCAGCACAGGATGCCCAGCTTCAGTTCGCTTTTCGGCGCGTTTTTGTACCACAGCACGGTGCAGATCACGGCGGCGAAAACGGAAACAAGCAGTGTCATGGCCTTGCTCCTCCTCTCCTTATGCCCGGACGGCTTCTTCCTTCAGGACGCGTTTTTCAACCAGGGCGGAAATGCCCAGCATGGCCAGCCATACCAGGGTGACCAGCGCCGCCATGGAGACGCCGGTGGTGGCCATCTCATGCAGCATTTCAGCCGCGTCCGCGGGATCGGAGGCAGCGGTCAGAAAGGGGAACCACGGAACCACTTCCCCGTGCCAGACATGTTCAAAGGCCAGCAGCACGGAGCCGCCCCAGAGCAGGTTGGTCAGCCACTTCAGCTTGGCGGAGAAGGGGAGTTTTGTCGCTTTTTCGGGAGCGCCGTTCAGCCGGACTTCAACTTCAGCGGGAGCCTTTTCCTTTTTTTCAACCACTTTCTTCACGACGGTCGTGACGATCGCTTCCACGGCGGGCACCACAAAGCATGCCATTATATGATTCCTCCTGTTATTTGAAATAGGTTTGATGCGATGGAATCATTATACACTCTGAAGTTCACTCTAAGTCAACAATTAATTGTATCCGGGGAGGCTGGAATGCAGGAACTGTCCCGTACCTTCACGGTTCCGACCGGCGGTGATTCGCTGAAAAACCGTTGACACCCGTTGCAGCCGTGTGCTATATGTTTGACAGATAAAAACAGAAAGGCGGACGTTTATATGTGGGATAACATCGGCAGAAAGCTGCAGAAGCTGGCGAAAATTCTTTGCTGGATCGGTATCAGCATTTCTGCCATTTTGGGACTGTATATCATTTCCCGCGGTCAGTTTATAATAGGAATAGTGCGTATTGTTACAGGCGGTTTGTTATCCTGGATCGCATCCTGGATAATATACGGTTTGGGGATCGTGGTGGAGTATGTGGAAGATAAAAACATAGGACGTTACCGGAACAGTTCTGCTGCCCCGTCTGTTTCTTCGAATAATGATGTGCATGATTCCGGTGACAACCGGTGAGGTATGGCCTGAATGCCGGACGGGCAATCCCAACAGTAAGTTGAATGCCGGAATTGCGTTGCAGTGAAACCCAGGAAAAAGGATTGAACAGTATCGGAAAGCGCCGTGATACGGCGCTTTCCTTTTGTTTGCAGAGGATTTTATATGTCTGAACTGAACCGGGAATTGTCTGTTTTTGCGGACGGTGAACAGGTGACCGGATTCAGCCGTGCACGGCTTACGGGCAGGGACTGTATCGGGTTGTATCCCATGCCGTTTACCCTGCGGCTTTGGAACCTGCCGGCGGAGGAGCGCGGCCGGCTGGCCGCTGCGAAGGAAATTTCCGTCATGCACGGGGATTCCCTCCTGGCAGCCGGAACGGTCTGCGATGCCTGCTGCTGCACCGTTCCGGAGGGAAGCGTAACGGAGATTGTTTTCTCCGCGGGCATCCGCCTCTGGGAGGCATCCGTTTCCCTGTCCGTGGAAGCGGGGGTGACTGTGTCGGAAACCCTGCGGCGGATCCTGGCAGCTTCCGGCACCGGCATTGCCCTGCTGGCCTTTCCCGGGGAGGATCCGGTCCGCGCCCGGGGCCAGGCCTTTTCCGGCCGGGCGGCGGAATGCGCGGAAACGGCGCTTTCGGCGGCCGGGGCCCGGGGCTGCCTGGCGTCTTCCGGCCTGTGTGTCATACCGGCTTTCGGGCTGCCGGTTTCCATGAGCCTGGCTGAAAAGGACCTCCTGGATGAGCCGGTTCGGGTGGGGAAAAACCTCCTGCTGCTCCGGACGAAGCCCGTGGGCTGGCTGCCGGGAAAAACCATATCGGTGCAATGGAAAGGCGGATCCGCGGAGGGAACCGTCCTGGAACGCAGTGTGAACGCGGATAACATGAAGGGTAACTGGTTCAGTGAACTGCTCCTGGAGGTGAAGGCATGAAGGAAACCCTGGCCCCGGCGGAAACGGCGGCCCTGAAGAAAGATATCCTGTCCTCCCTGCATTGCGCCTTGCCGGGAACCGTGGAGTCCTTTGATCCCCGGACCCGGACAGTGGATGTCCGCCCGGCGCCCATGAAGGGCCTGCCCCTGCCGCTGATCCGGGATGTGCCGGTTTTCTTTCCCGGGAACCGGGATCGGGCCCTCACCTTCCCCGTGTCTCCGGGAGACGGCTGCCTGCTGGTGTTCGCGGATGCGGATGTGGACCGCTGGCTGGAAACCGGCGGTGCGGAAGAACCGGCTTCGGGCCGGACCCATGACCTGTCGGATGCCTTTGCCTTCGTGGGCTTCTGCAGCCGCCCGGAAGCGCCGGGGGATATGCCGGGGGAACCTTCCTTTTTCGGGCTGACCGCTTCGGGACTGGAGGAAAAGCTGGCCGGCAGGGCGGAGGCGGAGCACAGGCATGACGCCGGGGATCTGGTTTCCGGCACCCTGGCGGTAAACCGGGGCGGCACCGGCCAGGCCGGCACCAGCGCTTCCACCGTGATTGCCAATGTGGCGGTTGCCGCGCCCGGCTGCACTCTTACCACTACCCAGTTCGCGTACTGGGGCAAGGTGGCCATGCTCCGCCTGGTGGTCCGGAAGACGGCGGCGGTGTCCTCCGGCACCACCACCCTGGCCACCATTGTGGAAGGCAGGCGGCCCCGGTATTACGCCATGGCGGAACGGGGCTGGGGCGAAGGAGCCCGGATCACCCCGGCCGGGGAGGTCCAGGTGAACGGCGCCATTGCTGCCAATGAATCCATTACGATCCTGTCAACTTATGTGCTGGCATAGTCCTGCCGAAGGGAGGGAAAAGCATGATCTGCCGTCCGGTGGATGACAACGGGGATATTTTGCCGGTGCTGTCCGCTTCCGCTTTGCTGCGGGGCGCGCCGGCCGCGGCGCAGCTGGTCCGGCACCGGCTGGCCCTGTATGCCGGGGAATGGTGGGAGAATCCGGCCTGGGGAAATGAGATCCTTGAAATGCTGGCGGAATCCAGGATGACAGAGGCAGATCAACAGGTTGTTTCTTCCTATCTTTCTTCGTATATCCGGGAAACGCCTGGTGTACAAGAAGTAAAGAATGTGACGTGTTCCGTAGATGGAAAACAACTGAAATTCAGTTGTGAGATTGAGACGGATGATGGCTCCGTTGGTGTTTCTTATGAAATGAGGTAATGTATGGCGTATTTTGCTCCTTACCTGGACGGCTTCGGCCTCCACATGCCCACCTACGAAGACCGGCTGGAGGACCTCTGCGAAGCCTACCGGGGCATCTTCGGCCCGGACGCGGAACTTTCCGCCGCCGTGCCGGATTACCAGCTGCTGTCTGTTTTTGCGAAGGCCCTGGATGACACCTCCGCCTTGGTGCTTCAGGCATATAATTCCCGGAATCCAATGTATGCTTCCGGCCAGGCACTGGATCTGCTGCTGCCCCAGTACGGCCTCATCCGGCAAACCGGGGAATCGGATGCGGAGGCCCGGTCAAGGATCCGGAATGCCCTGGCGGCCCGGGGCGCCGGAACCGCGGATGCCCTTGCCGCGGCCCTGAAGGCCCTGGATGGCGTATCGGATGCCCGGGTGTATGTCAACGGTACGGATATGCCGGATGCATCCGGCCTCCCCGGCCACAGCCTGGGCGTAGTGGTCCGGGGCGGGGAGGACGAAGCTGTTGCCCGGATCATCTTCGCCAAAAAGGCCCCGGGGATCGGCACCTGGGGCAGTACTGCCGTGAATGTGCCGGACGCCCGGGGAGACCTCCATACGGTTTCCTTTACCCGGTACGCGGAGAAGGAAATCTTTGTCTATGTGTTTGTCCGGCTGCTGGAGGGCGGGGACCGGGAAACCGTCCGGAACGCCCTGCAGGCGCCCCTGGCGGAGTATGTCAACGGACTGGGCCTGGCGGTTCCCCTGAATGTGCCGCAGCTGTACGGCGTGGCCTACAACGCCGGGGCGGAAGCCTCGAAGACTTTCATTGTCACCGATATCCAGATCTCGGTGCCCGGGGAAACCGGGACGGTCCGGGACCTGGTGCCCTGCGGGTGGAATGAGCAGATCACCGTCCTGCCGGACAACGTACTCTTTTACTTCACCTGAAACACTTGTCCGGTTCATGTGCATTGTGAATCACAAACCAATCATTATGAATTATGAATTATGAATTAACTTCCTTCCTTTCCCTTTTCCCGGGTGCCACCAGGGAGAAACCGCGCTTCATGGCCCTGGCCGCGGCGGTGCTCCGGCAGGCAGCGGACCTGGCAGCCCTGACTGAAGAAATGCAGTCAGGGTTTTCCTTTGCCGGGGCGGAGGGAAAGCAGCTGGATGATCTGGCGGCGGCGGTGGGACTGGCCCGGGCAGATCTGGGGACAGGGGTTCCGGATGAAACCTTCCGGCGGTACCTGCTGGCGAAACTGGCCCTGTGGACCTGGGACGGAACCAATGAAACAGTCCCGGCGGTATTGGGTCTTGCCCTGCCGGGAAGCAGCATGACAGATAACGGGGACGGCACGGTGACCGTGGTGACGGACAGCGATCTGCCTCCGGGGGCAGTATTCCCCGTGCCGGCAGGGATAATAATAATTCACAATTCATAATTCAGAATTAAAAAGAAAGGAATGAGGGAATGATTACAACAGAAGCGTTAATTCAGAAATTCCGGCAGGCGCTGGAGGAACACTGGGGTTATATCTGGGGTACGTCCGGGGAACCGTGGACGGAGGCAAAGCAGAAGGTCCTGGAGAAAACAACGGACCCGGACCGGGCCCAGGGCAGGGCCTACGGGAGCAAATGGATCGGGCACACGGTCGCTGACTGCAGCGGCCTTTTTTCGTGGGCTTTCAAAAAGCTGGGCGGCTATATGTACCACGGCTCCGACACCATGTTCCGGAAGTACTGCACAGACAAGGGAGAACTGAAGAAAGGAAAACGCACGGACCGCGGGACCCTGAAGCCGGGCACCGCGGTTTTTGTCTGGAACGGCAAAACCTACAGCCATGTAGGTCTGTACGTAGGGGATAATACGGTCATAGAGGCCATGAGCACCATCAACGGGGTGACCACCAGCCGGGTGACGGCGGGGAAATGGACACATTGGGGAGAGCTGGCCGGTGTTGACTATGTCAACACCGGCAATGAACAATTAATAATGAACAATGAACAATTAAGTGTGAAAAAGCGCGAAACAATCCGGAAAGGGTCAAAAGGGCAGATCGTGAAAGAATGCCAGGAGATCCTGGACCGGCTGGGGTTTGATCTTGGCTCCTGGGGTGTGGACGGGGATTTCGGGAAGGATACCCTGGCGGCAGTGAAGGCCTTCCAGAAGGAGTACAGGCTGGAAACGGACGGCATCGTGGGACCGAAAACCTGGGAAAAACTCCTGAAGCTGGCGGGCAGCTGCCCGGAAAGAAAAGAAGGGAGAGGGTGAGAGGATGAACTGGGAAACTGTACTGGCGGCAGTAATCACCGCCGGCTTCGCGTTTCTGGGGGTTTATATGAGCAACCGGAAACAGGCGGCCCTGGTGGCCTACCGTCTGGAAAAGCTGGAGATCAAGGTGGACAAGCACAACAACGTGGTGGAACGCATGTACCGCCTGGAGGAAACGGTCAAAAATCTTCAGGAAGAAGTGAAAGACCTGCGGAACAGCTGATGAAGCAGCGTAATAGGAACATCAAGGCCCCCACCCTGTCATTTCGACCAAGGACGCGACAGCGGCCGCGTGGAGAAATCTCGTTCTCCCCCGTAACACTGTTCAACATGCACGGGGTACACGCTTATAAAAAGAATCAGGGCTACTCTGTGATTGCCGTAGAAATCGACAACGGACAGAACAGCCCTGATCTTGATAATAATGTAACACAGTTTATCAATCACATCAAGAGAAGGAGAACGAATCTCGTTCTCCCTCGTTACACATCCCCACCGTCTATCAAAGAAATCAAGGAGGAAATCAACCATGAAACTCAACTGGAAAGTCCGCTTTAAGAACAAGGTCTGGCTGGGAAGCTTCCTGAGCCTGTTGATCGGCTTTGCCTACAGTCTGCTGGCGCTGTTTGATGTATTCCCCCAGGTAACGGAAAGCCTGGTGCTGCAGCTGCTGAACCAGTTGCTGACCTTCCTGGGCCTGATCGGCGTCATTGTGGATCCTACCACTGCCGGACTGGAAGACAGTGATCGGGCTATGGGATACGAGGAACCTTGGGATGATCACAGAGGATAAATGAATATTATTGGAAGGCCTCTGGAGTAATGAACTCCAGAGGCCTTTTTTGATGATAGAGTCAGTCAGAAAGATCCATCATGGGCATTGATTTCATATTCAGGTTTCCGTTTTTCCGGACTTGCGTTTTTGTTGTTGCTTTGCTGGCGGATAATCACATTACTTTGTCTGGTGATTGAATCGTCAATATATTGGAGTTGCTTGATTGTTTGATTATGATTCTTCTGGTTTTGACCCGTAAGTATCCGTATATTATATTCGGTTCGATGAATATCACAGGCCATATTGTACAGTACGAAGAGAAGCGCAGAAATAAGGAAGCTGCCTATTGCTGCCGCAAAATATAGGATGAATGAAGATGTTCCCAATATGCTGCCGTATCCCATATATCCTGAATAGACAGACATGCGGGAGTTGATGGTTGTTGAATTATAGATGCCATAAATGAAAGTAACTATTCCGACAACAAGCCAGAATATGGCTAAACCGGCAATGATTTTAGCGGAGAGCGGATCTTTGTAAGCAGTCGGAACGGTATGTTCCTGTTCTTTTTCAAAAGCATTTATAGGCAAGATATTCACCTTCGTTTTTTTCTTTATCTTAAGACGCTGTAAAAACGTTGTCAATAAATGAAAGAATCAAGATGCGAACGTGCACCCGGAACCGTCCCGGGTGCACGACTGTTGATTTTTACCTCTATAAGCTGTATTCTTTGGATGAGGCCAAACTGTTTCCCTCCGATGAGGGCATCGATCCTTAGGACTTGGAAGCAGCTTTGTGCCTCATTTTTCTGTTTGTGAGACCGGTGACCGGAATGGAACGTGCCACCAGAACCGTCCCCATGGCACGCTATAGAAACCGGTCAGTGGTTCTGATAGTATTTCGGTTCGGATAGCTCTTCTTCCTGAACGGGATCCGGTAATTCTGTTGATTTATCTTCCACTGTATCTTCTTCCGTATTCCCGTTATCCTCTTTTCCCTGAAAATAACAGATCAGGCCAAGGGCAATGGCAAGGAAGATATGGATAAAAAAGGGCCAGGCGAAATCAAACTCAAACGGCGAGAGGCTGAGAAAGAACCGGAGCACATCCCGGAATGGTATGCTGGTACGCATAAACGCAATCATGATCATAACCAGATTGTAGATGTTGACAGCGATTGAAACCCCAAACAGGATCCGCGTTCCGCGGCGAAATCTGCGGCTTCTGAATAATCGCCGGAAGAATCCTGTTATTTTTCTCATCATTCGAATATCCTCCCGCAGGCTGTTGCTTACGAGAGTATATCATATCGGAGGCCAAATGGATAGGGAACGATAGGATGGTCCTTTTCGTTCCCTTTCCTGGCGCCTGAACGTGCAGAGGGGACGTGCCAGGAAAACTGTCTCCATGGCGCGAAAACGCTCCGGCCCTTATGCCAAAAGGGGTCGGGGCTTTATTTATTTCAAAAATATAAAATTGTGAAAAATATTCGTAACAATATGAAATAAAATGGAAACATACTGCGTTAAATAGTTGGTATATACCAAGCCCCAATGAAAAAACAAAGGAGGACTATCTCTATGCGTAACTCTAAACTGGTGGCTTTCCTGCTGGCATTGGTACTCTGTGTTGTTTCTGTGGCTGCGGCGCTGGCCGATTTCAATGATGTCAGCGAGGAATGGATCGTGGCGATGGAGAAAAAAGCCTGCACGATCCTGAAGAATGAAGGCAACAACATCGACTACAAGACCCTGAAGGAAGTCTCAGGCTCCTACTATGGCAACGAGTACACTTTCTTCCTGACGTCCGCCAAGGGCAAACAGTATGCCGCGGCTTTCAATGAAAAGGGAAACCTGACCCACCTGAACAATTATGAGGGAATCCAGGGACAGGTCAAGGATGTTTCCAAGCTGGACAGCAAAACCATGGAAAAGATTGAAAAGAAAATCAATTCCTTCCTGAAGGCCAACAATCCCTCCCTGAAGAAAAAGATCGGCAAGCTGGTTGTCAGCCACTACCTGAAGGACGGAAAGACAACCTATGTTGAGATCACCGACAAAAAGAACAAGGTGGATTTCTACCTGAAGATCAACTCCTCCGGTGTACGGATCACCATGTTCAATGCATTTGTGAAGTAAACAATAAGGTTACGGCCGGCAGGGGGAACCCCCCTGCCGGTTTTTTTGCGAAAACGTGCCACCAAACGTGCCAGGAATTCCGCAACCTCAGTTGGCGCAGCGGGCCTTGCTGGCGCTTCAGCCCGCTGCTTGCTTCGGTTGACTCACTCACCTCGTTTTCGCCTTTGGCGAATGACCCAC
>JBGUGL010000037.1:0-22994 GCA_045111455.1 Christensenellales bacterium | reverse complement strand
GGAAATCGAGGCTATGTTCCCGGATGTAAAGGCTTTTACGCTTGACACTCCCGTCTGGAATACCCGGACAAACACCTTCTACACCGGACTGGGATACTCGGAAGTGGAACGAGATACCGACTTTGTTTACTATGCCAAAAAACGTTAAGGGCGGTGCAGAAAATGCAGCCACTTTAACTTTTCCCGGGACATTGTTATTCAATGCTCCCGGGTTTTTGTTATCCGGGGGGGTGCAGCAAGCCGGGAGAAATCTTGATGGAAATGATTGGATAATGTATAATTGTTTTATCTGGAAAATACAATAGCAGGTGAACGGTGTCTTTTTTACCGGGAATGATATTTGCTGAAGGGGAAGTACGACATGAAGGGCAGGATTTTTCTTGTGGCAGTATTGCTGGCGGCGGCAGTGTTCCTGTGCGGGGCGGCACAGGCGGAAATACGGGTAAATGAATTTCCCGGATTTGACGCGATCCCGGAGCATTTTGACCTCCTGGCAGATGAAATGCCGCCCCTGCCCTCGGCAAAGATTGAGGAGGACGGCACGATTATCGTGACCGGGCTGAAGGCCTGGGGAATTGACCAGCAGGTAATGACTGACTGGGTATGGAATACCTGGGGGGAATTGTATCCCGTTTCGTCCGAAACGTATGACGATAAAATAGTGATCATGGCGGAAGGACGGGAATCGAATGTATATGTGATCTTACCGGTACTGGAAACAGAAGACTGCCCGACGGAAATGAACCTCGTAGTCGGGAACGACTACAACAGCAACGACCCGACAAAAGGAGCGGTATCCGTCCGCTTCCGGTATAAAGCGGACGGAACGGAAGCAACCTTACAGTCGAACCGGTCCCTCATGATAGAAAAGGATGACACGCTGGAATGTTTTTATGCGTTTTACAGCGAATCCGGGGAATTTTTATCCGCTTCGGAAACGCGCAGGCCTCCTGAAGGGTACGGCCTCCTCGGCAGCTATGAGCTGGTGCGTGTTACGGACTGCCTGACCGGGGAACGGTTTGACAATATTACCGTGACGGGAGAAGTGGAACCGGACGCCATGCAGATTCGTATAGCAGGGGAAGCTATCCCGCGCAGGGTACGTATACAGGCAGAGGAAAAGCCGGCTTTTAAGGAAGGAGATCCCGCGCTTCCCGTGCTGGATCCGCTGCCGGAGAATGCCTTGCCGGAAGTCTGGCCGGCGGAGTATCCGGACAGTTTCCCGGAGTTCTCCTGCGAGGTGAAGGACGGGAAAACCATCTGGACGGTGGAAAGCCTGACCGGATGGGGCGCGCGGGTGAACATCCCGGGAGAAACATATCTGATGGGCGAGGATAACCGTATCAATTATTACTGGCGCGCCTATACGATGGACGAAGTGCCGGAAGACCGGTTCAGGATTGTTTCCGAAGCCCCGGCCGGATTCTTCGAAGCGGATGTTGAGACGGAGCGGGGGCCTTACAGGATGCATATCGGGGGAGATGTAGGGACGGACAACGAAGGGAATCCGGCGGCCTCGCTGGGAGTTATCCTGAGCATTTATGAAAAGCGGGACATCGAGCTGAGGTATGTCACTGACGGGAAAACGGGCTGGAAGGAGATTACCATGCCGGTGAACGGCGAGATGGTTTGCGGTGTATACGGGGAGGACAACCGGCTGGAATATACTGTACCGTGAACAGTTCCGGCTGACACGCGTATCCGTGTATAACACCTTGCCGGTGAAGCTCCGCCGTGAAAGCTTCAGAATGCAGTGTGTTGGCAGGACCGGCCGCGCGGAAATATGATTCCCGGAAGCATGGATTTCCATTGCTTCCGGGAGTTTTTGTTTCAGGCTGTTTTCGGCTTTCCGGATATGATCCGTTTTTTTTCCTTACTTTTTCCGCAGTGCGCCGGTCACAATGGCGACGGCGCCGTAAGCGACGGCGGCAACAGGCCAGACGATCCAGGAATCCTGTCCGTTGTTCTTTCCTGTGAAGAGCCAGATCAGGTATACGGCGGTAACCAGGCACCAGTAGGCGCCGGTGATGAAACCGAAATGCCGGGTGTTTTCCTTGCTGCTGCGGGAGTATTCTCCTTCCTCCAGCAGGATCTGGTAACTGCCCTGGATGATGGATACCCGCACGATCAGCATGACGCCGATGGCGGAAAGCACCAGGATGGACGCGATACCGATGACCTGCAGGAAGGAATCCTCCCGGCAGAAGGCCAGGCTGATGAACAGCGGAACGCAGGACGCGATGCACAGCAGGATGCCGGTGATCAGGTAACGGGAATGGACGGGGCGGAATTTCTCCTGCCGTTCCCTGACCATGCCGCTGACGCCGTAAAGGGTTTCCAGGGGCTCTTTTTCCAGGCGTTCATAGGGAGCGATCCGGAGCCCCGCGGTGATGAACAGGCCCACGGCCGGCAGGACCATCAGGATCAGGATGGCCAGGCCGACGCCGGTGGCGGCCTGGGCGGACCAGTTCCACAGGCCGAATTCGTGAATGCCGCCCAGCAGGATCAGCGCCACCGGGGAGAGAATGCAGAGCAGCACGCCCAGTGCCACGCGCCGGGAATTTTCTTCTTTTATTTTGAGGAAAGCATTGGCTTCCTCCATGCCGATGGTCCGGGCGGGTGTATCCGGGAGCGCGTCCCCGGAAAGATCCGTGGCCGGGGCGGCATCCGCCGGCTCCAGGTTGTCCTTCAGCAGGTAATCGGTACTGACGCTGAAAAGCTCAGACAGCTGGATAATCCGGGCCATGTCCGGGATGGACTGGGCGCCCTCCCACTTGGAAACAGCCTGGCGGCTGACGTTCAGCTTCTCAGCCAGCTCTTCCTGTGACCAGCCGCTCTTTTTCCTTAAATCCACTAATTTGTCCGCAAAGATCATATGTGTTTTTCCTCCTTGGCTTTGTCCCTTCCGGGCAATGCCAGCATACCCGATCCGGCTGTGGCAGGCTATCAAACGGAGTTGGAAATGCCGCAACCGGCAGTTGCGAATCGGGATTTTCTGCGGTTTCCCTGATTGTAGCATATCTGTTTTGCCCCGGAAAGAGAAAAGGCGGGAGAATCCGTCTGTTCCCCTTTCAATCCGGCGGGGCTCATAGTAAAATAAAAAAACAATGACCCGGCAGGAACGGGCTAAACTTCTGTGAGGTTTTATGGGCATACTGATATGCGGGCTGAACGGAACCGGCAAAAGCACCCTGGGGAAGCTGCTTGCCGACCGGATCGGTTATGAATTCATCGACAATGAAGATCTTTATTTCCCCAAGACAGACAAAGCTTACACCTTCTCCGGACCGAGAAGCGGGGAGGAAGTCATCCGGCTGCTGGAGGAGAAGATCAGCCGGAACAGCCGGTTTGTATTTGCGGCGGTGAAGGGCGATTACGGGGACAGGCTCATCGCGTCGCTGGACCTCATTGTCCTGATCAGCGTTCCGAAGGAGGTCAGGAGCCAGCGTGTCCGGGAACGTTCCTTCAGCAAGTTCGGGGAAAGAATCCTGCCTGGGGGAGACCTGTACGAAAAAGAAACCGCCTGGTTTTCCCTGACGGACAGCAGGCCTGAGGATTATACGGAGAAATGGCTCAAAACCGTGAACTGTCCGGTGATCCGGATAGACGGAACCCTGCCGGTCCGGCAGAATGTCGATTACCTTGTGTCCGTCCTGGCGGACTGCGGAATCAACGGGGAGGGAAGGACATGAATCACGGGATTCACAATTCAGGCGCGGGAAGGATTATCGGGGATATCCTGCTGGTGTTGGCCGTCGTGCTTACGGCGGATGTCCTGTTCGTCATGCCTGCCAGGATCAGGGCCGTTGTCCTGAAGGCGGATTATCGGAAAGTGTTTGTGTATGAGCTGATTCTCTGCGCGGTCCTCCTGGTCTTTGCGCTGGATGTCCGGTTCAGTCTTTTCACCCGGTGGAAGCCTGCCGTCCTGAAGGCGGCGGGCTGGGGCCTGCGGGGCGCCGTGGCGCTTTTCAGCGCAGGGATCCTGTTCTTCTGCGGAAAAGTGATTACCGGCGGCATGATCAATACCGCGGACCGGGCGGATTATGCCATTGTGCTGGGGCTGGCACTGGAAAACGGGGAACCGACGCCCGAGCTGGAAGCCAGGCTGGATACGGCCCGAGACTACCTGGAGAAGTACCCCGAAGCCCGGCTGATCCTGACCGGCGGCAACGCAGACGGGTCAGGCCGTACGGAAGCTGCCGTCATGCGCGATATCCTGGCGGAAAAGGGAGTGCCGGAGGACAGGATGATCCTCGAGGACCGGGCGGAAACCACGAAGGAAAACTTCAGGAATATCGCCGGAATGGTTTCAAAGGATGAACCGGTGGTGATGATCAGCAGCAATTACCATATGGACCGCGCGGTCCGGAACGCGGAAAAGGAAGGCTTTTCCCGGATCATGCGGCTTCCGGCGCCTTCCGGCTTTTTCGCATACGGCGCCAACATGCTGTCGGAAGTTGTCCTTGATATCAATGATCTCATAAAGTAAGGGGCAGGCGCTGCACGGGATACCGGCAACGGAAAAGGCGGGGACGTTTTTGTCCCCGCCTTTGCTGTTCACCTCAGGATTTCTTCCGGAAGGGAGATGCGGAAGGATCCGTATGTCCGTCCCGGAACATGGAAAACTGATCCATGGGGTATTTTTCCAGGTTTTCCAGGATTTTCCGGCCGTCCGCCCGGTCCAGGAGTTCCTTCCGGTCCCGCAGGACCTGGGTTTCCGCCTGGTGTTTGGAAGGACCGCCGATACAGCCGCCGGGGCACATCATGCCTTCCACAAAATCCTCCTGCAGTTTTCCGGCTTTGAGCAGCATCATGGCCTTTTTGCATTCGGCCCCGCCGGAGCATTGCAGCAGCCGGATATCGGAGGTATCCTCCCCGAGCTCCTTCATCACCTGCAGCACGGCCGCGGCAACGCCGCCGCTTCCGGCGAACTGCTTGCCGAAGAGGGAAGCCTCCTGGTAGGCTTCCTCCACGGGCTCCAGGGCAATATCCCGGGAATCCAGCATGGCGACGATTTCACCGTAGGTCAGCGCATAGTCCGGCCGGTCCGCGATGAACTCATTCAGTGTTTCACCCTTTTTGGCGATGCACGGCCCGATAAACACGGTGACGCAGTCCGGATCCAGGTGTTTCAGGTACCGGGATACCGCCACCATGGGGCTGACGGTGTTGGATTTGTATTTCCGGTATTCCTCCGGAAAATGGTGGCGCAGCATGGAAATAAACGCAGGGCAGCAGGATGTGGTCATTTTGCGGCCTTCTTTTTTCGCCTCGATCCATTCAAGGGCCTCATAGGCGGCGGTCATATCCCCGCCCAGGCCGACCTCCACCATATCCGTAAAGCCCAGCTTTTTCAGCGCCGCGCGGATGGCGGCCATGGAGACATCTTTTCCGAACTGCCCTTCCGTGGCAGGCGCGCACATGGCATAGACATGCTTTCCGCGCCTGATTTCCCGGATGATGTCCACCGCGTAAATCCTGGACCCGATGGCGCCGAAGGGGCAGTTGTGGATACAGTGGCCGCAGTGAACGCATTTTTCATCGTCAATCACGCACAGTCCGTGCTCGGAGTATGTGATGGCGTCCACCGGGCAGGCTTTTTTACAGGGCCTTTCCGTATGGACGATGGCGCCGTAGGGGCAGGACTTCGCACACATGCCGCAGGATTTGCATTTCGCCGGGTCAATGCGCATGCGGGTATCGCCGGGAGAGATGGCGCCGAAACGGCACGCGTTCAGGCATGCTTTTCCAAGACAGAACCGGCAGATGTCCGTAATCATGTAATCCTGGATCGGGCAGTCATCACAGGCCGCGGGGATCACAGCCACCACATTGCGGGATTCGCTGTTTACATCCGGATTCAGGCCCATGGCCAGGCGGATCCGCCCCCGGACAATCTCCCTTTCCTTGTAAATGCAGCAGCGGTACTGGGGCTGGGGACCGGGAATGACCTCCAGGACAACCCGTTCACAGTTGTCAGGCGTCAGCCGGTCCTCCCATGCCAGGCGGCATACATCCCGCAGAATACGGTGCTTTAATTCCACGATCCCTTTATCATTTGTAATCATTCCCAAGGCTCCTTCCGGATATGCGGTTTTGTACAGTAAAGACAGTTTCGGGACAACGCCCTGTCTGTGTTTATTATACCCGGAAAACCCCGGAACGGCAATCCCGGTTTTGCTTCCGGCAAAAGGATTTCCCGGGCCGGACGGCGAAATAAATCAACAGGGGACAAAACGGAGGAGCATATGGAAAGTAAGTATGATCCTTTGTCGGAAGAGGAGAAAAGTGAACGGGCGCGGGACTGTCCGGATGAAACAGTCCTGATTAGTGTTGATGATTTTTACGACCTGCTCATGGAACAGCAGGAGCAGATGTAGGGAACCCCGGAAACAGCGCCCGGCCGCCTTTACGGCAGCCGGGCGTTTTGCTTCTGTTCCCCTTTCCATTCCGCCGGTTTCATTGTAAAATAAGCGGGAATGAAAAATACGGATCGGGATATATGACGGAAGAACGCGGGAACACCGGCAAACGGGAGGAACAGGGATGAACAGGGAAATCAACAGGGAGCGCATCGAAACGCTGTATGAATCGCGGTTCCTGCGTTGCTATGACCTGCAGTACGCGGAGGGAAAGCATTATTACGAGGCATCCCGGCGGGAGAAAGGGGACCTGGTGGCCCGGAAAACCGGAGAGGAGTTCCGGGAGATGCTGCCGGATGCCGTGACCATCGCGGTGGTGCTGCACCTGCCCGGGAATGAAACGCGGCTGCTGATGTCCTATGAATACCGTTATCCCGTGGGGCAGTTCCTGCTCAGCCCGGTGGCGGGGCTGCTGGATCCGGAGGACCGGCACTGCAGTGATCCGCTGGTGACCGCGGCAATCCGGGAGATCAAAGAGGAAACCGGCCTGACGGTGAAGGAAACCGACAGGATCAGCGTACTGAACCCCTGCGCCTTTTCCACCCCGGGCATGACGGATGAGAGCAATGCTTTCCTGTGCGCGGAGATCACTTTGGACAGCCTGGACGGCCTGAACCAGGACGGGGCGGTGGGATCGGAGCTGTTTGACGGGTTTGAACTGCTGGACCGGGAGCGGGCGGAACGCATTTACCGGACCGGCCGGGATGAACGCGGGAACTTCTATTCCCTGGCCGCCTGGATGGTGCTGGGTATTTTCCTTTCGCGGTTCTGATCCGCGGACTATACAATGAGAGGAATGATGTATGATGGATATGAACAAAACCCTGAAGGACCTGCTGACGGATCCGCTGGTGGCGAAAATCGCGCCGGACGCGATCCGGGGCATGGATCTTTCGAAGGATGAGCTATGGAACAAATCCCTGGCGCAGCTCCGGGAGGAGCATTTCGGCGGCGGCCTGTCGGACGGCTTTGAGCGGCTGTTCCGGGCAGCCCGGACCGGTGAATGGTATTACCCGCTGTATACGGCGGAGGAATGCGCGGAGAATCCGGACCGGCAGGGCGTGAACCTGGTATGGCTGCCCTCGGACGCGGAGGGAGCGGGGAACCGGCCGTTTATCCTGCTGGTGCCCGGCGGCGGATTTGTCAACGTATGGAACCTGACGGAGGGGTGGCCGGTAGCCGCCCAGTTCAACCGGCTGGGCTATCACGTGTTTATCCTGACCTACCAGGTGGGAGGAAAGGATCACCTGCTGGACCAGGAAATGAACGACTTTGCCCGGGCGCTCCGCCTGATCCGGGACAACGCGGAGAAATTCGCGGTGGATGCGGGACGGTATATCACCTGCGGCTTTTCCGCCGGCGGGTACCTGGTATGCCTGTGGAATGTTCCCGAAAAGGGGTATGCCTTCCACGGCCTGCCCAAGCCCCGGGCGGTATTCCCGATCTATCCGCTGGTGAGCTGGAAACAGTGCATCCGGGACGATGAAGGCTCCGAAAATGACGATGAATGGAGTGCGGACGATGATTTCGCCCTCTTCGGGAGCGACATCGAAACAGCGGCGGAGTCTCCCTTTGAGATTCCGGAACATGCGGAAGGTTTCCCGCCCTGCGCGGTTTTCCTGACGGAAACGGATGAACTGGTGAATCCGGAACACTCCCGGCTGCTGCGGCAGGCGCTGGAGAAGAAAGGCATTCCCTGCAGGTTCGAGGCAGGACCTTCCGGCGGACACGGCTTCGCGGACGGAAGCGATATGTGTATGGCCGGGTGGACGGAACGGGCGGTCCGCTGGTACGAAGGACTGGCCTGAGGCCTGCGACCCCCCCGAAAAGGGCGGAAAATCGGGACAAAACAAGAAAAGTTACAAGAACAGAAACAGAAAAGTTACAAATTAGCCCCCATATGTATGGAAATGCCTGCACAAGTGTGGTATAATCCTCGCAAAAGCAGGGCTACAGCCCGGAAAGGAAAATAGAACAATGAACAAAACTGAACTCGTTGAAGTCGTATCCTCCAAAGCTGAAATCTCCAAAGCTGAGGCTCAGAAAGTTGTTACCGCCACCCTGAACGCCATCATCGACGGCGTCGTGTCTGACGGCAAAGTGATCCTGCCCGGCTTCGGTACCTTTGAAACCCGGAAACGCTCCGCCCGCAACGGACGGAACCCCCGCACCGGCGAAGTGATCAAGATCAAGGCCACCAAGGCGCCCGCCTTCAAACCCGGCAAGGGCATGAAGGAAGCTGTCGCCAAGAAAAAGTAAGATATATAAACCCTTCAGCATCCGGGAAGATTTCTTCCCGGATGTTTTTTGTTCGCCTTCTCATCCGGGACCGGCCATGGTACAATGGGTCATACCGGCTCATAAGAACGTCCATCGGGAGAGAAGCATGAAATACGCAGTCATTTCGGATATCCACGGAAACCTGTCCGCCCTGCAGGTGGTGCTGGCGGATGCCCGCCGGCAGGGGATTACCCGGTATCTTTTCGCGGGGGATTACTGCATCAGCGGTCCCCGGCCTGATGAATGCATCACCGCCCTGCGGGAAATCCCCGGCGCAGTGATCATCCGGGGCAATGAGGAGAAATACCTGGAAAACCTGATCGGCGCGGATCCCTCACTGTGGACGGACGGCCAGATGCAGGTGACCTACTGGACCTTCCGGAACATGAGCCGGGACAACCTGGATTTCCTGCTGCAGCTGCCCCACCGGGCGGACCTGGAGCAGGACGGAGTCCGCATCCATATGGCCCATTGCTCGGACGCTTTCCTGGGCACCTATCCCTTTTATACCTGGAATTCCCTGACCGTGGCGGAAAGGGTCACGGCTGCCGGGGCTGTTCCTGAAGAAGTCCTGGAGGGAATCCGCCGGGAGCGGGAGGGGGATCCCGAGTTCCGGCGCCTGGTCTCGGAACTGGAACCCGGCGTCTACGTCTTCGGCCATTCCCATGTCCAGTGGACTTTCCGGGACCGGGAACGGGGCGTATACCTGGTCAATCCCGGATCCTGCGGGCTGCCCCTGGACGGCATCCGGGACAGCGTGCCCTATACGGTCCTGGAGATTTCCGGAGACGGGGAGGTCACGGTTGAGGAAAAGCGGGTGCCTTTTGACAAACAGGCGTATATCAGCGCCCTGACGCGCACCGGGCAGTACCGGGAAGCCCGCCCCTGGAGCCGGGCGATCATGCGGGAGCTGGCCTTTGCCCGGGAGCATATCCATTACTTCCTGGGCTTTACGGAAAACTATGCCCGGGAGATCGGGGATGAAAGAAGGCCCTTCGCCCCGGATACCTGGGAAAAGGCCTTTGAGCTGTGGGAACAGCAGCAGGAAGAGCAAATCATGGCGGAATAAACCGGAGGATAAGCAATGCTGGACAATAAAGGATTTGACCTGTGGGCGGACGGGTATGACAGGGCCGTCGGACTTTCGGATGAGGAGCACAGCTACCCCTTTGCCGGGTATAAGGAAGTCCTGGGACAGATTTACCGGGTGATTATGGAAAAGCCCGGGGCTTCGGTGCTGGATATCGGCTTCGGGACGGGAACCCTGACGGCGAAGCTGTATGAACAGGGGTGCGAGGTGTACGGCCAGGATTTCTCTGCCAGGATGATTGAACTGGCGTCGGTAAAAATGCCCGGCGCGCATCTGTATCGGGGAGATTTTGCGGACGGCCTGGCGGAGCCCCTGCGCCGGCAGAGCTATGACTTTATTGTGGCCACCTATTCCCTGCACCACCTGACGGATAAGCAGAAAATCGCTTTCCTGAAGATTCTGCGGGAGCGGCTGAAGGAGGGCGGAAGCATCCTGGTGGGCGACGTGGCCTTTGAGGACCGCGGGCAGCTGGAAAAGTGCCGGGCGGAAGCCGGGGACGAGTGGGACGGGGAAGAAATCTACTGCGTGGCGGAGGAACTCCGGAAGGATTTCCCGGACCTGGTTTTTACAAAGGTTTCCTTCTGTGCCGGGATCCTGTCCCTGGCCCGGTAAACAGGACGCCTGCGGAAAGGAGATGAGTGGACGGTGCATTTTGTGGACGCAAAGGGGATCCTCACCGGCGGAAAAGGCCGTTTCGGCATGAATATCTACCGCGGATGCACCCACGGCTGCGTTTACTGCGACAGCCGCAGCAAATGCTACCAGTTCACCCATGCCTTTGAGGATATCGAGGTGAAACAGAATGCTCCGGAACTGCTGGAGCAGGCCCTGCGGTCCAAGCGGCAGAAGACCATGATCGGCACGGGTTCCATGTCGGACCCGTATATGCACTGCGAGGAGCAGCTGGGCCTGACGCGGAAATGCCTGGAGGTGATCTGCAGATACGGCTTCGGGGCCGCGGTGCAGACCAAGTCCGACCGGATCCTGCGGGATATCGGCCTGCTGGAGGAAATCAACCGGAAGGCAAAGTGCGTGGTCCAGATGACCCTGACCACCTGGGATGAAAAGCTCTGCGGAATCCTGGAGCCGAATGTCTGCAATACACAGCGGCGGGTCGAGGTGCTGGAGGCCATGCGGGAGCGGGGGATCCCCACGGTGGTCTGGCTGACGCCCATCCTGCCGTTTATCAACGATACAGAGGAGAATATCCGGCAGATCCTGGAGGCCTGTGCCCGGGTCAAAGTGAAGGGAATCATCTGTTTTGACATGGGTGTGACCCTCCGGGAAGGGGACCGGGAGTATTTCTACGCGGCGCTGGACCGGCATTTCCCGGGACTGAAGGAAAGGTATATCCGGACCTACGGCGGCGCCTATGAAGTGCCAAGCCCCCGGAGCCGGGAGCTGATGAACCTGTTCACTTCCTTCTGCCGGGAGCACGGGATCCTGTACAAACCGGAAGAATGCTTTGATTACCTGGCGTACCTGCCGGAGAAGTATGAGCAGACCACCTTTCTGTAATGACAGGAGAAAAACATGATCAATATAGATTTCCTGCTGGCGGGCTGCAATACCCGCTGCATGCACTGCTATGTAGCCGGCGGAAAACTGAATCCCTTTGGAACTGCAGCATTATACGATACAAAAAAGTACCCGCCGGCATCGGCAGGTACCTTTTTATCGGATCAGGCAGAAAATCAGGTTGGCTATGATCATCACGTGCATCAGGATGTGGTACAGGTCCGGGATTATCCGGGTATCGCTGGCGGGGAAGATCCGGATTGTATCCCGGAAACATTCGTTATACCCCTTCAGTTTCAGTGGACTGGCGCCGAAAAGCGTGTAATACCAGTGGCAGCGCAGCTGGACACAGAGCCACAGCATCAGGATGCCGGCAAGGATCCCTTTTCCCGGAGCGGGAAAACACCAGAATGAAATAATGCCGATGCTGTACAGGCACAGCATGAAGAACTCGGGGCTCCGGATGCCCATCCCTTCCACCAGGATACGTCCGCGGATCTTCCAGGTGATGGTGCATCCCAGGAACCAGAGCCACAGGCAGGCCTGCAGGACTGCAGTGATAATCGTCACAGGGCATCCTCTCCTTCAGCTGTTTCATTCCGTGGGGAGGCGGAGAACGCCCGGCCCCGGCCGGTTTTCAGGCATGGGGCAATTATACCATAAAGAAGGCGGGGAAGACAGGGAAAAAAGCTGATTGTTCCGCCCCGCGACCCTGAAGTTGAATTCAGCCCGGGAATGCGGTATGATGCGGTATACGCCTGTTTTCCGGCGCCTGAAACCGGAAAGAGAATGGAGAGAAGAAGCAGATGAAAATGATTAACCTGACGGAAGAACAGATGGAGGACCTGGACGAGCGGCTGAGCGCCTTTGACGAGAGCTACATCACCTATAAGATGGAAGGCAGTATCCGGATCGGTATTGAGGAGGACGGAAAGCTGATCGCGGGGCTGTATGCAGACATCACCGCTTTTAAGATCCTGTATGTGTCCACCGTGTTTGTGGATGAGGAATACCGGCGGAAGGGATACGGCGCCAGGCTGATCCGGGAGATGGAGAAGCGGGCGGCGGAGATGGGTGTGAACACCATCCGGCTGGATACCTTCAACTGGCAGGGAAAGGACTTTTATGAAGCCATGGGCTACGAAGCCGTGGGCCATTATGAGAATGCCGAAGACGGCTACGCGGAATACTTTTTCCTGAAAAGACTGAACGGATAAGAAGATGAGGAATCCCTGGGAAGAAATCAGCCTGGAAGACTATGAGAACCATATGCGCCTGGATTCCGTCCGGCAGCTCCAGGCCCTGGACGCCCTGATGAAGGAACAGTTTGAAGTGTATCCGGTCCGCACGGCCATGGTGCTGGGCGCCGCCGGCGGCAACGGCCTCGGGCATGTCCGGCCGGAGAAATACGATACGGTCTACTGCGTGGATATCAACGGGGAATACCTGCGGGCGATCCCGGAACGCTATGCCGGACTGTCGGATACGCTGCACTGCCTGCGCCTGGACCTGGTAAAGGAAGCCGGGAAGCTTCCCCGGGCAGATCTGGTCATTGCCAATCTCCTGATTGAGTATATCGGGTATGCCGCCTTCAGGGATGCTGTATGCCGGGCGGAGCCGGAATATGTGTCCTGCGTGATCCAGATCAACAGGGATCCCGGGAACTGGGTTTCCGATTCACCCTGGCTCCATGCGTTTGACCGGCTGGATGAAGTCCATCACCAGATGGAGGAGGGAGCCCTGGCGGGGGTTCTCGGGGAGACCGGGTATACCGGGATCCTGCGGCAGGAGGTATCCCTGCCCAACGGAAAGGCCCTGGTACGGCTGGACTTCCGGCGGAACCGTTCCTGAAAAACGGAAGGTTTTCCGGAACCGGGCCGTTATATGGTCGGCAGGCTTCTGCCGGCCAATACCGGAAAGGACCTTTGGAAAATGAAGAAACTGATCTGCGTTCTGGCGGCGCTTTGCCTGATGTTTACGGCGGTAATGACTTCCTGCGCGGCTGCGGAAACAGCGCCCCTGGGTTTCGGCATTCTCAGCGGCAGTAATGTGGCGATCCGGAAAACTCCCGGCGGGGCGAGGATCACCCGGCTGCGGAAGAATACCACCGTCTGGATCACGGAATCCGGAACGGACAGCCGGGGAGAACTGTGGTATCACGTGAAGACCCAGGAGGTCACCGGTTACTCTCCCCGGAGAAATCGGGAGGGATGGATCAAGGCGGAGTTTGTCAGCGCCGGCAGCGCGCTCTGGCATGACGTCATCGCCGTGGCGGCTGCGGGCTACGGCCTGATCGCCCTGAAAAGGGATGGCAGCGTTCTGTGCGCGGGCTATGACTGGAATGAGGATCCCGCCGGGCGGTATGAAGGACTCCGGGATATCCGGCAGGTCGGGACTACTGTCCTGGGCTGCGAATATTTCGCCGTGGACGGAAACGGGGTATACTATTCGGACGGGCATACGGATCAGAACAGTTTCCGCCTTGTGGCCAGGGGCGACTATGCTAAAATATCGAAGGACAACCGGCTGGTGAACAGCGAGGGGGAAGCCCTGAACCCGGACTGGAAATATCCGCAGAACGCGGCGGAAGTGGATATATCCCGGGTCACCGCCATAGAAAACTGTGAGTTCAAACTGCTGTTCCTGCTGGATGACGGCAGGGTCTGTTCCGCGGATCTTTTGGAAGACGTCATTGATTACCCGGAACCGGCCTGGGCGGACTGGACGGACGTGGCGGATATCGCCTCGGGAGTCCTTCGCCTCGGTGGGGGAACGTATGCCCCCTCCTTTGCGGCAGTCCGGAAGGACGGAACGGTCCTGGCGGCGCCGGAACAGCTGGCGGGGATGATCGGTTCCTGGCAGGGAATGAAGAAAATCAGCATCGGAAGCAGCTGGGTGCTGGGCCTGAGGCAGGACGGCACCGTGGCGGCTGCCGCCGCGGACGGACGGACGCCGGATGTTTCCGGCTGGACGGATATTGTGGATATCGGGAACGGGGGCACCTACTGTGTCGGCGTCCGGAAGGACGGGACCATGGTGTTCGCCGGGGATTACGATTTCGGTGACGATGACGATGACCCCGGAAACGGCTGAAGGGGACGTACGGCCCCGGATACAGTATTCGTTTTGAATTGTGAATCCTGAATTCTGAATTAATCCTGTTTTCCCCTTGACGGGGAAGGCAGGATTGTTGCATAATGCCACTGTTGCCCCGGGAGAGGCGGGGCAGAGGAATATTAAGACAAGGTGATCCAGTCATCAGCGTCTTAAGCAATTTACGGGACCACTCCGATGAGGAGTCGAGGCCATACGGACAGCCGGGTCCACTGCCGATGGGCGGTTTCCGCCCCTATTGATTGAGTTAAAAGCTCAGTTTTATAAGTTGGTTACTTTATAACCGAAATGCGTAATCTGCGCAAACTTGTGAAATGGTCAATAAGAGTAGTAAAAGTAAGTATTGCTATATAGACTCTGTATGCCGAGCACCACAGATATTCCGTTCCACCCCTCTTTACCGTTGCGGAAGCGGCGGGCGTGACTGCCCGTATACCGCCTGAATGGTACGGGAACCCGAACCGTATGTGGATGAATAACGCAAGTTGTGTGATTACAGCTTGCGTTTTTTGTTTGAGGTGGAGTATGGGGAAGTACTTGTACGACCAGTCCCGGGCACCGATTTACGAAGCGCTGGAGCGCTTCCGGGAGATGCGGGTGGTGCCCTTTGACGTGCCGGGCCACAAGCACGGCAAGGGCAATCCGGAACTGACGGCCTTTCTCGGGGAAAAATGCGTGGGGGTGGATGTGAACAGCATGAAGCCCCTGGACAACCTGTGCCATCCCGTATCGGTGATCCGGGAGGCGGAGATCCTGGCGGCGGACGCCTTCGGCGCAGCCAATGCCTTCCTCATGGTGGGCGGCACCACCAGCTCGGTCCAGAGCATGGTGCTCTCCTGCTGCAAGCGGGGAGACAAGATCATCCTGCCCCGCAATGTGCACCGCAGCGTCATCAACGCCCTGGTGCTGTGCGGCGCGGTGCCGGTGTATGTGAACCCGGACGTGGACCGGAAGCTGGGCATCTCCCTGGGCATGAGCGTGGAGCAGGTGCGCCGCGCCATCCGGGAAAACCCGGACGCCGTGGCGGTGCTGGTGAACAACCCCACCTATTACGGGGTCTGCAGCGACCTGCGGACCATTGTGCGGCTGGCCCATGAGGCGGGCATGCTCTGCCTGGCGGACGAGGCCCACGGCACCCACTTCTATTTCGGGGACGGCATGCCGGTGACCGCCATGGAGGCGGGGGCGGATATGGCCGCGGTCTCCATGCACAAGAGCGGCGGCAGCCTGACCCAGTCCAGCCTGCTGCTGACCGGGGAAAGGGTCAATGCGGGCCATGTGCGCCAGATCATCAACCTGACCCAGACCACCTCCGGCAGCTACCTGCTCATGTCCAGCCTGGACATCAGCCGCCGGAACCTGGCCCAGCGGGGAAAAACGGTTTTCCGCAAGGTGGCGGAGATGGCGGAATACGCCCGGGAGGAGATCAACGCCGTAGGCGGCTACTATGCCTACGGCCGGGAACTGATCAACGGGGACTCCATCTTTGATTTTGACCCCACCAAGCTCAGCGTCCATACCCGGGACATCGGCCTGGCGGGCATCGAGGTGTATGACATCCTGCGGGATGAATATGATATCCAGATCGAGTTCGGGGATATCGGCAACATCCTGGCCTACCTGTCCATCGGGGACCGGATGCAGGAGCTGGAGCGCCTGGTGAGCGCCCTGGCGGAAATCAAGCGCCGGTACATGAAGGATCCCTACGGCCTGCTGAGCCAGGAATACATCGCCCCCGAAGTGGTTTACAGCCCCCAGGAGGCTTTCTATGCGGACAAGAAGAGTGTGCCGCTCAGCGAGAGCGAGGGCTATATCTGCAGTGAATTCGTCATGTGCTACCCGCCGGGCATCCCGATCCTGGCCCCCGGCGAGCGTATCACAAAGGAGATCCTGGACTATATCGTCTACGCCAAGGCCAAGGGCTGCTCTGTGACGGGTCCGGAGGATCCGATGATTGAGAATATCAATATTATCAGGGAGGAGGAGAAAGTCTCATGGAACTCTGGTTCAGCGAATGCCATGCCCCGGATGTTAAGCACAGCCTGCGGGTAAACCGGCACCTGTATTCCGGCCGGAGCGAGTACCAGCAGATCGACATCTTCGACACCCCTGAATTCGGCCGGGTCCTGGCCCTGGACGGCAACGTCATGCTGACGGAGCGGGATGAATTCATCTACGACGAGATGATTACCCATATTCCCATGTCCGTCCACAAATGCGTGAAGGACATCCTGGTCATCGGCGCCGGAGACGGCGGGGTGGTGAAGGAACTCACCCGCTATGACACCGTGGAGCGCATCGACCTGGTGGAGATGGACGGACAGGTGATCGAGGCCTGCCGCACTTACCTGCCGGAGAATGCCTGCAAGCTGGATGACAGCCGGGTGCATATCTACTTCGACAACGCCCTGCGGTTCATCCGCCGCTGCCAGGATGAGTATGACCTGATCATCGTGGACTCCAACGATCCCTTCGGCCCCTCCGAGGGCTACTTCACCCGGGAGTTCTACGGGATCTGCTACAACGCCCTGCATGAGGACGGTATCATGGTCAACCAGCAGGGAAGCCCCTTCTACAAGCACGACGCGGAAGCCATGCAGCGCAGCCACAAGCGCATCGTGAACACTTTCCCCATCAGCCGGGTATACCAGGCCCACATCCCCACCTACGCGGCGGGATACTGGCTCTTCGGGTTTGCCAGCAAGAAGTACCATCCCATTGACGATTTCGATGAGGAACGCTGGAAGAGCCTGCACCTGAGCACCAAGTACTACACGACCAAGCTCCATATCGGCGCCTTTTACCTGCCGGCCTATCTGGAGAAAATGCTTGAGGAGGTGGAAGCGTGAACAAAAACATTGAAACCTTTATCGGCTGCGATGCGGAATACGAAGAGGCGGGCATCGTGCTCTTCGGCGCCCCCTTTGATTCCACCACCAGCTTCCGGCCCGGCGCCCGGTTCGGCTCTGCTGCCATCCGGCACGAGAGCTTCGGCCTGGAAACCTACAGTCCCTATCAGGACAGGGACCTGGAGGACGTCAGGGTCTTTGACGCCGGGGACCTGGAGCTGTGCTTCGGCTCTGCGGAGACAGCCCTGAGGGATATTGAGGACCGGGCCCGTGAAATCCTGGCGGACGGGAAAATGCCCTTCCTGCTGGGCGGCGAGCACCTGGTGACCCTGGGCGCGGTGCGGGCTGCCGCGGAGAAATACCCGGACCTGCACATTATCCATTTCGATGCCCATGCGGACCTGCGGGACGACTACCTGGGGGCAAAGCTCAGCCACGCCTGCGTCATGCGGCGCTGCCATGAGCTGACCGGCGACGGCCGGATCCACCAGTTCTGCATCCGCAGCGGGGAACGGGCGGAGTTCGCCTTTGCCCGGGAACATACGGACCTGCATCCCTTCAGCTTCTGCGGCCTGCGGGAGCTGTCGAAAACCCTGGCCCGGGACAATACCCCGGTGTACCTCACCGTGGACCTGGACTGCCTGGATCCGTCCCTCTTCTGCGGCACGGGAACCCCGGAGGCGGGCGGCGTGCTCTTCAACCAGCTGCTGGAGGCCATCCTCCTGCTGGAGGACGTTCGCATTGTCGGCGCAGACGTCAATGAACTGGCGCCCATGCTGGATCACAGCGGCGCGTCCACGGCAACAGCCTGCAAGGTTGTGCGGGAGATGCTGCTGGCCTTTTCAAAGAAATAATCATCAGGAGGATAAAGAAATGAGCAAGGTTTTAGTAATCGGCTGCGGCGGCGTGGCCAATGTGGCGATCCGCAAGTGCTGCCAGGCGGACGATGTGTTTACGGAGATGTGCATTGCCAGCCGGACCAAGGCAAAGTGCGACGCCCTGGCCGCAGCGCTGGAAGGCAAAACAAAGACGAAGATTACCACTGCGCAGGTGGATGCGGACAATGTGGAAGAGCTGAAGGCCCTGATCAGCAGCTACCGGCCGGACCTGGTGATGAACATTGCCCTGCCTTACCAGGACCTGACCATCATGGACGCGTGCCTGGCCTGCGGCGTCAACTACATGGACACCGCCAACTATGAACCCGAGAACACGGACGATCCGGAATGGCGGGCTATCTATGAGAAGCGCTGCAAAGAGGAGGGCTTCTCCGCCTATTTCGATTACAGCTGGCAGTGGGCCTATAAGGAAAAGTTCGAAAAGGCCGGCCTGACTGCCCTGCTGGGCTGCGGCTTCGACCCCGGCGTCACCCAGGCCTACTGCGCTTACGCGAAGAAGCATGAGTTCGACACCATTGACACCATTGACATCCTGGACTGCAACGGCGGCGACCACGGCTATCCCTTCGCCACCAACTTCAATCCGGAAGTGAACCTGCGGGAGGTGTCCGCCCCCGGCAGCTACATGGAAAACGGCAAATGGGTGGAAATCCCGGCCATGAGTATCAAACGGGAGTACGACTTTGACCAGGTGGGTATGAAGGATATGTACCTGCTGCACCATGAGGAGATTGAGTCCCTGGCGAAGAACATTCCGGAAGTGAAGCGCATCCGTTTCTTCATGACCTTCGGCCAGAGCTACCTGACCCATATGCGCTGCCTGGAGAATGTGGGCATGCTGTCCACCACCCCGGTGATGTTTGAAGGCCGGGAAATCGTGCCCATCAAGTTCCTGAAGGCCCTGCTGCCGGATCCCGCCAGCCTGGGCCCCCGGACCCACGGCAAGACCAACATCGGCTGCATCTTCACCGGCAAAAAGGACGGGAAGGACAAGACCTACTACATCTACAACGTCTGCGACCACCAGGAGTGCTACAAAGAGGTGGAGAGCCAGGCCATCAGCTACACCACCGGCGTGCCCGCCATGTGCGGCGCCATGATGCTCCTGACCGGCAAGTGGAACAGGCCCGGCGTTTACACCGTGGAAGAGTTCGATCCGGATCCCTTCCTGGACGCCCTGGACAGGTACGGCCTGCCCCGCAGTGAGAACCGGAATCCGGCGCTGGTGGACTGATGGACAATTCAGAAATTTTCAAAGGCCTCTCCGGCAAACCGGTTCCGGACTGCTTTGCCTCCCTGCGCACTCCCTGCTACGTGCTGGATGAGGAGCGCCTGCGGCAGAACGGGGAGATCCTGGCCGGCCTGGCGCAGCGGACCGGCGCAAAGATCCTGCTGGCCCAGAAGGCTTTTTCCAATTACGGTCTTTATCCCCTGCTTGCCCCGTACCTGGCGGGCACCGAGGCCAGCGGCCTGTATGAGGCCCGGCTGGGGGCGGAGGAGATGCCCGGGAAGGAAGTCCACGTGTTCTGCGCGGCCTACCGGGCGGATGAGTTCGGGGAACTGCTGGACTGGGCGGACCATATCGTTTTCAATTCCGTCCGCCAGCTGCGGCAGTTCGGCAGGCAGGCAAAGGACAGCGGAAAGAGCATTGGCCTGCGGATCAACCCGGAATGCTCCACCCAGGAGGGTCATGCCATTTATGATCCCTGCGCCCCGGGCAGCCGCCTGGGGGTGACCCGGGAAGCCTGGGACCGGGAAATGACGGAAGAGCTGGCGGACCTGCTGGACGGGCTCCACTTCCATACCCTGTGTGAGCAGGATTCAGACGCCCTGGAAACCACCCTGCAGGCAGCAGGGGAAAAGTTCGGGGATATCCTGCCCCGGATGAAGTGGCTGAACCTGGGCGGCGGACACCATATCACCCGGGAGGATTATGACCTCCCGCGGCTGGAGCGCCTGATCCGGGATGCGCAGGCCGGATGGGACCTGCAGGTGTACCTGGAGCCCGGGGAAGCCGTGGCCCTGAACGCCGGCTACCTGGTGACGGAAGTCCTGGACATCACGGAAAACGGCGGTATCCGTACCGCCGTTGTGGATGCCAGCGCCGCCTGCCATATGCCGGACGTGCTGGAAATGCCCTATACCCCGCCCCTGTTGGAGGGAGACCGGGAAAAGAAGGAACCGTATCCTTACCGCCTGGCGGGGCCAACCTGCCTGGCGGGGGATGTCATCGGGGAATACGGCTTCGGCCGGGAGCTCCGCATCGGGGACCGGCTGGTCTTCGGGGATATGGCTATCTATACCACCTGCAAGAACAATACCTTCAACGGCATGCCCCTGCCGGCCATTTATGCCATGGACCGGAACGGCGGCTTCAGGCAGCTGGCTGCCTTCGGCTACGCGGATTTCAAAAACCGGCTGGGAATTGCAGAAAGGGCTTGACGGGAGAGAAAGGGCATGGTATACTTCAGATAGTTAGTTGAAGCTAACTGCCAAAAAGATATCATTCGGGCCAAGCCATCCCGAAAGATATACCAAACCTTACCTCCAAAGGGGAGAGGAATGCCGATGCGTACAGGCATTCCTCTTTTCTTATACTGCCCCGGGGCAAAATCAAAAAAGCCCGGTCCTTTCGGACCGGGCGCTTTCAGGTTCGGGTTACTGGATGGAAGCAGCGGCTTCCTGGCCGGCGATGCGGCCGAAGACCACGAAGTCTGCCACGGCGTTGCCGCCCAGGCGGTTGCCGCCGTGGACGCCGCCGGTAACCTCACCCGCGGCAAAGAGGCCGGGGATGATGGCGCCTTCGGTGTTCAGCACATGGGTCTGGGGGTCAATCTTCAGACCGCCCATGGTGTGATGGATGCCCGCGGTGACCTTCACAGCATAGAAGGGAGCGGTATCCAGGGGCTGGGCGAAGCTGGTGCGGCCGAAGTCAGGATCGTTCTTTTCTGCCACATAGCCGTTCCATTTTTCCATGGTGGCGGCAAAGGCGTCGGCAGGAATGCCCAGTTCAGCGGCCAGGGCTTCACAGGTATCGCCCTTCAGCATGAGGCCCCGGTTGATGTAGCCCTGGATGACGGAGGAAGCGTCCACCATCTTCTGGTCCACCACCAGCCAGCTGAAGGAACCGGGCTGGGCGATTTCAGCGGCGGAAACCACGTCGCGGGTGCCCACTTCGTCAATGAAGCGTTCGCCGTTGGCGTTCACCAGGATGGCGCCGTCGCCCCGCAGGCCTTCGGTAATCAGGGAAGCGGTGTCCGCCTGCACGGTGGGATGGATCTGGATTTGCTCCATATCCACGGTGGCCGCGCCGATTTCTGTGGCCATCAGGATACCCTGGCCCTGGATGCCGGCGGCGTTGGTGGTCATGAAGCCGGCCAGGTCAGGCTTGTACTGCACAACCATGTCCAGGTTGGCGCCGAAACCGCCGGTGGCCAGGATGACGGCCTTGGCGTTCACGGTAACCTTGTTGCCGGCCTTGCCCTGGGCTTCCACGCCTACCACGGTGCCGTTTTCGGTCAGGAGTCTGGTGGCGGTCACGTCGGTCAGCAGGGCGACTTTTTCATTCTCCTGGCAGGCCTTCTCCAGCAGCGGCACAGTGTAGGCGCCCACGGAGACGGTCTTGCCTTCTTCGTTCACCGGGCGGTGGATACGCTTCACAGAAGCGCCGCCGAAGGCAGCCACGTTGTTCAGGTGAATGTTGATGGAATCCAGGTAGTCAATGGCGGCGGCGCTGTTGTTGACCAGCGTTTCCACCAGGGCCGGGTCATTCAGGCCCTTGCCGCCGATGAGGGTATCCAGGGCAAACAGCTCGGCGGAGTCAAAGTAACCTTCCGGAGCAGCCTGCCAGGCTTCCCACTGTTCCTTGACCTTGGCGGCCAGGGCGGTGATGGCTTCGTTATCCGCGTAGCCTTCCGCGGCCTTCAGGGTCTTTTCGATGCCGGCGGCCTCGTCAAAGGTGTTGGCATCCTGGTAGACAGTCTTGGCAGCGTTCATGCCGCCGGTGGACTTCACGGAGTTGCCACCCACCGCGGGCTGGCTTTCCAGCACCAGCACGCTCTTGCCCGCGTCCGCGGCGGTCAGGGCGGCGGTCATGCCGGCGCCGCCGGCGCCGACGATCACGATGTCAGCGGTGTAGGTCAGGTCAACGGTGTCTTCCGTGCCCATTTCCCGCATATAGTCGTCGGGATTCACGCCGGCGTTGGCCAGGGCTTCCCGCGCGGCAGCGATGACAGCCTGCCGGGTGATGCCGGAGAAGGTGGCGCCGGTGTAGGTGTCCACAATGCCGTTGTACTCCACGAACGCCAGGGGCCACTCATCAATGATCTTTTTGCCGATGCCGTCGGTTTCCCCGTCACCGGTCATGGTCACTTCCTTGATTTCCCCGTTTTCCAGGGAAACGGTCACAGTAACGTCCCCGCCGAAGCCCTGGACCGTGGCGGTCCCGGTGGCGATGGTGGTCGCAGTTTCAGCCGATGCGTACACGCAGCCAAGGATCATGGCGAGCGCGGTCAGCAGGGCCAGTACTTTTCTTTTCATGGGTAATGCCCTCCCTTACATATTTTGTTTTCCCATAAGGATATTATACGCCCCTAACTGTCCGCGGTCAATGATGAAGTGTGGGTGATTGAGCTGTTTTCAATCGGAGAAAAAGAACGAGATTTTTCCACTCCCTTCGGTCGGTCGAAATGACATCTGAAAGCAATGAATAACTCAAAGTGCTTGTGTTGTCATCTCGACTGATATGTAATGACCTTTGTCAACCCCAAAAGTCGATAACTAGGCCAAAACAAATTTATTTAGTTCCTGGGAAGCACCCGGA
>JBGUGL010000036.1:0-23218 GCA_045111455.1 Christensenellales bacterium | reverse complement strand
AACAAATTGTCCATCTGTCAGGAATTGTAACGAGAAATATCAAAGTGGACATTTTCAAAGCGGAAAAAGCTGGAAATATGCGGAAATAGCCGGTTGTTCGTAAGACAGTATTTCTGAAAACAGGCTCAAAGCCTTTTGCTTCCTTGCGTTTCGCCTGATTTTTCAGGCAGATTCGGCCTTCATCAGTTCATCCAGGGGAATAAACCCGATTCCGCAGTACTTAATGTGGATCGCCTGCGTCCGATGACCGCTGCTCTTATCTGGGGCGCCGACATAGATGCCTTCGATCATTTCGTGCAGAATATAACCGTCAAGTATCTCAATTCCCACATAATCCTTTGCGATCCGGATAAACTGATCAACCGATGAGCTTCTGTTTTCCTGTGCCGTAATCTCTTCCCGGAGCCGTTTGATCTCCGTTTCCAATTCTTTTTGCTCAGTCTCATAGCTTTCACTCAGCATCTGGAAGCGTTCATCACTCAGATGGCCACAGGCATTATCCTCATATATCCTGATAAACAGGCGCTTCAGCTCAGCAACTCGCTTCTCGTCCCGTTTACACTGACTCTCTTTGGCATGGATCTCTTCCTGGCTCTTCAGAAGATGCTTTTCTGTCATCATCTGCCGGAAATATGCCTCATGGCAGAAAATGTGGGCCGTTACCATCTGAATATGCTTCAGGACAAGACTTTCCAGCGTAGTTTCCCGGATATAGTGCCCGCTGCACCGCTTCAGCTTACTGCTTTTGCGATGGCTGCTGCAGTCGAAGAAAGCGTTTTCAACCTTGTAGTTATTGTACGAATTGAACACCATTCGTGCTCCGCAGTCCGCACAATAGACCAGCCCGGAAAACATGCTGCTTCTCCCGGTTCGGGTCTGCCGGTGACGATGACTCCTGATCTCCTGAACTCTCTCAAAAACTGCATCGGTGACAATGGCTTCGTGATGGCCTGGAAAGATTCTGAGCTTTTCTTCCGGATTTCTCCGCCGTTCCTTATCCCAGATGGAATTGGAATAGGTTTTGAAATTTACCAGGCAGCCGGTATACTCACGCCGTTCGAGCATGGCTCCCACGGAGGAACCTGACCAGTAGTACGGATTCTCCGGAATTCTTCCCGGGATATTGATTCCCTGCTTCTTCCGATAGGCAGCAGGTGACAGAATCTTCTCCTCGGTCAGCTGTGTCGCGATCTGATTCGGGCCGCGGCCTTCCATGCACATATCAAAGATGCGCCGGACGACAGCGGCTGCTTCCGGGTCGATGATCCACTGCTTCGGATTGTCCTGACTCTTCAGATATCCGTAAGGGATACAGGTTGTCATCGGCAGTCCGCGTTCCCCCATCGAGTATTTTGCGTTCCGGATCTTCCGGCTGGTATCCTTCGCGTAGAATTCGTTGAACCAGTTCTTGATTCCCGCGAAGTCATTGTTGATGCTGGTCTGATCGATGGTGTCAAACTGATCATTGATGGCAATATACCGAACATCGTACTTTGGAAAAGTGAAGTTGGTATACAGTCCAACCAGTGAAGAGTTGCGTCCGAGCCGGGAGAGATCCTTTGTGATCAGGACCGCTACATGGCCTTCCTCGATCTCCGCCATCATCCTCTGGAATCCCGGGCGGTCAAAGTTGGTGCCGCTGTAGCCATCATCCACGAAGAATGTCGGATTGGGAAAACGGCGTTCTTTTGCGTACCGAAGCAGAATGTCCTTCTGATTTTCGATCGACACGCTGTCCCCGAGCCTTTCGTCTTCCTGGGAGAGTCTGCAGTAAAGTGCTGTGATTTTATTCCCTGACAATGTTTTTTCCTCCTTTTGTGTCAGGGCTTCCGTCGGTACAGGATTGGTCAGCGCCATATTATCATATTTCTCGCTTGCTGTCATGGGTCAGACCTCCATCTCCTCAGAATTTTTACGGAAGGCGCCGCTGCTTTCAGTTGCTGCTTCTTCTGCCTTCCTGGCCATGATTCGTTCCAGCTTCCGGTTCATCAGCTCCGAACCTTCATAGCTGCCCGTTACAGTAAAGGTGGTCCCTCCGATCACTTCTTTGATCGTTACCTCAGGGATCCAACAAGCGAGAGGATTCTTTGCCGTCAGATTCCCATTGGCATCGAAGGAAACGTTTCTCTTTTCACGTGAGGGATCAGGCTGACCGGAAACCGATTTCTGATCAGCGGAATCAATGATTACGACTTTTTCTACCATGGTGAATGCTCCTTATCTTTCGTTCATTTGCTTTTCAGCTTTTCTGTCAGAGCGATTCGCATTTTTGCTTTCGCTCTCGAGCTTTGCTCTTTCAAGCTGCGCGTAGACCGACTCTCGGGCTGTTTCTCTTTCAGGGAGATTTCCCGGGTGGGACGCGGCTTTTTCGGCTTCCGCTTTCTGCACAGTTTCAATACAGCGAATGATCTTTTTCATAAGCTCCGTATTCAGATCTTCACCGGCCAGCTCCGCATTGATCTTTTCCCGTTCCGCGGAAAGCGCTTCTTTTTCTTTCTTCAGTCGCGGAATGTCTTCCGGCGTCAGATTGTTGGCTCGCATGTATCGCAGAGATTTTCGGAAAGAATCCAGTTCTTCCTTATGCGCTTCCGCAAACTTTTCCCGTGTGCCTGAAAAACCTTTCCTGCTTTGTTGGAATACAGGCAGCAGCTTCTCGTGATTCTCCAGATGCTTCAGCGCTGTTTTCAGCCGATGATTTTCTTTTCCGATGTCTTTCAGCCGATCAAACTGAACCTGATATTGTCCGATGAAGTGTTCAAAGTCCAGCAGCGTATATACGCTATGATCTTTCATCCAGACGAAAGTGCCTGCCAGAAGTTTCAGATCTTTCGAACCGGCTCTATACCTGGCTGCTTTGCTCCAGCTCGTGCGTCCCTGCTTCTGGATTTCGATGAAGTGTCTCACGTAGTCAGTAAGAAACGGCTCTTCCGGCTCGGATTTTTGAGAGTGGAATTGTTTCATCCGTTCTATGATCGCTTTGATCCGCTTTCCGATCTCTGCGATCAGGCTCTTCAAATCGAGCACTTTCCGGTTATGCGCGACGATCTCCCGGTTGTAATCTCCGATCTCCGTTCGGATGCCCTTTGCTTCCATATGGGCAACAGCGGGCCCGAGATGCACCGTCGGCACAATTTCTTTTCCCTGACGCTCGTAGGAACGAAGGTCAAGCCGTTCCGGTCGGTTCAGTTTCTCCAGATAACCGTTTACCAGATCCGCCCAGGATGACCGCCAGAGTTCAGCTTTGTTCTTGTCGTTCCAGTCCACGGTGTTTTCCTTGTGGCTTTTCCAGTTGCCGGAAGGAAGACGGATGCGCTCTCCATTCTCGTCCAGATCGTAGACTTTCCGGGATTTCGGAAGCCACTTTCCGTTTTCATCCATGGCGCGCATCGTCAACATGATATGCACGTGCGGATTGCCATCGTGTTTATCATGAATGGCATAGTCAGCGATCATACCTTTCGATACGAATTGCTGCTGACAGAATTCCCGGACCAGTTTTTCATGCTGATCGGCTGGAATTTCATTCGGCAGCGCGATAATCAGATCACGGGAAAGCTGAGCGTTCCACTGCTTTTCCTCCTTCTCGACTGCATTCCATAGCATTTGCCGATCCGCATATGCAGCAGGAGCATTGGACGGAAGCAATACGTCTTTTGCCATGACTTCAGCGGACTTGTAATGGTAGTATCTCATTCGCTGATCATATTCGCTGTACAGATTCTCACCGGAAATATAAGCGGAACCGGCCACAGCGGATTCGCCGCTGCTGCGGGAGCGGATGGATAATTTGAAATGCGGACATGCCATGCCGCGTTCACTCCTTTCATCTTTATTGGCTCCAAACCCGAATGAATTTGTATGGGCTTGGAGCATAAATGGGGCAGCCGCTTTGCGGCGCAGGGGCAAGCCCCTGCTGATGAAGATTCCGGCTGGAATCTTCATCTCAAAGCGAAGGCAGAAGCCGGAGCGTCCGCCTCGCAGAGCGCAATTGCACCGGGCACCGGTGTATAATTGCGCCTGCACAAGCAGGACAGTTACGTCGTTTCCTCGCTCTTCGTCTCGTTCATCAAGGCTTCGATTACTTCGCTGATCAGATTGTTTTCCAGATTCCGGACGGATTCCTTGCTGAAAGATTCCTGCAGAATTCGAAAGACATGATCGTTCGTCAGCAGCAAGGGTTCTCTCAGGAATTTCTCCAGCATACCGCCACGGGTGTAGAGGCGGTGATCCCGTTCCTTTCTTTTCAGCGCTTTTCCCTGATGCTCCAGGATCTTCTTCCGTTGACGGCAGCGCTTTTCCTGATTCCTCGCTTCAAGAAGTTCCTGATCCAGCAGGTTCAGTTCTTCATTTCTCACATCGATTAGTTTTTCCATATTCGTCCTTCTCCTTTTTTCTTCGGTAAAATGCAGAGAGCCGCTCGCAAACGGAGCGGCTCTCTGCCAGTAGGGTGTGTAATGATTATTCCGGGTCTTCGAAGTTTTCGTCATCTTCCTGAATGATCGTTTGCGGAATGCCCTTTCTCATCCGAAGCTTTTCATCCAGCTTTTTCTGCGTGAAACCGCTTCTGAATACGAGATCGAGCAGGGAAGAAATGTCATCGTTTGTCAGAACAAGCGGTTCTTTCAGAAACGATTCGAGGATCGTTCCGCGGGAACAAAGCCGTTCGATTTCTGACCTCTCCAGAAGCATCTTCTTTCGGGCTTCCAGTTCCTTTTTCTTTTCAATCGCTCTCTGAAGTTTCGCGTCAGCCTGTTCGAGCTGCTGCAGTGTTTTTTCATAATTTCCGGTCATGTTTCCTTCACCTCCCTTCCGCCAGTCCGGTAACTGTTGATATATTTCATCCGTTCTCCTTTCCCGGCGCTGCCTTGCACCGTTTTTTTTTACGCACAAAAAAACCGCTGCCCTGCTCAGCGGTCCGAGTGCATGGTGGAGATTGCCCTCCACCGATATACGACACGGGAAGATGGAAAATGTTCCAGGCTTTGAAAAAAATCTGTGGACAATATCTCTACGATTTTCTGTGCCGTCAGTCAAAGCTCCTCAGATAATCTTCATACTCATTCTGAACATATTGGTCATAGCATTCCGCCATATGGCGCAGCCTCTTGACGACTGCGCTGTGTGTGGAATAACCAACTTCAGCGGCAATCTCCAGATCCGTATAATGCTGTGCTTTCAGTTCCCAGATTCGCTGGTCACGGGGAGAAAGCGTCTTTACGAAATCATCGATCCGAAGCTTGCTGATGATCTCATCTTCGAAGTTTTCGCGGCCAAGGGCAACAGACTCCGCTGTACTTTCATCAGGATCCAGGGACTCCATTGTACCTATTTTCGTGCGGGAATGATTCCATGCCCGATAGAAGTCTGTCTTCGCTCTGCTGGAAAAGGTGGAATAATCCTCCTGAGTTCGGTTTAGCCAGGCGTCATCAATGAGCGGCTGCCAGTTCTGTTCTTTGATGATTTCCGGAGCCACTGCGGCGATTTCGCTGGCAAAATCCTCATAGGACTGCCATGGGACTTCCTTGCCCCGGGGATAACGTCCAAGATTCTGAAAAGAGTATCCGAAACGTCCGATTTTTTCCTGAATGGGAGACAGTGCCATATAGCAGAGTGTCCAGACGGGGAAATCTCCGGAATAATGATTAAAGCTTTCGGTCATCCGCTTATAACCGCCTTTTCCATCCGGAACATCGATGAACTGCCAGAAGGTAAAGGCATATGAATCCATGATCAGCTGCAGGAATGAGTCATCGTTGATCTGCTTTTCATACAGATCTGTCCAGATCGGTTCATAGGGGCAGCGAGGAAAGTCCAGATACGATTTCTCCTGGCGAACCATTTCCTTCGGTATGGCATAGAAGAGAGGAAGGCGAAATTTGTTGGTCCCCTGTTCAATGGTGATTGGCTTGCCCGCTTTGAAAAGCCGAATAAATTGAGCCAATACAATCACCTCCCGTTCGAATGCCTGTATTATACTCTGGATCTGACCATAAAACAACCGAACTGAGCTCCGTAATACTACGAGAATCGCAAGGGTTCAAGTTGCCAGCTGGGTAATGAAAGAGCCATCGAAGTTACCCTGTAATATTTTATTGTAATCAGAATGAATCCTACTTTCTGTGAGCCAGAAAACAATAAAGGCCAGGAATGGCAGCTATAACAAGCAGCCAGTATTCTGCCCTCAGTCCGAAAACAACGATAGCCGACCCGGAAATCATACTGGCCGCAAGAACCAGAGCGGCACAAATCAATGCCATACACAGCTTCGTTACCAGCACGCGCAGAAGTTTTTCTGTTTTTTCATCGGCGCTGATCTCAACCTTCTTCCTCAAATCCCCCTTCAATCCTGTCTGCAGCGTATCAGATACCAGAGCCGGGATATCAAGGGATTTCTGCGCGCTTTCATACAGTGTATAAGCATCCCGAGTCAACGTTCCGCGCCAGTCAAAATCCCGCAGAAACATACTGCTGATTCTGGCTGTCGCGACCTGTGTTACGCTCACGGATGGTGCGATATCCACAATAACGCCTTCCACGGTCGCCAGCCCACGCACCAGCAGGGATAACCCGCCGGGCATCCCGATCTGGTGCTTCTTCATGATATCCATGATATCTTTCATCACGGCTGACAGATCCATACTGCCCAGTTCCATGGATCCGTAGCGATCCAGCATGGTTTCGCAGTCCCTGTACAATGCCCTGTGATCGATTTCATGTGTGATCACACCCAACTGAAGCACCGCTTCCTTACAGGCTTCCGGATTGTTTCTCGCAACGCCTTCCACTGCCTGACGAATAACCTTTCGGTCTCTTTCTGACAGGGATCCCATCATCCCCATATCCAGATAAACGATTTTTCCGTCCCGGATGCGGATATTCCCCGGATGCGGATCCGCATGGAAAAAGCCATCCTCGATCAACTGCTTGACATAGTTGTCCGCAAGCTTCAGCCCGATTTCGTCAAGATCATATCCGGCCTGAACCATCGCTTCTTTATCATTGATTGGGATCCCATCGATTCTCTCCATCACCAGTACATTTCCTGTGGAATATGTGGGGAATACTTTAGGAGCCGTGATATAGGCTGTATCCGCGTTCAGCCGGGAGAAGGTTTCCAGGTTCTGCGCTTCCGTCAGGAAATTCATCTCCTGCTGCGCGACAACCCACATTTCATCCAGCACCCGGTTGAAATCCACCAGTCCGTGATGCGGGGTATATTTCAGCGCCTCGGCTGCTTTTTTCAGGAGAATGATGTCCCGGTTCATAACCTCATGGATCCCTTCCCGCTGTACCTTGACAACCACTTTTTCTCCTGATGGCAGCTCCGCCGCGTGAACCTGCGCGATGGACGCGCTTCCAAGCGCTGTCGGTTCAAAAAAAGAAAACACATCCTGAAGAGGACGCCCGAAAGCGTCCTCCAGGATGGATTTGACCTGTTCGAATGGCATGGGTTCCACGTGGGTCTGCAGGTGGACCAGCGCGTCACAGTATTCCTGGGGAAGAAAATCCGATCGCATGGAAAGAATCTGCCCCAGTTTGATAAACGTTGGCCCCAATTCCTCCATAATGGCGGCAAGCTTATCCGGCGTTATTCCTTTGGATATCTCGTTGCGGCGAAGCACTTCGATAATTTGCGCAAAACGCTTCCGCTGATCAGTACGCAGTTCCCTGGCCATACTTCTTATCCTTCTTCCTCGTCCGCATTTTCATCGCCAGCATTGTTGTTCCTGGCCCATTCGACCGAATGAATCGCTTCCTTCAAGACACCCAGCTGATCGGGTGTCATCCTGCAGAGTGTATCCAGCCATGCGCTTTCATCCACAGGCGTTTCTGTTTCTTTCATGTCATCCGGATCATGATGAAGCAGCTCATTTTGGATCCCACTGTTTGTGACAATTGCCTCACCTTTTTCAACCAGATGATGAAGCAGATCGCTGCTTTCCTCATGTGCGAGCGCTGCCGCACCGATTCCCGCAAGCACCATGTTTCTGATGCTTCGATTCAATATTGCCATTTTCATATTCTCCTCTCATTATTCGCGATGGCTCTGCCGTCGGATCCTTGTTCCTTTCAGAGATCCTTCCTTTCAGGCACGCCTGACCTTATTCTGCAATTTCTGATTCCGTTCAGCGATTTTGACTTTTTTGGCCTCCCACCTTTCAGGTCCATGGTCCTCCTCCCAGAGTTCCTGACTGGTGACCTGCCAGCAGTCAGCAGCAGCTTTGCACTTGGCACAGAGTTCATGCACGTCCTCCGGATTCTGAAGATCCGTGGAATGAGCTCCGGACGCATCTACCATTTCCGCCAGTTTCCCCTGATTGTCCAGCAGCGGGCAGGGGCGGAGCATATTCTCATTAAAGGGCTGTCCCCGGTGATAGGCCATGAATAGCGGAGACTGCAGCGCCTCCAGCAGGCTTTTTTCCCGGATATTGCTGTCGCTGTAATGGATGAAGGCGCAGGGCTCCACATCTCCGTTGGCGTTGATATGCAGATAGCGCCGTCCTCCGGCGATGCATCCGTCCGCGTATTCCCCATCGTTCCAGAAATCCATGGTGAAGAGGGGCTTTTTATCCCGCATAGCCCGGACAAAATGGTACATATACTCCCGCTGCTCGCTGCTTGCCATCAGCTCCGGCACCGCGTCCACGCCAACCGGCATGTAGGTGAAAAGCCACATGAACTTTGCGCCCAGATCAATCAAGCTGTCAAAATATGCTTCGCTCCCAATCACTTCCACATTCTTTGACGTGTAACAGCAGCTCGCTCCGAAAAGCAGTTTTCGTTCCTTCAGCAGATTCATGGCCCGCACAACGGAAGCATAGGTTCCTTTTCCGCGCCGGAAATCCGTCTCCTCCTCAAAGCCCTCGATGGAGATGGCAGGAACAAAGTTCTTCACCCGTAGCATTTCATCCGCGAACGCTTCATCGATCAGGGTGCCGTTGGTAAAGGAAAGGAAGGCCGCTTCCGGATGACGTTCGCAAAGGGTGATGATATCCTTTTTCCGTACGAGCGGTTCCCCGCCGGAGTAGATAAAGAAGTAACATCCCAGGTCCTCCGCCTGCGCGATGATGCTGTCAAGTTCCTCCAGTGTCAGGTTCAGCTTGTTTCCATATTCCGCAGCCCAGCAGCCTGTGCAGTGCAGATTGCAGCCGGATGTGGGATCCATCAGAATCGCCCAGGGCACATTGCAGTCATACCGGACACTGTTTTCAAAACCGGTGGGTGTGCCGATCAGGCAGGCATTGATCACAAAATTCTCAAGGAGTCTTTTCCGCTGTTCGTCATCAATTTCCGTGTACAGGCTCTTCACCAGCTGATACCAGTTGCTGTCCGGATCCTGCAGCACATTCCGCACCATGGTGGCTTCGTTTTTCACGCCGCCATCCTTATCATGGTCAATCAGCCAGTCGCAAACTTTCACCGCGTTATGCTCAAAATCCTTATCCACATATTTGAGCACCTGTTTTACACCAATGGATTTCAGTTTCTCCGAAAGATTCATGGGCTGCACTCCTTTTCTTTCAATCATTTATTTTTCATTCAGTTCCCGGAAGTCTCAGAAAAGGCCCCATTCCGCCAGTTTCTCAAATCCTCCGACGGACCTGACATAGTTCCTGGCTTCTTCAACGATCTCAGCATAGGGGACACCGTCCACCCTTTCATCTCCAATGGCACAGCACAGTTCAACAGGCGCTCCGATTCGCTGTGCTTTCAGAAACGCGTGGATATTCACGGATACATCTGCCTTGGAAAGATCCTTCCCATGCAGTCCGCCGCCGGTAACGCTGTCTGCCATATCGCTGCCCAGTTTGCGATTCGTGGCTCCGCTATCCACATCAGTGCCTCCGGTCCAGTCTCCCAAAGGATTGATCTGCGCAACAGGAAAGTCTTCAGCAAGGGAAGCCCTCCCTGCATTGCTCTGACAGATAATCAGTTGCTCCCCGTTCAGCACATACTTCCCGTCATACGGATATTTCGCATAGATGCTCCGGGCTATCGCCGAAAGCTTCTTCTGCTCCTCTGTCAGCGGCATTCCTTTAAAGATACCGTTGTCGCCGCAACGAACGCCACCATCCTGATTTTCTGCCAGGTGAATATCCTGCGGCACTTCCAGATAATCAAGCATCACGTCCCCAGCGATCCGTGAGACGATCTCCTGTACGCTGGTTTCCGGAATATGGACAGAGGTCTCCGCAATGATATGGCAATTCCCATGCCCCAGGAGCACCTCCACAGCGATTCTGGGATCCTTATGCGCAGTGTATGCCCAGTCCACAAGTGCGCCTGCAATTCGATCCGCTATTTTATCCGGATGGCCCGGATTTACCTTCTCAATCATGGATTCCACACTCCTTGTTGAAGATCTTGCTTCTGTTCATTGCAGCAGGCATACCGCGGCAATCAGATGACCTGATAATCCTTCAGCAGTTTTTCAATATCCGTTCCGTGCACGCGCTTCAGAAGCTCGTGAATCGCGGTTCTGTCGATCAGGTTCAGTTTCATATCTGTCAGCGGACGGCCATCCCGGAGCTTCACGCTGGCATTCAGCAGATCGCGGATGTCATAGGTACTTCCCCAGACTTCCGGCACGCCCCGATCGATGTTCAGCAGGGTATAGACCGCTTCCATACCGGTCCGCATGGAATACTCCGTCGTAAAGATGGTATCCCGTTTCGTCTCGGCAAACTGCCCCAGGAAAGCGAAGTTCACAGCCCCTTCCGGCACCACATCAGGCCGGTCTCCCTTTTCGCGGGGCATAAAGAACGCGGTAATATATGGCATCATCACCGGCACGGTGTTGGCGCTTTCCTCCGCCATGCGCGGGATATCGCTCTCCGGCACGCCCAGATGATACAGCCATTCCATGCAGATTTCCTTCCCGGTACATTCCCGCATGGGCTTCCTGATGAAATCTCCGTCCTTGTCTGTAAACAGTCCGTACACCCACACCAGGCACTGATCCTTCGGCTGATTGCGGAACTGAGGCTGCCGGTTGATCGTCCAGCTCATAAGCCATCCTGAATCCTTTACCGTCACAATCCCCCCGGTCACCACGCCGCCGCTGAAGGGGTCCCGCTTACAGATCTTTTCAATATAGGGAATGATGCGGTAGTCCAGGGTGGTTACCGTGGCACTCATCCAGTTGGTCTGTTCCGGGTCAAAGCAGAACTTGTCCGGGTGACCAAAAGAGGGATCCTGCGCAGCAATCCGACGCCACATATCCCAGCCGCCTCCGGGCCTGATCTCCGGATTGAATTCCGCGGGTTTGTTCTGGCTGCCCATGGTGGAATTCTCCACGCATCCGCCGTTGGTGATAAACACCAGGTCATCGTCCGTCAGCATGACATAGTCCTTTTCTCCCTCGTGCATCACCTCGATACTGGTGGCGTATTTCTTTCCGTCGGCAAGGATATCAAACTGAACATTGACAACCTTTGTGTTGTAATGGAACTGCACGTCATGGCTCTCGAGATATTTGATCATGGGCAGAATCATGGATTCATACTGATTATACTTTGTGAAGCGAAGAGCCTTGAAATCCGGCAATCCTCCGATATGATGGATGAACCGCTTGATATACAGCTTCATTTCCAGTGCGCTGTGCCAGTTTTCAAAGGCGAACATGGTGCGCCAGTACAGCCAGAAATTGCTGTTCAACACCTCGTCGTCAAAATAATCGGTAATCTTCTTGTTATACAGTTCCTCATCCGGGGTAAAGAACAGGTTCATGATTTCCATCGCGCCTTTGTCGCTGATGGCAAACTTTCCATCGGTATGCGCGTCCTGACCACGGTTGACGGTCGCGCGACACAGGCTGAAATTGGGATCCTTCTTGTTCAGCCAGTAATACTCATCCAGTACGGATACGCCTTCCGTCTGGATGGAAGGAATGGAACGGAACAGATCCCACATAACCTCGAAATGGTTATCCATTTCCCGTCCGCCGCGCATCACGTATCCGAGACCGGGATATTCCCATCCGTCACAGGCTCCGCCGGGAATCGGATCTTTCTCAAAAATATGAATCCGCTTGCCCTTCATCTGTCCATCGCGCACCAGATAGCAGGCAGCCGTCAGCGCAGCCAGTCCGGTACCGACAATATAGGCGCTTTTCCGATCGACGCCTTCCGGTTTCTCCGGACGTGCAAATGCCTCATAATTACCACTGGAATAATACATGCTGATTCCTCCTTCGCAAATTCGTTAAGTGTTCCGGGACAAATACAGCATATGCGGCATTTTTCGTTTTCACCACTTACAGAAAGGGCGAAATGATGAAAATGTGTACATTCCAGCGCATTTGTAAGACATTATTTCCCCCGGGTTTCCCCAGAAATTTCCGGATGCCACCGATGATGCAAATAGCTTCGGATTGTGTTGATATCCGTTTTCAATATCTGCAGCCAGGAACCGCGAACGAAAGTAACCAACACTGTCATCATGACAGGTCCCGTAATCATTCCTCCGATACCTCCTGCTTTCAGCCCTACATATGTGCTGATCAGGCTGAGCAATGGTGAAATCCCGATTTTTCTGGACAGCATTCTCGGTTCCGTAAGCCTGCGAAACCATAGCAGGCATAGAAAAAAGCCGAGCGGATACAGCGCGGCTGAGAAATTGCCAAGGAGAATCTCCACGGCAGCCCAGGGAAGATACACGGTGCCGTTCCCAACAACAGGAATAAACTCCAGAACAGCCGCTGTGATGGAAATAATAGCCGCATAGGGATTCCCCTGTATGCTCCAGAAAACGATACCCGCAACAAGAGAAACAATGGCATAAAACGCCTGCACCCTGATATAGCCCAGAGCGCCTGTTAATCCTGCCTGAAAAAGATTTCGTGCTTCCCCACGCAACAGACTGGATTTCCATTTTTGGAACATGCTTTGGATCAGGTCATAATCTCTGGTCAGGAAAAACAGTCCCATCATACAGAAAGTAAGGAAAACAATGAAATCTGTCACATGGGAAACCAGCTGTCCCGCAAAGGAGCTGAGTTTTCCAGCAGACGCGGTAAGCCAGGAAGAAAGGTGTTGCGATATTTCCCCTGTGAATTCCATGGCCCATGTCCTTCCTTCCAGCCCCAGGGATGATGCCATCGTCTCCAGTTTATGGCTGATCTGCTGAAATATATCCGTTAAACCGGTCAGAATCACCGAAGGATTGCTGGCAATCTGTTCTGTTTCCCTCACAAGATGGCTGACGATTAAAAACAGACAGATGCACAGCAATAATATTGAAAACAGAACCGGAATCAATGCGGCAATCCCCTTTGGCATTTTGCATTTGTCGCTGAAAAAAGAAACTGCCGGCTGCAATAACGCAGCAATTGGCAGCGCAACCAGGAAAGGCCCAATCCAGGTCCATCCCAGCCGGAAAAGCTGCCGAATGATCAGCAGAACAAGAAAAGCAGCCAGAATGCCGCATAGGATTCGCTCAACTGCAATTCTTTCCGCGGTGATTGGATGATCGCCTTTCTGCCGCATGTTCACTCCTCCTGTATCATGCTACATTCATCTGCTGCTTACCGTTTTCTTTCTTCTCTCGCTTTTCGTCCTGCGCTGCGGGTGGAAAAGGAAATCTTTCCGATCATTCTGGAAGTTTTCTCAATCGCCGTTTCATTGTTCAGGCGTAGAGTAACGCTGTTGAGCAGTACGAAAAATCGAAGAATCTGCTCCCGCGTGTCTTTGGGGAGTTCCCGATAATAAGGGAGAGAAACAATCATCGATTTAATCCGATCCCGACGAATTTCAGAAAGTTTTTGTGTACCGGTTGCGCTGAGCACATCGAACAGTGCGTTCACAAAAGCCAGCCGTTCCTCCTGCGGGTGCGTATCCAGCCATGTCCGTATACTACGCCCTGCCGCCTGGCTTTCCCTGGTCAGTTCCGGGAAGTGTACGAACTGATTTCCAATGACCCTCCAGGACAGCCCGTCGTGCTGCAGCAGTCCCTTCTGATAGCTGTCCACAATGGTGTATTGATGATCATGAGCCATCAGCATACCGACGACGGAGGATTTGGGGACAATCGTATGGATTTTCGCTGCCATGCGAAGATAGGATTCGGATGTGATAAAGTCCTCCTGATAGCCCGGTCCGTCATTAGACCAGACAGTCTGAATCCGATCCTGAATGTTCATGGGTACTTTCACTGCGGCGTAAACCGCCAGATTACCGCCCTTTGAATGGCCACCCAGAAACAACCGTTTCTGCGTATATTGTTCCGCTACTGTTCTGGCATAATTCACAGCTTCCTCCTGGGAAGCGACTTCAGGCAGACAAGCCAGCAGGAAATCCTCTTTCCAGCCTGTCAGGGTATCGTTTGTTCCGCGATATGCGATGTACAAGTCGTTTCTGGATGTGTGAATAGTCATGGCGGTAAACTGTTTCACACTCTCCGGATCAAGAATATTCTTATAATTTGACAGGCGCATATTCCGGAAACGTCGGGAAGAAGCCATCAGATAAAACATCCACTCCCGTCCGGATCCTGTATTCATTTTTTCGATGTCCTGCTCATCCGGCAGCGGATGAAGCCTAAAATACCTTTGAGCAGCCTGTCCGATGGATATACTTCCAGCGGGACTTTCCGGGATGATCCCATCAAAGCTCAGATAGCTCAATGTGGATAATATCAGGTTGTCCACCTCATTGAATCTGCTTTGTCTGACAGTCAAATCCCCTCGCCATTTGATATAGGACAGAATATTGTCCATCTTCCACCATCCTTCTGTCGCACCTGCCGGAAATCCGCTCTTCTTGATTCATCCATGTTTATTCTCCACCAACGAAAGACTGCTTACAACAGTCTCCTGTTGAACATCACTCCGGAAACCGTTGACAGCGTTAAAAAGATTGCAGAAAACAACAGTACTGTGTGAAGCATCGCCCGGGTCAGCCGAACATTGGTGATCAGTAGCAAATTGACAAATCCGATCATGCTGACGGACACTGAATCAAAATAGCTGGTTCCAGCGCATTTCCGCTCCTTCAGATACACATAAATATTCATGATGAGAAACACAAGACCGTTCAGGATCAGACCAACCGTCAGGAAATCATGCCACCTGTTTGCACGAAAATGGATGAGCACGCATAAATCTGTCAGAATGCTGATGAAATGAGAAATCATGCATGAAATATGATTGGTTGCGGGTACCGTTCCAACTGCGGTACTGAACCCCGCCAGTAAAACATGCGACAGAAGATAAAGTGCCAGAGTCACTGTGCCTGACGGGGAGTGCATGACAATGAGCAGGGGAATCAACATCAGAATGCGCAGCACATTGCACAGATGCATTAGTCCGATCCGCTTCGGGGTTCTCTGTTCCTTTTCCTCCCCGTGAGAACACGCAGCTATCTCGGCAATCCGGTCATGCAGGGCGTGAGAAATCCGTTCATTTTCCTCCCGCATGTTTCGCTCCGTGCAATCATAATATTCCGGCTCACCGCTTCGAATGATGTGATGCTGCTCATCAATATAAACCGGACAAAAGCGCAGCCTTTTCCCGTTTTTTCTCTGATAATAGGCTCCCAGGGTTGCGAAGCCTTCATAAAACTCCGTGACAGACGTCAGGGAAAAACCGGGATCCCCCTTTTCCGGGAAAATCAGAATGTTGTTCCCATCCTGCAGTGTCTGTACACTCTTGCGCAAAGTGCCGATCAGTTTCCCGGCATCGTTCCGGTCAATTGGAATACATCCGAAATGCAGCATAACGGAACAGACATGTCCGCTTAAAAAGGAGCAGATCTTCCGGATAAAGCGCGGTTTCAGATGTGGAAATACTTCTTTCACACCCTGGTATACCGCACCTTCCGTTTTCTCAGGAGTAACAAGATCCTCATTCATCCAGGCACAATGGACAAATGGCACGGAAAGAATAAAGGAAATCGGGCCAAAAACGCTGTAATGATTTGCGATAAACACCGTAGGTTCATCACTGCATGTGATTTCTTCCGGAAATTCGCATTTGCAATGAAAGAACGGATACAGCGCTCGGTAAAGGTTTCTCATTCCAAGAGTCTCGAAACCCGGCCGATCCTTCAACTTCACATTATTTTTCACGCTTTTCATCATCATGTTTCTGCAATCCGATCAGGGATGACTGCAAGCTGCCGGTTCATTGTTCTCCCGGATTCTTTCTGCAATGTAATCGCATACATCTCCCACCGTCTCAAAGTGTTCCATACCGGAAAACTGAATCTGATATGTTTCCTCGATTTCCATCATCAGCAGGACAAAATCCAGAGAATCCAGCCCAAGCTCCTGCGTTAATTGCGTATCCCGGGTGATGGAGGACACATCCATTTCCGGTCTGACAAGCGAGAAAATGTTTTTCAGCGTTTCCATCATCATTCATCCCTTCTTTCGAACGATCTTCATGCTTGCGCCCTTTTCGAACTCTTCCTTCCGCAGGATCATCCTGGCCGGGCGCATAGGCGACGGCAGCTCCTCCCGAATAGTTTTTAGGACGGACATCACGATCTCTTCATCCACCCCGGGAGCAGGCACAACCTCCAGGAGAATGGCAGGCTTCCCGTTGATGGCCGTTTCGGAAACCAGACATTCCCGCACGCAGGGACTGCGGTAGAAAGCGGCCTCCACCTCCTCCGGGGAAACATTCTCTCCGTTGCTGAGGATGATCAGGTTCTTTGAACGGCCTATAATGTACAAAAAACCATCGGTATCCACCCGGGCCAGATCACCGGTCCGGAACCATCCGTCCTGCGTCATGGCTGCCTGGGTCGCTGCCTCATCCTTCCAGTAGCCGTCAAAAAGCATATCCCCGCGGACCTGCAGTTCTCCCTCCACCAGACGGTATTCCTGATCAGGATACTGTTTTCCGACAGAATCGGGATGCAAAAACATATCCAGATTGCCGCTGACGAGGTTAGCCGTCTCTGTCAGACCGTAGCCTGCCAGCACTTCCACTCCGAGGGGGTCGAATCCCTCTCTCAGTTTCGCCGGCACAGGTGCCGCTCCGCAGATAATCAGCTTCAGGCGTCCTCCCAGCGCTTCGATCCCCTTTGCTTTTGCAACGCTAAGCATCAGTTCCGCCATTCCGGGCACGGCAATCATCGTGGTCGGCCGAACACGCCCCATTTCCCGGAATAACAGGCGCATCTCTGAGCAGACCCACACATGGGATCCACAATACAGTCCGCTGAGCATGCTGAAGATCATCCCGAACACATGGGTAAAGGGCAGAGCTGCTACCAGGGTCTGGCCGTAAATCGTTCCCCGGCGGTAGGTACCGTTCTTTGCTCCGCGCATCAGTGCCTGATGGCTCAGCATCACCCCTTTGGGCGTGCCTGTCGTTCCACCGGTGAAGAAAATCGCGGCCAGATCAGTACCCTGTACGTCCTTTGGATCCGAACCTTCATCATCCATTTCATGCATGGAAATGGTTTTCAGGGAAAGACCTTCTGTTTTGGAAGCGAATTGATCTCCCTGAATGAGAGCGGACAGATCATAATGATCCGCTGCTCTCCGGAGTACTTCCGGACTCATGGATGGCGGCAGCATCACCGCACAGCAACCATAACTGGTCACTGCCAGAAACCATTCCACCTCCTCCACGCTGTTTACATCCAGCAGGCCCACGTTCGTGCCGTTCGGCATTCCCATTCGGGCCAGCAGATGACGTTTTCCGGCAACCCGCTGCCTCAGTTCTCGGTATGTGACGCTTTCCTTTTCATTGGATAGTGCGGGCTGATCTCCATAGCGTTCAGTAATCCAGGAAACAAAAGCCGCCGTGGTTCGTAAATCCGGCAAAGCGTTTCGCTCCTCCGGAAGCATATTTCCCAGAAAATAGTTCATATTCAGTCCCTCCCTGGTTCCGCAGATTCTTCAACAATTACAGCATAACGGGCATCGTGTGTTTTCACCACTTACAGAATGGGGAAAATGATAAATTTATGTGCAATTCGATTGAATTGTTCAATCTTCGTCTTCCGATTTTTCCAAATAAAAAACACGGCTGCGTTTTTAAACGTAGAACCGTGTTCAGAGGGAACATGGGGCAATCCCTGTTTTCTGGAAAAGGCACTGCCCTCATTACTTCTTTTCGCCGGAATCATCCCACAGGCGAAGCGCCAGCTGCAGGAAAGATGACTCCATAGCGCAAACCAGCGCAGAAGAATCTTTCATACGGCTGATTTCTGCGCCCATACGTTCCTGCGTCGCCCGGAATGTCTGATACATCGTCTTTGTCTCCGTTCCATCTTCCGGATGCAGCAGTCTGCGGAGAATGTTCTGCGGTGTGGTCAGTTTCAGCAAGCAGATCATCAACAGCTGGGCCAGCGCATTCCTGCTGTATTTTTTCCCGGAAGGTTTTTCGATCAGTCCTGCTTTCACATAATTATTTATCATGCTTGGTGTCAGGTCAAGCCTGCCGCTGATTCCCGGAAAAGAACGCCCGACAAAAGTGACCAGCTGGTCCATATACAGCCCAAAATCCGGCAGCTGTTCCCATTCCGGCAGTCTGAGCCCTTCCAAAGAACGAATGATTTCCTCTCGTTCCAACAAAGATCCCTCCTCAAAGGAAATCATTTGATAGCTGATCAAAAGATATCATGATTCCAAGATATTGTCAAACGAAAACTATTGACATAGTAAAGCGTATGATTTATTATAGTTTCGAATACCAGATATGAAAGGGTGCGAAACGATAATGTCCGAGATATATATGTTTGGCGATTCCGCCAGTCAGGGGATCGTTCTGGATGAAAACAACCAGTATCGGGTATCCCGATCGGGCTGCATCCGATTGCTGAAACATCTTGGATATCCGATTCGAAATTACGCTGTTCACGGACACACTGTACTGGATGGGCTTCGTGACTTCAGAAATCTGCCGCTTGAACCGGGTTCAAGCTGTGTAATTCAATTCGGAGGAAATGACTGTGATCTGGATTGGGATGCCGTATCCAATGACCCGGCTCATTTCCATGATGGAAAGGTTCCCCTTGCAGACTTTCGCAAAGTGCTTGGCACTTTCGTAGAAGAAGCAAGGCAGCGGCAACTGGAACCGATTCTGATACCCTGTCTGCCTCTGATCGGTTCCAGATATTTCCAGTGGGTTTCCCGGAACCGGAATAGTGAAAACATTCTTCATTACCTGGAAGATGATCCTGAAAGCATCTGCCGATGGCAGGAGCGGTATGCCATTGCCGTTTGGGATATCGCTATCGAAAAAAACTGCCGTTTCTTGAATGTACGTGCCTGGATGCTGGAGCAGCTGGATTTTCCAGACCTCATGTGCGCCGATGGAATTCATCCCAATGAGAATGGACACAGAGCCATTGCGGATGAAGTTGCTTCGCACATCGAAAAGTTCGTCTGTTGACAGTATTTCCAGTGAATGATTACTTCACCATCAAAAAAAGAAGCGCGGCGGTGCTCTACCCACGAGCAATGCCGCGCCTTTTCTTGCTTTACGCGTTAAACCGCGATATGTCCAGATTTTTCAGGTTCTGAAGGGAATTCCTGAAATCGCCCTGAACAACTGCCGCAGTCAGTGTTACTACCTGCTGCGGTGTCAGGGGCATACCCTTGCTGATCCAGTCCAGAACAACGCCGATAAACGCATAGGTGTAGAAGATGGCGACCACGCGTTTTCCTTCCGGACTGATGCCCATCCCTGCGGCCTCCTTTTCCACCACAGGCATCAGAAGAGGTTCTACCTTCTTCAGCAGATACCGTTCGATCGCTTCCCGATCCATGGAACGATAAACGTTCATGTACAGCTTCTGATTTTCTTTCACTTCTTTCAGCAGATCCAGAAACCCCTGCTGCCAGTTATCCGCGTACCGATTCTCGCCAATGATCTGCTGTGTTGCTTCTTCCAGCGTCCATTCCGCCAGATCGTAGATATCCTTGAAGTGATAGTAGAAGGTCATGCGGCTGATTCCGCACTGCTCCGTAATATCATTAATCGTGATCTTATTGATCGGTTTCCTGGTCAGCAGCTGTTTCAGCGCTTCCGCCAGCGCTTTCTTGGTCTGGTTGCTTTTCATGACTCGTTTCCTCCTCATCAAACGGGTCGTGTTCGTTCGTGTAAAATCGACAGTACGTTGACAATACCAACTAAACGTATTATAATATCATTTTTGTCCCTAATCAATAAACAGTCGAATATCATTCGTCTGTTAATCAACTAAACCGGCACCCGAGGACGAATAACCAACACAAAATCCCGGGAATGTTGAAAAAGAGAACACGGATATCGGCAAGCTGACCACTCCGGAACATCACCATCCATCGACTAAATAAAGGAGTCTTCAGTATGGAATTCCACAGAAATGAACTGAACCCGCTGGAACAGAATCTGATCTCCCGTCTGTCTCAGGGCAGCATGAAAGGACGCCTTCAGCAGGTTGCCCTCCCTTACAGGGAACTGATGGCGTTTTATCGCTGCGCCATGATGACCGTGGAGACGAAATTCAACGTGCTCAATGAAGAACTGAGCTTGCAATATGATCGCAATCCCATCGAAGCCATCAAAACCCGCCTGAAATCCCCGGAAAGCATTCTGAACAAGCTGACCGCCCGGCAAGTTCCGCTGACGGTGGAAAGCATTGAGGAGCATCTGAATGATGTGGCAGGAGTTCGCGTCATCTGTTCCTATCCTTCAGACATTTATATGCTGGCGGAGGCCTTCCTGAAGCAGGACGATGTAACGCTGATCAAGAGAAAGGATTATATTGCCAATCCCAAGGAAAACGGCTACAGAAGCCTGCACCTGATTGTGCAGATTCCCATTTTCCTGCATGATCAGAAAAGACTGATGAAGGTGGAGGTTCAGTTCCGAACGATTTCCATGGACTGGTGGGCCAGCCTGGAACATAAGATCCGCTATAAGAAAGATGTGATCATTTCCCCGGAGATCGAAAAGGAACTGAAGGAATGTGCCGAGATGGGGGATGCGCTGGACCGGCGCATGGAAGCTGTCCAGAAGCAGGTGGATCATACTGTTTCTTGACAAATGGGCCAAAGTGTAAGGTTTTTGTATAAATCGCTCCGTTTGTTTATATACGCCCTGTCCGAAAACGCTTATGCTGATGCCGAAATCAAACCTGAAGGAGGCTGTCTGCATGAGCGTTTCAACCACCCTGAAGAAATTCGGACTGGAACAGGCATTCAACTATCTGTACAAGGATCCGGAAAAGCATATGCGAACCCTGCTGTCCTGGGCGGATAAATATGCCGGGAAAATGTATCCCCATCAGCTGGCCCAGGTGCGGGAAGCGGTAGAAAACCCGGATCATCCGTTCTACGGCTATATCCGTCATCTGATCAATGATGTAGACCGGGATGTATTTAAAACCATCGCGGTGAACTTTTTCATCAACGAGAACATGATCGGCTGGCCCAAACAGCTGGAACTCAAGGAGAAGTACGGATGCAACATCCCGTGGACCATTCTGCTGGATCCCACTTCCGCCTGCAACTTGCACTGCACCGGCTGCTGGGCCGCGGAATATGGCAACAGGCTGAACCTTTCCTACGACGAGATTGATGATATTATCCGTCAGGGCAAAGAACTGGGCGTCTACATGTATATCTACACCGGCGGGGAACCGCTGGTCCGCAAAGCCGACCTGATCCGGCTGTGCGAAAAGCATGACGACTGCATTTTCCTATGCTTTACGAACGGCACCCTGATTGATGAACAGTTCGCGGAAGATATGCTCCGGGTGAAAAACTTTGTGCCTGCCATTTCCCTGGAAGGCATGGAAGAGGCGACGGACTTCCGGCGCGGTGACGGAGTCTTCGCCAAAGTAATTCGGGCCATGGACATTCTGCATGAAAAGAAGCTGGCCTACGGTATTTCCTGCTGCTATACCAGCGCCAACTATGATTCCATCACATCGGAAGAATACTATGACATGATGATTGCCAAAGGCGCATACTTTGTTTGGTACTTCCACTACATGCCGGTGGGTAATGACGCCGCGCCTGAACTGATGCCCAATCCGGAACAGCGGGAAACCGTCTATCGCCGCATCCGGGATTATCGCACCCGCAAGCCTCTGTTCGCCATGGATTTCCAGAATGACGCGGAGTTCGTGGGAGGCTGCATTGCCGGAGGCCGCCGCTATTTCCACATCAATGCCAACGGAGATATGGATCCCTGCGTCTTCGTGCATTACTCGGATTCCAACATTAGGGAGAAAACAATTCTGGAAGGGCTCCGGTCTCCTCTCTTCCAGGCCTATCACGACGGGCAGCCCTTCAATGAAAACATGTTCCAGCCCTGCCCTATGCTGGAGAATCCGCAAAAACTCCGGGGCATCATTGAGAAGACCGGTGCCAGATCCACAGACCTGCAGTCTCCGGAATCCGCTGAGCATCTTTGTGGCAAATGCGATCATTATGCGGACTGCTGGAAACCGAAAGCGGATCAGCTGTGGAGCGAAATTCCCGAGGAACGTAAACAATACGTTCTTGAAGTCAATACAAAGTAATGGAAATGTAGCAGCCCCAGAACATACTGCCGGATGGCAGCTGTCCTGGGGCTGTTTTTGAAAGGGAGAAGTCGATCCGAATGAACAAAGCAGATATCCCCCATATTGAGAGCCCTCTGCGCCATGGCATTCTGAAAATGCCGGAAGCCTGTTATTCCGCCAGCGGAATCATCATCAACGGGCGCAGAATCAAAACCCTTGTCTTCACCACCGATCTCGCCATCATCCGGAACTGTGACGCGGATGCTGTTTTTGCTGTCTATCCTTTTACACCTCAGCAGGCGATCAGCGATGCCATTATTAAGGCTTCCTATATTCCTGTATTCTGCGGTGTCGGAGGCGGAACAACCAAGGGAATCAGAACAGTGGGATTGGCCAAAGATGTGGAGAGTCAAGGCGCGATGGGTGTGATCCTGAACGCACCCATCACCAATCTGAACCTGATCGCGGTGTCCGCGGCAGTGGATATCCCTGTCATTATTACGGTGACACACATCGATACGGATATCTCTGCCCGACTGGAGGCGGGTGCTTCTATTCTGAATATTGCCTGTGCAGGCAGGACACCGGAAGTCGTCGCGCATATCCGAAAGCATTTCCCTGATGTGCCAATCATAGCCAGTGGCGGAAACACCGAGGAAAACATTGTCCGAACGGTGCAGGCCGGGGCAAATGCCATTACCTTTACTCCTCCGTCCACAGCGGAGTTGTTTAAAGCCATGATGGAGCACTATAGAGAATGACCATCG
>JBGUGL010000035.1:0-64771 GCA_045111455.1 Christensenellales bacterium | reverse complement strand
TCTCATCGGCTCTGAGGTCAAGCGAAAGGGAGTAAGCTCCACAGTGTGGAGTTACGACCATTGAGCTTGCGGAATACAACTGCCATGCTACAGCTGTCAAAGGCAGGACTCAATGAGTCCTGGCTTTGGTAACAGCGATCGCAGATTTATTTCTTCATCGCTTCCACATTCAGCTTCATCGGTGTGGTCACCCCTGAATACAGCCATACGGAAATGGTCCTGATACCGACCTCCCGGATCGGGTCCCCGATATCGATCTTCCGCTTGTCCACCTTTACGCCGTGCTGTTTCTCCAGGGCTTCCGCCACTTCCGCGTTTGTCACGGAACCGTACAGGCGTCCCTTGTCTCCGCATTTCACGGACAGTGTGATCACTTTATCCTTCAGCGCTGCGGCTTTATCCTTCGCTTCCGCCAGCATTTCCGCTTCCCGGGCATCCTGTGCAGCGCGCTTGCGCTGGATCTCCTTCAGGGCGCCTGCCGTGGCTTCCGCGGCCAGCTTCTGGGGGAACAGGAAATTCCGGGCATAACCGTCGCTGACCGTCAGGATATCATCTCTTTTCCCGACATTCTTGACATCTTTCAGCAATACAACCTTCATGGTGACATACCTCCCGCATATTATTAACATTGTATCCCATTTCCCTGTAAAAAGCAAGAAAAGCGGCCTGCTTTGCAATCAAAGCAGGCCGTCATTTTGCGCCGTTTGCAGAAGAAAGGGCAGCGTGTTTTCCGGGTTCCGGATCCGCCGGCTTCAGCGGTCCTCCCCGGCCGGGTCCTTCTCTCCCGGAATCAGCCGGTATATGGCAGCCTCCCCGTTCTCAAAAACCTTCATGCCCATCCGGGCGATTCCTTCCTCATCCACGGCATAGCTGCCCCTTTCATAGGAAGAAACATAGACATATTCCGCACCGTATTTCCGGGGTATCTCCGGATGCTTCTCCGGCGCTTCGTAGAACGTCCTGAGATCCTCCTGGCGTTCGCTGGTATCAAATCCGTGCCAGTACAGCCAGAGGTCAGGTCCGCAGACAATCTCACGCCCGGCAATGGAAAGCACCGGGTTCAGATGCTGGGTGCCGGTAACAAACACCGCCTCAGGCTCCGTATTCTGCCTGGCAAACTGCCCGGCCTCCACCGCTTCGCTGCTGAAGGCCACATAGCTGGAAACGCATTCCCGCCAGATGGTCAGTCCCGCGCTCAGGAAAGTCACCACGGCCGCCAGTACCGCCAGGAACCGCCGGCCTCCCAGGCCCTTCATCTTTTCCCACAGGCGGGAGCTCCAGTCCGCCACAATCATGCAGCACAGCAGCCAGGCCAGGTAGAACAGCTTGTTGTTGTCGTATTCATTGGGTTGGAAGCGGACAAATTCCGCCGCCAGGATAATCGGAAGCGCCATGGCAAAAATCCGGCGGTTCCGCGGGTTCTTTTCAAACAGTGCCGCCAGCAGCGCCAGGAACGGCAGGCCGATGTTCTTGATATAGAACCACAGGTACAGGTCCCGCATTCCTGTGCCGCCCGGGTTGTTGACCCAGTTGAACTGCAGCTGCAGGAAAGAATGGGATCCCTCCTGGAACGTCTGAGCAAAGGTAAAGCAGAACAGCTGGGGCGCGGCCAGGACGACCGTGATCGCCGCATAAGCGCCGTACCGCAGCAGGATACGCCACCGCGGCCTGCGTTCCGCCAGGGCCTTCGGGTCTCCGTGAATCATGTCATAGCACAGGGCGCCGAAGGAGGCCAGGGCCAGCGCCAGGAAGCTGTGGGTATGGATCAGCGGAAGCGCGCCGGCCCAGATCCCCAGCAGGATCATTCCCCGGCTCCGGTTTTCCGGATCCCGCAGCCGCGGCCGGAATTCCGTTCCCAGCAGGTAGAAGCAGGGAATCACCATGCACCATCCGCCCAGGGAAGTCCGCTGGGGAACCATCATGTCGCAGATCACGTTGCTCCACCGCAGGTTGTTGGGATCAGGCTGGTTGGTGGGCGTTTTGTAGTAGCCGGTCAGGATAAACTCCAGCCGCTCTGATACCGTGGCAAACCAGTCGGATACGGTCTGTCCGGCCCGGATCAGGAAAGGAGCCTCCGGATTCGCTGTCCAGCCGCCGCTTCCGGCCAGGTCAAAATCATACAGGAATCCCAGGCCGCCGTTCAGGAAGAACAGGGCTGCGGCCAGCAGCGCCGTCCTTTTTCCGCCGGTCATGTCCCTGGCCAGCACCAGGACGCCCGTATAGCACAGCGCCATCATCAGCACAGCGGGAACAATGATCGCTGCCTGCACGCTGCATCCCAGCAGGCAGAAGGTTGAACTCAGGCTGTCCGTCAGGAAGGGATAGCTCAGCTGCGTGCCGGGATAGAAGGGATAATCCGCCGGGAACTTTTTTCCCACCAGTCCCGTCACAAAACTCATGTGCATCGGCAGGTCCCCGTAGGTGCTCTGCCCCACGCACCAGTTGCCTTCAGTGTCCACCCGCATCACATGGCTGTACTGCAGCCAGATGGCCAGCAGCGTCAGCGGGATACAGAAGATCAGCATCTGCCGGAGCAGCGCGTCTTCCTTCTCATCCCAGCCGGCCGGATCACGCCGGTCCCGCAGGAACCAGCAGGCCACCGTCAGGATAAACAGTACGCCCGCACCGAATACATGGGCTTCCGCGCCAAAGGAAAAGAAGAATGCTCCGATGGCCGGCAGCCACATTTCCGCCAGGAGGCCCAGGCTCAGGCCCAGCCAGATCCGGTTCAGAGGCCGGTGACGGGGCAGCAGGAAACGGATCACTGTCACGCCAAAGTACAGATACATGAATGTATATGCCAGTGCTGCGATCATTCGTCTTTCCCTCCTTCCCCGTATTCCTGTCCCAGCTGTTCCGCTATTTCCATCAGCCGGCGGAGACGGTGGTTCACCCCGCTCTTGCCCACCGGCGGATCCATCATGTCTCCCAGTTCCTTCAGGCTCATATCCGGATTCTCCACCCGGAGCCTGGCCACCTCCCGCAGGGCCGGCGGCAGGGTAAAGAGTCCCCGGGCAATGGAAATCCGCCGGATGGCCTCTGCCTGTTTCTGGCCTGCGTCCAGCATTTTCTCACTGTTGTGTTCGTCACAGTTGGAAGCCCGTGTTGCCGCCGCGCGGAGCTGTTTGTTGATCCGGATGTTCTCCATCTCCAGCACCGCGCTGCCTGCCCCCATAATGGCCAGGATATCCGAAATCTGCTGGGCGTCCTTCAGGTAAACCACCCGCTGTCCTTTGCGCAGGTAGCTCTGGTAAGGCAGTTCGCATTTCTCCAGCAGTTTCTCCAGCGTATCCGCCAGCCGCTCATCCTCGGCCTTCCATTCAAAATGATAGCTTTTTTCAGGATTGGTCAGCGTCCCCGCGCCCAGGAAGGTTCCCCGCAGGAACGCCCTGCGGCAGCACTGACGGGTCATGGGGTGCCGGGGAACCGTTCTTTTCAGGTGAATCTGCCCGTCCTCATCCGTTTCTGCCATATGCAGGGCGTCCAGCAGTGTCCGGGTATCCTCTGTCCCCAGGGTCAGCACACAGCTTCTCCGCCCGCCCAGCTGGCGGGTCTGGACAAAGTGAAGCTTCGGAGCGGCATTCAGCCGTTTCTTCAGCAGCTGGAACAGCCTGCGGGCTGTTCCGGCGTTGTCCAGCCGGTAACTGACAGAGATCCATCCGCCGCCCCGGAATGCCAGGTGCCCGGAAGTCTGGGTCAGGGCGGAAATCTCACTCAGCATGCAGCAGGGTTTCCCCAGGGGCAGCCTGTTCAGCTCCTCCTTGACTCCTGCTGAAAAGCTCCGTGTATCCGACGAACGCATTATTCCTCCTCAACAGGCGTGGTCCACCTGGCCTGCTCCAGCAGCAGGTCCCGGTGATTGATTTCTGTCGGCAGTCCTTTTTCCCGCAGCCACGCCCCGATCGCCTCGGCAATTGCCACAGACCGGTGTGCCCCGCCGGTGCAGCCCACAGCGATTACCAGCCGGCGTTTTCCCTCTTCCCGGTAATGGGGAATCAGGAAATCCAGCATCTCCGTATACCGGCGCATAAACTCCTGCGTCGTGGGATGCTCCATCACAAATTTCCGTACATCCTCATCCAGGCCGCTGTGGCGGCACAGTGAATCAATATAGAAGGGATTGGGCAGGAACCGTACATCCGCCACCAGGTCCGCCTGACGCGGAAGGCCCCTCTTGAATCCGAAGCTCATAATCTCCGCCCGGATCGGCGGTTCCCCGTCAGACAGGTCTCCCAGTGTCTTGTCCAGGGCTTTCTTCATGGCCCGGGAATTCAGGTTCGTGGTATCCACCACATACCCCGCGATCTCCCGCAGGGGCTGCAGCCTGGTCCGTTCCTCAACGATCGCCTCCGTCAGGTTCAGGCCTTCCTGGCACAGGGGATGCTCCCGGCGGGTTTCCTTATACCGGTCCAGCAGTGTCTCGTCGCTGGCTTCCATAAAGATAACCTCAATCTGATATCCCAGCAGCCGGAGCTCCCCGATCATCTTCGCCACAGCCTTGGCGTCGAAAAATTCGCCGCTGCGCACATCCACCGCGATGGTAACCGTATGATGCCTGATGGGCGTGGTATCAATGGCTTCCAGCAGCTTCGGCAGCATCATGGGCGGCATGTTGTCCATGCAGAAGCTGCCCTTATCCTCCAGGTAATGAACGCACGCGGTTTTCCCCGCGCCGCTCTGGCCTGTTACGATCAGATATCTCATAATGCCTCTCCTATTATCCTGACTTCCGGTTCCAGGCGGACGCCGGTCCGTTCCTCCACGATCCCGGCCACCTGCTTCATCAGTTCCAGGAAATCCCGGCTGCTGGTTCCTTTGTTCACCAGGAATCCGGCATGCTTCAGGCTCACCTGAGCACCGCCCACGCTGTATCCCTTCAGCCCGCACTGATCAATCAGCGCTGCCGCATAATATCCCTCCGGACGTTTGAAGGTGCTTCCTGCGCTGGGCACGTCCAGGGGCTGCTTTTCCGCCCGGCGGGCATTCAGTTCTGACATCTTTGCCCGGATTTCAGCCGGATCACCGGCCTGCAGTTCAAATGTGACTTCTGTCACAATCAGGTTCTTCTCCGTAACCGCGGAATGCCGGTAGCCGAAATCCATTTCCTCCCCGGACAGTTCTGCCGTTTCCCCGTCCGGCCGGATGCACCTGACCCGGGTCACCACCTGTGCCATCTCGCCGCCGTAGGCTCCTGCGTTCATGGTAACGCCGCCGCCCACCGTTCCCGGTATTCCGGAGGCGAACTCCAGTCCGGTCAGTCCGGCCTCGGCCGCTTCCGCCGCGGCGCTGCCCAGCATGGCGCCGGCCTGCACCGTCAGCATGCTGCCGTTCCGGGTAATAGCCCGCATGTTTTTCCCGATGCTGATCACCAGGCCCCGGATTCCGCCGTCCAGCACCAGCAGGTTGCTGCCGTGCCCGATCACGGTCACCGGAATGCCGTTGCGGTCCGCCTCTTCAAAAAGCCCCGCGATCTCCTCTTCGCTCCGGGGAAAAGCCAGGTAATCCGCCGGCCCGCCCAGCTTCAGCGTGGTATGCCGGCTCATGGGCTCATTCACCAGCACGTTGAACGACTCAAACATTCATTGTTCTCCCTTTGCAAATCATACAGGCTTTCCCCTGTCCGCCCGGACCGGCCGGTTCCTGTGAAGGGGATTTCCTGTAAAAGACGCCCTGCGGCAGTGATTTCATCCTATAATTCTGAATTGTGAATTCTGAATTATGAATTACTTAATTAACACTTTATTATACCGTTTTGTTGCATCTTTCTGCAACCGATGGAACAGCATTGACAAAATTGTTTTTTTGTTGTAATTTGTATACAAAGTGCAGAGAAAAACCCGCACGGAAGATTGAGGAGGTTTGACTATGTCCCTGACCTTTCAGCCCATGATGGAAAGCCGGCCTATTCGGGAAATCGCTTACGAAGTACTGAAAAAAGCGATTATCACCGGTGAAATCCCGGCCGGTGAGCGTATTGTTGAAACGGACTACGCCGATCGTCTTCACATCTCCCGTACGCCCCTGCGGGAGGCCCTGCGCAAGCTGGAGCGGGACGGCCTGGTGGAGTATGTCATGCGCCGCGGCGTCATCGTGCATGCTTTCACCGCCGAGGATGTTGAACAGATTTACACCATCCGCAACAGCCTGGAAATGCTGACCCTGCCGGACATCATCGAAAAGGCCACGGCGGAAGATATCGCCTCCCTCCGGGAAAAGCTTGCGAAAATGGATGAACTGGACGAGCTGAATGATGTGGAGAACCTTTCTCCCCTGGCCCGGGATTTCCATACCCAGCTGACCGCCATCTCCGGCAAGAACCGGATCCTCCGGGTCATCGAGGGACAGGATGAATATATCCGCCGTTTCTCCGCCATGGCCATCAAGCAGGAAGACCGCCGTGCTGATGCCCGGGCGGAGCACCACAGGCTCGTGGATCTGGTGGAGCAGAAAGACCTTCCCGCCTTTGAAGAGCTCATGCGGCATCATATTGACCGCAGCAAGGAATGCTGCCTGACCGCTCTGGCTGCCCGTAAGCAGAACCGCGAATTATAAATATACTTTATAATCAGCCCTGAACCATTAATTCTTCATTTTTCATTTTTCATTCTTAATTTTCCTTGCATTCTTCATTTCCTTATGATATGATATGCGGGCTGATTTATCGAGGAGGTTTGTTCTTATGGCTACTGTTGTTTCCGTCGTGCTGATTATCGCAGCGCTTTTTATGATCGTTACCGTGCTTCTGCAGTCCTCTGAAGAGGGCGGCATCAGCGCCATCTCCGGCCAGTCCAACAGCTACTTCAGCAAGTCCAAGGCCAAGACCTTTGAAGCCAAGCTCGCGCTGGGCACAAAGATCGCCGCCACCATCTTTGTTGTGCTGTCCCTGGTAATGCTGGTCATCAAGTAATGATCTGTCCCGCCGGTCCCGGCGGGGGCATATGCTTTTACCGAAGCAATCGCAGGCAAAGGAGCTTTGCTCCCTTGCCTGTTTTTTTGTCTGTTTCTTTCGGTATTGTACAGGCCAATATACACATTTTCTATTCATTATTCATAATTTTATGCATAAATGCATTTTTATGCAGAACCAAAATTTCTTTTGATTTTGTAATGTTTTTCTCTTGACAAGCATGTTTAAGCGGTGTATATTGCCTGCATAATCATGCAGAAGGAGGTCACCCCAATGAATAAAGCTGACATCAAGAAAATCGTCCTCGCCTACTCCGGCGGTCTCGATACATCCATCATCATTCCCTGGCTGAAGGAGAACTACAACAATCCTGAGATCATCGCCGTCTCCGGCGACGTGGGACAGGGCACCGAGCTGGACGGCCTGGAGGAAAAGGCCATCAAGACCGGCGCCAGCAAGCTCTACGTGCTGGATCTGACGGAAGAATATGTGGATGACTACATTATCCCCACCATGAAAGCCGGCGCTGTCTATGAAGACTATCTCCTGGGCACCAGCCACGCACGGCCATGCATCGCCAAAGGCCTGGTGGAAATCGCCAAAAAGGAAGGTGCTGACGCTATCTGCCACGGCTGCACCGGCAAGGGCAATGACCAGGTCCGGTTCGAGCTGGCTGTGAAGCACTTCGCTCCGGATATGCCCATCATCGCTCCCTGGCGTGAGTGGGACATCGTCTCCCGGGATGAGGAAATCGACTACGCCGAAGCCCATAACATCCCGCTGAAGATCAACCGGGAAACCAACTACTCCAAGGACAAGAACCTCTGGCATCTGAGCCATGAAGGCATGGACCTCGAAGACACCGGCAACGAGCCCCTGTACGAAAAGCCCGGCTTCCTGGAAATGGGTGTTTCCCCCATTGACGCGCCTGACAAGCCCACCTACGTGACCATCGATTTCGAAAAGGGTATCCCGGTGGCCCTGGACGGCGAGAAAATGTCCGCCAAGAACATCATCCTGAAGCTCAATGAGCTGGGCGGTGCCAACGGCATCGGCATCATTGACATCGTCGAGAACCGGCTGGTCGGTATGAAGTGCCGCGGCGTCTATGAGACCCCCGGCGGAACCATCCTCTACAAGGCTCATGAGACCCTTGAGTCCATCTGCCTGGACAAGCTGACCATGCATGAAAAGCAGAAACTGTCCATCACCTTCGCCGAGCTGGTTTACAACGGCCTGTGGTTCTCTCCCCTGCGGGAAGCCCTGTCCGCCTTCGTGGACAAGACCCAGGAGAAGGTCACCGGTAAAGTAAAGCTCAAGCTCTACAAGGGCAACATCATCAAGGCCGGTGTCTGGAGCGATTATTCCCTGTACTCTGAGGATATCGCCACCTTCGGCGCCAGCGACTATGACCAGAAGGATTCCGCCGGCTTCATCACCCTCTTCGGCCTGCCGACCAAGGTTCAGGCCCTGGTGGACGCCGCCAATCAGAAGAAGTAATCAGAAACTTAACGAAACCACTCCCGCCTCGTTCCCACCTGGCGGGATGGTTTCATATCATCGGTCAGTATATAAAATTCTTCATTTTTCATTCTTCATTCTTCATTTATGAAAGGGACTTTCATGACAAAGGTTTTCATTGACGGCAGTGCCGGCACCACCGGCCTGCGGATCCGGGAAAGGCTTTCCGCCCGGAAGGACATTGAACTGATCATCCTGCCGGAGGAAACCCGCAAGGATCCTGCTGCCCGGGCGGACGCCCTGAACAGCGCGGCGGTATCCTTCCTCTGCCTGCCGGATGCCGCAGCCATTGAGGCAACTTCCTTCGTGACCAGCCCGGATGCGGTCATCATTGACACATCCACTGCCCACCGGGTAGCGGAGGGTTGGACCTACGGCATGCCGGAGCTCACCGGCCAGCGGGAGAAGCTGAAGACAGCCAAGCGCATTGCCAATCCCGGCTGCCATGCCACGGGTTTCATTTCCCTGGTGGCGCCGCTGGTGGAAGCGGGCCTGCTGAAAAAGGATGTCCGGCTGTCCGCCTTCTCCCTCACCGGATATTCCGGCGGCGGGAAAAAGATGATTGCGGAATATGAAGCGGAGAATGTGGATCCCCTGTATCAGGCGCCCCGGCAGTACGGCCTGGGGCAGACCCACAAGCACCTGCCGGAAATGGCAAAGCTCTGCGGCCTGGACCATGCGCCGGTATTCTGTCCCATCGTGGCGCCTTACTACGCCGGCATGGAGGTTACCGTGCCCCTGACATCCGCGGACACCTCGGCATCGGTTGAGGAAATCAAAGAAGCCTACAGGGCATATTATCAGTCCGGCCTGATCCGTTTCGCGGAAGCACCTGATGAAAACGGATTCCTCTCTGCCGGCGCTTTTGCCGGCCGGGATGATCTGCAGGTCTCCGTTTTCGGCAACGGGGAACGTATCCTTCTGGTGTCCCGCTTTGACAACCTGGGCAAAGGTGCTTCAGGCGCGGCAATCCAGAACATGAACATCGCCCTCGGATTCGATGAAGCGGAGGGCCTCGTCATTTAAGAGAGCATCAGACTCAATGGGGAGTTATCGATGGAGCAGCAGTTAATCAATGAGATCGACATTATGCCGATGAAACCGGAGGATTATGACGACGTCCGGGCCCTGTGGATGACCATCCGCGGCTTCGGGATCCGGGCGCTGGATGATTCCCGGGAGGATATCGAGCGGTTTATCCTGCGCAATCCCACCACCAGCGTGGTGGCCAAGGCCCGGGGACGGATTGTCGGAACGATCCTTTGCGGATCCGATGGCCGCCAGGGGTACCTGTACCACGTCTGCGTCGCGAAGGAATACCGGCGCCGGGGCATCGGAACGCACATGGTCGGCTTCTGTATGCACCAGCTGAAGGCCATGGGCATCAATAAGGTCGCCCTGATCGCCTTCACCGCCAATGACGCCGGCAACGCCTTCTGGAAACAGATCGGCTGGAATCAGCGGGCGGATGTGTACTACTACGACTTCGTGCTGAACGAAAAGAACATCACAAGATTCATATCATGATCTGTCCAAATCTTTGATTTGGGTAACAGATCAGATACAGCGAAGGAGAAGACAATGAAGATTCGTAAGATCACCGGCGGATTCACTGCCGCAAAGGGTTTCAAAGCCGCCAGCTGTGAAGCCGGCATCAAGTATCAGAACCGGCGGGATATGGCCCTGCTCTTCACGGAAGTCCCCTGTGCCGTAGCCGGCACATTCACTTCCAACAAGGTAAAGGCCGCTCCGGTGCTCTGGGATATGGACATCGTGAAGTCCGGAAAGCCTGCCCGCGCCGTAGTCGTCAATACCGGCATCGCCAACGCCGGCACCGGCTTTGAAGGCCTGCGCCTGTGCAGCGAGACCGCAAAGCATACCGCGGAAATCCTGGGAATCTCCGCGGATCAGGTTCTGGTAGGCTCCACCGGCGTCATCGGCCCGAACGTGCCGCTGGACCGGATCATCGCCGGTGTCACTGCCATGGCAGGCAGCCTTTCTGATACTGCGGAAGCCGCCACCCTGGCCAGCAAGGCCATCATGACCACTGATACCGTCAACAAGGAATACGCGGTGGAATTTGACCTTCCCGCCGCTTCCGGCGATGGCACCGTCACCGTCCGTCTCGGCGGCATGAGCAAAGGTTCCGGCATGATCCATCCCAACATGTGCACCATGCTTGGCTATCTGGCTACGGACTGCGCCATTGATCCTGCCCTGCTGCAGAAAGCGCTCAGTGCCGTAATCAAAGACACCTTCAACATGATCACCGTGGACGGCGACACCAGCACCAACGATACCCTGCTGCTCTTCTCCAGCGGCCTGGCCGGCAATCAGGCCATCACCGCGGAGGGAGAAGCCTATGATCTCTTCTGTGCCGCGCTCTTCAGCGTCTGCCACGACCTGGCAAGGCTCATGGCTTCCGACGGTGAAGGCGCCACCCACCTGATCGAAACCCGCGTTTTCAATGCGGATACCAAAGAGAACGCCCGGATCCTGGCCCGTTCAGTGGTCGGCTCCAGCCTGGTCAAGGCCATGATCTACGGGAAAGACGCCAACTGCGGCCGCGTGCTCTGTGCGCTGGGCTACGCCGGTCCGGATTTCAATCCCGCGGATATCATCATCACCATGACCGGGAAAAGCGGTTCCGTCTGCTTCTACAAGGACGGCTGCGTGCAGCTCTTTGATGAGGACAAAGCCCTGGAAATCCTGTCCGAGCATGATGTTCATTTCGACTGCAACATGAACATGGGCACTGAGGAAGCCACCGCCTTCGGCTGCGACCTCACCTACGATTACGTCAAAATCAACGGCGACTACCGCACCTGATGGTCGACACAAAGGCTTTCAGGCAATCATCATTATGCATTATGCATTATGCATTATGCATTAAAAACCAGGAGGGTTTTTATGCACAGTGATCTGACAAATATGGAGCGCGCCGAAGTTCTCACCGCCGCCCTTCCCTACATCCGCCGGTATACCGGCAAGGTGGTGGTCGTCAAATACGGCGGCAACGCCATGATCAATGACCAGCTGAAGCAGCAGGTGATGGAGGATATTGTCCTTCTGTGGCTCATCGGCGTACGGATCGTGCTGGTTCACGGCGGCGGCCCGGAAATTAACGACCTCATGGACCGGCTCGGCAAAAAGCCGGAGTTCGTGAACGGCCTGCGGGTTACCGATAAGGAAACCATGGACATTGTCCAGATGGTCCTGGCCGGCAAGATCAACAAGACCCTGGTTAACCTGCTGGAAATGAAGGGCGGCAAGGCTGTCGGCCTCTCCGGCATGGACGGCCGCCTGCTGCAGTGCAGCATGAAGGACGAACGCCTGGGCTACGTGGGCGAAATCCAGAAGGTGCATATCCAGCCCGTCACCGACCTGTTGGACCGGGGCTACATCCCCGTTGTCTCCACCGTTGGCTGCGATAAGAACGGCAATGCCTACAACATCAATGGCGATACCGCCGCGGCTTACATTGCCGGCGCACTGGGCGCGGAGCGCCTGATCATGATGACGGATATCGCCGGCGTGCTGCGGGACAAGGATGATCCTTCCACCCTGATTCCCCAGATCACCCTGCCGGAGCTGCCCTCCCTGTACGAAAGCGGCATTATCTCCGGCGGCATGATCCCGAAGGTCGAGTGCTGCGCCAAGGCGCTCTCCCGTGGTGTCCGCAATGTGGTCATCATGGACGGCCGTGTTCCCCACTCCATCCTCATGGAACTCCTCACCGACGAAGGTGCCGGCACCATGGTCTCCAACGGCGAAACCCCTGATGACCGTCAAAGTGGATGGGAGTGAGCGTCAAAATATCAAATCCGCAGGATGAAGATATTTTGGTAACGCCACCCACAGCTACTGAGCCATGTCGTGCGCGGTGCGTGAGGCGCTTGCGCCCGCGGTGCGCGCGCGATTCCTTACGATTGACGAGCCGTAGGCGAAGGCAGAGCGGCCGCGAATAATAACTATTAATTCTTCATTTTTCATTCTTCATTCTTCATTCATATGGGGGTTTTTATGTACACGATCGACCTCGATAAAACGTACGTTGCATCAACTTACAAGCGTTTCCCTGTCGAAATCGTCTCCGGCAAGGGTTCCCTGGTTCAGGACGCAAACGGCAGGGAATACATTGATATGGGATCCGGCATCGCCGTTTCCTCTTTCGGTGTGGCGGATGATGTCTGGATCGCTGCCGTGGAAAAGCAGATCCACAGCGTCCAGCACATGTCCAACCTGTTTTACACCGCGCCCTGCGCCAACCTGGCAAAGCTCCTGTGTGAAAAGACCGGCATGTCCAAGGTTTTCTTCTCCAATTCCGGTGCTGAAGCCAATGAGTGTGCCATCAAGGTTGCCCGGAAATGGGCGGCTGAGCATAAAGGCCCTGCCTGCTCCACTGTCGTAACGCTGGTGAACAGCTTCCACGGCCGGACGCTGACCACCCTGGCCGCCACCGGTCAGGATCACTTCCACGAGCTGTTCCAGCCCCTGACTCCCGGCTTCGCTTCCTTCCCCGTCGGGGACATGGATGCCCTGAAGGCCCTGTGTGCTGGCGGCACCGTAGCCGCAGTGCTGATCGAGCTCGTGCAGGGCGAAGGCGGCGTCATTCCGCTGGAGCCTGCCTTTGTGAAGGAGCTGGACGCGTACCTGAAGGAGCAGGATATCCTGCTCATGATCGATGAGGTCCAGACCGGCAACGGCCGCACCGGCTCCCTGTACGCCTATATGCAGTACGGCCTGCATCCCAATGTGGTTTCCACCGCCAAGGGCCTGGCCGGCGGCCTGCCCATGGGTGCCACCCTCATGAGTGAAAAGGTCTGCAACGTCCTTTCCTACGGCGATCACGGTTCCACCTTCGGCGGCAATCCCGTGGCAGCTGCCGCGGCCATCTCCGTGGTGGAACGGCTGACAGATGATTTCCTGGCGGATGTGACCCGCAAGAGCAGCCTGATCCGGAGCCTGCTGGAAGGTGCTCCCGGCATCGAGAGCGTAACCGGTCTCGGCCTGATGATCGGTATCAAAACCGTGAAACCCGCTGCTGAAGTCCTGGCCGCCTGCCGGGAAAACGGCGTCCTCTGTCTCACCGCAAAAGACAAGGTCCGTCTCCTCCCCGCCCTGAACATCCCGGATGACCTGCTCATCAAAGCCGCGGAAGTCATCAAAGCTGCTTGCCAGCCGGCATAACCATTAATTTTTCATTCTTCATTCTTCATTTTTCATTACTCCGAAGGAGGCCCTTATGTCCTATCTTGTTCTCGCCAACGGTACCGTCTTCGAAGGCAAGCGCATCGGCGCACCTGTCAACCGCATCGGTGAACTGGTGTTCACCACCGGTATGGAAGGCTACCTGGAAACCCTGACTGACCCCAGCTATTACGGCCAGATCGTCACCCAGACCTTCCCGCTCATCGGCAACTACGGTGTCATTGAGGAAGACTTCGAAGGAAACAGCACCCTCTTCGGCTATATCGTCCGGGAGCTGTGCGATACGCCTTCCAACTTCCGTTCCGCCTATCCCCTGAACGATTATCTGGTGGCCAAGGGCATTCCCGGCCTGTGCGGTGTGGATACCCGCGAGATCGTCCGGATCACCCGGGAAGAGGGCGTCATGAATGCCATGATCTGCGATGAGATTCCCGCGGATCTCAGTGAAATCCGGGCTTTCACCGTGAAAAACGCTGTGGACTCCGTTACCGAAGCTGCGAAGGAAACCTTCCCGGCGGACGGAAAGGAGCTCTGCCGCGTCGCTCTCATCGATTACGGTGCCAAGCACAACATCATCCGCAGCCTGCAGAAGCGCGGCTGTTCCGTCACCGTGTGGCCCGCCCGCACCCCGGCGGAGGAAATCCTCGCTTCCGGTCCGGACGGCATCATGCTCTCCAACGGCCCTGGAGATCCGAAGGAAAACACCTTCTGCATCGGTGAGCTGAAAAAGCTCATCGGGAAACTGCCGGTCTTCGGCATCTGCCTCGGCCATCAGCTGGCTGCGCTGGCCCTGGGCGGAGATACAATAAAGCTGAAATACGGACACCGCGGCGGCAACCAGCCCGTCAAGGACCTCTTTGCCGGCCGTACCTATATCACCTCCCAGAACCACGGCTACGCGGTAGTCGCGGATTCCCTGAAGGGTATCGGTACCGAGTCTTTCCGGAACGCCAACGACGGCAGCTGCGAGGGCATGGATTATCCGGACCTGAAATGCTTCACCGTCCAGTTCCATCCCGAAGCCGCTTCCGGTCCCCGGGATACCGCGGTCCTCTTTGACCGCTTTGTGGAAAATATGCAGAAAGGGAGGAACTGACCATGCCGAAAGATACTTCCATCAAAAAAGTCCTGGTCATCGGTTCCGGCCCCATCGTCATCGGCCAGGCTGCCGAGTTTGACTACGCCGGCGCCCAGGCCTGCCGCGTACTGAAAGCCGAAGGCATCAACGTGGTGCTGGTCAACTCCAACCCCGCCACCATCATGACTGACTCCCACCTGGCGGATGAAATCTACCTGGAGCCCCTCAACGCGGCTACCGTCCGCCGGGTTATCGAAAAGGAACGCCCGGACGGACTGATCGCCGGTCTCGGCGGCCAGACCGGCCTGACCCTGGCCATGCAGCTGAGCAAGGACGGCACCCTGGATGAATTCGGTGTCCGCCTGCTGGGTTCTCCCATTGAGGCCATCGAGCGTGCGGAAGACCGGGAGAAATTCCGGGAAACCATGCTGAAGGCCGGCCAGCCCTGCGTGCCCTCCGGCATCGCGGAGACCCTGGAGGAGGCCCTGGACTGGGCTGAAAAGATCGGTTATCCGGTCATCGTGCGCCCCGCCTACACCCTGGGCGGCAGCGGCGGCGGTATCGCGGCCGATGTGGAGGAAATGCGCGTCATCGCCCGTGCCGGCCTGGACGCCTCCCCCATCACCCAGATCCTGGTGGAAAAGTGCATTTCCGGCTGGAAGGAAATCGAGTTTGAAACCATGCGGGACGCCCAGGGCAACGTCATTGCCGTCTGCTCCATGGAAAACGTGGACCCCGTGGGTATCCATACCGGCGACAGCGTGGTCGTGGCTCCTGCCCTGACCCTGTCCGACAAGGAATACCAGATGCTCCGGACTGCCTCGCTGGACATCATCAGCGCCATAGGTATCGTCGGTGGCTGCAACTGCCAGTTCGCCCTGAATCCGGATTCCTTCGAGTATGCGGTCATCGAGGTCAACCCCCGCGTCAGCCGCTCCTCTGCCCTGGCCAGCAAGGCCACCGGCTATCCCATCGCCAAGATTACCACCCGTCTCGCCCTGGGCTACTCCCTGGACGAGATCGCCAATGATATTACCGGCAAAACCTGCGCCTGCTTCGAGCCCACCGTGGACTATGTGGTGGTCAAGTTCCCGAAGTGGCCCTTTGACAAGTTCTACGGTTCATCCCGCCGTCTGGGTACCCAGATGAAAGCTACCGGCGAAGTCATGGCCATCGGCCAGCGCTTTGAGGAAGCTCTGATGAAGGCTGTCCGCGGCGCCGAGATTTCCCTGGATACGCTGAATGCCCCGGCTCTGACGGACGAGCCTATCCGTGACCGCCTGGCCCGCCAGGATGACCGCCGGCTCTTCACGGTCTTCGAGGCCCTGAAACAGGGCATCAGCGTGGACGAGATCTTTGAGATCACGAAGATCGACCGGTTCTTCCTCTACCGCCTGCGCGCCATGGCGGAGCTGGAAATGCGGACTGAAGGCAAAGGCCTGCAGCCCGGTGACTATGAAACCTTCAAGAAAATGGGTTATCCGGACAAGGCCGTTATGCGCATCACCGGAGCGAAGGAAGTTCCCGGCTGGCAGATGAGCTATAAAATGGTGGATACCTGCGGCGCGGAATTCGCTGCGGAAACACCCTACTTCTATTCCTGCACGGACAAGGCCTGCGAATCCCGGAGCCTGAAGCGTTCCGGCCGTCCCGTGGTCATCGTGCTGGGTTCCGGCCCCATCCGCATCGGCCAGGGCATCGAGTTCGACTACTCCTCCGTCCACTGCGTGTGGACCCTGCGCCGCATCGGCTATGATGTGGTCATCATCAACAACAACCCGGAAACCGTTTCCACCGACTATGATACCGCGGACCGGCTGTATTTCGAGCCCTTGACTCCCGAAGACGTCATGAACGTCATCGCCGTGGAGAAGCCCGTGGGCGTCGTGGTGGCCTTCGGCGGCCAGACCGCCATCAAACTGACCCAGTTCCTGGATTCCCAGGGCATCCGCATCCTGGGCACCAGTGCCGAATCCATTGATATCGCCGAGGACCGGGAGCGCTTTGACGAGCTGCTGGAGCAGTTCAGCATCCGCCGTCCCCGCGGTATGGGCGTCCGCACCATGGAAGAAGCCGTTACCGCAGCGGAAGGCCTGGGCTATCCAGTGCTGCTGCGTCCCTCCTACGTCATCGGCGGCCAGAACATGACCATCTCCCGCAACCGGAAGCACACCGTGGACTACATGACCCGGATTCTCTCCGGCGGCATTGAAAACCCGGTGCTGGTGGACCAGTATCTGCCCGGCATCGAGCTGGAGGTGGACGTCATTTCCGACGGAAAGGACGTCCTGATTCCCGGCATCATGGAGCACATCGAGCGGGCCGGCGTCCACAGCGGCGACTCCATCGCTGTCTATCCGCCCTTCAACCTTACGGAGAAGTTCCAGGAGAAGATCTGTGATATCTCCACCAAGCTGGCCCTGGCGCTGGGCACCAAGGGCCTGGTGAATATCCAGTACCTGATCTATGATAATGAACTGTATGTCATCGAGGTCAATCCCCGGGCTTCCCGAACCATTCCCTACATTTCCAAGGTCACCGGCGTTCCCATGGTGGACCTGGCCTCCCGCGTCATGCTGGACGAGCCCCTGAAGGATCTGGGCTACGGCACAGGCCTCTACCAGGCGCCGCCCTATTGCGCCATCAAGGTGCCGGTCTTCTCCTTTGAGAAGCTGAACGATGCTGACTCCATCCTGGGGCCGGAAATGAAGTCCACCGGTGAAGTCCTGGGCATCGGCATCACCAAGGCGGAAGCGCTCTTCAAGGGCCTGTCCGCCGCCGGTTTCCATCTTCCCACCGCCCGTGAAAAGGACCATACCGGCGTGCTCCTGTCCGTTGAGGATGAGGACTTCCCGGATGCCATCGCTGTAGCCAAGCGCTGCTATGACCAGGGCATCAGCGTCTATGCCACCAAGGATACCGCCCGGGCCATCTCCGCTGTCGGCATCCGCGTGACGCCTGTGGCGGACCCGAAGATCAGCGATGAAATCATCGGCCTGATGGAAAACGGCTCCGTGAACTACATCATTTACACCGGTGCCGTCAAGGATGACACCGTAGGCGACTACACCGTGCTCCACCGCAAGGCCATGGTCCTGGGCATTCCCTGCATGACCTCTCTGGACACTGCCAACGCCCTCATGGACATCCTGGGTTCCCGCTTCACCCTGCAGAACACGGAACTGGTGGACATCAACCACATGCGGCATTAATGATCATAATGCACAGGGGCAGTCGGGTTTTCCCGACGGCCCCTTTTCTATTCTTTTCCGAAGCACATCGAAAACTGTTGAAATATATTGTTCATCTGTGATAGGATAATTCAAATTTCGATGTTCCTGAAGGGAGGTATTCTCATGCTGGGTATCAGGTCTGAATACTGGGTGGAATCTCTCTGGATCGAACATCTGGATGATCTGTGTTGTCCTGTGTCACAGAACTCCGGAATATGTTCGGATTGCAGGAACTGCTGTTGTTGTCGCCTTCATAACTGAAGCCTGTAAACCGGTTATATCCGGCCTGAATAACTGATCATAACAAAACTACATAATGAGGTGAATGGAAAATGATTCGTGAAGCCACCGTTAATGATGCATCCAGAACGGCTGAGATTGATGCGATCAGCAGCCGTTACGCATATCAGAATATTCTTTCCGAGGAATCCCTGAAAGACCTGACCGTTGAAAGCCGCGTCCCGGTTCACACCCGCTGGATCAGTGAAAAACGCTTTGACATGTATGTTTACGAAGATCCGGACACCGGCGTCGTCAAGGGTATGATGGGCATGGGCCCGTGCGAGGATGAGGATAAAAAAGGAGCCTTTGAACTTCATTTTATCTACGTGGATCCCGCCTATGTGCGCAAGGGAATCGGCACTGAAATGATCCGCTTCTTTGAACAGAAAGGCAGGGAAAAAGGCTGCAGGGAATTTGTGATCTGGGTCCTGGAGGAAAACGAAATGGGCAGGAACTGCTACGAAAAGAATGGTTACCGTTTTGACGGAAAGGACAAGATCTTCAGGCGCTGGAATAAGCGGGAAATCAGGTATGTAAAACCCTGATGACCTGCACTCCGGACACCTGTAGAAACAGCCGGCTGTCGTTACAGCCGGCTGTCATCTTCCCTCCGCTTCAGAAAAGACCGTTTGGGGTCGGTTTCCCATGCCCGTAGTATATCGTCCGGTCACCCAGTGCCCTGATTTTTTCAGCGCTCTTCCGGGTGGCTTCTTTGTCGTAAAACAGATGTCCGGTTCCCGGCCGGATCCAGTTGTCCAGAGCGTCTCCGACAAGCAGATGCCTGCCTTCCACATCCAGGCCGATGGAACCCAGCGTATGACCCGGCAGTTCAATCACTTTGGCATTGAATCCGTATGCGTTCAGGTCATCCCCTTCCCCGACATAGATCAGGTTATCCGGCCGCGCCACAGTCGTATTCCTTAACACCTTCAAAGACATGCCGAGGACCACACATCCCACCAGTCCGGAGGACTTCAGGGGCTGTTTATCAAAGCTGTCAAAAAGCTCCTCATCTTTTCTGTGAATGGCAACCGGGACACCGTACCGGGCTGACAGCGCAGCCGCGTTCTCAGCATGGTCGAAATGAACATGCGTCAGCACAATCAGTTTCAGGGTGTATTTGTCACATTCCGCCATCACCTGGTCAAGGTTTTGTCCGCTCGCTGTATCCACCAGAATTGCCTGGCTGCCGTCCGTGACTAAATAGCAATTATCCGTGCCGCCCTTGATTCGTTTGATCTCAATCATCCTGCCTGCTCCTTTGGTAAGGTATATTCAAGATTCATCGGCTCTCATCATAGCATAATCAGGCCGCTGGAGCCAGCTCACAATACCAAAGGACCATCGGTTAATCCCGACGGTCCTTTTCTTAACCTTCCCTATGTACATCATATCATCCTGATTCCGGAAGGGCGGATAATTATGAATTGTTGAGCAGTTGTTCAAATCTTCGATTTGGGTAACAACTGCCATGCTGCAGCTGTCAAAGGCAGGGCGCAAAGAGCCCTGCCTTTGGTAACAGCGATCGCAGAATTATGAATTAAATTAACATTTCCTTTGCCAGCTGTTCAATCTGCGCCTTGTTCTCCTCTGTCATCGCGGACAGGATTTTTACTTCCGTCTCTGCGAAAGCGGTGTTCTTGCAGCCTTCCAGCATACCCTTCATTACTTTGGCGGCGGTAGGCGCCCAGCTGCCGTTCTCGATGAAACCGATCTTCCGGTTCTGGAAGTTCCGCTCCGTCAGGTGTTCAATGAATTCCTTCATAAAGGGGAAGATATCTGCATTGTAGGTGGTAGTGGCCAGCACGATCTTTCCGTACCGGAATGCGTCCTCCACGGCCTCCGCCATATCGTCCCGGGCCAGGTCGCTGACAGCCACCTTCGGGCAGCCCAGCTCCTGCAGTTTCTTTTCCAGGTACTCCGCCGCTTCCTTCGTATGTCCGTAAACGGAGGTATAGAAAACGGCAACGCCTTCAGTCTCCACGCCGTAAGAAGACCAGGTGTTGTACAGATCCAGGTAGTATCCCAGGTTATCATCCAGCACCGGTCCGTGCAGCGGGCAGATGATCCGGATATCCAGTGCCGCGGCCTTCTTCAGCACCGCCTGCACCTGGGCGCCGTACTTGCCCACAATGCCGAAATAATACCGGCGGGCTTCACAGGCCCAGCCTTCCTCATCCTCCGCGTCCAGGGCGCCGAACTTGCCAAAGGCGTCCGCAGAAAACAGAACCTTGTCCGTGCTGTCATAGGTGAACATGACCTCCGGCCAGTGCACCATGGGAGCGGTCACAAAGGTCAGCACATGGCTGCCCAGTTCCAGCTTGTCCCCTTCCTTCACCACGATGCCCCGGGTGGAATAGTCCGTGCCGGTGAAGTTCTTCATCATGGTGAATGCCTTGGCGGTGGCCACCACTTTGGCTTCGGGATATGCTTCCATGAATGCCGCGATGCCGGAGGAATGGTCCGGCTCCATGTGCTGCACAATCAGGTAATCCGGCTTCCGGCCTTCCAGCGCCGCCTCCAGGTTACCCTGCCACTCCTGCACAAAATGCCGGTCCGCCGTATCCATCACAGCCACCTTCTCGTCCAGGATCACATAGGAATTATAGGCCATGCCTTCCGGCACAATATACATACCCTCAAACAGGTCAATCTCATGATCGTTTACGCCGATATAACGGATATCCTTTGTCACATTCATTTCTCATTATCCTCCCGGATTCATTCTGTTGTCATTCTATCACAAGTCTTTAACCCGAACAATTATTAACATTGACCGAACAGCTCAGATCACGTGAAATAACACTATATAATTCTTCATTCTTCATTTGGACGCGCAGCGTCGTCTCTTCATTCTCTGTTCTTTTTCTTATGATAAATCCTGATGCCGGTTGATATAACGTACTGCACCGCGCCGATAATCGCAATCACAATTGCCGCATCGGAAACCCAGCCTGGAAAGTCGCCGAATGTTTCATCCAGAACCAGTATGAACATACCCGCCAACATGATCCACGGCAGTTTCAGGTCAAGTCCTTCCGAGGCATGCTCAAAGGAACGCCTTAGCCCGCGTTTCCAGTAGCGCGGTTCATGGCTGGCGTTTTCTTTCGTCCCGGACTGCTGTTTTTGTTCCATTTCATCCATGAGCACAAAACCGGACCTTTTCCCGTTCTCCGCCACTGCTTCATCCTCCTCCGGTACATTCACATTACTCCTGGCATTATACCACATATCCCTCAACTCTGTAGAATGGAATAAAACTATATAATTGTTCAATATTTACTGTTAATTCGTGGAAAAAAACCTTCATACGGCAAAGCCGCATCAAATATGCAAAACAGCCCTTTGTGCTGTTTTCTCCGCCATTATGCATTATGAATTATGAATTATTGTATCGCCAAAGCGGAAAATCATTGAGATTTTTCCGCTTTGGTGATACAATCTCCGGCGTGTGTATTAACGCACAATGGATTTCTGAAAGGATGCGTGCCCTTTATGCAGACTCTTCTGCTGATAGCAGTTGCCCTTTTTACCGGCCTGTTAATGACCCGGCTTTTTGTTAAATTCCGCCTGCCTGACGTTACTGCCTACCTGGTGGCCGGTATCCTGATCGGTCCCAGCGTCCTGGGCCGTCTCGGCGTCCACTGCCTGGGTTTCAATACTCCTGAGCAGGTGGACTCCCTGTCCATGATCTCCGATGTGGCCCTGGGCTTCATTGCCTTCGCCATCGGCCATGAGTTCCGGCTTTCCGCCCTGAAGCAGACCGGAAAGCAGGCCACCATTATCGGTATCCTGCAGGCCGTGGTTGCCACCGTCTTTGTGGATATCGCCCTGGTAGCCCTGCATTTCATGATGCCGGACCTTCTGCCCATGCCGGTGGCCATCACCCTGAGCGCCATCGCCGCGGCAACCGCCCCGGCTGCCACCCTGATGGTCGTCCGCCAGTACAAGGCCAAAGGCCCGGTGACGGACGTGCTGCTGCCTGTCGTCGCCCTGGACGACGCCGTCGGCCTGGTGATCTTCGCGGTCTCCTTCGGTATTGCCCAATCCATGAAAAACGGCACCACCCATATTGCGGCCCTGATCATTGAGCCGCTGATGGAAGTGATCTTTTCCGTGGTCTTCGGCGGTCTGGTAGGTATGGGGCTCACCTGGCTGGAACGCTTCTTCCATTCCCACCGCAACCGGAATGCCCTGATTGTCGGCAGCGTAATCCTCACCGTAGCTGTCAGCCAGCTGAAGATCCCAATCGGTCCTTTCACCTTCGGTTTCTCTTCCCTGCTGGTCTGCATGATGCTCGGTACCATTTTCTGCAACTTCTGCCCCCTGAGTGAGGATCTGATGCTGCAGGCGGACCGCTGGTCCGGCCCGGCCATCACCCTGTTCTTCGTGCTCAGCGGCGCCGCTCTGGATTTCAGTGTTTTCGCGGATCTTTCCGTGGTGCTGATCGGCGTGGTGTATATTCTCTTCCGTTCCATGGGCAAAATCCTGGGCGCCCACTGGTCTTCCATCCTGGCAAAGAGCCCGGATACGGTTCGTAAATGGCTGGGCATCACCCTGCTGCCCCAGGCCGGTGTGGCCCTGGGCATGTGCAGCACCGCCTACCGGGTGCTCGGCGGTGCAGAAGGCTCCCTGATCCGGAATATTGTCCTGTTCTCCGTGCTGATCTATGAGCTTGTCGGTCCGTCTCTCACCAAGTGGGCCCTGACCAGGGCCGGTGACATCCAGGCCAAATCCCCTGATATGCTCACCCGCCGCCAGCGCCGGCTGAAGGAGATCACCAAGCCCGTTCCCCCGGCCTTCGACAAATAATCATCTGAAAGCAACAGTCCTCCCTGCATTAATCGCGGGGAGGACTGTTTTAGTTTGTTTTGCTTTCAGGTATCCTGTCTGCTCACAGCATTTTACACATCAGATAATCATCGTCATAACTGCCGTCAGGATACTTCAGCCCGTGCGGCCGGGTTCCGTACACCGTAAAGCCGTATTTCATATACATCGACAGTGCTCTCCGGTTTTTGGACTCCGCCGTCAGTTCGATCTGCTCATAGCCGCACCGGACGGCAAACGCGATTAACCTTTCCATCATGGCGGAACCGATTCCCTGATTCCAGTAGTCTTTCCGGACAGAGATGCCCAGCTCCGCCCGGTGCAGCCTGCGTTTCTGTTTATAACCGCAGACATCCGCGCTGGCAATGATCTGGCTGTCTTTTTCCGCTACCAGCATCAGGCTCCGGGGATCGTTTTTACGTCCCTCCAGGATCCTGGCTTCTTCCTCCGTTGTATAGTCGAATTCCTCCGGTGTCCGCAGCAGGAAGGGCGTTTCTCCCAGCATGGTTTTCATGTATGTCAGCATACACTCCGCGTCCTCGGGTTCAACAGAACGGATCGTGCAGTGTCCGCCGTTCCGAAGCTTCAGTTCTTCCGCTGAATGGATCATTCCGTTATCCTCCTGTGTGTTCTTTGGAGTTGATGCGCTGATTGCTGTATATTTTACAGGATCGTTCCGGGCATATCAATATATTTACCGCTTTTCATCACTTTCCTGCAGCACGCCGTTCTGCTATAATGGGCGGAAAAGCAGGAACGGAGAGGAAATTATGAGGAAGATTGGCTTGGTGGGCGGCACAGGGCCGGAATCCACCGTTATGTATTACAGGGAACTGAACAGCCGGATCGATGCTCTCACCGGCGGAAAAGCCATGCCGGATATCGCGGTGGAAAGCGTCAATTTCCGGAGAGCCTGGGGTTATGTATCGGACGGTCAGTATGACCTGCTGGCAGATTACCTGGGAGAAAAAGCCCGGCGTCTTCATGAAGGCGGCGCGGAAGTCATTGCCCTGACCGCGGTAACCATGCACGCGGTTTTTGACGAACTGACCCGGCAGGCGGACTTTCCGCTGCTGAGCATTCCCGAAGCGGTCCGCGATTACGCCGTTTCAGAAGGATACAGGAAAGTCGGCCTGCTCGGAACGGTTTTCACCATGGAAATGGACTATATGAGCAAGCCCCTGGAAATGGCGGGAATCCGGGTGTTCACTCCCGATGCCGGAGAGCGCCGGCTGATCGGAAAGCGTATCCTGGAGGAACTGGAACAGGGCATTGTCAAAGAGGAAACCCTGCGGGAATTCCGGGCAATCATTGACCGGTTGAAACAGGAGGACAGAATTGAAGCAGTGATCCTGGGATGTACGGAGCTGCCGCTCCTGCTGAACTCTGACAACTGCGGTCTCCCATGCCTGGACAGTGTGGATATCCATATCCGGAAGCTCATCGAAGCCGCCATGGAATAAGCAAAAAGGGCCGGAATCATTCCGGTCCTTCTTTTTCTTTGCCGCTTTTATGCGGAAGCTTTTCCCTGTCATCACATCATCCGGATCCGGCTGAAGCTATCCTCCGGTTCCTCTTTGGCGCCTTCAAAATGCGGCCAGGCATCGATCCCGTCGTTTTTTCGGCGGGGAATGATATGGATATGGAAATGATCCACAGACTGGCCGGCGCTCTCCCCGCTGGCGTTCAGCAGATTGACGCCGTCATAGCCGCATTTCTCCGTCAGATGCCGGGATACCTTCCGGACGGTTTCCATCACCGCCTTCAGGGTTTCCGTATCACAGTCAAGGATATTCCTGCAATGCTTCTTCGGGATCACCAGCACATGCCCGTCCACATCCTTTGCAATATCCATAAAGGCCAGGGTTTCCGCGTCTTCATACACCCGCAGGCCTTGGATTTCTCCCGAGGCGATCTTGCAGAAAATACAGCCGTCCATTTTGTTTCCCTCCGTGATCATTTGTTTGCTTTGGCCTTCGTTCCCCGTGGTTTTCACGGCGGACAGGAAGGCCAGGATCATCAGGATATAGCAGACAGTCTTGGGGAGCATCAGCATACCCAGTATGGGCACCGCCCCGGCACCCACCGCCACCGGAATATAGAACAGGAAAGACAGACAGATATACAGCCACATGAACCTGAAAGTCCTGTTTTCTTTTCCGGAAATACAGCCAGCAGATCACCGCACCCAGCAGGACAAAGGGAACATTCCGGATAATTCCCCAGGTCATGTCCGAGCTGTTCTCCAGCCAGCCGTTCTGCGGAAACAGGCACAGGATGATCCGGCAGGCGGCCAGTACCCAGATGCCGGCAGTCAGGCCCCGCGGCCTGTTCAGGTTCTGCGGCAGTTTTGGACTTCGGTCTGTTTTCATGCCTGTCTTTCTATATACATGTAGATTATTCTGCGGTGCCCGCCGGAATCCCTCCGCTGCCGTCCCTGAATTGCAGAATCTCCGGAAGCCGTGCAATGGATACAGTCCGCAGTCTTGAAGGACGGTGCTTTTTTTGTTATGATCCCTTTACGGAATAACAAATTGCTGATCAGGAGGTCAATATGAATCCGAACATCATCAAACGGAACGAGCTCCTCGCGCAGAAGACCATCAAGGGCCTTGAATCCCGCAACATGACCGGATACTATGCCGCCACAAAGGAAGAAGCCCTGAAGCTGGCTCTTTCCCTGATCCCGGAAGGCAGCTCCATCGGCATGGGCGGCGCTATGAGTGCCCGTGAGATCGGCCTGGTGGACGCGCTGAAGGAAGGCAACTACAACTTTATTGACCGGGACAAGATGGAGGATAAGCGGGCTGCCATGCTGGCCGCCTATGACGCGGACGTGTTCCTGTCCGGCACCAACGCCATGACGGACGACGGCATCCTGGTCAACATCGACGGTAACTCCAACCGCGTCTCCGCCATCTGCCAGGGACCGAAGAAAGTGATCTTCATCGTGGGCATGAACAAGGTCTGCGGCGACCTGGACGGAGCCATGAAGCGGGCCCGCAATGTGGCCGCGCCTACCAACGCCCAGCGTTTCGGGCTGTCCACGCCCTGCGCCAAAACCGGCAAATGCATGGACTGCAAGAGTCCTGACACCATCTGCTGCCAGTTCCTGATCACCCGGTTCAGCCGGCATGCCGGCCGGATCCACGTGATCCTGGTAAACGATTCCCTTGGATTCTGACATACTGAAAGGATATCAACATGGAAACACAATTTGACCGGTGGGACCTCTCTTATCTCTACCCTGATTTTGATGATGCGCAGTTCAAAGCCGATCTGGCTTCCCTGCAGGAGATCGCGAAAGGCTTCACTTCCCTTCTGCAGGATTCGTCCCTGACCCGCCTGGCCCGGCTTGAGCAGGCGGTTGCCCTGTACGAACAGATCGGCGAAAAACTGGATCGCCTGAACAATTTTATCCAGTGTACCCTCGCGGTGGATGCCACCAACGAGAAAGCCAATACTGCCTATGACCAACTGATGGTCGCCTATACGGATATTCAGCTGGCATCCTCTGCCCTGGCCCGGTTCGTCGCGGAAACAGAGGACCTGGAGCAGCTGCTTGCCTCCTCTGACATCCTCCGGCCGGTTTCCTTCGCCCTGCGGGAAATGAAGGAGCAGTCTGTGCATCTGATCCCGCCGGAAATTGAACCCTGGATTCTGGAAATGCAGCTCTCCGGCGGCGACGCCTTCAGCCAGCTGCGGGACAAGCTGGATTCCACCCTGGTGGTGGACTACCGGGACGAGAAACTCCCCCTGGCCGGTGTCCGCGGCAAAGCCTACGATGCGGATCCGGCCGTGCGGAAAGACGCCTATGAGGCGGAAATCGCCTCCTATGCCAAAATGGAACTTCCCATGAGCTACTGCCTGAACAGCATCAAAATGGAGGCCCGGACCCTGGCCAAGGCCCGGAAGTTTGATTCCGTGCTGGATATGACCCTGGCGGACAGCCGCATGGACCGGAAAACCCTGGACGCGCTATGGACAGCCATCCGGGAATACCTGCCCCATTTCCGCCGCTACCTGAAAGCCAAGGGCCGCATGCTGGGTCATCAGAACGGGCTCCCCTTCTATGACCTGTTCGCGCCTGTCGGCAGCGTTTCAAAGAAGTATACCGTGGAGGAAGCCCGGGAAATCCTGATCCGGGAAATGGGCAAATTCTCCCCGGACATGGCTGCCTTCATCGGCAACGCCTTTGACAGCCGGTGGATTGATTTCTATCCCCGGGACGGCAAGACCGGCGGCGCCTTCTGTTCCGGCGTGCATTACGCGGACCGGAGCCTGGTGATGACCAACTTCCAGGGCAGCTTCTCCGATGTCAGCACCCTGGCCCATGAGCTGGGCCACGGCTGGCATAACCGCTGCATGGCAGGCCTGTCTTACCTGCTGATTGACGAGCCCATGCCCCTGGCTGAAACCGCCAGCATCTTCAACGAGACCATGCTCAGCTGGCAGGTCCTCAGCAGCTGCAGTCCGGAAGAACGCCTGTACCTGCTGGAGAACGGCCTCATGGAAGCCACCCAGACCGTGGTGGATATCTACAGCCGCTTCCTGTTTGAACAGGAGGTCATCGAAACCCGTGCGGACCATGCCATGAGCGTGGAGGAACTGAAGGATGCCATGCTCCGCGCCCAGGACGCCAGCTACGGCGACGGCCTGGATCCGGAAATCCGGCATCCCTACATGTGGGCCTGCAAGAGCCATTACTACTCTTCCGGCTATAACTTCTACAACTTCCCCTATGCCTTCGGCCTGCTCTTCGGCAAGGGCGTCTTCGCGCAATACCTGGAAAAGGGTCCTGCCTTTGCGGAAGACTACTGCCGCCTGCTGCGTTCCTGCGGTTCCGCCCCGGTGGCGGATGTGGCCGCCAGCATCGGCATCGATGTGCGTGATCCCGCCTTCTGGCGTTCCAGCCTGGAAGTCATCAAGAAGGATATCGATGAGTTCTGCAAGCTTGCGGAACAGTAACCCGTCACTCTACGTCATGATATAATTATGAATTATGAATCCTGAATTGAAAAAAAAGCCTCTCTCTCCCGTCACGTTCCATTACATGATCATCACCGGCGGGTTCTGGATGGCCTTCTGTGTGGTCACGGCCTATGCCGCAGTTTACCTGCAGGGCGTGGGCTGCTCCAACGGGGAACTGGGCCTGATCCTGGCCCTGGGCAACGTGGGCGGAGCGCTGCTCAGCCCGGTGCTCGGCGCGCGGATTGACCGAAACAGGAACCTGCGCCACGCGACGGTGATCAATGTGCTGCTGGCAGTGCAGGTGGTGCTGCTGGTGCTGCTGCGGCTGCATCCCCGGCATGACCTGCTGACCGCTGCCTGCTATGTGCTGTATATGACCGCCATGATGCCTGTGAACGCGGTGAACCTGGACCTGTGCGTCCGGCTGGAGCGTGCCCGGGCGCCGCTGAATTTCGGCCTTGCCCGGTCCATGGGCAGCTTCTCCTTCGTGATTCTCAGCACTTTGCTGGGCATAATCACCGCCCGCTGGGGCTACCTTACCCTGCCCCTGGCAGGCCTGGCGGTGGTGCTGCTGCAGTTCATCGGCAACCGGATCATTGACCGGGACCTGCGCACCGCGGAAGACGCCATGCCCCCGGCGGAAAACGAAATCCGGGAGCAGTCCTCCTCCCTGCCGGTGTTTATCCGGGAGAACCGGATGTTCTGCCTGATGCTCTTCGGCACCATCATTATTTTCATCGCCCATAACATGGACGGCAACTTCCTGATCAACGAGATCCGGGCCCTGGGCGGTGATACTGCCATCATGGGCTATGTGGCTGCCTTCACGGCCATCACGGAAGTGCCGGTGATGATGTTCGCCTCCCGGCTTCCGAAGAAGTGGTCCACGGTGCAGTATATCCGGCTGGCCCTGGTGCTCTTTGTATTCAAAGCCCTGGCCTATGCCCTGGCGCCGAACATCCCGCTGTTCTTTGCCTCCCGCGTCTTCCAGGCGCCCAGCTACGCCCTGTACACGGTGCTGATTGTCGGCTACGCGGATAGCCAGGTGGCCCGGAAGGATTCCGCCAAGGCCCAGAGCCTGGCCTTCAGCATGACCACCATCGGATCCGTGCTGGCCTCCCTCATCGGCGGGCAGATGTTTGACACCGTAGGGGTGAAACCCACCATGCTCACCGCCGTGGCCATTGCCGCCGTGGGCGCGGTGATTGCCCTGGCCGGCACACGGACAAAGAATCAGCCCACCCTCCGGTAAACTGAAACTGTATAAATACTAAAAGAGCCTCTGCGTAACCCGCAGAAGCTCTTTTTCACTATTCATAATTATGAATTATGCATTATTCATTATGCATTTTAATCTTCGTTTCCCGCAGATCCCGCCACCGTGGAGGTAATCTCCGCGTTGTTGATCATCAGGCCGGTCACAAAGTCCAGGGGATCATCCCCGGCGGTAATCCTGATTTTCCCGCCGGTAATCGAGATAAAGCCCTTGTCAGATTCCTTGGTGTTGTTGGAACGGATGCCGTCCTTGCCTGCCTGGACGGTGATATCCCCTGCGGAAATCTCCACGCTGTCCTTGCCCCGGATGCCGTGCCGCGGTGCGATGACGGAGATCTGGCCGCCCTCAATCTTCAGGTCATCCTTGGAGGCAATTCCGTCCATGGCGCCGGCTGTGATCTTCAGTTCCCCGCTGCCTTCCACGGTCAGGTCGCTGCGGCTGAAAATCACGCCGTTAGGCTCGTCTTCTTCATCAAAGATCAGGCTTTCGCCATTGGAAAGTTCATTGACGGTATCCGCCATCAGGGAGATCCTGGCCCGGGGCCTGACTTTCTCGATGAGGATCGCGGTGCCGGTCTCGTTATGGATCTTCACGTTCTGCAGGTTCAGGACCACTTTCCCTTCCTCCTTGCAGTCCACAAAGATCTGCCCGTTGGAAAGGGTGCCGGTGATCAGGTACTCGCCCGGCGCAGTGATCTTCACCGTGCTTCCCTCGCAGGTAACGGCTTCCGATGCGCTCTCACACTTTTCATCGGACAGGGTGACAGTGATCAGCTCCGCGCTGCAGGCAGATGCCGTCAGCAGCAGAATCGCCAGTAAAAGAACTCCCCATTTTTTCAACATTTTCTTGCTCCTTCTGTCCCTGCAGGGACTTTTTTACTCTGCAAATCTCTGGTCCAGGTAGTCAATCCGTCTCCGGATCCAGCTTTTCAGCGCTTTCACGCCGGAGTCGAAATCCGTGCCGGCTTCCTTGTTCACCTTGGTGCCCTTGCCCCACCGCACTGAATTCATCACGGCGGAATCCTTCAGCGCCTCATAGTAGTCATCCAGGGAGCACAACGGGTTTTTCCCGGATGCCGGGGTTTCGCCCATCAGGATGGCCGCAGCCGGCCGGAAAACTTCCCGCCAGTTCTGTGCCACAGCTGCCATGAAATCCGCATGCTTCCCGATCTGGGAATAGAAATTGATGGATCCCACCCGAAGGATCAACAGGTAATCCTTGCTTGCTGACGCGCCCCGGTCGGTCATGTTGCCGAAGGACAGGTCATAGTCCCAGGAGGGCCCGGCGTAAAGCAGCGGATCCACCCGGTCGGAATCCTTGAAGAAATGCTGGCTGCCGCCCGTGGCATCATAGTTCTTGCAGAACTCCTCCACCAGGAACTTCCTGGCAAAGGAGGTCACATCCAGGTATTCCGAATAATGCTTCCCGGTTTCCGGATTGATCCCGTCCTCCGCCAGCACCGCATTGTGCATGTCGTTGATCAGGTTTCCGAAATAATCAATCTCAGCTGCGGACGGATTGGTGGGTTCCTTGATGCGCACGCTCAGGTTCTTTTTCGTCCGGATCCCCGGATGCTTGGAATCCTTCAGCCGGTGCGGCTTCTCGATGGTGGCGATATATCCGCCGGTGATATCCTCCGGGTCGTTGGGAATCCGGTATCCCCGCATAATGGGCAGGAATCCGTCCTCCCTGTTGAATCGTTTGTAGGAATCCAGAGGCTGGTCATTCACCGCCTCCATCTTTTCTTCCAGGTCTGTAATGTTGATCCGGTTTTTGTTGATCTGGATCTTTTCCGTCATCAGGTACAGCCCGTTGTAAATGCCGTTCTGCCAGACATCTACCTGCCGGCATTCCACGGCATAAGGCAGCCCGATTTCCCGGCTGATATCCAGGATGATCTGGTTCCGCAGCAGGCTCACGTCCAGGTAATTGGCCAGCAGGATCCATGTCCGGGCTTTACCCATGCCGCACAGGTCCGCCTTTTTCGCCAGCTTGAATTCATAGGGTTTCTTGGCATAGGAGAAGCTGTTGTTGCCCCGTCCTTTCAGGTGTGTCAGTTCTCCCTCACAGGATACGGTGCCGTCCGCCTCCTGGAAGAAAACCTGCCCTTCCGTAATGATCTCATTCTTGCTGCTGTTGACTTTCTTCAGCTGCTTCCCATCCACTGTGAAGAAAACCGCCGGGATCTTTGAACCCTGGTAAACGGTCACAGTGCCCAGGCTGCGGTTCTTTTCGTTATAGATCGTCGTCTTCTTTCCCAGGTACGGTGTCAGGTCCACGGGCGTTCCGGATTCCAGGACCGTTCCGTCCTTTTCCAGCCGGAAAGGCTCCTGTTCGTTCACGCTCAGCCGGATCCGGGTAATATCCCAGGCGCCGGGAAGATAGAGCACTGTGTTGCTCTTGCTTCTCCGGCTGATGACCTGCGCAGACTGTTCCGCGTCTTCCCGGGCGGTCACCGTGATTCTGGCTTCCGCTGCGGCGATCCCGGAGATGAGCACAGCCAGGCACAATACCAGAAATGCCGCAAGAATCAGCCGAAGCTTCCCCGCGGTTTTCGGTCCCTGCATCCGCCCATCTCCCTTCCTTCCGGTTATTCTTTGTTTCCTTTGTCAGCCCAGTCCCACCCGGAAAAGATACATCCACAGCTTTTTCCGGTATTTGTCATACTGTCCCCGGGCCCGGTACATGTCTTTCAGGTGCCGGTAAAGCTCCCCCTTGATCCGGGTGTTTTCCGCCGGATGCTTCACGCAGTCCAGCACCTGCTTTACCGTGGCGCTGTTGGCCGAGCGGCGGTAGTCATACAGGGAATCCATCATATAGGACACCCGGGTAACGCCCCGGAGATAATCCATTACAAAAGCGAAATCCTCGCCCCAGGTCAGGTCCTCCTGGAACCGGCACTGTTGCTTTTCCGCCAGTTCCCGCAGGAACAGCTTGTTCCACAGCACCCCGTAGAAATAGGAGTTCGCGTGGCTGCACAGGTGGTCCAGCATCTCATCGCAGGGAACGGTGTCATTCCGCTTCGCCAGGTTGTGGAAGCTGCGGTTCTCCCCGAAATACTGGTCATATCCGCCGATGACCAGCTCCGACCCGTCCTGTTCAGCCCTTCGGACCATCTTTTCCATGGAATCCACCGGCAGCGTGTCGTCCGCGTCCACAAAACGGATATACTTTCCTGTGCACACGGCAAGGCCGGCGTTCCGGGTAGAGGAAATGCCCAGGTTTTCCCGGCTGATCACCGTCAGCCGCGGATCCTTTCCCGCAATTTCCTGCCCGATGGCAGCGGTGCTGTCTGTGCTGCCGTCATCAATCAGGATCACCTGCAGGCTGTCCAGGGTCTGGTTCAGGACACAGTCCAGCGTACGCCGGAGCGTTTTTTCCGCATTGTAAGCCGGGATCACCACACTGACTGTGGGGATTGACTGTTCGGGATTCAACGGCTGCACCTCCGCCTGTTTCGTAGTTCCTGTAAATATAGATTTTACCATGCTTTCCCCGGTTTGAAAAGACGTATTCCGCTGGCAGAATCTGGACAGTCCGGCGAAAAGGCGATAGAATATATTGTTGTATGTTATGAAAGGAGGCAGCGGCATGAGTGAAAAACTGAAGAAGGCCCTGAGCGCCCTGTTTATTCTGCTTTGCATTGCCGCCGTTGTCTCCATCGCCTTCGGCAATCCCGAGCTGAGCGACGCCTGGGATGCCCTTTTCCATCTGGATACGGGCTGGATTCTCGGCCTGTTCGCCTGCTGGATCTGCTATGCCTTTTTCGACGCCCTGGGGACCTGGTTCTGCCTGCGGAAGCAGGGGTTCTCCCTGGGCATCGGCACCGTACTGAGCATTACCCTCATCGGGTTTTATTACAGCAATATCACCCCCGGCGCCAGCGGCGGCCAGCCCATGCAGGTCAACTCCCTGCGCAAGGCGGGAGTTCCCGTGGGAAACGGCACCACCGCCGTCACCGTCCGGCTCATTGCCAACCAGTTCATGGTTTCCCTGCTCAGCCTGGTGTTCCTGCTGCTGAACCGGTCCTTTGTGCTGGAGCAGCTGGGCGGTGCCATCTGGTTTGTCCGCATCGGCTGGGTCATCAATTTCGCCGTGGTTCCCCTGGTGCTGCTGGCGGCCTTCCGCCGGACCCTGGTGCGGAAGCTGGCCTCCGGGCTCATCGGCCTGCTGGCGAAAATCCGGCTCATCAAAGACCGGGATGCCGCCATGGAAAAAACCGGCGAAGTGCTGGATACCTATCACGCCGCCATCAGCGACCTGCTCCGTTCCGCCGGCCATCTGCTGGTCCAGTGCCTGTGCAGCGCCGTCAGCCTGCTGGCGCTCACCGGTTCCATTGTCTTTGTCTATCACGCCTTCGGGCTTTCCGGAACCTCCTGGGACAAGCTGCTGACCCTGAGTCTGCTGCTCTTCGTCAGCGCCAGCTATACGCCCCTCCCCGGCGCCAGCGGCGCCCAGGAAGGCGGTTTCATGTGTTATTTCAACCTCATTTTCCCGGGCGGAACCAAGAGCCTGGCCCTGCTGATCTGGCGTTTCTTCACCTATTACCTGTTCCTGTTCACCGGCGTCATCATGGTGCTGCTTGAGAAGGCCGGACTGCGCAGTACTGCCCGCCGGCGTACGGAACCTACGGAGGATACCCTATGATGAATACTGTCAGGTATATTGCGGAATCCGAAGCTGCCGTCTCCCCGGTACCCAATGTGGGCGCCCAGGTGGCCAGCGACCTGAAGGATACGGTCAGTTCCGCGGCGGAAAGCGCCGGCGATTTCCTGGAGCATATACCCCAGGCGGTCAGCCGGCTGCTGCTTGCCGGCGCGGTGATCATCATCGGCCTGCTGCTGTGGAAACTCGGCAAATTCATCATCGCCCGGATTGCCGTAAACCGCGTCAAAAAGAACCCCGGCGCCGCCCAGCGCTCGGAAACCTTCCGGTCCATTGTCTCCAGTGTTTTCAGCTATATCATGTTCTTTATCCTGGCCACGGCGGTTCTCCGCCTCTTCGGGGTGGACGTCACCTCCATCCTGGCTGCCGCCGGGGTGGTCGGTATCGCCCTGGCCTTCGGTGCCCAGACCCTGGTCAAGGACCTGCTTTCCGGCCTGTTCATCTGGGGTGAGCGTTCCTATGCCGTGGGCGACCTGGTCAGCATCAACGGGCTGGACGGCACCGTGGAAACCATCACCATCCGCACCACCTCCATCCGGAACTACAACGGCAACGTCTATACCATTCCCAACGGCGATATCCGCACAATCACCAACATGAGCCGGGGCTTCAAGCGGGCCATTGTCAACATCCCCTGCCCCTATGAGGAAAACCAGGAGCGCCTGGTGGCCATGGTGAAGGAGGAAATGGAAATTGCCGCCCGGGAAATGGAAGGCTTCAGCCAGGTGCCGGATGTCATGAGCATTGTGGCCTTTGACAAGAACTCCGTCCGGCTGCAGGTAGCCGTGGTTTGCCCTGTGGGCGAGCACTGGCGCATTGAACGGGAGCTCCGTTCCCGGATCAAGGCCCGGTTTGATAAGGAAGGCATCATCATGCCCCATTACTCCGTCCCTGAAGACGATAATTAACCGGATCAATATGAACAGCGCCCCTGCACATCGCAGAGGCGCTGTTTTTTTATCCCGAATACTGAAACAGGATTTGAGAATCAAACATTCAATTCTTCATTTTTCATTCTTCATTCTTCACTGGTTCTAAGGCTTTGCCTCAGAACCTGAAGTCTCTCCTGTTCGACGACTTTATGCACTCAATGTTTTGTGTAGCGATCTCCCTCACCTTTTCCTTCGGGATCTTCTTCAGTTCCTCCTCAATCATCCGGTAGCCGGTTTCCTTCGTTTCCGGGGAAGCGTAATCCTCCAGGTATTCCGCCAGGGTCATGAGGGCGTTCGGATGGCAGCAGTTCAGGATCTGCCCGTTCTTGCACAGGCTCATGAACCGGTCGCCGGTCCGGCCTTCCCGGTAACAGGCGGTGCAGAAGGACGGTATATGCCCGGTCTGCATCAGCCAGTGAACCACTTCGTCCAGGGTCCGCTGGTCGGATACGTCGAACTGCTCCGTATCGTGGGGACGTTCTTCCTGGGTGTAGCCGCCCACGGAGGTGCGGGAGGCGCCGCTGACCTGGGAGATGCCCACCTGCAGCAGCCGTTTGCGGACCGCTTCCGATTCCCGGGTGGAGACGATCATGCCGGTATAGGGTACTGCCAGGCGGATGCAGGCAGCGATCTTCGTGAAGGTCTCGTCGTCAATGCCGTTGTCGAACATATCCGGGTCGATATCGTCCGCCCGTTTCACCCGGGGAACGCTGATGGTGTGCGGTCCCACGCCGTGGACCGCCTCCAGGTGCTCCGCGTGCATGATCAGGCCGGCAAACTCATACTTATACAGTTCCAGGCCGAACAGCACCCCCAGGCCCACGTCGTCGATGCCGCCCTCCATGGCACGGTCCATGGCTTCCGTGTGGTAGTCATAGTCATGCTTGGGGCCCGTGGGATGCAGCTTCAGGTAGCTTTCCTTGTGGTAGGTCTCCTGGAACAGGATATAGGTGCCGATGCCGGCCTCCTTCAGTTTCCGGTAGTTCTCCACCGTGGTGGCGGCGATGTTCACGTTCACCCGGCGGATGTCTCCGTTCTTGTGGTGCACGCTGTAGATGGTCTTGATGCACTCCAGGATGTACTCGATGGGGTTGTTCACCGGATCCTCGCCCGCCTCAATGGCCAGCCGCTTGTGGCCCATGTCCTGCAGGGCGATGACCTCCGCCTTGACTTCCTCCTGGGTCAGCTTCTTCCGGGCGATATGCTTGTTCTTCAGGTGATAGGGGCAGTACAGGCAGCCGTTCACGCAGTAGTTGGACAGGTACAGGGGCGCAAACAGCACAATGCGGTTACCGTAGAAGGCCAGCTTGATCTCCTCGGCAATCTCGTACATCTTCTGAATCTTCTCCGGGATCTCGCAGGCCAGCAGCACGGAGGCCTCCCGGTGGGTCAGCCCCCGGCAGGTGCAGCCATTTCCGTTCTTAACCGGCCGGGCCTTCTCCAGGATTTCGTCAATCAGTGCCGCGTTGTTCTTGTTTTCCTCCGCGTATGCCAGCGTGGCGCGGATCTCCTCGTCGTTGATAAACTCCTCCGCCTTCAGGGATTTGGGATCATACACTGCCATGGTTTTTCTCTCCTCTTCTTTATTGTCGGTCGTTATTTTCTTTTCCAGTCCGGTGCGTCGCCCCGGCTTACCGCCAGATGGCATCCCACGGTCTTCATGCGCTGTTCCAGGCATCCGCGGCACTGGGCTGACTCCTCGCCGGTACAGATCTTGTTGTCATACAGTTCATATTTCTTCCGGACTTCCACCGGCGACAGGTTGGGCATCACCACGTTTGCCCCGGCCTGAATGCCCATTTCCCGTCCTCTGGGATGGATGGTTCCCAGGGCGGTGGTGGCCGGCAGCAGCACCTCCGGCAGGATCAGCCGGATCACGGACAGCAGGAACAGGGTCAGCTCCAGCGTTCCCGCCTTCTCCTCCCGGAAGGGCGTGTTCCGGTGCGGAATGAAGGGCCCGATGCCGCACATGGCGGGCCGGAAGGTCTCGATAAACTTCAGGTCCTTTGCCAGCGTCTCCGGCGTCTGGAAGGGGGATCCCACCATGAACCCGCAGCCCACCTGGTACCCGATCTCCTTCAGGTCCCGCAGGCACCGCATCCGGTTTTCAAAGGACATTGCCGGCGGATGCAGCCGGGCGTAATGGCCGGCGTCCGCGGTCTCATGCCGCAGCAGGTACCGGTCTGCCCCGGCATCATAGAGGGCCTGGTAGCTTTCCCGGCTCCGTTCTCCCATGGACAGGGTCACCGCGCAGTCCGGATGTCTTTCCTTCAGTTTCCTGACCAGGCTGCAGAGCACCTCATCCGTGAAATACGGGTCCTCCCCGCCCTGCAGTACAAAGGTACGGAAGCCCAGCAGATAACCCTCGTCCGCGCAGGCGAGGATCTGTTCTTCTGTCAGCCGGTAGCGCTCCGCTTCTGTGTTGTCCCGCCGGATGCCGCAGTACAGGCAGTTGTTCCGGCAGATACTGCTGATCTCAATCAGTCCCCGGGTGTACACCGCGTTTCCGAAGACTGCCTCCCGCGCTGCCGCTGCCTTTTCCGCCAGAAGCTCCGCCGCCTCTGCATCCCGGTTTATGATCAGTTCCGCGTATTCGGCTTCGGAAAGGCTGTGCTCCCGTTCCAGCCGGTCAATCAGTTTCCTGGTTCTGTCTGTCATGTCCGGCCCTCCGTCAGCATCCGGTGCAGGTCCGGAAACAGCCGCAGGCTGCGTTCCAGTGCCCCGGTCATCAGGGCAATGGCGATGCCGTAGTTGGTAAAAGGCACTCCCTGGGCCACCGCCTGGCGCATCCGTGCCTGGACGGCGGCCTCTGTCAGCATGCAGCCCCCGCAGTGGATCACCAGCCGGTACGGGCTCAGATCCTCCGGAAACTCCCGGCCGGAGCAGGTGTCAATCACAATCTGCTTTCCGGTGTACTTCCGCAGCCAGTTCGGGATCTTCACCGTGCCGATGTCGTTGCACTGCCGGTGATGGGAGCAGCCCTCCGCCAGCAGCACCCGGTCCCCGTCCTGCAGGTCCCTCGCCGCGCTGATGCCCTGCACCGCGGTTTCCAGGAAGCCCTTGTACCGGGCCATCAGGATGGAGAAGGAGGTCAGGGGAATCTCCTCCGGCACAATGCCGCTCACCGTCCGGAAGGCCTGGCTGTCGGTGATCACCAGAGCCGGACTTATTCCCGGCTTTTTCAGCAGGGTCTCCAGCTCCGTGTCCCGGCAGACCGCCGGAATGGCTCCGTGATCCATCAGGTCCCGGATTACCTGCTGCTGGGGCAGGATCAGCCGGCCTTTTGGCGCGGATTCATCAATGGGGCATACCAGCACGCACAGGTCCCCGGGGTTCACCAGGTCCCCGGCCAGCTTCCGCTCCTCCCGGTCCGGCAGGATCCGGGCCAGCCGCTCCTTGAAGGTCTCGATGCCTTCGCCTTTCAGGCTGCTGACCTCCGCCGCGCCCTCCGGCGCCGGCTTTGCCGTCTCCAGGTCCGTCTTATTCCAGGCAATCAGGAAAGGAATGTCCCGCTCCCGGAACAGGTCCAGCAGCTGCCGGTCCGTTTCCCCCAGGCCGGCGGAAGCATCCGCTACCAGCACGGCAATATCGCAGGTCCGCAGGATTTCCCGGGTCTTTTTCACCCGTTCCATGCCCAGGCTGCCCTCGTCGTCAAAGCCCGGCGTGTCGATGATCGCCACCGGTCCCAGGGGCAGCAGTTCCATGGCCTTGCGCACCGGATCTGTGGTGGTGCCCTTCACGTCGGATACCACCGCCAGCGCCTGCCCCGTCACTGCGTTGACCAGGCTGGATTTCCCGGCGTTCCGCGCGCCGAAAAAGCCGATGTGCGTCCGTTCCCCGGACGGTGTTTCATTCAGCCCCATGCTTCCTCCTCATACAAAAACCGCTGTGCCCTGAAAACAAGGGTACAGCGGTACTGTAAACACACCGTGCTGTCTCATCTTGTCTTTCGCCTCAAGTCATCGTTTCGGCGTCAGGGGATGTCAAGCGTTTATTCAGTTGATTCCGTTTCAGACCTTGGAATAGGTCGCCTTGGCCGTGATGCCGCGGATGCGGCCCAGGGCACCGGTGAGGGCGTTGATCTCGTCGTTCGGCGCGTCAATGGCAATGCAGATGATGTTGACGTTCTTCTGCCGGTAAGGAATACCCATCCGGCCGATAATGTACTTTCCGAACCGGTGAAGCAGTTCGTTCAGTTCCGCCACCGCATCCTCGTTCTCCACGATGATGCTCAGCACAGCCACCCGGGTTTCCATTCGCAACACCTCACATGTGCATCATATACCTTTTATCCGGGAAAGGCAAGAACAGAAAAGTGGCTTTTTACACTCCCCGGATGCCCCAGTAGGGCATTCTCCGGTAGGCAGCATCATAGCTTCCCCCACCCGGACAGCACGTGGACAAAGATATACCGTAAATTGCTCATATCATCTCCGAATGCATATTGTCATTCATAGCCGTGATCCACATGCATCCATGGTCCTTTGCCGGATCTGACCAGAATCCAGGCCCATCCGCTGTAAGTGCTGTCCGGATTGAATGAGCCGTCTCCGCCCGATGAATCCACATCAAAGGAAGACAGCAGGACAATCACTTCCTCTGCGTTGTGCCTGTCAGCCCATTCCTGATGCGCTTTCGATTCATCGTCTCCGGCATAATAGATTTCTGTCAGTGTACAACCTTTCCAGTCGGTCGGAAACTCCCCTTTGATGACCTCAATCGCTGAATCAATATCGGCCTGGGAATAAAGCTCGGATGGCACTTCATGGGTCTTTACATCCTTCACACTGCCCCCGGCCGAGAAGCTGAAGATCATAGGCAGCAGCAATATGGACAAAAATCGTATCATGTTTGTTTCACCTCACTAAATTCAGGTATAGCGGTATCTTCCAGTAAACCCTCACCTGTTCTTTTCGCCGCAAACGGAAAAACTCCTGTCAGAGCGACAGGAGCAAAGGCGGGATAATATTATGCCACCGCTTCTTTATAGTGAGTATAGACATGTTCATAAATTGCTTCACGATAATGATCCAGCTGATCAAACATGCTGTCAGGAATATTCATATACAGTTCATCGCGGATAAGATTCTGCACGGTTGCTTTCGTTTCATCCTTGTCTGTCCAATGATCCATCTGCGCAATACGCTCTTTGATCTTCTTAAGAAGTTCAACGGCCAGTTTCTTGATCTTTGATATATCATTCTTGGAAAGACTGTCAGAGAACAACAGGTCATAAATAGACAATTCTTCGTCACTTGTGAATCCTTCCCGGACATACCGTTGCTCCTCAGAGGACATGTCTTTAGCCAGGTTCATCAGTTCCATGAAGGTTTTTTCAATGGTGGTCCGATCCTGCTCAGAATTGTATGCCTCGATGATATCCATATACCGCTTGTAATAATCCACACGGCTGGCATTGACAGCCATCATCGCACTGATCCGTTCCTGGATAAGTTCCTGCAAATCCTTTAGCAACAGATTCTTCCGTTTTGTCCTGCTGAATTCCCTTGCCAGCAAACCAAAGTCGATCTGGCTGATATCAAACCGTCTCGGTTCTTCATTCATTTTTTCTCCGGCATTCGGCTGCTGGATCTCAACGTTCTCACTGATAATCTGATTAATTGAAGCCATCAGGCTGTTGATCGTGATATGCTTACGCTTGCTCTGCATCTGTCGGTATATCGCAAGAATGGCATCCGCCTTGTCTCTTGTCTGGGCGGTCATATCATTCCTGCCCAGATATTTGATTATCCTGTCTATTTCAGTCGCACATGTATTGAACTGCTTCTTTGTTTTTGCGTCACAGAGCATGGCGTCTGCGCCGTCTTTGACCAGCGACAGTTTTGCAAAACCAGTGGCATTTATCAAATTCTGTAGGCTGAACTGATGATCCCTCAGCAGCTGATCCGCTTCGGCAATTGCCAGGTTGATATGCTGGAGCAGAACGTCTTTTTCAATCGTCGGATCGACGCCTCCGCCTCCGTTCTTATTTTGTGTATAGTCATTCAATGCTTTTTTCAAAGCACCGACGATACCGATATAGTCTATAATAAGGCCGTTGCTCTTGCCCGCAGCGACACGGTTGGCACGAGCAATGGTCTGCATCAGGGTGTGTGCCTTTAGTGGTTTATCAAGGTATAGGCAAGAAAGGGTTTTTACATCGAATCCGGTCAGCCACATGGCACAGACGAAAACCACGCGGAAGGTGCTGTCCGGATCCTTGTATTCCTTGTCCAGTTCCCGCTTCTCCATCTTTTCCCGGTGCGGTTTGATATCCAGGCCCCATTCCTGAAAGGTCTTGATCTCGTTCTGTTCCTGGCTGATGACCACGCACATCTCAGTTTCCTTCATCCAGGTCAGTTTCCGGGACAGTTCCATCTGCTCCTGATCGGATACCGCATGCAGTACTTTCTGTTCCAGCGCTTCCGTCTCTTTTTTCCAGTATTCCTGCACATAGTTATACATCCGGACACAGGTCACCTTATTCAGGCAAACAAACATAGCCTTGCCGCTCGTCCACAGGTCGCTGTAATGCCGCACAAAGTCCTGGGCAATGGCTTGCAGGCGTGGTTCAGCAGTCAGCAGATGCACTTCCTTCTCGAACTCATGCATCACTTTTTCCGCTTGGTCCGGGTCGAGATCCGCGGCTTCAATCGCGTCCAGGATCTTATCCGTGATCTCCGGATTCTTGATTTCCTTGATTTTTTCCCCGCGGTTCTCATAGTACAGCGGGACAGTCGCCTTGTCCTCAACAGCCCGCTTGAAGTCGTATACGGAAATGTATCCGCCGAAGGTCCGGGCTGTGATCTCATTGGAGGACAGCAGCGGCGTACCGGTGAAACCGATCCTGGAAGCCGTAGGCAGCAGTTTCTCCAGATTGTCAGCAAATACCCCATACTGGCTGCGGTGTGCTTCGTCTGACATAATCAGAATATCGTGATCCGGATAGATCGGTTCTGCTTCCGGCTGATTGAATTTCTGTATCAGAGTAAAGATGAAGCTGGGATTCCCCTTCAGTTTCTGAATCAGATCGGAGCCGCTGGTGGCCATGAACTGTTTTCCCTCAGTCTTGCCCAGCAGGCCGCAGGCCTCAAAGGTACCGCAGATCTGTTTGTTCAGCTCATCCCGGTCCGTCAGTACTACAATCGTCGGAGAGCCTTCAAACTTCCGGCGGATCTTCTGTGCCAGGAACAACATGGAATAACTTTTGCCGGAACCCTGGGTGTGCCAGAACACGCCCAGCTTGCCGTCCCGCAGTTTGCGGTCGGCATAGGCCTGCACAGCGGCATTCACGCCCAAATACTGATGGTTCCGGGCCAGGATCTTGACCGTGTTTCCGTCTGAATGGTCATAGAGAATAAAGTTTTCAAACAGGTCCAGGAAGTTTTCCTTGCGGCAAATACCGCGCAGCATGGTTTCCAGCGCCACGCTGCCTTCGTCTTCCTCCGCCAGGCGCTTCCATTCGTGAAAGAACTCATATTTGCTGCCCAGCGTACCCACCTTGGCCTGCAGGCCGTTGGAAAGCATCAGGAAAGCGTTATAGTAAAACAGATGCGGGATCGTATCCTGGTAATCCGTATAGTTATCGGTATAGGCATTTTCCACGTCGACATCGTTCCGTTTCAGCTCTATGAACAACAGCGGAAGGCCGTTGACAAAGCCCACGATATCCGTCCGCCGGCGATACAGATCGCCGAAGATTTTCATTTCCTTCACCGCCAGGAAGTGGTTCCTTCCTGGATTTGTGAAATCAATGACCATTGCACGGCGGGTATCGTTTTTTCCGTCCGGCTTTTTCACGGTCACCGGGATTCCGTCCCGGATCAGGAAATACTTTTCCTCATTGATCTGCAGCAAAGAAGCAGAGGAGAGATGCGCAGAAAGAATCCTGCCCGCTTCCTCCACCTGGGCATCCGTGATCCAGGGATTCAGCCCACGGAGCGCTTTCCGGAAATACCGCCACAGCACGATTTCATGATAGCTTTTCCGTCCCAGCGTTCCGTTTTCCCCGAGCGCTTCCTGGTTATACGCGAACACGACGTCCCAACCCAGCTCATCTTTCAGCAGGGCGGCAGCGCTGTCCTGTACCAGGATGTTTTCGGAATAATCGTAGCTCATACGGACACCTCCGGATCAAGAGGAATAATCAGACAGCAATCTCACCGGACATAAGTTTGGGGAGAAGGCGGTCACGAGATTCAGCAAGCAATTGACATGAAACAGCAAGATTATTAATGTTCTCAATAATAGGAATAATCCTATAATTGAATTGCTGACAAGTCAGATAATCAGGTACTATAATTGGCATATGAGAAAAATCCTTCCACCGCACATAAGGCATGGTAGTTCCCACAGAAATAGTTGTTGCATACTCAATAGTGTCCTTTGAAAACAGCAACATGAGTAAATAAGACCAATAACCTTCGTTGTTAGCATTTAGAACAAAACATGTACTTCTCGTCATTCCTTTGTCCCTTGCAACTACAACTTTGTGAAAATATGGACGCATTGCCCCGAAAAGTATATCTTTTTCATCAAATCCCACAAGGGAACTCTCAGCTTGTGCAACATCATTTGTGTTGATGTAAGCAAGAGATTGTTGTGGAAGGCAATCTATAGGCAAGTAATACTTATACTGCTGCCTGTTTTCTTTTTTCTCCTTCTTGCCGGATTCTTTTGCTATATCTCCCAGTTCACCATATTTCCACCCTTCCGGCACCCCATCCACCACCGGCACATTCTCATGCCCCGGGAACCGCAGATCGACAAACCATTCCTTGTACAGCCGCTGGGCAGCTTCTTCCAGAAGTTTGATCTGGCGCTGGTTGGTTTCGATGAGGTCATCATATGGTTTGATAATAGAGACAACTGTTTCCTGTTTCTCCACTTCTTCGTAGTATTGAATTGAAAAATCACGCATAGTCCCCAGTAATAGATTTTTCTGTGCCGAACCATTTGAATTATTGACAAAATCAGTCACTCTGTTCAGCAAGCAATAATACAGATATGCAGGAATAATCTTTTTTTTATCCGGTTTTACAATTGCAACACTTTTTTGAAAAGTAGTCCTTGCAGTCTCAGGAGCATCTTTCACAAGCGCCATTCTGCCTATCGTTCCACTATTTGTTACCAGAATATCATCTGGCTGTAATTGTGTGCGTCTATGCGTATCTGCAAAGTCCTGCTCCGTTATCTGACGAGCATCAGAATAATCAATAATGCCATCATGGACATCTTTACAGCTTACAAAATAATAGCCAGAATTATCAGCATTTTCACAGTCTCCGTGTTTTCCATCGGTGATCAACAAAGTCAGATTCTTCAGTTTATCAACTGTCATAATCCCATCTCCTCCATATTCGTAGAGATGGTTTCCATCAGTTCATTGCTCTTCGCCTGCAATACTTTCAGTTCTTCATGGATTTCCTTCATCCGGGCATGGAAGTCCACGCCGTCATCCTCCACCGGTGCCACACCCACATACGCGCCGGGCGTCAGGGACCAGCCTTTGCCTTCAATCTCAAGAATATCCGCCAGCTTGCACAGACCGAGCACATCGGCATATTCACCTTCGCCGAATTTATCATACAGCCAGCATGCTTCCTTCGCGATGGCCAGCGTTTCCTCCAGTCCGGCGATCTGTTCATCGTACTGTACCTGGACAGTCTTTTTATCCCGCTTCTCCGCGCTGTCTACAGCCGATTTTGCCTCTGCCCGGACAGCTTTGATCTGCTCTTCCAGCTTTGCCTTTGTCTCCGAAAAAGGCTCATCACCCAGCTCTGTGCGATATTCCTGCAACAGGGCGGCATATTTCTCTTTCTCTCCGCGGTACAGCCAGACAATGGCCGCCATGTTTTTCAGCTGCCATTCGCTCCACTCGTTCAGGGTACGGTCCACTACCGTGTAATAATTCCTGGCGTCGATAAACAGCACCTTTTCCCGCAGTTCCTCCGGCTTTCCCTTGTCAAAGAACCACAGGCTGCACGGCAGGGATTTGGTATAAAAGAAATTGTTTCCTACGCTTATCATCACGTCTACATGACCGGTTTTGACCAGCTGTTCCCGGATATCCTTATCCTTCCGCTGGCTGTCTGTGGCGGAGGACGCCATGACGAAACCGGCACGGCCGTGTTCATTCAGGTAGGCATAGAAATAAGAGATCCACAGGTAATTGGCGTTGCCGATCTCCCCGGCATTGTTCACAGCCGGAAGCCCGAATGGAAGCCTACCAGCGTTCTGGGCGCCTTCTGCTTTTACCTTATCCACATTGAAAGGCGGATTGGCCATGACATAATCACAGCAGCCTTCCAGGTTATGCGCGTCGTGGTAGAAAGTATTGGCCTCATCACCGGATTTAATGACCCCAGTCAAGCCATGCACCGCCATGTTCATTAGACACAGTTTGGCGTTGTATTCCACTTTTTCCTGGCCAAAGAAAGTCATGGATTTGTTGGCGGACATCCCAGCCTGATTCACAAAATCGCCTGTCTGTACAAACATACCGCCGCTGCCGCAGGCACAGTCCAGGAGCGTACCTGAGCTGGGCTCGATTACATTGACGATCATCTTGACCAGGGATTTGGGTGTGAAGAAAACGCCGTCGTCAGAAGCGACCGCCGGGGCAAACTTACTGAGGAAGTATTCATAGATCCGGCCGATCACGTCCCCACCGACCTGATCCAGCGCATTGTTGTTGAAGATACGCAGGAGTTCCGCCAGCAGTTCATCTGAGAAGATGGTGTATTCCCTGGGAAGCACGCCCGTCAGTTGGGCTGACTGCGCTTCCACCAGTTCCATGGCATGATTGACCACTTCACCAAGGCTATTCAGCGGCTGTCCGTTTTCTGTCGTGATTCCTGCCGCCTGAATATTTTCCGGCAGATTGACCAGCCAGGAATACTGCGCCTGCTGCGGCAGGAAGAGTGCACTCTTCTCCGCAAAATCGGACGCTTCTACAGGCATAACGCGACCGTTGCGCACCGGGCGGTTTTTCAGTATTTCCTCTTCTACTTTCTTAAAGCGGCTATATGCATAGCGCAAGAACAACAAGCCCAAAACAGGCATACAGTATTGCTGGCTTGTCAGCTTAGAACCTTGCCTGAGAAGATCTGCTGCTTCCCACAGGTCTGATTCCAGCTTCCTGATTGCCTTATTGTCCATAGATACAGTCCTCTTCTCTATTTCTTGCGATGATAATATTACGACCGGGTATTGCTTCCGCTCTTTTATACGAATCGTATAATATATTATTTTATCATGGTCATTTCTATAAGTAAACTTATACTAATATTGCTTTTTATCAAACTCTAAAAAAATCTCAAAATAACATTCCGTGCACCCGGGACGGTTCCGGGTGCACGTTCAGCAACAGAAATGGGCAAAAAAATCATCCGCCGGTAAACCCGACGGATGTTTGCTTTTGTCCGGGCAGGTTATTTCCGGAAGGCTGCAGGCACCTGTTTGGCAGCTTCCTGCACTTCCTTTTCCCGGCGGGAAGCAACCTCTTCCGGCATGCGCCGGATATCCCCGGCCTTCGTCAGGGCCCACTTGGTCAGGCTCGGTCCCACCAGTTCATAAACCAGCACGGAGAAAAGGACAATATTCCGGACCAGCGTACCGTCGGTGCCTCCCAGCACCCGGTAGGCTGTGGCGCACATGCCCAGGGCCACGCCGGCCTGGGGCAGCAGCGTGATACCCAGGTATTTCCGGACCGGTGCGGGGCTGTGAACCATGGAGGAAGACAGGCCGGCGCCCAGGTATTTGCCCAGCGACCGGGCCAGGATATATACGATGCCGACCAGGAGCACAGCGGGATCGCCGAAGACTTCAAACTTCAGTGCTGCGCCGCTGAGCACAAAGAACAGGGTAACAGCCGGGCCGGACCAGCGGTCCGCCTGCAGCATCAGGTCCTCGCTGAGGGGGCAGAAATTGCAGAACACCGTGCCCAGCATCATGCAGACCAGCAGGGAGGAAAACCCGAAAGTAAAGGAACCGATCGGGATCTTCAGCTGGCTGATAGCAACCGTCAGGATGACGCTGCCGACAATGAGGGCATTCCGGTTCCGGTGGGAATGGAAAAAGCGCTCCAGCCAGGTCAATGCCAGGCCCACCAGTCCGCCGAAGGCGAGGGACAGGAGTACCTCCATGAGCGGCTCCACGATCAGGGCGGCGATATCGGTATCACCGTCTTTCAGGGACTGGGCAATACCGAAGGAAATGGCAAAGATAACCAGGCCTACCGCATCGTCCAGGGCAACCACCGGCAGCAGCACATCTGTCACCGGCCCTTTGGCCTTGTACTGGCGGACCACCATCAGGGTAGCGGCCGGTGCGGTGGCTGCCGCGATCGCACCCAGGGTTACAGCCACGGGCAAAGGCAGCAGGTCCGGCATGATAAAGTGCAGGGCAATCAGCGCCGCATCCACACACAGGGTGGCAAAGCAGGCCTGGATGATACCGATTACCGTTGCCTGCCTGCCCGTCTGCTTCAGGGCGGAAAGGCGGAACTCATGGCCGATGGCAAAGGCAATGAAGCCCAGAGCCACATCCGAAATCATCGAAAGAGAATCCACCTGCTCAAAGGTATTGAACCCCAGGCACGAAAATCCCAGCCGTCCCAGGACGCAGGGGCCGATCAGCACGCCGGTCACCAGGTAGGCGGTAACGTCAGGCAGATGGAATTTATCAAACAGACGGGTCATCAGTAATCCGGAGAAAAGGGCAAACGCAATCAGCAGAAGTGTTTGCATAGGCATTGATCGCATCCTTTCATATGAAAAGGCCCACCATGTATCCATGATGAGCCTTGATGCCGTTCTGTCTGATCCAGCGATCTGCCGCCCATCCAATGGTGATGTCTCATCGAGCACAGGGACGGTGGTTTTTTGGATCGCTGTTCCTTTGTTCGGCACATATTATAGTCCCGAAAACGGGCCTGTCAAGAGAATGAAATCGGATCGTGCCAGGGTGACGGTTCCGGCGGCACAGTTTATCCCTGTCCTTTATTCTGCTGCCATACGGCGGAGAAAATCCCGCTGTTTTTCCGTCAGCACCGCGTCCCCCGCCTCCCGCAGGGCTTCCACATGCTCCACCCGGCTGGCTCCTGCCAGCGGAAACGTCGGAAAGGGCTGGGCGGTCAGCCAGGCAAGGGCCACGCTGCCCACGGACAGCCCGGTTTCCTCCTGCACCTTCCGGATACTGTCCAGCATGGCCCTGTTCTCCGGACTGTCAAATTCCTTCTTCAGGTTTTCCGTCAGCGCCGCCTCCCCGCCTTTTTCCAGGCGGGTGAAGTAGGCATGGGCCTGGGAGGAGAAGCAGCAGCAGATCATGCCTGTCTCCGCGTGCATCTTCCAGGTTTCCGCGTCCATACCGCGGGTGGTGTCATCCAGGAAGAAATGCTGCCTGGCCAGGCTGAACTGGGGCTGGTTGGCGGCCAGCCGGGTCAGCCCGTGGGCATCGGCATAGGCATTGGCCTCCCGGATCCGCTCCGGCCTCCAGTTGGAAACGCCGATCATCCGGGCGGTGCCGTCCTCAATCAGGCTCTGCAGGGTTTCCATAATACCGCCCACCGGACGCGATTCATCGTCCCGGTGCAGCCAGTAGATTTCCACATGGTCCGTCCGCAGGTCCTCCAGGCTTGCCGCCATATCGCTCCGGATCTCCTCCGGGCTCAGCCGGCTGTGATGCAGGTCTGTGAAAGGCGGATGGCCGCCCTTGGTGCTCAGGAAAATCCGGTCCCGGTTCCCCCGGTCCTCCATCCACCGGCCCACGATCTTTTCGCTTTCCCCGTTCCGGGGAGTGGCAAAGTCCCCGTAAACCCGGGCTGTGTCAATAAAGTTTCCCCCGACAGAGACATAGGCGTCCATCAGTTCCCTTGCCAGGCTTTCCGGATGCCTTCCGCCGAATTCCGCCGTCCCGAAGCCAATGACGGAAACCGGGTACGCACCGAACAGCTGTGTTCTCATGATTTCACTCCCCGTCCGCATTTCTTTTTCTGTATGTCCGTTCTTCTGCATCTGCCGGCATTCTATCATATTATCGCCTTCCCGCATAGGGTACCGGAACGGGGATACGGTGAGGATTGTTCCTGTTTATGCTTTCCTTCCCACGTATACCGCGTGGCCGCAGGTTTCCAGGATTGCCTTGTCCTCTGCGGTCTGCTCGATGAATTCCAGGATCGCCTCAAAGAGTTCCGGGTTGTCCTCCTCCGCCTGGAAGATCATGTTCTCCCGGCGGTAGCCGAAGGAGCGGATGGAGCGGATCAGGTCCTTCGTAAAGCCGTTCTTCCGGAACAGTTCCTCAATCTCCTCCGAGGTGGGATAATAGCCTTCCTGGAAGCCAGCCTCCAGGAGGTTGTTGAACCGGCCGGAGCGGAAAACCTCCTTCAGGTTGTCCAGGTTCACCTGCTCCGGATGGAAGAAGCTCCGGTCCACCACCCCGATGCTGCCGGACAGGTACGGGATGAAGGTGGCAAAGACGGTGCCGCCTTGCTTCAGGACCCGGCGGACTTCCGAGAGGCACTGCTGCCGCTCGGATTCTTCCAGCAGATGATACAGCGGGCCCATGAGGAGCACGGCGTCAAACTGTTCGTCGTTATACAGGCTCAGGTCTGTAGCGTTCACCACATTGCACAGTACGGGATGCTCGGTCTCCGCATTCTGCTCCTCTGCCTGCTGGATCAGTTCCTCCGACAGGTCGGCCAGGAACACCCTGTACCCTTCCGCAGCCAGCGGGAAGGAATAAGCCCCCGCACCGCCGCCCAGATCCAGGATCGTGCCCTTCCCGGGCAGGCAGCGTTCCAACAGGCGCATGCTCACCAGGTATTCCAGCCTGCCGCTGGGGCTGTTCACCAGCCGGTTCTTTTCGTCAAAGACCTTGTAGTAGCCTTTCACCCTGTCGAAGTCCGTCATTGTTCTTTCCTCCTTTGGATAGAATAAAATGAAGCCGCTTATCTGTCAGAGATAAGCGGCTGGTAAACGGATCCGGTTACCGGGTCACCCTTCTCTGATCTCCCTGTGACGGCACAGCAGAATAGCACGGACAAGCTTCAGCATGTTCGCGAGCAGCAGCAGGGCCAGGGCGATGCATCCGTACTTCATTCTGGGAAGGGCTCCTTTCCTGTAGTTTGGAGTAAATATATACTGAAAGGGATACCGTGTCAACACCTTTTTCAGATTTTGCATTTTTGCAGGAAGAAGGCGGTCATTCCTCCTCCATGATCAGCCACCGGTCCATGCCGGGGCCGGCGTCCTCATTGGGCCGCACCCGGAAGCCGAACTTCTCATAGAAGGGTTCTTTTCCCCTGGCAGCGTTCAGGACGATCTTGACCTTGTACCCGGGTTTCATGCCCGCCTGCAGCCTGCGGATGCTTTCCTCCACAAGCCTGCGCCCGATGCCCTGCCCCTGGTATTCGGGAATCACGATCACATCGGACAGGAAGGCGATATATCCACCGTCCCACAGGAGCCTCACCAGGCCGATGGGCTTTTCACCGTCCCGCACACAGAGCATGACATAGGCCTTTTCAACGCAGGCTTTGGCCTGCTCCAGGGGGAACTGCATCCACCCCACGGTTTCCCTCAGCTGCATGTACTCTTCCGGTGTAATGTTTTCCACATACTGGATCACGGTTCACACTTCCTTTATATCGGTTTAAGCCCCGTATGTTTCCTCCAGGAACCGGGCAACGCCGTCCTCGTCGTTGGACAGGAGGATGCCGGTGGCCAGGCTTTTCAGCTCCCCGTCCGCGTTCGCCACGGCATAGCTCCGGTCGGCAGCCTCAAACAGGTCGATGTCGTTTTTCCCGTCGCCGAAGGCAATGACTTCGTCGCATCCCAGCAGGGCTTTCAGCCGCCTGACGGCATTCGCCTTGGACGCCTCCCGGGGCATGATCTCCAGCCACTGGTCCCGGGAGTAGATATCCACCTGGTAAACGCAGTGATACCGGTCCTTATACGCCTCATACAGGGGCTTCAGTTTCGCCGGATCGCCGATGCAGGTGATATAGAACAGGTTTCCTTTCCGGAGTTTCTCCGCTTCGTGGACGATGTTCGTCCGGATATCTCCTGCCCGGCTTTCCGCAAAAGTCTTCACGCCCTCCGAGGCCAGTTCGGGAACAAAGGAGAATTTCTCCTTCCCGTTGATATACGCATAGACGATGGGGTAAATGCCCTCCGCAAACAGGCGGTCCAGCAGGTCCTGAACGGAATCGTCGAAATAAACCGCGTCGATGATCTCCTCCGTCCGGTTGTCCATGATGAAGGCGCCGTTGTAGATGATCAGGGGGATCCGGGCGTCCAGGCCCGCCGTCACCTTTTTGGCCGTGACCAGGGACCGGGCCGTGGCATAGGAAAAGATCATTCCCTTTTCCGTAAGGGAATTGATCACCCGGTTGGTATAGGCGGATGTCCTCTGGTCGCTCCGCAGCAGCGTTCCGTCCAGATCGGACACATACAGGGTCCTGCGCAACGGTTCACCCTCCTCCACGGATCGGAATTGATCTTATTCTACTATAGGACCCCGGGTGCAGGCAACCGGGGCACACTCTGACTTTCCCGCCGGTTTTGCCGCAGGCATCAAAAATGCAGACAGCGGTTTATACCCTGTCTGCATAAACAAGCATCCTGTTATCCTGTAAAAGAGCAGTATGCCGGATGAGATCAGGCGGCTGTGCTCGGCGGATTCCGGTAGTCACATGCCAGGCATCTCCAGTATTTGACACCCATGAATACAGCAAAGTTATAGTACATCAGCTTATGGCACTTCGGGCACATCCTCATCTTGCCGGCGGCCAGTTCCTCCATATACGCTTTCCAGTTGAACGATCCGCCGGTGACCTGTTCCAGTTCTTCCGGAGTAATTTCGATCCGTTCCTTTTTTTCTTTCTGATCTGCCATGTTTCCAACCTCCTGTGAATGTTTTTCCGGATTTGACTCTTCGTCTGTAAATTGATACGTACATCATTGCTGTATGGCAGCTTTTGCATTGATTATAGATGATTTTCCCGGGCGGATCAATCTTTCGCAGGAAATTCCCCCGGTTGTTTATCCGTGGACTTCTTCCCGATCCAGTGATCCGTCATACGGAATGTATCCTGCGCCGCCTTCCCAGAAGGTCAGGCCGAAGCCTTCCTCCGTCAGGTCCAGCCCCCGCACAATGGTCCGGCCGTTGTCGAACAGCAGGGTCATCTCATAGGCCGGCTCGTTCCAGTAAAGATTCGTGAAGGGATTGTACTTCGTCACATACCAGGTTCCGGAGGAAGCGCCGGCTTCCGCAATTTCGTCCACATTCCCCGGCGCGGTAAAGGAGCCGTCCGCCTCCAGGCACAGAATGTCCGGGGCAATGCTGCCGCCGGCATCGAGCTGCCAGGTTCCGGCGAGCTTTTCCATGACATCCGGCAGTTTTTCCTGCTCCATGGGTTTCAGGTCCCGGATCGGGACAAAGCCCCATACGATGGCTCCCCCGTCCACGAACTTCCCGTTCTTTACTTCCGCTGCCACATAAGCATAGCTTTCATCGTACAGTCCCAGGCAGGAAAACTGCGTTCCCTTCGGGACGGAGAACTGTTGAAACTGGCTCACATCCGGATCGTCCGTCAGGAATGTGTCTGCCGTTGCTTCCACATCCATATGGACAAAGGAGCGGCCGGGTTCCGTGCTCTGCTCCGTGATTTCCGGCAGGCCCAGATCCCTGCACAGCGCATACCCGATTCTCTGCGTGCGTTCACTGACATTGTACCGGATGCAGGCATAGGACTGCCCGTCCTCGTTTTTATACTGTGAAAGCACCCAAAGATTGCCGTTCAGGCCCACGGCCGCCTTCCCTTTCCCGGCGCGCCAGGCGGATTTTCCGTAAGGCGCGCTGTATACGGCAGCCGTGTCTTTCTTTCCGGGCTGAAGAAACTCCCCCGGACGGTCCGGGTCATATGCGTCTCCGGATTCCGCGGTTCCCAGTACATTCAGTCCGCTGTCAAGCCGGGCATTCAAATAATTCAGGTGACATACCTCATCCACCGAGTGCGGGAACAGACTGATATTGAAATTGGCCAGCGTGATCTTTTCGGGATAAGCCGCGGCTTTATCGTGGTCGTCATCCGTTGCCTGATACTGCCAGGCAAAGCCATCTTCGCCGGGGATCCCGGTCAGGGTGAATCCGTTGATGGCTGCTTCCGACAGCTGGTACTCCCCGCTGCCCTCGTTCCATTCGCAGAACGTGTAGTATTCCGAATCGCCGTATGAAAGGGTCAGGTAATGTCCGTCCCAGTGCAGCTTCGGCGCTTTTCTTTTTGCTTCCGGCTGGTACACCGCCGTTGTATAGACATGAAGCTGATCCGCACTGTCAGCAAAAAACAGCGCGTTGTGATAGCGCGTATGCATCACCGCAAAGGGACCTTCCTGGTTGCTGAGTGTTGAATAATCCTCCCAGGCTTTGGACCGTTCAACCGCCTGGTACAGTTTTCCTTTAAGCCCCCAGCTGTTGGCGGATGCTGTTCCGCAGAGCAGGAAGGAGCCGGTGAGCAAAGCAACGGCAAGAAAAACGCAAAGACTCTTTTTCATGACGGCACACCTCCGAAAATAACTTCTGTAAACAAAACGTTCTGCAGGCAGAGCGGCATCCTCAGTGAAAGGAAAAATCTATGGATATTACTCCTTCAGCCGACGGAAACGGCCCAGGATGAGATCGCAGCGGTCCTCCATGGAGGAGGTGACCGAAAGGGTATTTATGCGGCCTTCCTCCTGCCAGGCAAAGACCTCCGTAAAGGTTCTTACGTCCCGCTCGTTGACATAGCTCATTTTAATGCCGGCAGTCTCCCGGCCTCCGATGCGGCGGCGGATCATTTCACTGCTGAAATCCGTCCACTGCATGGATCCGACCGTTTCCTCCCGGACCTTTCCCAGTTGCTCCAGATAAGCGGTTTCATTGTACTGCTCCACAATGCCGGCATCTGTAATGATGCCGAGATACGCCTTTTCCGGCCGTTCTCTGCTCACCGCGTACAGGGTGATTTCCGCCCCGGGATTCGCCAGGAACTGATAGATATCCGGGCTGATGAGTCCGGGGTTTTTCAGCGTTTCCGGGAAACTATCCGGAAGGAAGAAGGCCCAGTTGACCGGGGTAAAGCCCAGCTTCATGAACGTGTTTTTATACCCGGTTTCGTCCAGGGTTCCGTAGTGTTCCATGACCGGGACGATAGTTTCCGTTTCACCCGCATTCTCCGGGAAACGGTAATCCGGGTCCACCTGCTGCTGCAGGCTGCTCAGGTCCCAGATGCCGGCGTGGCTGGTGGGTTTGCAGGTCCAGGCTTCCGGCGGAACGCCCACCCATTTTCCTTCCCGGTTGTGCATCTTCATGGTCAGGGCGTCATGCAGGAACTGCGGATCCGTCGTTCCCCAGGGTTGCGGGGCAAAGCCGTAATCCTCCGTCCTGTCCGGGTTGGGAATCTCCAGGTTGAATACGGCATAATAGAATCCCAACTGGTGGAGCCATTCATGGACGGCAACATCCTTCGCCTGCAGGTAGTCCAGGGCGCTGTTGCCTTCCCCGGTCATGGGGATAAAGGTATAGCCCGGCTCTTCCCGCCTGCTGTCCGGTTGGCGTGTGACCCCCGCATAGATTGAAAAGATGCCGTCCATGCGTCCCACAACAAATACGGAATCATATTTGTACAGGGCATAGTGCTTCATGTTGACGTCTGTCGGAGAAGGAAAATACCCGGTGTTATATTCAAACTGCATGCCGGTCACCGGCTCTTCCAGGCTCATCCGCGTGACCTCAATATCCACCAGTCCGTCGGTAAGCTCCTCGGCATAGGCCTCAAATTCCCGGGCCATCTCCCCGGAAAGCCGGTGCTGCTCTTCGTTCAGGCAATTGACACGGCCGAAACAGTCCACGGTTTCCGCGTCCATCCACAGAACCTTCCATACAACGGGACCCTGGGGTTCCTCCGCCTTCTCCTCTTCCCAGGCAGCCGGAAGGAGTCCCTTTTTTCGGGCATAGAACAGCTGGAAACTGTACTCTTTCACCGCGTCAGCCTCAATCCGATATTCCGCCGTATCCGCCCGGAAAACGGTGCTCTGCACCTCACCGGAGGCCGGATCCTTCCAGAAAAGCTTGAAGTACCCTTTCTCCGCATAGCCGGCGGGCAGGGTTACCGTGATGCCGGTCTCCCCCGGTTCCGCCGTGAATTCCTCAATCCGCTCCGCCTGGGCGGCAAAGGAAACAGATACAGCCGTCAGAAGGATGATTGCAAGGATCAGCCCTGTGATAACACGTTTTTTCATACAGTCTTCTTTGTCCTTTCCGTTCTGTCTGCTTTTTGCGGCGTTCCCTGTCTTTTACCTGAAATTATAGAATCTGCCGGGACCGGCGTACAGGTCAGATTTGGCAAAATAGCTGGTTTTATTCTGTTTTGCGGTATGCTCCGGAGGGTACAAAAAAAATTGCTTTGGAGAAAAAGAACAACTTTTACTGCCACCCGGTTTTCTTCCTGCATATGCATATGCGAAAGCAGCACAGGAAAAGGCGCGCCTGCGGGAGCTTTTCAGCAGGCGCGCTGTTTCTTTATTTATCGGATGATCAGCGATATGAGCCAGAGGACAATCACCGTTACGGCGGCAGCTGCCAGGACAGCAATGACTTTCTGGTAATTCCGCTTGCCCTCCTCCCGGGCCTTGTCAATGCTGTCCAGCTTCTCCCCGTTGGTGAAGTCCACAATTTCCTTGTAGGTGTGGATGTCCTGGTCCTTCTTGATTTTCTCCACCTTCAGGCAGAAATAGATGGCCGCCCCGAACAGCGGGAGCCAGACAGCCAGTCCCCACAGGCCGAGCCATTTTGCCAGCGGCACAAAAGCCACCAGGCAGATGAGGAGCAGAATGCCGTAGATATTGCTGTACTTTTTGAAGCTGCGGATTGTTTCCTGATCGATTTTTTCCTTCATGATTTCGATATCTCCTTTAACCAGTGTGTCAAGGGAGACATTGAACAGGTCACTGATCATCAGCAGGCTGTGGATGTCAGGATAGCTTTTGTCATTTTCCCAGCTGGAGACGGTCTGCCTGGATACGTACAGGCGTTCCGCCAGATCATCCTGGGTCATACTGTGCTGATTCCTGAGATCCCTGATCCGCTTTCCAAGTTCCATGTTCATGCCCTCCCTGCAGACACATCCTATCGAAACCGGGGAATTCTGTCTGTCAATTGTGCTTTACACCGGGTGTTTTTTCCGTGTCAAAGGATCTTTACATCCTTTGTTTTCAACACCTCCCGGTATTATACCGGAAAGCGCCCGGCATCTCAAGGCGTGCACGTTTTCAGTGCACGGCCATATGGTTTTATGGTATAGTATGGGAAAATGCTTCAGGGAGGATTCCGCCGCGATGTTCCAACGTATTATCAGCTTCTTCAGACGCCTGACCGGAAACCGCGGCTTCCGCCGGGGGCTCAGGATCCTGTTCTGGGTATTCGTTGTTTATTTCCTTTACAATATCACCATATACCTCTTCGCGGTAATGCGCATTACCGGCGTATCGTTTCCTGAAGCCCTCCGTTTCTTCCTCAATCTGCCGATGTTCCCTATGGGCATTACGGCACCCTCCGCCAGTATTGCCCTGGGCCTGGCCGCCGGCCTGATCGTGTATTTCAACCGCAAACGCAAAAAAGAAGCCCCGCAGGAAAGCGGGGAAAAACCGGCCGAAGCCGCAGAGCCGGTCCAGGAGGAAGAATTCCAGGAAACCACCCGTTACCGGACACACTGATTACACCTTTATCTGCATGAAAGAAGAATGAACACTATGAACCTGACAATTCGCAAAATGACCGGGCAGGACCTGGAACCGCTGCACACCCTGCTGTCCGATCCCGCTGTGATGAAGTTCCTTGAACCGCCCTACACCCGGGAGCAGACCGCTGAATTCCTTCAGTCCGCCCTGTCCGATGAGCCGGCTGTCTTCGCCGCCGAGGATGACGGAACCTTTATCGGCTATGTGATCTACCATCCCTATGAGGAAGACACCATGGAACTGGGTTGGGTGCTTCTGCCGGAATACTGGGGAAAAGGCTATGCCTGCGCCCTGACCCGGAAGATGATGGAAATGGCTGCAAGCGAAGGGAAAAAGCCCGTCATCGAATGTGATCCCGAGCAGGAAGCCACAAAGCATATTGCCCTGAAGTGCGGCTTTGTCTGGTCAGAAACCTGGGAGGATCTGGATGTCTACAGGCTGCCGGAATAAAAGTTCTGATAGCACTGCCATCCGGCACACCGGCTGCGTATATACAAATGTTGGTCAGGAAACCTGACCCGCTCAGATGATTTCCGCGCGGCCGAAGGAACGCGTAATGCTGCACGCCGGCGGAAACGACAGGTGCTCCAGAGCACGCGCCGATCCCGCACATGGCCGAAGAAATGCGCAACGCTGCAGGCCGAAAGATGCCAGCCGGATCGGTCCCCGCAGAATAACAGACGTGCACCCGGAACGGTTCCGGATGCACGCTTTTTCTTTTCCTCAGCCGTTCGGAGAGCCTACCGTTCCGGCGCCTGTCCGGTCATTCACCACCACCGTATAGCGGTAGTCGTCGCCGGTTTCAAAACCCACGGTCCACTGGCTCATGACCGGATCATAATCATAAGTCACCTTGCAGTTTTCCAGCATTTCCCGGGTTGCAGGCTTCAGTTCCTCTTCGAGATCCATTGTCAGGAGAATCTCCATGGCTGCTTCCCTCGCCTCGGGGCTCGTCATGGCCGGCAGGTCTCCGGAGGGAATGAAGCCCCGTGCCATCTGGGATCCGTCCGTTTTGATCCATTCAATATAATCCCATTCTCCCAGGGTAGCCAGCCGTTTCACGCGGGTGCCTTCCGGCAGGGAAACCAGCACAGCCTGGCTGAACAGCGGATCATCCGTCACTGTGGTTTCCCGGACCGTCCATGCGTCCGTCCCTGTGAAATGAAGGGGCTGCACCTCCGCTTTCTTCGGAAGGGCCTTTGCGCTGATATACCCGATGCGGTAATGGGACGCGTCAATGGCGTACTGGATCATGATCCAGTCGTAATCACGGCCGAATACCTGAATCCAGTCATTGGTGGAGACAGCGGCTTTGCCGCCGGCGCTGCGCAGGTAGTCCTCCCCCGGGCCGGAGTAAACCGCGTATCTCTTTCCGCCGGTGAATTTGATGACTTCCGCCGACAGGGTACCGCCGGGCAGGGAGGGCGCCAGGGTGTATTTGTTCCGGGCCTCCTTCAGCGTGGCGGGGATCGTGGACAGGTTCACATACCGCATATCGGAGGGGATGGTGCCGTATACGCTGCCCTGGAATTCATCCAGGTCCAGGCCCCTGTAATACCCGATGCGGTTGTCCGCAATATCCACCTGCATATCCCGGGAATTGTTATAGTAATGCCTCAGGTGCCAGGTACCGTCCTTCTCCAGCAGGTAGTAAGCGTTTTTCACCCAGTATTCCCCGGAATCATTCTCTTCGGCAATAACGATCTCTGAGGGACCCTGGTCGATCACCCGGATCCGTCCTTTCCCCTGGGGGATCGCCTTTTCCGTTTTGAACTGAAAAGCCCAGCCCTTGTTCTTCTGTTTATAGACATACAGCAGGCTTTTTCCCTTGCTCTCCTGCATAAGTACAAAGGCGAAGCCGGACGTCTCCACGCAGCTTGTGGCCGTATAGCCGGACAGCTTCTCCTTCTTCAGCAGTTCCTGAATCTTATCCGGAATACTGACCTGGTCCGCCACCTTATATCCGTCCGCCAAAGCGGATGCCGCGCATACCAGAAGTACCGCCGCCAGCAGAACTGCCGCCCACAATCTCTTCATTTCCATGGCCTCCGTTTCACCGTATATTCCTTCAGTGTCATTTACCGTTTCATATTGATTAACGGAACGTGCGTTCTTTTTCTTCCCGGCTTCTGTTCCAGGCCGGGAAGTACACAAAAAATGCAGGCAAATCCCCCTGAAACGCCCTGAATACGCGGATTCCGGCAGCATTTCCGGCAAAAAACCGGCCTTCCTGAATTGCCATCCGCGGTCCTGCCCTATATAATATATATCATTGTATCACCTATCTGAAACGGAGAGGAAAAGATGATCCGGAAGGCGGTTATGGCGGACCTGGAAGGCGTCCTGTCCCTGTATGAGGAAATGCATGACGCCCAGGAAGCCGGCCTGATCCGCACCAACTGGATCCGCGGCGTCTATCCCTCCCGCGCCACAGCCCTTGCCGCCCTGGAACGGGATGACCTCTTTGTAACGGAGGAAGGCGGCAGGATCATCGCCAGCGGGATTATCAACCAGGCACAGCTCGGCATCTACGCCGGCGCCGCCTGGGAGCATCCGATGCCGGCGGAGCAGGTCTGCGTACTGCATACACTGATGGTCTCCCCTGCCGAATCCGGAAAAGGATATGCCCGGGCTTTCCTGGCCTTCTTTGAGGAATATGCCCTTTCCCGGGGCTGCCCCGAGCTGCGGATCGACACCAGTGAGATCAATGCTCCTGCCCGGGCCATGTACCGCAAACACGGATATAAGGAAATCGGTATCGCAAGGTCCGAGCTCAGCGGCATTCCGGATGTCAGCCTGGTGATGCTGGAAAAGTACCTGGGATAAAAAAATACTTTGTCAGGGAGTTTACTGTATGCTTGAACCCATTTCTTTCCCCGAACATGAATACGAATCCGTTAAGAACTACCTGAACCGGCAGGGCTATTGCTATACCACACGTGTATACCGGGAAATCCGGAAATACAAGGTCGGTGAATTATACACCGCCCCCTGGGGAGATATTCTGAAAATCGATGAAATCAACACCTACTGGAAAGTGTCCGACCGGCCTTTCCATGAAGAAATGACCGATGAGGAAAAGGCCGAAATCCGCAAATATTCTGAGGATATCGGCCTGCCCTATGAATTTATCCGGTTTTCCCGGAGTAACGTCTGATATAAGCGAGCCACCGGAACGTGCCACCGGAAAACCATCCCGGCGGCACGTTTTGCTGCATGATTACATTGCAACAAAAAGCGCCCCTACAAGGCATCAAGAACTATGTAGGAGAACAAGTCCACCTGGACGGTGCACGTGCGGAAAAACAGCGAATGCTGTGCGCAAAATGCCTTATTATTTGTACTGATACATACCGTCGGCAGCAACAATCTTTCCTTTGTACAATTCAACGGACAGCAGGTGTTTTCCGCCCGGCGTTTCAAAGGAATAAACCCGGGTGCCGCCGGTGACCGTTTCGTCGCCGGCTTTGCCAGTCACCATACCGTTCATCGCCAGGCTACGAATCGTTTCAAGCTCTTCCGGGGTCATTTCAATGATTGAGCGGCCTTCCTCGCAGTCTGTTGTATATCCGGTTATCACAGCCGTATCCAGCCCGTCCCGCAGCCCGTGGCAGAACTTCCACACCGGCACAGGCTTAAACTCATCGTCCGCGTATTCTTCCGGCCCCTGGGGATAGGAGGAACTGATGACCCGGATCAGTTGTCCGTCCCGGAACTCACAGGCGGTATTGTAAGCAGTAAACGAATCACTGCTGAAATTACCCAGATCATCAATAAAGTCCTGTGCCCCGACCGGATCCTCTTCCTCTCCGGCGGAAATCCGGATGTATTCAAAGCCGTCCGCCAGCGGAAGCCGGACTTTCACAGACCCCAGCAGCACGACAGGATTCCAGTCATTGATGACAGCCTCAAAAGTGCCGTCCGTACGGGGCTGGAAAACCAGGTATCCGTCCAGTTCTTCTTCGGTATAGATTTCATAGGATACCGGTGCGTCCGGTTCCTCTCCGTCCGAATGGAGCACAATCTCCTTCACGGTCCATTTCCGGTCGTCCGCGTATACGGTGTCTCCCGGAACCAGCGCCCTGATCTGTTCCCCGTTGTAGCTATCCTTCCGATACAGCACAGCGATAAAATATCCGCCGCTGCCGATCCGGTCCCTGTTGCTGACTGTGAGGGAAAACATGCCGTTATCCAGGTCCACCCGGTCATGATCCACCGGAACGGGACGGACCTCCGCAGCAGAAGCGCAGGCAGTCACGGCCAGCGCAAGAAACAACACCGTCAGGATCGCAGTCAGAATGCGGGTGCTTTTCATCGGTAAACCCTCCTTTTCCCTTTCATCCTGTTGGACGACGGTTCGGGCGGAAAAGTTCCCTGAATAATCAGCGTGCCACCGGGACGGTTCCGGCGGCACGTTTTTCTGTTGACGTGCCACGGGGACGGTTCTCCTGGCATGTTTACCGTCAACTCAGAGCTGTTTTCCGTAGAATTCAATTGAAATAACGGTTCCATCCGGATAGGTCTCTGTTCCGGTGCCTGCATCCTCCGTAAATCCCCAGTGACGGTAGATCTCCCGGTTGCGTTTTTCCTCCGGTTCAACACCCACAACGGCTCGCCTGTATCCTTTCTGCTTCAGGTCCTCCTGCAGGAACCTCATCAGTTTTGAGAAATAGCCTTTCCCCCTGTATTGCTTATTGGTCCGGAACGCGCAAAGCTCAACAGTTTGATCTGTTTTCCCGCAGGCCGGTTCGAAGTCGGGATTCAGCACAGCGGTTGCCTCACAGATCACAGTTCCGTCAAGAATACCGTAATATGGGATGGACCGGCCTGTCCGTACGCTTTCAATCGCTTCACCTTTCCAGACAATCCAGTTCTCCTTTTCCGAATGTTGAGCGATCTCATAGTCCCACTTCTGTTTCATTTCCTCCATGGAAGCAATCTTACAGATATAGTTCCCGAAGTTCATTGTCAGCAGCATCTCCCAGATCAAAAGTTGTTTTCGTGCCACGGAGACGGTTCTCCCGACACGATTAATATGGTTGAAACATCAATCGGTATGGCAGCTTGGCTCAGTCGGTAGGACGAACTGTTCCAAATGTCCAACTGGACTGATAGGCCGAAGGTACGAAATTGTGGTGGCATGGCTCAGTCGGTAGGACGAACCGTTCCAAATGTCCAACTGGACTGGTAGGCCGAAGGTACGAAATTGTGGTGGCATGGCTCAGTCGGTAGGACACCTTGGTAGGAACTTCAAACCGATGCGTGGTGGCATGGCTCAGTCGGTAGGACGAACTGTTCCAAATGTCCAACTGGACTGGTAGGCCGAAGGTACGAAATTGTGGTGGCATGGCTCAGTCGGTAGGGCAAAGCAATCGTACTGTTGTACCGAAGAAAGTGCCAAATCCTTAGGTTTTAAGGCATCCAGGAACAGGTTCCCCCGGGCTAAAGCCCAAATCTTCGGTCGGCGTGTTAGCAAGTTCGTGAAAACGAGCGGATGACCGCGATCGAAAAGCTCATGGTGGCATGGCTCAGTCGGTAGAGCACATCGTTCACATCGATGGGGTCGTTGGTTCGAGTCCAACTGTCACCACTCCCTCCCATCATCGGGAGGGCTTTTTTTGCCTTTTTTACTTTTCGGCCTGTTTGCCCCAGAAACCGGCCTCCAGCGAAAAGTCGCCCGAATCCTTGTCCGTCAACGTTCTCCGGCCCACAGGAGCCGCTCCTGAGCCGACGGCGCGGCAATGCAGGTCGAGTGAGCAATTCAGCCGTGCGAAAAACCTCAGCCGGGGTATTGATGAGGAACGAACTTTTTCCACCGCCTGAGTACATCCTTTAACGGCTCGTCTAGATAAGCATAAGCTTTTTCCTTAATCCAATCCGGAATTCCGTATGCTGCTTCAGCTATGCTGCCAGTGATCGCAGCAATTGTATCGCTGTCTCCGCCAATGGAGATCGCATTGCGAATAGCATCTTCAAAATCTGTGCTCTCCAGGAATGAGGTAATTGCCTGCGGCACGGAACCCTGGCAACTCACGTCGAAGCTGTAATCTGGTCGAATCTCATCCAGAGTTTTGGAAAGGTCATACCCGTGTTCCTTCTCAATATGTTCTTTTATACGCCGTTTTATTTCTGTCGGGTTGTCGTTGATCGGAGTTTGATAATCACCATAGAAACCACCAAAGTAATAACGGCACATGAAAATTGCATCTGTGACTGCTAATGCTCCTTTGATTCCCTCTGGATGATTATGGGTAACCTCAGCTGACCGTTTTGCCCCTTCTCTACCATTGGAAGGCCACAAACCTGTTCTGGCACAGAATCCACAATTCATTATCCAGGCACAGGGAGAAACTCGCATAGCAGAACCATTTCCATAACTGTTGTATGGATTTCGATCTTCTGAAAAAAGCCAATTGTAGAAACGTCCGCCATACCCTGCATCAGGAAACATACGACCGTACTTCTTCATGGCGTCTATAAAGTCATCAGCACTGCCACCATTCATAATGCCCTCTGCGACGGCGCAGGTCATGACCGTATCATCTGTGAAATGACAATCGTCCCTGAACAAAGGAAAATCTTTTGTCTTGATATTATTCCATTCATAAACGGAACCTATGATATCTCCAACAATTGCTCCGAACATAATTATTTCTACACACCATCCTCTTCATCCCAGGATTCTAGCTCGTCTTCTTCCTCGTCCCACTCTTCTGTATCTTCTATTCGCCCGGTGAAATGAGCGCCACAATAAGGACAGGCCATCATGTTCTTGCGGAAACGCCTGTGGCAGGCAGAGCACTCATAATCTTCGTCATCAATCACATGAGGATGATCAATTCTTACATGTCCACTGGTATTCGAATTCTTTTGGTTGCTTTTATTTCCCCCAGACAACAAGCCTAGTATGATAGCAACACCGATTATCATCCAGATAGCATTCATGAATGGTTATGCCCTCCATAAATACGGATCACACATAGAGCTTTTCCAGTTGCCTTTTGAGTGAAGTGATTCTATCCATGCGCTCGCCATATGCAGTAAATGCTTCAACGATGGTTTCATCGTCTTCAAATCGCGGACGTGAGGGATATTTCTTGCTGAGGACAAATGTTTTTTTCAACTCAGAGAATTGTACTTCAATCTGATTAACTTCCTGTTCAATTACAGTACCAATGCCATATTGTGGAGAAGAGACTTGAACACCAATCAGAGAAATGTCTTCACAGCCATCTGATACGCTTTCCAGTTCGTCTAGCTCTTTTTCAATTATCTCGATTTTTGCTCGGCGTTCTTCTTCCTTTTGTGCGTTTTCGAGAGCAGTCTTGTCAGCAACAGATAATTTTTTCTTTAGCCTTTGCCGAACTGGCACGGGTAAATCATGGAAGAAGCGGTATGTACGACTACAATACATCAGATCGAAAGCCAAGAGATGCAAGCTCTGATCCTGATAGCAACGATCATCCAGCCTGCTGAAGTGTTGATCCAGCAGAGTTTTATGTTCCTTGAGTGCAGTAATGATCACTTCGCAAAGCTGATAATAATTCGGGAGTTTAAAGGATGATCCAGCGCCAATCTCAAGCCCAAAATCTATATATTTTGCCATAGTTGATGCTTCACTACTCTTGAAAACAAAGTTCAATGCAGGATCATGCATTGCAAGGAATACCGAAGCAGAATGGCGGTCTTGTTTATAAGACCAATTCCCAGGATAGTATTTCTGTCGTAATCCCTCATAGTCATCAAGGAATGTATCCATATGATCTTGAACGGCTACAATGTCGTCATCTACTTCCGCAAAAAGAACATCTGAAAACAAATGTTCAACAGTCTCAGGCTCTTTCTCCCATAACTTGATAACACCAGAAGATGGATGCATCCTGCTGTTATCTATAAACAGCGAAAAATCCCTTTTCGCAGCAGTAAAGCGCTCTGCAAAACTCGCAAATGCATTATCTGGCTTTAGCCATTCCCTACGCCATGTGGCCATAGCTCTCCATTTGAAAAGCTCATCGTGCTCCATCCCGTAAATCATGTCGAGACTGGCCTCATAGCGATTAATGAGTTCATGAAGATTATCCGTATTCAT
>JBGUGL010000034.1:0-54485 GCA_045111455.1 Christensenellales bacterium | reverse complement strand
GTTTTTTGCCCGCACCCCCAATCGTTAAACCGGGTGACCCAGTTGTAAAACGTTCCGGGCCGGATCCCATGCTGGAGGCACCATTGGCTGTCTGACATACCGCTGTTTCGGCATTCCTGAATCAGCCGGATCTGTTCATCCCGGGGTATGCGTTCGCTTCCCATTAACCTCAGCCCTTTGCAAATGTTTTGTTAGTCATCCTCTCTTGGATGTGAGTAAATCGCTTGCATCAATTATATGGGATATTTCCCGGGCTTTAAATCCATGCGTTTATAGAGCGCTTACATTTCCGCTGTCAGTTTGACGTATATTTTCATGATCATCTTAGCATCGGCATGTCCCATCCAAGCCTGACAAGTTTTGATTGAGATAAAGCACAAATAATTACAAAAACGTCGCACCAGTATGATGAAACTGGTGCGGCGAATATGTTCTCATACTATTTCTTTTATTTTCTGTAATATTGGCTTGACTTTGTTAATTATTTCTTGTATTTGCTCAGACGAATACTGATTCGTGGAATCATGAACAAAATCATTTCGCATCTTTAAGAGATGTCTGAGTATTACACGTTCCGAATTGTCTATGTATCCTTTGCCATATAATGTTTCGATAACTGAGAGAGTTGATTTAATGTTATTTTTTGTGCTTAAATCATTTGCTATACCTTCAAATTCACGCCAAGTATTAATAACTGTAAACATAAGGAGCGGTTTATCATCTTCTGTACTTTTCTCTATTTTATTTCTTATTTTCGATGATGGCTTTTTGAGTAAAAAATCAAATAATATAGTGGAGAACGTTGATAGTGATACTGCAATGATGGAAATTATAATAGTATAGTCCATTTCACTTCTCATGCATGCGTAAACTAAGTAGACTATGGCTATCATTGAAAGCATCATGGTCGAGAAACGGAGGGCAATTTTCATGATATCAACATTACGTTTAAACTGCTGATCACGTTTTGTACTATGATATAGAGGTCTTTTTGCTTCATTATCTAGTTCTATTAATGTTGTAACACTTAGGTCATCTAAATCTTCTGTCTTGTTGATTAATGCTTTGTATAATAGTTCCTTATATTCAGATGCAGATTCATCTAGGTATTTTTCTATTTTGGGATTGTTAGTTGGTAAATATTTCATATATATCACTCCTTGGTCTCCAAGATAATATCTGCCACAGTAGTTGCAGAAGCTATTAGAACAACCAAAAGACAAACATATAATTTCCATGGCTGCTGATTATATCCAGCAGGCGTGTCTACCAAAAAGCCTATGCTCATCATAGATAATGAAGATAGTATTCTTAAGGCAATCACACCCGGTGTCCATTTGCGCTTTTTTTTCGTACGGTATTTACGAACGGATTGGTTGATGTGATTGCTTGTTATTTCAGGGTCATCTCCTTCTTCTCGATTCCCTTCTTCAAGTAAAGCCGCTTCCTTCACTATTTCTTTGGCATAATCTGCAAGTTTTGTTTTTAGTGTTTTAATTGCGTTTTTTGCAAGCTTTGTTTTTGTATAATCATCGATGTTAATGTTGATAGAAATGCTTTCATTAACATTAACATCGACAGGAAGCACAGGCACTTGTTGTATACTTTTTTGCGTACTTTCTGATGTGCCGGCATCATCTGGTGCAAATGGGGGAGGGGTGCTACGATTGGCCTGAAGATCCATTTTTTATCACTTCTTTCTGATGGTGTAAAATGTGGTGAGCACATGAGAGTATGTTATACATTCTCTGAAATGAGGATATGTAAAACAATAGAAATACTTGGCATAATACATATGTTTGTCGTTAAAATATACATATGAGATTATATTTTATTTATAATCGGATTATCAATGAAAAAGTGTAATTAAGTTAAATGAAAATGCAAAAAAGACTGAGAAAAAACAAAACTGATCTATTATGAATAAACAATCTGCTTTTATAGAATTGTGTATATGGACTTTTTCAGATTGGTATGACAAACCACTATTCTCTGAAATATGGTCCTCAGATCTTTTGAGCCAGAAAGCTTTAAGCCGGTTATTCATTGTATTGTGATGGGTATTTATCGCTATGAAATAATGATATAGTCAAAAGGTATGAGATTAATTGTATTCGTGATGAGTTTCGTAATGAAATAGTCAAAAAGTAGTCAAAACAGTGATTTGTTTATACAAAACGAGGACTTGCTATCATCCAATAGCAAGTCCTTTTGGTATATACTCCTCCCCCTGAGGAGTTATCTTGTTCCTCCGCCGCAATCCATTGAATTCTTCAAATCTGCAAACAAATCATTGATCGCACCGACAAACACATCTGCTGCCACCGGATAGAATTCATCATACCTGTTTCCTTCAGTGTTTTCATTGATGCTTCCGGAACCTCCGCCAACATCAGACGGAACCGGCCGGAATTCAGCGCAGGCAGAAGCCGCAAGGCCAATGGCAAGTACAGCAGCCAGGATAACTGCGGTAATACGTTTCTTCATATCAGTAAACCTCCTTTGTCTTGTTTGGGGTTGCGGATATTGGAACGTTCCATATATACAGACGAGCGGATGGCGGAATTACTGTCAATCAAAAATACCGTTGGGATCCAAAGTACAGAACCGATACAGGGAAATTTGCAAAAAAACCTCTGTGAAACGTCCTAATATAACGAACCGGTTCCAACGCACCACCATTGGGGAAAACCTCCGGACAGCTGACGGAGGGAGAAGACCCAATGATGCAGAGGGAAGAGATGAAACGAGAATCAACAAATTTCTTTCCTTTTACCAACAAATACGGAGAAATAATAAGGAGAAAACAATGAAAAAGATAATTGCTTGTCTGTTTGTGGCTATGCTCATGATTTCAATGATGGCACCGGCATTTGCCAAACCTGTCGCTAAATGTTCTCACTGTGATGGAGAATTGATTTCTATCACTGACACCGGTTGGGTGCAAAAATCAGAGACATATGTCTTAATGTTTATGCCAATCACATATTATTGGCAGGAAAGAACTATAACGGTAAAATGCACTAATGGCGTGCATACAGAAACCTATACAAAAGATCGTTTTAGTAGGCCAGGACCGGCTCCCACCCCCATTCTTGCTTAATTATACTGTCTATAGAGGGGAAAGGTTATGAAGAAAACCATCGCATTTATTCTCACAGTAATCATGATTGTTTCTGTTTTCTCAATGGTTATCGCTCAAGAAGATCACATTCATGCCCGCAGAGATTTAGGCGAAAAAGTCCACATGACTACCACCCGCAAACTCATGACTTGTCCCAGAAGTTCAACCCCGCACGTTCATTTCCAGCAGAAAACGTGGGCAACACATGAATATCAATGTAAGATCTGCGGCGATATAAATGAAAAAATAGTACCTCACAGCACCAACTGGTCCGAATGGTACTGTGATCTGGGATAATCATTATCATTCATCAATATGATACCTGATTGAGAACCATGCAGATATATATCATGTTGGCAAATAAAAAAAGCCAAATATGTTTGTAGCACGTGATAATATATCTATAGACTCCACCGTCACATTTGTCTGAGCTCTCTTATCAATTGCTCCTTTCAAAGACGGTGGGGTCTTTTCTTATGCATCTCCTTCCATCAATACCCGTCAGTCATATATAAAGCTGTGATCCCAAAAAGAAATATGCCCGGAATTCCGGACACATTTCATATCACTATCCGTATCTCATCTGGCAAGTTCTTTTCATACTTCATACCGAATTGAAAAGCAAACAAACTCAGAGAAAATATTTACTTGGATATGCAAATTTACAGTTGTGGAACGTCTGTTATAACAGGATCAGTAATGATCCAGTCCAATGAGAAGATATCAACACAAAGCAGAGGAGGTGAAAACAAAATACCGCTGATATCACGCATTGGAAAAAACATGAAAGAAGGTAATAGAATGAAAAACAGTTTTAACCGGCTGATTAGTATTGCAATGATGATTGCGTTGTTATTGACATCCTGTGTGATTCCTATGAATGCGATGGCAAGCGGAGTAGAAGAGGATTATTCTGTGGACGCATATCGGTATGTGCTCCGTACTACAACCCTTATTTCAAGAACAACAGACGGTTCAAAGACAACATTGGGCTCCTGGCTAAACTCTTCCGGTTCAACAAAAACACATACCAGAACTTATAATCTGACAAATGTCTCCTGGGGATTAAACTTAGGCAACAATGCCAGTCGGAGTGATTGCAAAGGATTACCGAGCAATTTCGGAAGTTCATCTTCATCACATAAATTTTCCGTTTCTGTCAAACCTCATTACATCGTAAGATTCTATGCTACAACAAAGAACTATAAAGGTTCATGGGAGCATAAGAGACAGCGCCAGGTCAGGCGGGCATATACGACTGAATGGGTAGATATCGGTGAACCTGAATTGTCTTACAGTTATGCTTCGGGATCCTGGTTTACGTTTAGTTATGAAACCCAAAGAAGATAAATAAGAAGCATGAAAAATGTTTCTCTTGATGACTGATTTTCTATAGGTATCAGTCTTTATCAATATGTAAGGGATCTGTCTCAAAATTCACAGATACCAAATTATCAAATTTGCCATTATGAAACGTCTGTTATAGCAGGACCAGTAATGATCCGGTCCAATGAAAAGATATCAATACAAGGAAAAGGAGATGAGAACGGTATACATCCGATATTATTCATTTGGACTACAAGCATAAAGCACTGATTTTTCAAATAATAAGGAGGTTAACCATGAAAAAAATAGTATCCTTTTTCCTGGCGCTTATTATGATTATGTCTATTGCATCTGTTTGTTTTGCTGCTAAACGCTGTCCTCATGATGATTGGTATGTCGTCGACATGATAAAAGTTTTATCGTCTTCAACAGAAGAGACATGGACAACAAACTGTACTAAAGTGCCTGGACACAATCATAAGCATACTCGCACTACATTTGTCTGGAAGACAAGATGTTATTGTGATGATTGTGACTCCTACTTTATCAAGGAGGTTCCTCTTCGTGGTGTCTGGATTTGTTCTTATGGTAAATAAAACCAACAATGGTTTTGAAACACTGTCATATTGGTATTGCCGATAACAATAAATATTCGGCATATCAAATATGAAAAGACAATTCTTTTCCATTGGTTCAAACAAAGAAAATCGCTGCGTTTTGCAGCGATTTTCTTTGTATCTGTTTCCATTATTTCATCAGGTAAAAGTTTTCAAGGATTTCATCCGTCTGATCCACGAGCCCGGCAGCCACTGTGATTGAGCATACATAGGTATCCTTCATGATCCATACCTGTTTGATATAGTACGGGATACCCCGGTCTGTATACTCCTTCTTCATGCCCGGGAAAGCCTGTCCGTCCAGTTCCGTTATTGCGGGTTCAGTCCGGACGTCTTCAATTTCAGGTTCCTGGTCGCGGTCTTTTCCGTAGACTTCCACGAAGGCGTTCATCAGGGCTTCCTGACCCATGGACTGGAACAGGACTGCGACGCTTCCGAGATTCCAGACCCGGATGATCACGTTCTGGATGCCGCCCATATTCAGTGCCATTATGTTCTTCTCAAGCGGATGCGGATTTCCCTCATCCTGCTCCTGAAATTCCCAGCCTTCCAGTGTGCAGCCGAAACCCATGAAGGGATTCTCATAGGTGCTGCCTTCCAGGGTGCCGCAGAAGTCCGGGGTTTCAGCGGGTTCCGCCGCGGCTGCCGCGGCCAGGCACAGGGCCAGGAGCAGAAGGATGACGGACTTTGTCAGTGTACGCATAAAGCTCCTTTTATTTCAGCAGGTAGAAGTATCCGAGGATTTCATCCGTGGTGTCAGTCTGGGCGGAGCTGACGGTGATATTGCCCAGGTAGCCGTCCTTGAAGATCCAGGGCTGCTTGAAGAACACCTGGATGCCCTGGATTTTGTAGCTGCCCACGATGGCATTGAGGGTTTCCCCGCCGACGGTCACTTCGCCCGCGCTCACATCCACATCCGTGAAGCCGGCGCTGTCCAGGGTGGATTTGAACTGGGGCACGGAAGCCTCCGCCAGCATCTTCAGTCCCACAGATTCAATCACCGCCTGGTTGGCGGCCATGTTCTGCAGCTGGATATTCACGTTCCGAGCGCCGCCGCCTTCCATGGCCATCATCGCCTGGAGGGGCGCAGCCTGTTCCAGCAGCTTGGCGACTTCCTCGCCCACCATGCCCTTGGTCATGTTGTTCAGGGCAGCCATTTCCTCTTCGCTGTTGTAATGCCAGCCTTCCAGCTTGCAGCCGATGCCCAGCAGGGTGTTTTCATAGGTATCGCCCTCCACGGTGCCGAAGACATCCGCAGCGTCCACCGCGGCGGGTTCCGCGCAGGCTGTGAAGACCAGGCACAGGGACAGCAGGACCAGGATTATTGCACGCTTTGTCATTGGGGTGTTCCTCCTCTTTTTGTATGTTATGTTATTTGGGGTGTTTCGCTTGGCAATAATGTATACTGAAAAGGAAAGAGTGTCAAATATAATGCAGAATGCAGAATGCAGAATGCAGAATTATTTTTGGGGGAACGAGATTTCTCCACTCCCTTCGGTCGGTCGAAATGACATCGTGAAGGGGATGGAAAAAGTGAAGTTGTGGGTTAATCCTTTTTGTTTTTCCAGTGCTGGGTGATGCCGATGTCCTCGTTGTGACGGACTCCCAGGGTGACGGCAGTGTCCCCCAGCTTCTGCCGGAGGCTGTCCACGGCGGCCTCCATCCGGTCCTGCTTTTCCCGGGCCCTGCCGGTTTCCTTCTTTTCGCCCATCAGGTCAAACAGGTCCAGCTGCTCCGCGGCATCCCCTGCCGGCAGGAGTTTCGTTATGCCCACGGTAATGGCCCGGATGGGATCCCCGATGTGCCAGTGTTCCCGGATCAGCTTCATGGCCACGTCCCGGATCTCATGCTCCAGCCAGGTATAGTGGTCCAGGGATACCTGCCGGGAAATCACCTGCAGCTGCGGGGTTTTGATCTGCACGCTCACCACGGCGCCCTTCAGGTTCTGCCGCCGCAGGCTCATTGCGATCCGGTCCGCCTGCACGGCCACCCCGGTGAGGATCTCCTCCTCCGTCACCAGGTCCCGCCGGAAGGTCATGCCGTGGGAAACGGACTTTACCTCCGGCAGATCTCCCCAGCGGCGGACCGGCTCCGCGTCCAGGCCGTTGGCAAAGATCCAGAGGCTCTCCCCGCCCTTGCCCAGCAGGGCCCGCATCCGCTCCCGGGGCTGCAGGGCCAGGTCCCCCACTGTCTCAATGCCCTTTTCGTTCAGGAGCTTTACCGCCGCCTTCCCGGCGAACATCAGGTCAGACACCGGCAGAGGCCAGAGGATGGTTTTGTAGCTGTCGCCCAGGATCACGGTGGTGGCGTCGGGCTTTTTGTAGTCCGAACCCATCTTGGCGAAGATCTTGTTCTCCGCCGCTCCCACGGAGACGGTGATGCCGATCTCCCGTTTCACCCGCTCCCGGATGGCGTCCGCCAGCTCCCGGGGCGTCATCCCGTAGAATTCCGGGGCCCCGGTCACGTCCAGGTAGGACTCGTCAATGGAGGCGGGCTCCACATAGTCCGTATAGTCCCGGTAGATGGCGTTCACCCGGTCCGAAACCTGCTTGTAGTAATGATGGCGCGGCGGCACAAACACGATGCCCGGGCATTTCCGTTTCGCCTGCCACACCGTATCCGTGGTTTTGACGCCGGCCTTTTTCGCCAGCTCGTTTTTCGCCACCACAATGCCCGTCCGGGCCTCCGGGTCTCCGGCCACGGCCATGGGGATGTTTTTCAGCTCCGGCCGTTCCAGGCACTCGCAGGAGGCGTAGAAGTTGTTGCAGTCGCAGTGGAAGATCAGGCGGGGACTCATGCTTCCTCCAGGGCGGCCCTGAGCGCCGCCGCGGTCTGGGCCGCCACCGCCTCTACTCCTGCCGGGGTCAGGTGGATACGGTCCTCGCAGATCATCTCCGCCTTTGCCGGGGCAACCACGGCATACAGGTCGTTCACCAGGGCGTTCTCCCCTGCCGCCACCTTCCGGAGGATGTTGTTGTACAGGGTGATATCCGCGTGGTCCCCCTGGAGGGTGGGCGTGGTGGTGGCAATGACAATCTTCAGGTCCGGTTTCCCCGTCACTTTCCGCAGCACCCGGCAGATCCGGCGGCAGGTTTCCTCATACAGGTCCGGGGGATAGAAATGGCGTCCCTCCCGGTAGTCGTCCCCCATGTCCCACAGGCCGCAGTTCCACTGCACCAGGTCCGGGGATGGCAGCTGGGGCAGCCAGAACCGCAGGGAGTTCAGGGTATACCCGCTCCAGCGGCCGTTCTCCTCCGGCCCGGAAACCTCCGCGATGTCTGCCAGTTTTTCCCGCACCAGGGGCTGGTACTGCATCCGCACGGAATCTCCCAGTAAAAGTATCTGTTTCATACGGTGCTCCTGTCTGTTTTTTCCTGCCAACAGGATACGATGTTTCGGGAGAATGTGCAACAGGGGCCGGCGGACGGTCCGCCGGTCCCTGTTCTGTATGTGCTTATTTCTTTTCCTCTTCCAGGACCTCGAACTTCAGGCCGTGGGTTTCGGCATACTTCTCCGCCGTGCTGCCCGCGTAGCCGCACAGGACGGCGTTTTCGCAGTACCTGAAAATATGGTGCTCCAGGGGATCCTGGTCCTTTCGGTCCGCCGCGAACCTGACGTTTTTGTTCAGGACGGTCACCTTCTTCAGGTTATGGCTGAAGGAGAAAACATACTGGTCAATGGAGGTAACGGAATCGGGAATAATGACCTCCTCCAGGTTTTCCGACCAGGTGAAGCTCATCCAGCCGATCTTCTTCAGGCCCTCGGGGAACTCCACCTTCTTCAGGTGTTTGTTGTCCTGGAAGGCCCAGTTTGTGACCTGGGTGATGCCCTGCTCAAAATCCTCCGGCTTCAGCTCCGTCTTTCCCTTTGCGCCCGGATAGGCGATCAGGTTATGGCTCCGGTCATACAGGACGCCGTCCACGGTATGGTAGGCGCGGCATTTTTCAGAAACCCTGAAGCTCTTCAGCAGGATGCCTGAAAAGTCTCCGCCGGACACTTTTCCCAGGCTGGCGGGAATCGTAACGGAAGGCATATCGGGTTTTCCGAAGGCGGTATAGCCCAGCTTCCTGGTTCCCTCCGGGATCACATAGGAGCCGGTTTTTCCGTCCGGATAGTACAGCAGTTCCTGGCCGTTTGCGCTGAACAGCACGCCGTCCACCGCTTTGAATTTCTTATTGCCCTCCGCCACTTTGATCTCCTTCAGGGAGGAGTTGAAGGCAAAGGCCTGGCCTTCACTGATCTTCTGCAGGGAGGCAGGCAGGGTGATATCCGTCAGTTCCTTGCAATCCATGAAGCAGTAGCTGCCGATTTCCTTCAGGCTTTCCGGCAGGTTCACCTTCGTCACATGGGACCCTTCAAAAGCCCACTCGCCCAGCTTTTCAATGATTTTGGGCACGGTCACTTCCCCGCCGGCGCCGTTGTATTTCACCAGGGTCCTGCCCAGGATTTCAAAGTCAGGGCTGATTTCAATCACTTTGCCTGTTTCCGGATCCAGGAATCCGAACTTCAGGCCGCATTTTTCCGCATAGGCCTCGAGTGTTCCGCCCGCATAGCCGCAGAGGGCCGCTTTGGTGGTGTCATCCCAGCAAAGGAGGTTGTACAGCTTCGGATCGTTGTTTCCGTAACCTCCCTCTATTCTCACATTCGGATTCAGGACGGTGACCCGCTCCAGGTTCCTGCAGCCCGTGAAGGCCAGGAATCCGATATCCTTCACGGAAGCGGGAATCACCACGGTCTTCAGTTTGCCGGCGCCCACGAAGGCTTTGCCGCCCACAGTCCTGACGCCCTCCGGGAATTCCACGCTTTCCAGTAAACCGTTGCCCCAGAAGGCATTGTCACCGATCTCCTGCAGGCCAGCGGGAAAATCTGCCGGTTTCAGGCTGGTCAGGTTTTTCTGTGCCGGATAAGCCACCAGCCTGTTTCCGGTATACAGAACGCCGCCCTCGGAATAATACTTCTTGTTTTCGGGGGATACGTTGATTTCCTTCAGCGTCCTCAGTCCCGAAAAAATCTTGTAATCGTCCCTCACGTCCACCAGGGTGGAAGGAATAGTGAGGGTTTCAAACCAGGCTGACTGGAACGGGCTTTTCCCGAAGCCTCTCGTTCCCTCCGGAATGGCATACGCTTTGTCTTCCTTTCCGTCCGGATAGTACACCAGTTTTTTTCCGTCCGCGGTAAACAGGACCCCATCCACCGTTTTGTAGTTTTTGCTGCCCTCCGCCACCTTGAACTCCTTCAGGGCGGAATTGTAGCCAAAGGCCTGGGTCATATTCTCCAGTCCCTTCAGGGACGCGGGCAGGGTAATCTCCTTCAGGTCATAGCAATTGAAGAAACAGTGATTTCCAATGGTCTTCAGGCCTTCCGGCAGGTTCACCTTCGTGACTTCGCTGCTGTCGAAAGCCCCGTCTGCCAGCTTCACAATGCCGTCGGGCACGGTCACTTCCCCGCCGTTGCCCTTGTATTTCACCAGGGTATTGCCCTTGATCTCAAAATCAGGGTTTCCGGCATTCTCCGCAAAAGCCGCGGAGCAAGCCGTGCAGGCCAGCACCAGAGCCAGGACCAGGGAAAAGAGTCTGCGCTGTGTCGGTTGTTTCATTCGTTCCGGTTCCTTTCTTTCCGCCCCCTTGGGGCACCTCGTTCATGACCTTATTGTACCGGAGGAGCTGTATCAAAGTATTCACGCCGGTGTAACAGCGGTGTAAACAAACAGGGCAGCGCACCTGCGCTGCCCTGTGTTCAGCCGCTGCCCTTATTGAGCGCAGCCGGGAACAGCCTGCCGTTCACCGGGTTCGGCCGCGGCGTCGGTGTTCCGGGCCTGGCCCTGTCCCAGGGAGACGAAGGTATCGTCCCGCAGGCCGGCGTATTCCTGGGCGGTGCTTCCCTCATAGCCGTAAAGCACAGCCTTGGGGGACTCGTCCACAATATTGAAATTCATCTTGGCGCGGTAGTCATCGGAGAACCGCTCATCGTCCAGCACGATGTATGCGTCGGGATTCAGGATCACCACCTGCCGCAGTTCAGGGCAGTCAGCGAAGGCGTATCCGGCGATGTAGTCCACGGAAGCCGGCAGGATCACGCTCTCCAGGGATTTCGCCCAGGTGAAGCACATCCAGTTAATGGTCTTAATCCCGTTGGGAACGGTGATGCTCCTCAGATGCTGCACATACTGGAAAGCCCAGGGGCCGATGGCGGTCATTTCCGCCGGGAAGTCATTGGCGCCCAGGATTTCGGTTTTCCGGCCGGCGGGATAGCAGAGCAGCTTGCCCGCCTGATCGAAGAGCATTCCGTCAATGGAGCGGAAACGCGGATTGCCTTCAGCCACCCGGATTTCCTCCAGCTCGCAGTTGCTCGAAAAGTCATTGCCGCCCTCCAGGGTCACCAGGGAGGAGGGCAGGGTGACAGCGGTGAGGCCGGTTCCTTCAAAGGCCGTACGGCCCAGGGACACAGTTCCTTCCGGAATGGCGTACTTCCCGCCCCGGTTCTTTCCGGCCGGGTAGTACAGCAGCTTCTGCCCGTTGCCTGTGAACAGCACGCCGTCCACGGAGGTGTAACAGGGATTGCCTTCCGCCACATGGATAGCCTTCAGGTTCGTGTTGTAGGCGAAAGCCTGGGTTTCCATAATGTCCACGACGGAAGCCGGTATGGTGATCTCCTCCAGCGTGTCGCAGCTGTGGAAGCAGTAGTAATCGATGGTCTTCAGGCTTTCAGGCAGGTTCACCTTCGTAACTCCGCTGCCGCTGAAAGCCCACTCGCCCAGCGTTTCAATGCCGTCGGGCACGGTCACTTCCCCGCCGGGGCCCTTGTATTTCACCAGGGTGGTGCCTTCAACGTTGAACTCTTCACTGTTGTATTCCAGGGGCTTCTCCGTTGCCGCGGGACCGAACTGTGCGGTCTCAGCCGCTTTTTCCGCCTCCGGATCCAGGGCTTCGAACTTCAGGCCGCATTTTTCCGCATAGGCCTGGAGCTTTCCGTCCGGATACCCGCAGAGTACCGCATTGGTGGTGTCATCCCAGCAGAGCAGGTTGTACTGCTTCGGATCGCTGTTTCCATAACCTTCCAGCACATCCACATCCGGATTCAGGATAGTCACCCGCTCCAGGTTCCTGCAACTCGCGAAGGTCAGGAAGCCGATCTCCTTCACGGAAGCGGGCACCCGCAGGGTCTTCAGGCTTTCCATGTTGATAAAGCTCTTGCCGCCAACGACCTCAAGGCCTTCCGGCAGTTCCACGTTCACCAGGTAATCGTTGCCCCAGAAAGAGTCATCGCCGATCTCCTTCAGTCCCGCCGGGAAATCTTCCGGTTTCAGTTCCTTTTTCTCCTGTTGGGTCGGATAGTAAACCAGCCGGTTGCCCGTATACAGGACGCCGTCCACGGAATAATACTTTTTGTTTTCGGGAGATACATTGATATTCCGCAGGTTGTAACTTCCCACGAAAACATTGTATTCCATACCCATATTCGTCAGGGTGGAAGGAATATTGACGGTCTCCGCCCGGAGTTCATCGAAGGGAGACTGCCCCAGGCTTTCCGTTCCCTCCGGAATGGTATACTCCCTGTCTGCCTTTGCGGGCGGATAGCATACCAGGGTCTTTCCGTCCGCCGTGAACAGGACCCCGTCCACCGCTTTGTAATTGCTGCCTTCCGCCGTTTTGAATTCCCTCAGGCCGGAATACCCGAAGGGCTGGGTTGACCTTTCCAGTCCTTTCAGGGACGCGGGCAGGGTGATCTCCGTCAGCCCGTTGCAGCCGAAGAAGCAATGGCTCCCGATTGTCTTCAGGGTTTCAGGCAGGTGCACTTTTGTGACACCGGTGCTCTGGAAAGCTTTTTCCCCCAGCACCTCAATGTCTTCGGGTACGGTCACTTCCCCGCCGTTGCCGTTGTATTTCACCAGGGTGGTGCCTTCAATTTCAAAGTCGCTGCTGTATTCAACGGACTTCTCCGTTGCCGCGGGAGCAGGCTGCGCGGTTTCGGCAGCGGTCTCAGCTGCGGTTTCAGTCACTTTTCCCGTTTCCGGATCCAGGGCTTCGAACTTCAGGCCGCATTTTTCCGCATAGGCCTGGAGGTTTCCGCCCGCGTAGCCGCAGAGCACCGCATTGGTGGTGTCATTCCAGCGCAGGATGTTGTATCCCTTCGGATCGTAGTCTGCATAACCTTGCACGTTCACATCCGGATTCAGGACGGTGACCCGCTCCAGGTTCTCACAGCGCACGAAGGCCATGGGGTCGATGTCTTTCACGGAAGCGGGGACCACCACGGTCTTCAGGCTTTTCATACCATAGAAAGCCGCAGTGCCCACAACCTCAACGCCCTCCGGAAGTTCCACGCTTTCCACATCATCGTTGCTGCAGAAAGCATCCGGTCCGATCTCCTTCAGGCCTGCAGGGAAATCTGTCGGCTTCAGTTTGTTCCAGTATTTCTGTGCCGGATAAGCTATCAGCCTGTTTCCGGTATACAGGGCGCCGCCCTTGGAATAAAACTTTTTGTTGTCGGGAGATACATTGAACTCCTGCAGATTGGAACTTCCCTCGAAAATATTGAATCCTGTTTCCATGTCCGTCAGGGTGGAAGGAATATAGAGGCTTATCGCCTGGAATCCATCGAAGGGAGACCGTCCCAGCCTTTCCGTTCCCTCCGGAATGGCATATATTACGTCATCCTTTTCAGACGGATAGCACACCAGGGTCTTTCCGTCTGCAGTAAACAGGACCCCGTCCACCGCTTTGTAATTGCCGCCTTCCGCCGTTTTGAATTCCTTCAGGCCGGAATACCCGAAGGGCTGGATTACATCTTCCAGTCCTTCCAGGGACGCGGGCAGGGTAATTTCTTCCAGCCTGCTGCAGAACAGGAAGCAATGGCTCCCGATTGTTTTCAGGCTTTCAGGCAGGTTCACTTTTGTGACACCGGTACTTTGGAAAGCTTCTTCCCCCAGCACTTCAATGCCGTCGGGCACGGTCACTTCCCCGCCGTTGCCATGGTATTTCACCAGGGTGGTGCCATTAATCTCAAAGTCACTGTTTCCGGCATTCTCCGCGGAAGCCGCGAAGCAGGCCGCGCAAACCAGCAGGATGCTGACTGCCATAACCAGGAATCTGTTCCATGTCTGTTTTCTCATCAGGTTCAATCCTTTCTGTCAGTGCCCCCGGATGGGGCATCTTCGTCTATAATTGTAACGGATGACCTGTATCAAAGTCTGCACTTTGATGTAACAGCGGTGTAAATTATTGCGTTTTTTCATCTGTTTTTCATTTTCCGTCCTATCCATTCTCATGTTTTTCTGCTATCCTGCATACAGAACACAACAAACACAGGGGGACAAACCATGAAGACCGCCATTGTTTACTACTCGGAGCACCACGGAAACACCAAGAAACTGCTGGACGCCATTGCCGCAGAGTATGAGGTGACCCTCATTGACGTCGTCGAGGAGCCTGAAGCGGACCTGTCCGGCTATGACCGGATCGGCCTGGCCTCCGGCATCTATTTCAGCAACTACGCCAAACAGATGATCGCCTTCGCCAAGGACCGCCTGCCGGAAGGCAAGGATGTTTTCTATATTTATACCCACGGCGCCCCCAAGGGGGACTTCCTGAAAGCCATGCGGCCCATTGCGGCAAAGAAGAACTGCCGGGAACTGGGCTTTTACCACTGCCAGGCCTATGACACCTTCGGTCCCTTCAAACTGGTGGGCGGCCTGAACAAGGGTCATCCCACGGCAATGGAGATCAAAGCAGCGGTGGAGTTTTACAGCAAGCTGTGATTTTGCAGGCAAGGCGTGCCATGGGGACGGTTCTCCTGGCACGTTTTCGTGCCCCCGGGACGGTTCTCCTGGCACGTTAAAACAGCGGACCGTGAGGGATTCTCACGGTCCGCTTTGTTATGCTCTTTTACAGGGTGATATCCGCGCCGAGGCCGCTGTCTGTCCATACGTGGAGCAGGGCGGGAGCGTCCTTCCCTTTGCGCAGGTATACGGTCAGGACGCCCTCCCCGGTTCTGCGGAAGGGTTCCGCGTAGGGGGTCAGGTCGTCCGGCAGGCCGTTCTCCAGGCCCAGGAGCTTCATGTCCCCCAGCACCTGGCAGTGAAGGATTTCGTCCTCCGCCGGGCGGTCGTTTTCGTCCAGCAGGACCGCCTCCAGCTGGATGGCGTCCTCTGCCTCCGGCTTCCCCGCGGGAGTGAGCCGGATGCTCTTTGCCGGTCCGGGGGTGGCCAGCAGGTCGCCCGCCCCTTCGGTCTCCGCCTCCAGGACGCCGGGCTCATAGGGAACCTCCCAGGTTGCCCGGCCGTTTTCTGCCGCCTTTTTTCCCAGGTTCTTTCCGTTCAGGAACAGCTCCGCTTCGCTTCGGTTGGTATAGCAGGACACCCGCTTTATTTCCCCGGGCTTTCCCTGCCAGCGGAAGCATTCCCCCCAGGCTCCCCGGTCCTCCGCCGTATACCCCACGGCGATGCGGATCATGGGATCTTCCGTCCACAGGGCCCTGCGCTGGGCATACAGGGGCTTTTCCTTTCCCCGCAGGTCCAGGGCTCCGGCCTGGCTGATGCGCATGGGCCAGCCCGGGCACTCGCCCAGGAAGTCCACCCCGGTCCACAGGAACTGGCCCGCCATATATTCATGGTCCGTCACGGCCCGCCAGGCCGCCGGATCGTGGCTGTTCTCACTGCCCAGGATCACCCGGCCGGGATACTTCGCGTGGTCCTCTTCATAGAACTGCTCCCGGTAGTTGTAGCCCGCGATGTCCAGCACATCCGCGTAGCCCGTGCGGTTACTGAGCTCCGGGAAGCTCAGGGCGCTGGTCACCGGCCGGCTGTCGTCCAGGGCATGGACCTGCGCCGTCAGCTCCGCCGCCACCTTCGCCAGGCGGCCCGCGTCCGGCTTCCGGTTGTCATACAGGCGCTCCGCCAGGGGCTTGTTGGCGTCGTTGTTCCCCAGGACCTCTTTGAACAGGGGCGTTACATAGGGATCGTTGGGATAGTCGATTTCGTTCCCGATGCTCCAGAGGATCACACAGGGATGGTTCCGGTCCCGCTCCACCATGCTCCGCAGGTCCTGCTCATGCCACTGGGGAAAATCCTCCCCGTAGCCGAAGTGCTTGGGCGGATACACGTTATGGCCCTGCCACCACTTGTTCTTGATGCCTTCCCATTCGTCAAAGGCCTCGTCCATCACCAGGAAGCCCAGCTCGTCACACAAGTCCAGCAGGGCCGGATCCGGCGGGTTGTGGGCCGTGCGCAGGGCGTTGCAGCCCATGGCTTTCAGCTTCTCCAGGCGGATCCGCCACACGGCTTTGGGCACCGCCGCCCCCAGGCAGCCCGCGTCATGGTGCACGCAGACGCCCTTCAGCTTCATATGGACGCCGTTCAGGAAAAAGCCCCGGTCCGGATCAAAGCGGAAGGTGCGGATCCCGAAGGAGATCCCTGTGCTGTCCTGCACCTGCCCGTCCTTTTCGGTTTCTCCCCGCAGGGTGTACAGGAAGGGATCCTCCGGGCTCCAGCAGCGGGGGCCGGAAACCTGCAGCCGCAAGACGCCCTTTTCCCCCTCCGCCCGGGCCTCCCCGGCGGTTTTCCCGTCAGGGGCCTCAAGGCGGAAGCGGACGGCATCTGCGCCGAATGTGTCATAGCTGATGCGGATCACCGCGGCATCCCCGTCCGCCTGCTCCGTCACGGCGAAAATGCCGTGCTCCCGGAAGCTCACCGGCTCGGATACCGTCAGCTCCACCGGCCGGTCAATGCCGGAGCCGGTGTACCAGCGGGAATCCGCCACGTCGCTGTGGTCCACCCGCACCGCCACCACGTTCTCCCCGGGGCGGACGAATTCGGAAATATCGAAGGAAAAGGACGTATAGCCGTAGGCGTGCTGTCCCAGGTAGTTGCTGTTAATCCACACCCGGGCGCGCTTGTACACACCCTGGAAGGTGATCCGGACCCGCTTGGCCGCGTCCGCTTCCTCCAGGGTGAAGTGTCCCCGGTACCAGCCGATGCCGCCCGGCAGGTAGCCCGTGCCGCTGGCCCAGCAGGGATCGAAGGGATGCTCCACCGCCCAGTCATGGGGCACGGTCACCTGCCGCCAGCCCCGGTCGTCAAAACCCATATAGTAAGCGTCGGCAACGTCTCCCAGGCGGAAACGCCAGCCGCTGCTCAGGCGGATACTCCTGCTCATGTTTCTCTCTCCTTTGGAAGGATTGGGGTCCCCGGCCGCTCCTGCGCGGCGGAAGGGGGCATAAAAAGGGGGCTGGCCCCGGCGGAGTGTGCACCGCGGACAGCCCCGTGGTCGGAGAAACCTTACTTGGCGTACACCGCATCCAGCTGGCCCTGGATCTCGGTCATCACCATTTCGATGCCGGCATCCTGCAGGGCCTGGCGGAACTCAGCCACCAGGGCCTCGGGATCGTCGTTCATACCGAAGACAATGCGGGGCATATAGGTGTTGTACACGTTGCTCAGGTTGTCCATGAAGACACCCACCATGGAGTTGTCATAGATGTACTGGCCATAGGGGTAGTCGATCTTGACCGCGTCATAGGCGTCGTACATCTTCTGGATGGCATCCCAGTCCAGCTGGGCATTGCGGTACTCCAGGTTGTCGTTGCGGCCCCACCAGAAGTTGAAGGACACGCCGTCGGTGGAATCTTCGAAGCCTTCCGGACGGGAGAACAGGCCGTTCTCGTCCACGGTGTACATCTCGCCTTCGAAGCCGTACTGCATCAGGTGATAGATTTCGGGATCGTTCCGCATCAGGTCATAGACCATCAGGGCGCGTTCCGGATGCTTGCTCTGGGCGGCCACAGCCATGGCGCCGTGGGTGATGTTCAGGGAGATCAGGTTGGAAGCTTCCTCGCCGAACCAGAAGAAGCCGAGGTCGGAGCCGGGCTGCTTGCGTTCCATGGTGGTGCGCTCGCTGGTCCAGGTCTGGGTGTGGTGCTGATGGGCGCCAGTCTTGCCTTCTTCCATTTCGGCAACCACGTCACCGGTGTAGTTCAGCACGTCCGCGCGCCAGTAGCCGGCGTCTGCCCAGGCTTTCATTTCCTTGGCGAAGTTCACCAGCTCGTCGCCTTCCACATAGTAGCGGCTCAGGGTGTAGGGATTGTCCTTGCTCTCGCCGTAGAAGATGGCTACCGGGAAGCCTTCAATGGCGATGTTGCCGGTATGGGAGGTCTGCCAGCCGCCGGCCATCTGGGGGCTGTAGGAGGAGCCGTTGCCGTTGGCATCCCACGGGATCACGCCTTCTTTGTTTTCCTTGATGTACTTGAAGTACACGCCCAGGTCTTCCCAGGAATGCACGCCGTTTTCCAGGCCGGCTTCCCTGGCCCAGTCGCCGCGGTACATGAAGCCGTGGTTGGTCCACTGCGCGTAGTTGTCTTCGGGCATGAGGTAGATGTCTCCGTTGTATTTGCACAGGTTCCAGTGGGCTTCAGACACGGTTTCCCAGGTCTTTGGGGCATAGGTCTTCAGCATGTCTTCCGTCAGGGGCAGGAAAGCGCCCTTCTGGCTGTTGGGCCACGCGTCCAGCCAGTCGGTGGCGGTACCGATCAGGTCGATGTCGCCGCTCTGGGTGGCCAGGGCCAGGTTGTACTGGGTCTGCCAGTCGGTCCACTCGATCCAGCGGAACTCCAGCTCCGCGTTGACCTTGGCGGTCAGCAGCTCGTTGATCTTGGCCAGCACTTCATCGGTCCGGTTGGTGGGCTTGTCACCGGTCACCAGGTACACGATCTTCACGTGCTCGGAGGTGTCGATGGCAGACTCTGCCATGGCCGGCATGATGCTGAGCAGCATCGCCAGGGTCAGGAAAATGGCAATCAGTTTCTTCATGGGGAAAATCCTCCTTACTATTTTTCAAGGGCAGAGCCCTTAAATCCGAATGAAAAATGAAGAATGAAGAATGAAGAATTTCAGATACTTACAGCTCAAATATGCATGTCATCCTGAACGAAGCGCAGCGGAGTCGAAGGATCTCCTCCTCCGCTGCAGCACCAGTTTTTTGCCTTCGGCAAATTTCCGCCACTGGCGGTCAAAAGAGGTTCATCCCTTCACCGCGCCTACCGTCAGTCCGGCGACGAAGTACTTCTGCACGAAGGGGTACAGCAGGATGATGGGGCCGGTGGCCACCACGGCAGTGGCCATCTTCAGGGTCTCGCCGGGCAGGTCGGTGATCACCACGTTGGAGCCGGCGATGGAGTTCTTCAGGCTGGCCACCTTGTTGATGACGTTGTACAGGTGGTACTGCAGGGGCCGGTATTCCACCTTGGTGGTCAGGAACAGGGAGCTGTAATACCACTCGTTCCAGTAGCTCAGGGCCAGGAACAGGCCGATGGTGGCCAGAGCGGGCTTCAGGTTCGGCAGGATCAGGCTGTAGAAGATCCGGAAGTCCCCGGCCCCGTCGATCTTGCCGGACTCGGTGATCTCATGGGGAATGGCCTTCACGAAGTTCTTCATCAGCACGATCAGCCAGGGGCTCATCAGCAGGGGCAGCAGGATGGCGAAGTAGCTGTCCCGCAGGTTCAGGTACTGCACCATCAGCAGGTAGAAGGGCACCAGGCCCGCGGAGAACAGGGAGGTGAAGTAGATATAGAACATGATCCCGTTCCGGTAGGGGAAGTCCCTCCGCTGCAGGGCATAGCCCGTCATGGAAACGATGAACAGGCCGATCAGGGTGCCTGCCAGGGTCAGGCCGATGGTCACCGCGTAGGCGCCGATCATCTGGTCCGGGCTGCGGAAGAGCAGCTCATAGGAGAAGGTGGTGAAATCCGCGGGCCACAGGGTGAAACCGGACCGGCGGATGCTGTCCTCCGTGGCGAAGGAGGACGCGATGATCATCCAGAAAGGAAGGATGCACATGATGCAGAAGAGGGTCACCAGGATGTAGGTCACAATGTTGATGACAATCTGGCTTTTATCCTTGCGGATATGGCGGGTGTGCATCAGATGCTCAGCCTGAATCTTTTGAGTCATTTTCTTTCACTCCTTTCCTTCAGATCAGAACAGCGCGTAATCCGGATCCAGGTGCTTCACGAAGGCGTTGGCCCCCAGCACGATGAAGAATCCGACCACGCTCTGGAACAGGCCCACGGCGCTGCTCTGGGAGAAGTTGAAGCTGTTCATCATGGACCGGTACACATAGGTCTCGATGATGTCCGTGGTTTTGAACAGCATGGAGTTGTTGCCCACCAGGTTGTAGAACAGGCCGAAGTTGCCCTTCAGGATGCCGCCGATGGCAAAGAGGAAGAGGATGATGACCGTGGGCTTCAGGGTGGGCAGGGTAATGTACCGGATCCGCTGCCAGGCGTTGGCGCCGTCGATCTGGGCGGCCTCCATCATGGAGGAGTCCATGCCGGTGATGGCGGCGAAGTACACCACCGTGCCGTAGCCGGTGGACTTCCACAGGTGCACCAGCACGATGATGAAGGGCCAGGCCCCGGCATTCTGGTAAACCTTCGGCATGTCCCCTCCCAGGTTCCGCACCAGGTGGGAGATAAAGCCAAAGTCGTAGTTGATCAGGTTGTACACCAGCAGGGACACCAGCACGTCCGAAATGAAGTAGGGCAGGAACATGATGCTCTGGGCCAGCTTCTTGTAGCCCTTGCAGGCCACTTCATTCAGCATGATGGCGAAGGCCAGCTGCAGGATATTCCCGATCACGATGAAGGCCAGGTTGTACAGGACCGTGTTCTTCAGCAGCAGGCCCAGCTGACCGGATATGAAGAGGAACTGGAAGTTCTTCAGGCCCACGAAGGGACTGGCGAAGATCCCCTTGTTGTACTGGAAATTGGTGAAGGCGATGTAGGCCCCGGGCATGGGCAGGTAGGAAAAGACGAAGAAGAACAGGATGGCCGGAAGGCACATGAGGATCAGGGTCCTGTTCTGCGATATGGTGCGGCCCACGGAAGGCTTGCGGTAATTGATCACCTTCTGCTGCGCTGTGTTCTGCAAGTGGCTCACTCCTTTTCTCTCTCCCTCATTCCGGGGAAGGCTGTCCTGTTTTTGAAACCGGTTTCAAAATCCTGAAAAATAAAATTGAAACCGGTTTCATTTCTGTGATAACTAAAAACCCTGGTTCCCGTTTCCTTCATCATCAAAATCAAAAGTGATTTTTCTTCGTCTGATTGGATTATAGCAAAAGAACAAAATGAATGCAATATCTGTTTTCTTTTTTACCGAAATTGACAAATTTATCCCTTTTTCGGAGCCGCGCAGGAGTCCCTTTCCGTCAGGAACACGGGAATCCTCCGCTCAGGCGGCAGCTGGTTTCCCGGCTCCAGGGCGGCCTGCACCAGGGCGGCGCCGAAGGCCTGGTAGTCATACCCCACGGATGTCAGTTTCGGGGTGGTGATGCCGGTGACAAAGGTGTCGTCAAAGCCCAGGAGGGAGATATCCTCCGGCACATGCAGCCCGGCGGCCAGCAGTCCCTGCAGGATGCCGGCGCTCACCAGGTCGTTCATGCCCAGCAGGGCCGTGGGCTTGCGCTCCAGCTTCAGCAGGGCCTCCACGCCCTCCAGGCCCGCCTGCACCGTATAGTCCGATACGCCAATGAGCAGGTCCTCCCGCACCGGCAGGCCCAGTTCCCCCATGACCCGGCGGAACTGCTCCAGCCGCTCCACGGTGCCGTAGTATTCCCCGCCGGCATACACAAAGCCGATGTCCCGGTGCCCCAGGCCCGCCAGGTACCGGACGCCGATGTCCACCGAGGCCCGATGGTCCACGAAGATCCCGGGAATCTCCGGCATGGGGCTGCGGGCGCCCACTACGATGCGGGTGTAGCCCAGGGTCTGCCGCAGCAGGGCGGTGAATTCCGGATCCTGCTCCTCCAGGTCAATCCGGCCGCCGCAGAGGATCACCGCCTCGGGACGGAGCTCCCGGATGCGGTTCAGCACGGCCACTTCCTTTTCCCTCCGGGAGGAGGTGTCCATGAGCATGGTGACATAGCCCCGTAGATGGGCCTCGCTTTCGCAGGCGGCAAAGACGCTGCTGTAATAGGAGTTGTCGCTGTGGGCCACGATCATGGCGATGGTCCGGCTCCGGTTTTCCGTCAGGGCGCGGGCATAGGCATTGGGATGGAAGTCGTGCTTCTCAATGACTTCCATAACCCTTCTGCGCTTTTCCTCCCGCACGGAGGTGGTCCCGGTCAGGATCCGCGATACCGTGGCGGGGCTGACCTGGGCCTCCCGGGCAATGTCATATATCGTGATATTCTTTTTCTCCATGATCTCCATCTCCGGCTTCAATCTGCGCCTATCATGCCATACTGCCGGAGAAAAAGCAAGTCAGGAGCCATGCACCGGGCATATAAAAAGCGCCGCCAAAGGCAGCGCCTGCATCCTTTTTCCGTCCTGCTGATCAGGCTGAAATCCAGCTGATTTCCGGCTTCCGTTTTTTATCCGCGCAATCTGTCAGATAGAGGTTGATCAGTGTCTGGTAAGGAAGGCCGGTCTCTTCTGCCAGGTCCTTAAAATACTGGATTGTACTCTGGTTCAGGTTGATTGTAATCTGCTGCTTCACCCTGTCCGCATAGGGATTCTTCCGCGCATCGGAAAAATCATATTCCTTCTTCACAGGCTTTCCCCCACCTTCAGAAGATTTCATTCACAGATCATCAACGCTATAATTATAATATAATTATCCTTTTCTTTTGTCAATCTTCAGCCGCCTGTCCTTCAGGCGGTCTGAAGCCTGTCCAGCACCCAGTTTTCGGAATAGTCCAGCACATCCCGGCAGAAATCCTGGTAATCGTTGAAGCCCAGGAGATTCATTTTGTTGGGCAGCTGGGACAGGGCCTTCAGGAAACCGTCCCGGTGCCAGGGCAGCACCTTGCACAGAATCAGGCGGTAGCCGTTGACGGGATTCTCAAACTCCCGTTCAAAATGGACGGAGATATTCTGCCGCTCAAACAGGGAATCCGCCAGGTGGTCCTCCAGGTCGATATAAGCGTAACGGCAGTACAGTGCCGGGGATTTGGTGAGATTGAACCAGTTCTTCTGCTCCATGACGGGCGCCTCCTTTGATCTTCCTTGCATATTCAGAATAGAGGAAGAAAGGGGGCAAATTTACCCCATTAGGGGATATTTTTTTTCTGAAAAAAATATCCCGTGAAATGTCCGGCTTTGCCGGACGTGAAATGCCTGACTGCATCAGGCGTGAAATATCGCTTCGCGATGTGAAATGATGTGTCCTGAAAAAAACTCCCTTCCCTGCTCGTCTTAACGGATGAAGGCGGAAATCACCGCGGCAGGAAGATCCAGGCGCCGGATCTTCCCGGGGGGCCGCCCAGGACTGAAACAGCAGATCCCGGATGCGGGATATACATGAAAAAGCGGAAAGGAAGCAAAGAAAATGTTTAAGAAGATATTCACCCTCCTGACGGTACTCCTGGCCCTGACGGCTGTGACAGCAGGCACCCTTGCGGAAAAATCCCTTCCGCCCGCCCCGGGAGAGATGACGGAAGCCCAGGCCATTGAGCGTGCCAAAGCCTTCTTAGCCGGCCTGGATGCTCCCGGCCTGGACCAGGCAAAAGCGGAAACCCTGCTGGACGAAGATACGGAGAACTTTTACGATGATTACGGCACCCAGATCAGCTTTGATGGCCGTCGCACCTGGAGCGTGGTCCTGAGGCCCGGCATCCGGGGACTGCCCTACGGCGGCTCCTCCCATGTGTCTTTCCTGTCCACCGGGGAAATCCTGGACTACTCCGTGCCTGCCATGGATTATATGTTCCTGACCGGCCTCCTGCCGGAAGAGGGTGCCGTTCCGGAGGCCCAGGCTGCCGAAACCGGCCGGAAGGCCATCGCGGAAAAGCTGGGCATGGCTGAAAGCGAGGTCACCGATGTCCGTGCCTACTTCGGCGAGATTAACCTGGATGACCCGCAGGTCACCGGCGGCAGGGTACACCAGAAGGTCTGGGGCGTGGACTGCGGCCTGGATACCTATGCCCTGCTGACCCCTGCCGGAGAAGTGATTGCCGTGAAGGCAAAGCCGGTTTTTATTACGGAGTGAGGGACCCAAAAGCCAGCCGGAATTCCGGCTGGCTTTTGGGCAATTCATAATTAAAAGGAGAACGAGATCTCTCCACTCCCTTCGGTCGGTCGAGATGACAACGTGGGCGCATGGGATTATTCGTTGCGTTATGATTGTCATTCCGACTGGAGCCGCAGGCGGAATGGAGGAATCTCGTTCCTTTTATTTCTCTTCTTCCACGGTGTAATACACTTCCAGTGACATATCCCTGTTATACACCTCATAGGCCCGGTCACCCAGGGAAATTCCCTGTTCCTCCGCGTATTTCCGGAGGATCCGGTGGGCCTGCGCCGTCTGGGAGAAACCGCCGGTGAAGCGCAGGTGCAGGCAGCGGGATTCCCGGATATCCAGCGTGTCCCCGCTGTCCCCTGAAACCGGCAGGCAGGTCAGCATCCTGAAGCGGTCCTCCTCCCGCAGCCCCTCATACCGGACAAAATGAGGCCCCGCAGCAGCCAGGCCTTCCCGGGCCGCCTGCTCATACAGCTTCCCCACCGACATGCCCAGGTTCTCCAGTTCCACATTCTCCTCAATATACAGGCAGCGGGTCCTTTCAAAGGGCCGGAGGTCCGGCACGCCGGTCTCCGCCGCTTCCTGCGGCTGATCCTTTTCCCCGGCCAGGGCTTTCATTTCCTTCAGCTGTTCCGCCGCTTCCCGGATCCTGCCCGCCACCAGGGGCTCCTCCTCCGCCTTTCCCTCCAGGATCAGCCGGATTTCATACAGCGAAAGGCCGATTTTCCGCAGCCGTTTGATCCTTTCCAGGGTTTCCAGCTGCGCCTCGTCATAATAATGATAGCCGTTTTCCTCATTCACGTCGGCCGGCACCAGGAGCCCTTCCTCATGATACAGGCGGAGCGCCTTGCGGCCCACATTGCCCAGGACCGCGAACTGTCCCCTTGTCATCCTCATACCGACGCCTTCTTTCTTCTGACTTTCCTGAAAAATCCCAGATGAAGCGGGAGAATCCTGTACAGGGAATATTTCCCGTACTGTTCATATCCGCTCCTGTTGTAAAACTTCTCCACCGCGTCACACAGGGAATCCGCGCAGTTTTCATTCAGCTGCTTTCCCAGCTCTTCCGTCGCCAGCCGCGGGGAACCCAGATGCCCGTACTGTCCCATGGCCGCCAGCTGTTTCTTCCGGAAGATCATCTCCCTGTCCGTGATCCCGGAATCCGGCAGGTCCCGGAAGCCCTCCCGGACATAGTTCCCGTCCATGGCCAGCAGGCTCGATGTTTCGATCCATCCGGCATGGAAATCCTCCGGATGCTCCTTTTCAAAGGTTGCCAGCGGTTCCGGCACTTTCACCCCGGCGCCCATCAGGATCTGCCCCATGGGAGCGAAGGCGCTCAGGCCGTTCCGGGCATTGGCTTTCCGCACCGCCTTTTCCACTGCAATCTGGTGCTGCGGGTCCGCATGGGAAGCAATCACCACGATGTGCTTAAAACCCATGCACTGCAGGCTTTCCAGGATCCCGTAAGCGATCCGGCAGGTATCCCGCATGGAAAAATGAATGGATCCGTAGAATTCATTGACCGAAGCCGCCGCCACCGGAAAGGGTGGAAGGTAAAAGCACTCCGCCTGCAGGCGCTCCTCCAGCTTTTCCATGGCCTTCCTGCTCCAATATACGCCCTCCAGCAGATCCGTGGCAAGCGGCAGGCACCACCCGTGCTCCTCAATGGGCGCCATTACCAGGAACACAATACTCTTTTCCCTGTCCGTTTCCTTGATTTCTTTCCAGGTCATCAGGCTTAAATCCCTCATACACTATCCCTCCGTTCTTGATTTCGGAAGGAGCATAAGCCTGGCCGTAACGGCCAGGTCAAGAGGAATTTTATCGTTGCTGCCTTTCGGCAGCCAGGCTATGAAATAAAGCTGCTGCGCGGCTTTGTGAAATTTCCGCCAGAGGCGAATGTTTCAGTTAGTTCGACAGGGGAACGAGATTTCTCCACGCGGCAGCAAGCTGCCTTGGTCGAAATGACATCAATACGCTGTGAGTTTTTCGCAGCGCCTACGTTGTCATCTCGACCGGAGCGTAAGCGAAGTGGAGAGATCTCGTCCTTCTATATTTATCTTGACTTAGAGTTAACTTTAATCTTTATAATGTTTCCACCATGAAATCCGGAAAAAGGGGGAAACATCCATGAATATGATCAACATCGCCCGGGGGCCGCAGAACGCCTCCGCCATTATCCTGGGCTGTATGCGCATGCCCGCCCTCTCCGTGGAGGAAGCCGCCTCCATGATCCGCGCCGCCGCGGAAGAAGGCATCAACTTCTTTGACCACGCTACCTGCTACGGGGAGAACGGCGCGGCGGAAACCCGCTTCGGTGACGCCTTCCCCCTGACGGGACTGCGCCGGGAGGACGTATATATCCAGAGCAAGTGCGGCCTGCACTTTGACCGGAAGGAATTCGACTGGAGCCGGGACGATATCCTGGCCTGCGCCGACGACAGCCTCCGCCGACTGAAGACGGACTACCTGGACACCCTGCTCCTGCACCGGCCGGACCTGCTCTTTGATCCGGAGGAAGTGGCGGAAGCCTTCGACACCCTGCACACCCAGGGCAAGGTCCGCTTCTTCGGCGTCAGCAACGTGACCCCGGGCCAGCTGGAGCTTCTGAAAAAATATGTGAAGCAGCCCCTGGTTATCAACCAGCTGCAGTTCTCCCTGGACCAGAGCCAGCTCGTGGACCAGGCCCTGTACCTGAACAACCTGACCACCGAACGGTCCGTCGACCGGGACAACGGCATCCTGGATTACTGCCGCCTGAACGACATCACCGTCCAGGCCTGGTCTCCCCTGCAGATCGGCATGTTCAAGGGCTGCTTCGTGGACCATCCGGACTTCCCGGAGCTCAATAAGGTCCTGGCTGAGCTGGGCGAAAAATACGGCGTGCCGAAGACCGCCGTGGCCATTGCCTGGATCCTCCGGCACCCCGCGAAGATGCAGGCCATCGCCGGCACCATGAACCCGCAGCACCTGAAGGATATCTGCGCGGCCACCACCTTCCGGCTGACCCATCAGGAGTGGTATCAGCTGTACCTGGCCAGCGGGAAATTCCTGCCTTAATGCAGGAATTTTCATGAAAGCTGCCTTCGGCAGCATGAATCTGATCTGCCTGTTTTTTCCGTGCGTCTCCCGTCAGATGTGATATAATGGGTCTCCGCACACAGGATGGGAGGGGTTTCTTTGGCACGGCTGGATATGGATATGACAGAGGGCAACATCTGGAAACAGATGCTGCATTTCTCCGTCCCCATGGCCATCGGCCTGCTCTTCCAGCAGCTGTACAACACCGTGGACACCCTGGTGGTGGGCCAGTTTGTGGGCCAGCAGGCCCAGGCTGCCGTGGGCTCCACAGGGCCCATTATCAACACCATCGTGGGCTTCTGCGCGGGCCTGGCCACCGGCGCCTCCGTGGTGATTTCCCAGCGTTACGGCGCCCATGACGATGAAGGCCTGGGCAAGGCCGTGCATACCACCGTGGCCCTGACCTTCCTGGTCAGCTTCCTGGCCACGGTGCTGGGCCTGCTCATCATCGATCCCATGCTGCGTTTCATGCAGACCCCGGAGGATGTCATGCCGGAATCCTCCTGCTACCTGACCATCTATTTTGCCGGAATCTCCGGCGTTCTTTTCTACAACCTGGGCAGCGGTATCCTGCGGGCCGTGGGAGACTCCCGCCGGCCCCTGATCTTCCTGATCATTTCCGCCCTGCTGAACACGGTCCTGGACCTGCTGTTCGTGCTGGCCTTCGGCATGGGCGTGGACGGCGTGGCCTATGCCACCGTGCTGTCCCAGATCCTCTCCGCCCTGCTGATCCTCTTCACCCTGACCCGGGAGAAGGGGAACTACGGCATCCGCTGGCGTAAGCTCCGGGTGGACAGAAAATCCCTTTCCCTGATCCTGAAGATCGGCCTGCCCGGCAGCATCCAGGGAGCGGTCACCGCCTTCTCCAATGTGTTCGTGCAGTCCTATATCAACAACTTCGGCTCCGCCTGCATGGCCGGCTACGGCGTATACGGCAAGATCGACGCCTTCGCCCTGATCCCGGTGCAGAGCATCAGCATGTCCTCCTCCACCTTTGTGGGGCAGAACTGGGGCGCGAAAAAAATTGCCCGGGCCCGGGAGGGCGTCCGGAAGGCGATTGTCATGAGCCTGGTATCCACGGCGGTCCTGGGCCTCATGGTATTCGTGCTGGCAAAATTCCTGATGGGCTTCTTCTCCCCGGAGGCGGAAGTCATCGATTACGGCGTCCGCTTTATCCACATTGTGACGCCCTTCTACATCGCCATCTGCTTCAACCAGATTTATGCCGGCGCCCTGCGGGGCATCGGGGACGCCACCATGCCCACGGTGATTATGCTGGCTTCCTTCGTGGTATTCCGGCAGATCTACCTGGCAGTGACCAAGGCCCTGGGGGCCGGCTTCCTGGCCGTGGCCCTGGCCTATCCGGTGGGATGGATATTGTGCTCGACGCTGTTGATAATACGGTATGTACACTCGCCGCTGGCGAAAGCATCGCAATGAAATAAAGCCGCTGCGCGGCTGATGTTGCTGCCTGCGGCAGCAGTGATATAAATTCGCTGCGCGAATTTATGATATGTTGCTGCGCAACGTGATATATCGGCCTGCGGCCGATGTGATATATTCTCCGCAACCTCAATCGGCGCACTGCTCCCTTGGAGCGGTCGCATTGCTTGTTTCGGTAAGGATTCGCGCACGCACCGCGGGCGGAATTCCCGCCTCGCGCACCGCGCACGGCAGGACTCGTTCAGGTCGCTTTTGCCTGCGGCAAATGCCCCACTGGGGCACCGCTTCCTTCGCTCCCCCTCGGCGAATGTTTTAGTTAGTTTAACAGAGGAACGAGGAAACGAGATTTCTCCACTCCCTTCGGTCGGTCGAAATGACAATCATTACGCTATGGATTACCCAATGCGCCTACGTTGTCAACTCGACCGGAGCGTTAGCGAAGTGGAGAGATCTCGTTCTCCTTTTCATTTTGATTAATTCTCTTCCTGGTTATTTTCCTCTTTTTCTTCCACCAGAATCAGATCCCTGTCCGCGGCGCAGACGAATTCCGCTGTGGCCCGGAGGCAGTTCTCCAGGGCTTCGGGAGACAGGTTTTCCGGGGTGTCCAGGCGGGTGTGGTAGAAGTGTTCCAGGCGGTGGCTCAGTCCTGTGATGCCGATGGACCGGAAGCCGCCCTGGGTGAAGGCCGCGCTGTCCGTGGCACCGCCGAAGAGGGGCACCTTACCGGAGCGGCAGGGCACGCCGGCCTCCTCTGCCGCCATGAGGAACCAGTCTCCCAGGTCCGTGTCGGACTGCACCGTGTTATTGAGATCCCGGCGGTTCACCATGAGCCACTCCGGGTTATAGATGGAATCGAAGGAAATCACGCAGGTGGGCACGTCCCGGTAGTCGTCCCGGTGGGCTTCGCACCAGGCCTTGGCGCCCCGCAGGCCGGCTTCCTCAGAACCGGTGAGGATCACTCCCAGCTCCGTGTTTTCCAGTTGGATCCCCTGTTTCTCCAGGTCCCGCAGGAGGGTTACGCCCATCATGCAGCCGGACAGGTTGTCGTTGGCCCCATCCACCACCTTCAGCGGGTTGTAGGTGATGGCCAACAGCAGGAAGAATGGCAGGAAAACCAGGCCCCAGCAGCCCAGGGTATGTACGTTATGCCCCAGCAGGTCCAGGAAGGACAGGATCATATAATAAAACACACCCACGGTGGCCATGATCCCCGGTATCTCGAAGACCACGCCGCCGAAGAGGAAATTCAGCGGGAATTCCCAGGCTGCGTCCGTGTGGCCGTTGAGGAAGATCCGCTGTTTCACTTCCCCGGCGCAGGGGCGCACCGCCGTCAGATTGGTGCCCTTTTTCCGGGGAAAGAGGGGATCCAGGATCGGCCGGTACAGGACAAAATGGAAGACGAACAGCAGCAGGCCCAGCAGGCCGAACAGGATGCTCAGCCAGGGATTGGAGAAGAAAAGCAGGCAGCAGAGCGTATCGCAGAAGGCGGAAAAATAGAAATAGCCGTAGAAGGAATCCGGATGCTCCGAAAAGGCTTCCAGCTTGATATCCTTGCAGCCGCAGTCCCGGTGCAGGACACCGGCAAAGTACTCCGCCGCCGCCCGCTCGCCTTCGCTGCCCGGTGAACGCCTGCCGCACTTGCGGCAGATGTGCGTGATCTCCTGCACAATATAGGAAATACTCTCCATCGTGTGTCCTTTCGTGGGTTTGTTTTTCGCCCGGCATATGCGAAAAGTATAACAGAGAGTAATCGGTAGGACAATAAATTGTTACCTGAAGAGCAAAATAAGGGACTGGATGGGAGCAAAGGTGGGAACATGGGATAACAAAAGAGTTACTTTGTGGCAGTTGGCCAATGAATAATAATAGGGAAATGAGATTTCTCCACGCGGCAGCAAGCTGCCTTGGTCGAAATGACAGCGTAGGCGCATGGGATTATTCATTGCGTTATGATTGTCATTTCGAGCGGAGCCGCAGGCGCAGTCGAGAAATCTCGTTTCCTCTCGTTCTTTTAATTATGAATTTTGAATTATGAATTCAGTGCTTTGACAGCCTCATCATGCACATGGCCGTTGGTGGCAAGGACATCGGTTTCGGTGAGGACGCAGGGAGAGCCGTCCAGGCGGGTCACCGTGCCGCCGGCCTCCCGGACCAGGAGAATGCCCGCCGCCATATCCCACAGGTGAATGCCGGCCTCATAATCCGCGTCCGACCGGCCGCAGGCCACGGAGGCCAGGCTGATGGCGGCGCAGTTCCAGATCCGCATGGACTGGAAGGTTTCGGACACCTGGGGAATCCGGGCCACCATGTTTTCCCGGGTGCTCATGCTGTTGGTGGGCATGCTGGTGTTGATGATGGCATCCCCCGCCTCCAGGGCCCCGGACACATGAATTGGCACGCCGTTACGGAAGGCGCCCTTCCCCTTCAGCGCCGTGAACATTTCATCCCGGAAGGGATCATAGATGACCCCCGCCACAATCTCCCGGTGATGAACCACCCCGATGGAAATGGCATACTGGGGATAATCCCGGATGTAGTTCACCGTTCCGTCAATGGGATCCACCACCCAGACGAAATCATCCTCCGTAAAGGCGTTGATCTCCGCTTCCTCTTCCTCCGGGCTGTCCCCGTAGACAGACTCCTCCCCGAAGAAGAGATGGTCCGGATACTTTTCCCGGATCATTTCCCGGATCAGGTTCTCGGACTGCTTGTCCTTGTCCGAGACAAAATCGATCCGGGACTTGGCGTCCACATGCAGGCCGTCCTTCCGTCCTTCCCGGATGAAGGTCCCGGCTTTCCGCGCCGCCTCTGCGGCCAGATCCAGAATCTCAGAATACAGCTGATCCATTTTCTTTTCCCCTCAGGCCTCCTGCAGCTCTTCATCCGGAAGCAGGCGCAGCGACTCGGTCACGAAATCCACCGCGATTTCCTCGCCTTCCCGCAGTCCGGCGTTGGTCTGCGTAAAGTCCATCTGTTCAGCCTCCTGGCCGCCCAGGTCCATGAAGTGCCGGATATACTGGCCGAAATAGGCCTTGGACATGATCTTCGCCCGGAACTGCCCCTGGGGGCTGATCTTGATGTCCTCAGGCCGGATCATGCAGGTGCAGGGCTGCCCGGCCTCGCACAGCTCCGACGCCGCGATTTCCATGCGTTTCCCCAGCAGGGTGATCTCCGCCTTACCGTCACCCACGGAATGCACCTGGTCCGGCCGGATGAAATTCGCCTTGCCGATGAAGCCCGCCACGAACTTGTTCTTGGGCCGGGCATAGATCTCCCGGGCGGTGCCCGCCTGCTCGATGCTCCCCTTCTGCATGATGATGACCTTGTCGGAGATGGCCATGGCCTCGGACTGGTCATGGGTCACATACAGGCTGGTGATGCCCACGCGCTTCTGGATCTTCCGGAGTTCCTCCCGCATGTACTCCCGCAGCTTCGCGTCCAGGTTGGACAGGGGCTCGTCAAAGAGCAGCACGCTGGGCTCGGTGACCACGGCCCGGGCCAGGGCCACCCGCTGCTGCTGGCCGCCGGAAATCTCATTGGGGAACCGGCTGGCATATTCCTCGATCTGCATGAGCTGAAGCATATTCCGCACCCGCTGGGAGATTTCCGCCTTGGGCATGTGCTTGAGCTTCAGGCCGTAGGCCACGTTTTCATACACGGACAGATGGGGGAACAGGGCGTAGCTCTGGAACATCATGCCTACGTTGCGCTTGTTGGGGGGAATGCGGCTGACCTCCCGGTTGCCGATATAGATTTCACCCGAGGAGGGCATCAGGAAACCTGCCACCATGCGCAGGAGGGTGGTCTTGCCGCAGCCGGAGGGTCCCAGCAGCGTTACCAGCTCCCCGGGCTGCACCGACAGCGTCACATGGTTCGCCGCGTAGATTTCCCGGTTTTTGTTGTCAAAGGCCGGGAAGGTTTTCACCAGGTCTTTGATCTCAACGCCGACAGCTTCATTATTCATACGTTCTTCTCCTCCGGGCAAAGATTCCGTTTACAATGGCTTCCAGGACGCCGATGGCGACAATGACCATCAGCATCAGGGCGACGCAGTAGGCGCTGGCCGCCCCCAGGCGGTTGGATTCAATTTCGGACAGGATGGACACCGTCAGCAGGTTCCAGTTCACCGACACCAGGAAGATGACCGCGCTGACGCTGGTCATGGACCGGATGAAGGAATTCAGGAGCCCCGAGAACAGGGCCGATTTCATGATGGGCAGGGAGATGCTGAAGAAGGTCTTCGCGTTCCCGGCCCCCAGGCTGACGGCCGCCTCCTCAATGCTTGGATCCACCTGCCGCAGGCTGTTGGACCCCGTTTCCACGCCGATGGACAGGGTCCGGAACACCATGGCGATGATGATAATGGCCGCCGTTCCTGTCAGCTGGATGGGCTTGGTGTTGAAGGCCACCACATACCCGATGCCCAGGGCAATGCCCGGTACCGCGAAGGGGATGATGGAGGCCGCGGACATGAGCCGCTTGCCGAAGAAGTTCTTGCGGACCAGCAGGAAGGCAATGAGCATGCCCAGCAGGGCCGTAATGGGCGTGGCGATGGAGGACAGCAGGAAGGTGTCCTTGATGGCCCCCGCCCCGCGCTTGAGGATGAACTGGTAGCTGTCCAGGGTCATGGACCAGTCCACGCCCCAGGTTTTCACAAAGGATACGTAGACCACCGTGCCGTACATGAGGATCGTGAAAAGGGTCAGGGCCGACAGCACAATGAACAGCGGCACCACGATCTTCTTCTCCCGGATCAGCTCCACCGTGCCCGTGGCCTTGCCCGTCACCGTCACGAAGGAGCGCTTGGACACCCAGTAATTCTGGATCAGGTAGGCCAGCATGCAGGGCAGCAGGATCGACAGGGCGATGAAGGAGCCCGTCTTCAGGTCAAACAGTCCCACAATCTGCAGGTAGGCGGAAACGGAAAGCACGTTGTAGTTGCCGGCCAGCACCTGGGGATTGCCGAAGTCGCACAGGGACTTGGCGAAGATGATCAGGAAGGAGCTCAGGAACCCCGGCAGGGACAGGGGCAGGGTCACGGTGAGGAAGACCTTCAGCCGGCTGGCCCCCAGGGTGCGGCTGGCGTTTTCCACCGAGCTGTCCAAGGTTTCCAGCATGCCCTTCAGGTTCAGATATGCCAAGGGGAACAGCGACAGGATCTGCACGATGGAAAGCCACGTGAATCCGTAGATGTTGTTGCCCCGGATATGCAGCAGGTTCTTGGTGATCAGCCCGCTCCGGCCGAAGAGGAGCATCACCGCCAGGGAGATCACGAAAGGCGGCGACAGGATGGGCAGGATCGCCATGATATTGAAAAACTTCTTCCCGGGCAGGCTGGTGCGGGTGATGGCAAAGGCATACACATAGCCCACAATCGTGGCCATCAGGCCCACGAAGAGCCCCAGCTTGACGCTGTTCCAGAAGGCCTGGAAAAAGTCGGTTTTCGTAAAGACGTAATTGATGTTGTCCAGGTTCAGCTGCCCGCTCTTGTCCGTCAGGCAGGAGATGAACAGCCGGACGATGGGATAGATGCAGAAAATGATCAGTACAGCGAAAACAAAGAGAATGGCAAAGAGCAGCTCCGGCTGTTTCAGGAGCATGCGGAACTCCCGCCGTTTTTCACTCTTTACGTGCTTGTTTCTCGCGTTCCCGGGAGAATCCATACGTACCTCCTTGGCAGGTCCTGTCCGGCGGACCCGGGCAGCCTGCAGCGGGTGGGAATGTCCGGCAGGGGGCCTGCCGAACCGTCGGCGGGCCCCCTGGCCGGGGATTGAAAGGAAGATTACTTCACGTCAGCAGAGGAGCGGACTTCCGCTTCGAACTTCTCGCAGTTCTCCTTCTTGGTCTGGGCGGAGAGTACAGGATCGAAGTCCATGAGCTTGATCTCTTCGATGGGGATCATCTTGGGATCCGGATGCACGGTGGTGTTCAGCGGATACTGGTTGTACATGGTGTAGGCCAGGTTCATGGCGGATTCGCCGATCAGCCAGTCAATGAACTTGTGCGCGGCTTCCTGTTCGTCCGCGGGGCCGCCCTTGACCATGGCAGCAGCGGTCACGCCGTAGCCGGCGCCTTCCTTCGGGTAGGAAACCACCAGCGGATAGCCCTGGTCCACCACGGTCTGCGCATTGTCGGAATAGCCGATGGCCACGCCGACCTCTCCCAGGCCAGCGGAGGTGAAGGGCGCGGCGCCCGCCTTGGTGTAAACCTGGACGTTCTTGTTCAGTTCCTTCAGGTATTCGAAGCCCGCTTCGGTGCCCAGGCGCTGCACGGTCTGGGACAGCACGGTGTAGGCCGCGCCGGAGGTTGCCGGGTGGGCCACGCAGATCTCGTCCTTAAATTCGGGTTTGAGCAGGTCGTCCCAACTGGTGGGGGGCTCCAGGCCCTTTTCTTTCAGCCATTCCGCATTGCTGCCGAAGCAGGTCACGATGATCTGCAGCGGTACATACATGCCGTTGGGATCCACGAAGCGCTGGTCCATCTGGTCGATGTTGGCCGGGACGTAGGGCTCCAGCAGGTCTTCCGCCGCCATGGCCATGGACAGGTCATTGCCCATACCGAAGATCATGGCCACCTGGGGGTTCTCCTTCTCAGCCGCCACCCGGGCCTGCATTTCGCCGGCGCTCAGGCGGACGTAGTTGACGCCGATGCCGGTTTCCTGCTGGAACAGTTCCACCAGGCCCGCCACTTCCGCTTCCACGTAGCAGCTGTACATGGTGAAGGAGTTCTTCTGGGGCACTTCCTCCGCAAAGCCGCCGGAGACGAACATGGTCATGCAGAGCATGAGACTGAGGGTAAACGCGAGTACCTTTTTCATTGTCTTTTCTCCTTTACTTTTAGGTCGTTATTTTAATTGTACTTCCCCGTACAATTATGGACGTTCCCAGCAGCAGGTTTTCCGGATGGGTCTGCCGCCGCTCAATCATATCCAGCAGCATCTGGGCTGCCGCGCGCCCCATCTCCGTGCGGTTCAGGGACATGGTGGTCAGGTCAAACCAGGGCAGGGAGGCGTAATCCATATCGTTGACCCCGGCAATGGAAATATCCCGGGGCACGGACAGGCCCTGCTCCCGCAGGTACACCATGGCGCCGATGGCCAGCTGGTCCGTTCCCGCGAAGACCGCCGTGGTATCCGGATACTGCTCATGGATCCGCTTCATGGCCTCATAGCCGTTTTCCTTGGCCTGGTCCAGCTTGTTGGCCGGCATTTCCACCCGGACGTCCCGTTCCGGAACGCCCCGGATGCGGCAGAAATCCCGGTAAGCCTGCCGGCGGATTTCCCCGATGCCCGTGGGCAGCACGATGTGGGCAATCTTCCGGTGGCCCAGGTCGCTCAGGTAGGTCATCATCTCCATGGCGCCCTTGTAGTGATCGTTGTCCACATAGGGGACGCCGCTGCTCTGGGGCGGCCTGCGGCGGAGCGCCACCACGGGGATGGTCAGCTTCTGCAGGGTATCCAGCAGCTCCCCGGTCCATTCATCCGGGGTGATGATCAGGCCGTCAAAGCGCATCTGCCGGGCCTGCTGCAGGAAGTTCAGCAGCTTGTCCCCGCTGCGCTCCATATTGCCGTAGAAAATCTCATACCCGTTTTCCTGGAGCAGCTTTTCCGCGCCGGCGGCATTCTCCGAGAAAAAGGGATCCTTGATATCCGGAATGGTCAGGCCGATGATCCGGGTTTTCTTTTTGGACAGCATGCGGGCGGTGTTGCTGGGCACAAAGTCCAGCTTTTTGATGGCCTCAAAAACCTTGGCGGCCGTCTCCTCGCTGATATCGGTATAGCCGTTCAGCACCCGCGATACTGTGGAAACAGATACGCCGCAAAACTGGGCGACATCCCTGATGGTAACGCTCACAATATTCTCCTTTACTAAACCGGTTTCGGTCACCATCAGTATAAGCACACCCGGACAGATCTGTCAACAGGTTTTTGGAAAAAAGAATAAAAAATCTGTCCTGTTTGGTCTGTTATATGCCTATTTGTTCATCTTTTTTGTGTTTTAAAGCATTCGGAGCGTTGCTGCCGCTGCTTCTGTATAGATTGTATTCCAGATTTTACTAAACCGATAAAGCACCCACAATTCATAACAATAAAAGAACGAGATTTCTCCACTCCCTTCGGTCGGTCGAAATGACAATCGTACCGCAATGAATAATCCCATGCGCCTACGTTGTCATCTCGACCGGAGCGTTAGCGGAGTGGGCGAAGCTCTGACGACTGCCAGTGGCAGATATTTCGTCAGGCTGGGGTTCGAAGCGCCCGGAAATCGAGCCAGTGTGCTCGATTTCAGCGGAGAACGGGCGGCAGCCCTGGGCAACCAACCGAAAGGGAGTTGGCTCCACAGTGTGGAGCAACGACCATTGAGGTTGCGGAGAGATCTCGTTCCCCTAATAATTATGAATTCTGAATTATGAATTATGAATTACTTCAATCGTTTTCTTCCCTTTTGATAATGGCCAGCTCTGCAAGGCCGAACAGGGCAATAATCACGCCCAGTCCGAGGAAGTGCATTCCCAGCGCCGCAAACCCGAGGACACGCAGCAGGATTTCTCCCACGAGGATCGCGACAAGGCCCAGGAACAGCATGGGTCCCAGATGCAGCTTGCGGAGCAGCCGGTAGAACCGGCCGTAGTAGTGCCAGGGACATCTGCTTTCAAACAGTGTCTTTTTGGACTGCAGGTTCTCCTTCTCCTCCATTTCGTCCATCCGGGCAAAATTGCTCCGGGGCTCTTTCCTCATCATTGTCCTGATGTTCCTTTCCGGGGATGTTCCCCTGTTTACGGGCTTATTCTACCCTATTCCCGCCCCTCTTTACAGTACGGAAGCGGAAAAATACCCGGGGTTATTTTTCTTTCGGACTGCAAAGGATTGCAAAAATCTTCCCGGTTGCCCGCAACGGACAAAACAACTATAATGGCTTCTGTAAAAAGAATAAAGATACTGTTTTGACGTATCCGGGAGGAATCACATGTTAAGGAAAACCAAGATTATCTGCACCATCGGTCCGGCCAGCGAGAACGAGGAAACCCTCACGGCCATGTGCAAGGCGGGCATGAACGTTGCCCGGCTGAACTTTTCCCACGGCACCCACGAGGAGCACCTGCGGCGCATCAATCTGATCCGCTCCGTCCGGGAAAAGCTGAACCTGCCCATCGCCATCATGCTGGACACCAAGGGACCTGAATACAGGATCAAGACCTTCGCCAACGGCCCGGTCACCCTGAAGGACGGAAGCACCTTCACCCTGACCACCGAGGACATCCAGGGGGATGAAACCCGGGTGGCCGTCACCTATGCCAACCTGACCAAAGAACTCTTCCCCGGGGACACCGTGCTCATCAACAACGGGCTGGTGATCCTCACCGTGGAGGAGGTCAAGGGCCATGACGTGATCTGCCGGGTGCAGAACGGCGGCGTCCTGTCCGACCGGAAGAGCATGAACTTCCCCGGCAAGGTACTGAAGCAGGATTTCCTGTCCGAGCAGGACAAAAAGGACCTGCTCTTCGGCATTGAGAACGGCGTGGATTTTGTCGCCGCCTCCTTCGTGTCCACCCGGGAGGACGTGCAGGCCATGCGGGACCTGCTGAACGCCAACGGCGGAGAGGATATCGACATCATCGCCAAGATCGAAAACCGCAGCGGCGTGGACAACGTTGAGGAAATCTGCGAGGTGGCGGACGGCATCATGGTGGCCCGGGGCGACCTGGGCGTGGAGATCCCCTTCATGGAGGTGCCAGCCCTGCAGAAGTACCTGATCAGCAAGTGCCGGATGCTGGGCAAGCGGGTCATCACCGCCACGGAAATGCTGGAAAGCATGATCCAGAATCCCCGGCCCACCCGGGCGGAGATCTCCGACGTGGCCAACGCCGTGTATGACGGCTCCTCCGCCATCATGCTCAGCGGCGAAACCGCCGCGGGCAAGTTCCCGGTCCAGGCCGTGCAGACCATGGCCGAGACGGCGCAGTTCACGGAAGCCGGCATCAACTACGCCAAGCGCTTCCGCACCATGGAATTCACCATCCACAGCAACCTGGACTCCGTTTCCCACGCCATCTGCTCCATGGCGGTGGACGTGAACGCCAAGGCCATTGTGGTCAACTCCATTTCCGGCCGCACGGTGCGGATGGTTTCCCGCTTCCGCTGCCCGGTGAACATCATCGGCACCACCACCAACGAGCGGGTCTGGCGGAAGCTGAACCTGTCCTGGGGCGTCACCCCGGTGCTGACGGAAAGCTATTCCTCCATGGACGTCATGTTCTGGCAGGACCTGAAGATCGCCCGGAAAATCTTCACCCTGGAAAAGGGCGACAATGTGGTGCTCACCGGCGGCCAGATCAACGGAGATCCGGGGAATACCAATACCATCAAGGTGGAACAAATTTGCTGATTGTTGCTGCCTGCGGCAGCAAATGATATAAATTCGCTGCGCGAATTTGTGATATATTGAGCCGCGATGCGGCTCAATGTGATATATCGGTCTGCGGCCGATGTGATATATTCGTCTTCGACGAATGTTTTAGTTAGTTTGACAGGAGAACGAGATCTCCCCGCAAGCTCAATGGTCGTTGCTCCACACTGTGGAGCCAACTTCCTTTCGCTTGACCTCAGCTCTGACAAGATTTCTGCCACTGGCAGTTGTCAGAGCTTCGCCCACTTCGCTTACGCTCCGGTCGAGATGACAACGTGAACGCATAGGGTTATCCATAACGCATTGATTGTCATTCCGACCGACCGAAGGGAGTGGAGGAATCTCGTTCTTTTAATTATGAATTATGAATTATGAATTCTTCTCACTTCTTCTTATAATTCCTGGAATACGTATACACCATCACCAGCAGGCTCAGGGCGAAGAGGGCAAGGACGAAGCACAGCATGCCGGGAACCTCCAGGGTGCCGCCGAACATATGGGCCTTGAAGGTGAAGATCTCCTTCAAGGCGCCCACGAACTGCCCCCGGTCCAGTCCGCCGATGCCCCTGTCAATGTGGCCCAGCAGGCCGTTCAGCAGGGCGTTGCGCAGGAGGATGGTGATGTGGCTGGCCGGGAACAGGTTGCACACGGTCTGCACGCGGCCGGAGAACTGGGAAATCGGGATATAGGCGCCGATCACAAAGCCGGAAACGGCGGACAGGATGCCGAAGAAGGAAGCCGCGGCGGAGCCGGAGCGGAAGAGCAGCACCACGTTCATGAACAGGGCGGTGGCGGAGAGGCAGCCCAGGGCAGTCACCCCGTAGGCCCGCAGCACGCCGCCCAGGCCCAGGTACAGGTTTCCCTTCACCTGCAGCAGCGCCAGGCCGGCGGTCAGGATCACGGAGGTCATCAGGATGGCGCTGAGGGCGGAAGCGGTGAAATAGGCCAGGACGATCTGTCCCCGTTTCACCGGCGTAGCCAGGATATCCTGGTCCACCCGGTTGTCCCGGTCGCTTGTCACGGTCCGCAGGCAGCTGAAGGGCACCGTGATGGCGGCGGAACCGATGATGCCCACCAGGAGCTTGATGTTGGTGAACATCTCCAGGTCCTCATTCTTCACCAGTTCCCGGATCATGGGCATGGTGGCCAGTTCCTGGTTGATGGCATCCACAAAGGTGCTCCGCAGGAACAGCAGGTACAGCACGAACACGATAATGGAGGTGATCAGCGAAAACAGCACCGCCTGCCTGTCCTTGAAATAAATCAGCATATTGCGTTTGGTCAGTCCCAGATACATTTTCATACTGCCATCTCCCTTCCGGTCAGGTTCAGGAACACATCGTCCATGGTGCCCTTGAGCACCTCATAGTCGGTAATCTCCGCACGGTTGCGGTACAGGAAGTCCGTTACGGAATCCCGGTAGTACACGTTGTAATGGTCCGCCTCGTAGGTCCATTCGGTGTCCGCCAGCAGGCCGTCCCGGGCGGGGTTCCGTTCCGCGTACCACACCAGCTTCGGGGCGGTGTGGCGGCTCTTCAGCTCCGAGGGGGAGCCGGAGGCGATGACCTGTCCCTTATCCAGGATCACCACCCGGTCCGCGTCCGCGGTTTCCTCCATGTAGTGGGTGGTGAGGAAAATGGTCAGGTCCTTTTCCTCCCGCAGGCGCCGGATGTGGTCCCAGATCATCCGGCGGGACTTGGGATCCAGGCCGGTGGTGGGCTCATCCAGGAAAAGGATCCGGGGATCGTGGAGCAGGGCCCGGACGATGTCCACCCGCCGGCGCTGGCCGCCGGAAAGCCGGTCGTACTTCCGGTTCCAGATCTCCTTCAGTTCAAAGCCGTCCATGAAGGGCTCGATGCGCTGCATCACCTGCTTCTTTCCCAGGCCGTAGTAGCTGCCCCGGGTCAGGAGGTTTTCGCTGACGGTGAGTTCCTTGTCCAGCACCGAATTCTGGAACACGATGCCGATCAGGTCCCGGATCCGGTCGTCCTCCTTCCCCAGCTCATGGCCGCACACCCGGACGCTGCCGGCGGTTTTGTCCAGGATCGTGCAGAGGATATTGATGGTCGTGGTCTTGCCGGCGCCGTTCTCCCCCAGCAGGGAGAAGAACTCGCCCTTCCCGACCTCAAAGGAGATCCCGTTCACCGCGGTATGCTCCTTATACTTTTTCACCAGGTTCTCCACCGTAATTGCCTTGTCCATGGTCTGCCTCCTTCTGCTTGGTACGGATGTACCCTACCAGAAAAAAAGGCAGAAAAAAAGAGCAGATCAACCAACATGCATTTTCATGTGACCAACCTGCACTTTTTGGATGTTTTTGCCGGAAAACGGATCCTTATTCCTCGTCCCGGATCCCGTCGATGGCCTCATTGATCTTCTTTTCGTCCGTCTTGCCGATCCACACCGACCCGGCCCAGACGAAGCCGTAGATCAGCACATACATGCCCCCGATGACCGCCAGGCCCTCCGCCGTGTCATACCACCCGAAGACATACCCGCAGCCGGCCACCACCAGGAACAGGAACAGGAAATGCAGCACGATCCGCAGCACCGAGCGGCTGATCTGCTCCCCGTCCTTTTCCTGCAGCAGCAGGGTTCCCAGTGCGCACAGGAAACCGGTGAAAATCACGGACAGGGGCGTATACCAGGGCCAGGCCAGGCTTTCGGTTCCGACTGTAAGCCAACCGATCAGGGCCTGCACGCCCACGCCGAACAGGATTCCCGTGGAGATCATCATGGTCTGGGTAAATATGAGTCTGCACTTGTTCATCCCTACACCCCCAGTTTTTCCTTCAGGTCCTTCACATAGCCCCGGGAAATCACAATCTGTTCCCCGTTCAACAGCTCCGCCCGCATCCGGGCGTTCAGCTCGCTTTTCACGGAGCGGATCTTCCGGATGTTGACAATCATGGCCTTGGCGCAGCGGAGGAAGCGGCTGTCCAGCAGCTCTTCCAGCTCATACAGGCGGTACTTCGTCTCATAGCACCCGGCCTTGGTGTAGATAAAGGAGCGCTTGTCCACGGATTCGATGTAGTAAATCTGGTCCGTCCGGCACATCATGGTCTTCCCCTCAGACACCACCGGCACAGTCCGGCACTGGTTTTCCAGCAGGTCCACGGCGCTCCGGACGCTGTCCGTCAGCTCCGCCACCTGAATGACGGCATTTTCCTCCCCTCCGGGGGGGATCCGTTTGATCTCAACCCGCATACTCTTTTTCTCCGCAACAGTTAATGCTTTATTCCTTTGCTTCCCACAGGAACAGGCCCGAGGCGGCAGCCAGGCTTCGCACCCGGTCCAGGAAAGGTCCCCGGGGATCAAACACCGTCATATTGGTGTCTCCGGGATCCAGGTCCATCATGGTTTCCCGGTCCTCAAAAACCGCCCGGAAAAAACCCTCCGGCGGCAGCCCTTCCAGCCGCTGCGCAAAGGCTTCCGGATCCGGGTTCCTTTCCCAGTGTTCGCAGCCGTCAAAAGTGACGGCCATATCGTCATAGCAGTTCAGGCGGATCAGGAGCTCCGCAAACCGGCGGTACAGGACCCGGAGCCGCTCCGGCTTCCGGAAATACCGGTCCGCCGCGAAATACTGTCCCGGGGCGTCTGCCGGCACCTGCTCCGGCAGGATGTCCAGGATCATATAAGGCCCCTCCAGCAGCCGCCCCATCAGGGATTCAAAGGCATCCCCGGGCAGCGCATCCGCCGTTTCCCCCTCCGCCGGCGCAATTTCCCCGATCTCGGACAGGAACACAAACGCGTCCCCGATCCGGAGGCTTTCCTCCTCCCGGCCGAATTCGGCCAGGCCGTATCCTGAGCCGAAGGATTCCGCCGTCCCCGTAAAGACGAAGCCGTCCTCCGTTCCGATCCGGACCTTTTTCCCGTCATACCGTTCCAGCAAAGCCATTCCTCCGTCCTTTCACAGGTTCTGCAGCGCCATGATCCCCATGCAGATGAGGAAGGTGCCCGCCACCATGGCGGCAAAGGCCGCCGGCCATTTCCCGCCCTTGTTGAAACCGTAGAAATCGTCCCAGCGTTTTTCCGGCGGCGCGAAGAGGATTTTATACAGGTACAGGGGACCGTACAGCGCCACCGGCAGCAGGCCTGCCAGGGCCTGGGCAAAGGTCATGCCCTGTTTTTCCAGGAAGCAGAAGGACACCAGGGCCATCAGGGGCGTCAGCAGATGCATGAACAGGTCCCCGCCCTTCAGCAGGATATCCACCCAGCCTTTCCCGATGCTGGGCGCCAGGAACACAAACACCGTCACCATGGTCACCGACACCGCCGCCGTGCCGATATACTTCAGCAGCCAGGCCCACCCGGGCAGGTTCCCCGCCAGGCGGCAGACAGCTGTGATCAGCGCCGCCAGGGCGCACAGCACGTTGCTCTGCACCGTAAAGAAGCGGAAGGCTGTCCGGAGCCGGTCCGGCGCCGGCTTTCCGTCCTTCCGGGACAGGCGGGCCACCAGGTACAGGGTCACCCCGAAAATGACCAGGTTCAGGACAATATCCGCCGTCATGTCCAGCTCACACCCTCCTCAATCACCTTTACCAGTTTTTCCAGTCCCTCCCGGTCTGATACAGTGAAGCGGTTCTTCACCGGACTGTCGATGTCCAGCACCGCGGCCACCCGGCCGGCGGCATGGACCGGAATCACGATTTCCGATTCGGACGCCCCGTCGCAGGCAATATGGCCCGGAAACGCATGGACGTCCGGCACCAGCACCGTCCCGTCCCGCTGCACCGCCGTGCCGCAGACGCCCTTTCCCGGGGCAATATGGATGCAGGCGGGTTTTCCCTGGAAGGGCCCCACCGTCAGTTTTCCGTCCCTCATCAGGTAAAAGCCGGCCCAGTTCAGGTCCGGCACCAGGGCCGCCACCAGGGCGGAAATGTTGCTGAAGGCCGCCACATACCAGGGTTCCGCTTCCAGCATTTCCTTTGCCTGTCCGGCCAGCATGGCATAATCCGTCATTCTTTTTCCCTCTCTTTTCTTCGGGATCCCCTTTTCAGTATTCGCCGGAAAAGGAAAAAGCCCTGCCTTCGCAGGGCTCATTCCTTTTACAGTTCCGGTACCGGCGCCAGCACGGTATCCTGGGCAAACCACGCAGCTCCCTCGTCTTCCGGATCCTCCGATTCCCAGATGACAATGCGCTGCCACAGGCCCTTTTCCATGGGGATCAGGTTCTCCACGGAGGGGTTCCAGTTGTCCCGGTCCACATGCCTGGGAAGCTTCTCCTCCGGGAAGCGGTATTCCGTCTTCCCCAGGTCGTTCCCCTCGGTATCGTACCACTGGTACCGGGCTACATACTTATTTATTCCGTAATCATAATACCAGCCCTGAACCAGGTACTTTCCGTTGTACTCTTCAGCCATCCAGAAATCATATTCCGGCGTTTTGGACCAGACCACATTGCCCTCCGCATCAAACTTGACCAGGGCACGCTTTACACTGTCGGAAGCCACATTATCATCCCAGAGGATCCCCAGGTAGCCGCCGTCCGAGGTCTTTGTCCCGGCCGCGATCCCGGTCATCGTCCGCTCCTCCGACAGGAAGGGCAGCAGCGTTTCCCAGACCTTGCTTCCCTTGCTGTCGATCTTCACCACTTTGGCAGGGGCTTCCGTGGGTTTTCCCGCCGCCTGGCCGAACAGGACCAGGCTGTCCTCCTCCTCGATGGGTGGGCTGCCCACCCACATGGATTCCGGTTCATCCACCCGGAACAGGACGCTGCCGTCCCAGTCCAGCAGCTCCAGGTAACTCGCCAGCTCATTGCCCTCTGTCCGGTGGCAGGCCATCACGCCCAGGGGCGTCACGTCATAAAACCCCAGTGCCGGCTGCAGATGCAGTGTTTTTTCCAGGAGTTCCCCTTCCGGGGTGAAAAACCTCACGCCTTTTTCATACAGGGCCGCTATCGTGTTGTCTTTCGTCACCGCCACGTCCGTGAAGCCGTCATTCGTTTTGTCCAGGTACTCCCAGGATACGGTCATGTCCGTATTCAGGCACAGCAGCCGGCCCACGCCGCCGTCAGCGTTCTCCTGGAAGCCGGCAAAAAGCACCCGGCCGTCCGGCAGCTTGCAGAACCCCCGGAAGTTTTCGCTGTTCTCCGTGTTCTCCAGGTCAATGATCGCCGTTTCCGCGAAGGCCGCGGAGCACAGCAGCGTCGCGCAAAGGCACAGCAGGATTATCCGTCTGAACATCTTCATTTCTTTCCGGTTTCCTTTCTTTTTTTCTCTTTACAGTTCGGGGATCCGCACCATCACATTGTCTTTCTGGAGCCATGAATCCCCTTCAATACCGAACACCTGCCACAGGCCGCTCTCCAGGGAAACCAGCTGTTCTGCATACACGCTGATGCCGGTGCTGTCCGCAAACCGGGGCAAATCCTCCTTCCGGATCTGCACCTCTGTAGTCCCCAGTTCCTTTCCGTTTTCATCAAACCACAGGTACAGGGCGATTTCGCCTTCCCCTTCCTTCGGGGACCGGTCCCGGATGCCGGCCACCAGTTTTCCCTTATATGCCGCAATGCCGGTCACTTCCAGGGATCCGAACTCCTTTTCCCGCTTTTCAAAGCTCTCCCGGTTCATCCAGAGCACCTGCCCTTCGGCGTCAAACCGGACCAGGGCGTTGTTCTGCTTCACTGTATCGGTTCCCGCTTCGTCGGTATATTCCAGCAGCCGGGCCGCGTATCCGCCATCCCCGGTCCGCAGGCATTTCCCGGTCAGGGCGGGGTTATCCCCGTTTTCCGTCAGGGCCGGCAGGGCTGTTTCCCAGACCGTTTTTCCCTGCCAGTCCGCCTTCAGGATCGCCGCGTTCATGCTTCCGTCCCCGTTCTCCGTCCAGCCGGTCAGCACCAGGCCGTCCTCCTCCGGGATCATGTCCCCCTGGCCGTACACCACCGGGGCGCCGTTTTCCCAGCGGAACAGGAGGTTTCCCTCCCGGTCGGCAAACTCCAGGCCTTCGTCCCCGTCTTCACCGCCTGTGTTCCTGACTGTCCCGAAGGACTTCAGCGAAAAGCGCCCGGCTTCATCCTGCAGGGGAAGTTCCTTTCCGGAAGGTTTTCCCTCCGGGCTGAAGAAGATCGCTTTGCTTTCCTCTCCAATATCTGCCGACACCGCCAGGGTGCCGTCCTCCGCCGGCAGCACGCCCCAGTAAGCGGACCGGCTGCCGGCCGGCTCCTCATATGCCCAACTCACCGTTCCGTCCGGGTTCATGCACACCAGCCGGCCCGCGGAGCTTTCCTCATCCAGCATCCAGCCTGCGAAGACGGTCCGCCCGTCCGGCAGCATGCAGTAATCATAGAAGCTGTCTGCTTTATCCGAACTTGCCATGTCCGTAACTTCCGCCGTTTCCGCGAAAGCCGCGGAGCACAGCAGCACCGCGCACAGGCACAGCAGGAGTATCCGTCTCACCGTCTGTTTTGCCTTCAGGTTTCTCTTGTCGTTCATTGCGTTTTTCCTTTCCCGGGTTTTTGCCCGTCATCCAATCCAACGGAAAAGCAGGGTCCTCCGTTTCCGCTCCCGGCAAATTTTCCGCCTCCCGAAGCACGCAAAAGGTGCTGCCTCCGGTCATTCCGGAGGCAGCACCGCTGTCTGTTTCTTCCGTTTTATTCTTCCCAGAACAGTTCGTCCAGGGTTTTGCCCAGCGCCTTGCAGATGGCGATGCACAGGTTGATGGTGGGGTTATAGTCGCCCTTCTCAATGGCGTTGATGGTCTGCCGGGAGACGCCGCACAGCTGTGCCAGCTGGTCCTGGGACAGATCCTTTCCCGCCCGGGCGGCTTTCAGCTTCAGGTTCTTCATTCGTTCTCCGCCTCTTTTCCGACCCTGATCTTCTTCACGATCAGGGTTGCCAGGATCACCGCGAAGCATACGCACATCACGATGCCCGCGCCGACGCCGAACTCCAGCTTTCCGTTCTCCAGCATGGTGCCCATGACCGCGTGGCGGACGATATTGACAATCTCCACGATGATGATCACGGCATAGAGGATGATGTGGTTCTTTCCGTCCCCGCGGATGGAGAGGAAGGCTTCATGGTTGATGCAGTAAACCGCGAACATCGTCACGGAGATCATCAGGGCGGTGAGCGCCAGGAGACCGGGCGTCACAATCGCGATGCTGCCCGTTTCCAGCAGGAACGCCAGGACCATCATCAGGCCCAGGGCCGTGAAGAAGCCGATCTGGTATCCCCGGGACCGGATCTTCAGCTGCATTTCATCAAACTTGTCATTGCAGCGCGCCTTCCGGGTCAGCGCCCAGGCGGCTACCATGACGATTACGAGAAGTCCAAGTGCGAGCCATGCATTGTCAGACATTTTTATTTCCTCCAAATCTTCATCATTGTTTTTTCCGCCCCGGGGCCCCGGCGGCCGATCCGGTTCCCTGAGTACAGCTGCATTGTATATCATACTTTTTATTATGTCAAGTATATTTTACAAATAGAATAAAATATTTTTTATTTTGTCAGAAATGCAGCTTTCCGGGGCTTAAGAAAAAGCCCGGGCAATCGCTGCCCGGGCTTTCCTGCTCCCTGCCGGAAACTCAGATCTTCTTCAGGTATTCATTGGCCACATAGCCGGTCTTCCCGGTCTGCAGGTCCACCACCTTGCACCACACCTTGCCCTTGGCGATGACCCGCACCTGGTCGCCGGCGGTCAGGCGGCGGATGGCCTTGGCGGTCTTGTTGGGCTTCACCCGCAGGCCCACGCTGCGGTCGGTTTTGCCGTTCAGGGCCTTGGCCGCGGCCAGGTAGGGACTGACGGAAACGAAGTTGTCGTCCCGCTCGGTGATCTCAAACTTGCCGGGCTTCTTTTCCACCAGGAACTTGGCCTGCACATAGCCGGAATAATGGTAATCGCTGATGGCCACCCAGCCGTTGCCCGCGATGTAGTCCACATGCACCTTGGTGCCGCAGTCCAGGCGGGTGACGATCCGGCCGTTGGTGCTCGCTTCGCTCCGGACGTTCAGGCGCTTGCCGTTTTCACAGTTGACCCACATATCCTTTCCCGCTTCGGCGCCGGAAGCAAAGGCCGGAACCGCCAGGGCAAAAACAGTAGCCAGGATAACAATGATGCTGATGATCTTCTTCATGGGATTTCCTTCCTTTCAGCGCCCCTGCAGGGCGGTCATCTCTTTCGGTTCAGCGGTCTTTCTCACCGCTGTCATATTGTTATACGCATTCCCGGAAAGAGGTGGCAGCAGAAAATCAAAAAAATAAAAAAAGGCGGGGATCCGTTCCCCGCCGTATGCTTACTCGTACTTTGCCCGTTCTCCGCCCACCAGCAGCGGACGGGTCCTGGCAGCGGTAACCACCGCACTGCCGATTTTCCCGATTCCCAGGCGTACGGGCACCGCCACCCGCCGCAGGTGCATACCGATCATGGTCTGGCCGATATCCAGGCCGGCGTCCGCCTGCACCGCCAGCACCGCCACAGGATCCTTGAACCGCTTCCAGGCGGCGGTGGCCAGGGAACCCCCGGCCTTCATCTGCGGCACCACCCAGACGGTCTCATACCCGTATTTCTCCGCGGCTTTCCTCTCCATCACCAGCGCCCGGTTCAGGTGCTCGCAGCACTGGAAAGCCGGATCCACGCCTGCCTTTTCACAGGCCTCCATCACCGCTTCCGCGGCTGCCTCCCCCAGCTCATAGGCGGAATCATGCCCGATGGTGCCGCCGGCCATCTCGCTGGAGCTGCCGCCCACCACCAGCAGGCGCACCGGGTTGAAATGCGGGCGGTTTTCATTCAGCAGGGCTGTCACCGCCTGCTCCGTCCGGTTGTATATCTCTTCAGCCAAAGCGCTCATGCTCTTTCGCTCCTTTTAACTCACGTCAATTGTTCAGGTAATCCCAGTAGTCCTGGCGCAGGGAATTCAGCAGTTCCTCATGATCCCGGCCGGGAGCGTAGGTCTCGTTCACCGCGCGGATATCCGCCAGGCGGGCCGGCGGTACGCAGTTGGGGCAGGGTTCCAGTTTGCTGTAGGGCTCCTCGTCCACCTGGGAATAGGAGAAGGGCGTGAAGGTGATGCCCTTGCCGTTGGAGCAGTGATCCTCCCGGTGGTAGTAGGAACCGCCGTTGGGGTTATAGAAGAGGGTGGTGTCCGGGGAGGGTTCCGGAAGCTGGCGTCCCTGCCAGTCCTCCCAGATCACGACCTTTACCTTGCCGCAGAGGTCCTCGGAGTTCACCAGGTTGTAGATCCAGGCCATGTTGATCCCTTCGGGGGTCTTCAGGCGCTGCACCCGGATGCAGCCGTGGCTGCACTTGGTGCCCAGCTTCGGCTCCGTGGTCTTGTAGTTGTAGGTGCCGTCCCGGTTGGTCTGGTGGGGCACCTCGTGCACCTCGTCCCCGCCGTTGAAGCGGATGGCGTAGGAGCAGATCAGCCGGTCGCTGGTCAGCTGGCCGGTCATGTTGATCAGCAGGAACTCGCCGGAGCGGGTCTCGTTGTAGGGCTGGTACTTGGAACCGTTCCACTGGACCAGGCCGGTGGAGCACAGGAGGGTGGCGATCATCTTGCCCTCCTGGAAAACATAGAGCCGCTGGGCCAGCTTGTCCACCACCAGGGCCAGCCGCGGGGTGGGCGTCACCTGCTTCAGGTACTTGGTGGGAATATAACCGCTCACCAGCAGGTTCCAGGCCCTGGTTTTGGTGGCGGGTTTGGAGAAGAAGGAACTGGAGTAGCACTCCACCAGGGACCAGCCGCTGTCCAGCTGTTCAATCACCCGGACTCCCTGGGACAGGTTCGTCACCTCCCCCAGGATTTTGGATTTGTCGTCCGGTTCCTCATACAGGTAGGTCTGGGTCTTGGTCAGCTGGGAACGGCTCTTGCCCTTGAGCTTTCCCAGGTCCACCACGGTAATGGGCTGCATCAGCATATCCCAGACCGCGGCTTCATCCGTAATGTCCATGGGGGTCGTCCAGTAGGCGGAGCCCATGTCTGAGGTGTGGGGGCTGCCGTAGGAAGGGGTAAACACCTCCGCCCCGGCAGAACCGGCCTCACCGGTTTCCTCCGCAACTTCCTCAGCCGCGTCCTCCCCGGGGACTTCATCGTCCACCCAGATTTCCTCCTCCACAATCACATCCTCCCCACGGACGGGGACGGCGGCGCACAGCAGCGTCAGTGCACAGACCAGGCAGAAAAAAGAACGCATCCGCATCCTGAATAAAACTCCTTTAACCAAAGAATGAAGGGTACCGCACCTGCGGTACCCTTCATTATATCTTTGCGCAATCGGTTTTTCAAGCTGACGGCTCCCTGCCCCGCCGGCAGGCCCTGTTTTTCAGGTTACTGCCATTTCAGGGATTCCGGATCCACATACCATTTCCCGTCCTCTTCCTGCTTCACGGTCAGCGATGCATCCAGCTTTTCCTGTGTTCCGATGCTGCTGAAGTCCATCATCACGGTGAGCATCGGCCAGACTGCCAATGGCCGACCGTCCCCGGGGCCCTGAATCTCATCAATCGTATACTGCAGCAAAGTCCCGTTCCCCATCAGCATGAGCAGGGACACCTGAGGATTTACCTGTTCCGCTTTCCAGGCAGGGGAGCAAAATTCCAGCATCCTGTCAATATTCATGGATTTCCAGGCGTCAAAGAAACCTTTTACACAAGCTTCAGCGGTGATTCCCTTTTGGGGCGTATCCGGTTCCCTGCTCCGGATGCTTTCCGGATCCACATACCATTTCCTGTCCGCTTCCCGCTTCAGATCAATCTCCAGCAGGTAAACCGCCGGCTGATTGCCGTTGTTTTTATCAATCTGCGCCTCGGTGGTCACCCTGATCCCGTTGGGCCCCATATCCTCCACATCTTTGAATGAATACTCCAGAGGAACCCTGGCGCCGATTATGGCGAACAGCCCATGCCGCGGATTTTCCTGCTTCCCCTGCCATGAAGGAGAACAGAGTTCCAGCATCCTGCCCATTTCATTCATCTCCCAGGCATCCATGAAAGCCTCCAGGCGTGCCAGCGGGTCCTGCCCTTCGTCATACATAAATGAACCAATCATCATGTATATGTTCTCCGGATTCACCCGCCATTCCCCGTCCGCTTCCTCTATTATGGGAACATCACTTTGCCATATTATTTCCTTTGGACCTTTTCCGTTTTCAGTCCTTCCGAGCCGGGTTTCGATTCTCAGCGTCCGCTGCGTGTCAATTTCAATTCCGGCTATTTCCAGGCAACGGAATTCCAAAGGTTTTGCGATGGAAAGAACTTCCTCCAGCATTTTTGCAGGCTCTTCCGTCCTGTCCTTCCATTCGGAAGTGCAGTATTTCAGCATATCCTCATAAGCGCCGGAAGCCCAGAAATTGAAGAACTGCCTCATGGAATCAACCGCCGGATGAACCGACCGGTCCTCCTCCGGCACCGCGTCTCCGTTCCCCTCATATCCTTCCCGGGCTTCCGTTGAATAACTGAATCCATCGGGGTTTGTCATCATATTGACCAGGTCCAGCAGCGGGACCGATTCCTGCTCTGCCAGGGATACCGCTGCCGTGCACAGCAGTACAGCCGCCAGCATCAGGGCAATTAATTTCTTCATTCTCCGTTTCACCTTTCATCAGGAACCGGCCCCGGCAGGCCGGCGTTTTCCGTATTTTTCACAATGATTGTAACATGTTCCCGGCCTTTGCGGTGTAACAATGCGGTAAACAATTCAGAAGATGGCCGCTTTTTCCTCTTTTTTTCTCTTTTTGTCCATTGAATCGCCGTCCGGGAAGTGATATAACATGCCGTACAGCCTGAAAGGCTGTGAAAGGAAGGTAAAGGAATGCGCAGGAACCTGGCCCGTGATCTTACAACCGGAAAACCGCTGAAGCTGATCGTGTCCTTTGCGCTGCCGCTGCTGTTCGGATTCCTGTTCCAGCAGTTCTACAGCTTTGTGGACACGGCGGTGGTAGGCCGCTACCTGGGGGCTGAAAAGCTGGCCGCGGTGGGCGCCACCGGCTCAGTCAACTTCCTGGTGATCGGCATGTGCCTGGGCATGTGCTCCGGCCTGGCCATTCCGGTGGCCCAGGCTTTCGGGGCCAAGGACGAGAAGGAAGTCCGGCGCTGTGTATACCATGCCGCGATTCTCAGCGGCGCCCTGGGCCTGGTGTTCGCCGTGGCCTCCACCCTGCTGTGCCGCCCCATTCTCCGGCTCATGAATACCCCGGAGGAAATCATTGATTCCTCCGCCCGCTATATCGGCATCATCTTCGCGGCCATTCCCTGCTGCGTCCTGTACAATATGGCCAGCGGCATCCTCCGTTCCCTGGGGGACAGCCGCACCCCGGTGGTCTTCCTGGTGGTGGCCTCCCTGATCAACATCGTGCTGGACCTGTTCCTGATCATTGTCTGCGGCATGGACGTGGCCGGCGCCGCCGTTGCCACCGCCGTGAGCCAGCTGATCTCCGGCATCGGCTGCGTGTGGGTGATGATCCGCCGCTTCCCCATCCTGCGGATGAAAAAGGAGGACCGCTCCTTTGATCCGGCGCTGGCCCGGAAGATGCTGGGCATCGGGCTGCCCATGGGCCTGCAGTTCTCCATCACCGCCATCGGGTCGGTGGTGGTCCAGTGGTCCGTGAACGGCCTGGGCGTCAGCGCCGTGGCCGCCGTCAGCGCCGCGGTGAAGATCAGCATGTTCTTCGCCTGCGTGTTTGACGCCATGGCCTCCACCATGGCCACCTATGCCGGGCAGAACATCGGCGCCCGGAAACCGGACCGGGTGCGGGAGGGCCTCCGCTGCGTCTCCTTCATCGGCATGGTTTACTGCGTGCTGGCCTTCGGTGCCGTAGCCCTTTTCTCCCGGAACCTGCTGAGCCTGTTCGTGGAGCCCTCCGCCGCGCCGGAGGTGCTGGAGATGGGTTCCCTGTACCTGATGATCAACGCAGCCTTCTATATCCCGCTGCTGTTTGTGAACATCCTGCGGCTGACCATCCAGGGCCTGGGCTTCACCCGCATCGCCATGCTGGCGGGCCTGTGCGAAATGGCCGCCCGCACGCTGGTAGCCCTGTTCGTGGTGCCCGCCGCCGGCTTCACCGGCGCCTGCCTCGCCAACCCCGCCGCCTGGATCATGGCCGATGTGTTCCTCTTCCCCTGTTACTTCCGGGTCATGCGTTCCGTGCGCATGCGCCTGATGGCCGGCACCGAAGAGGTCAGGCCGGTCCGCATACACAAAGTCGCGTAACGTTAAAACCGCCGGCTCCGCAGCCGGCGGTTTTCCTGTATGCTTCTGTTTTTCAGCGCCTGACGATGCTTGCGCCGAAGGGCGTCAGGGCCAGTTTGGCAATCTTGAAAAACTGTTTTCCGAAGGGAATCCCCACCACGGTGCAGCACCACAGGAACCCGATGACCAGGTTCGCCGCAGCCATCCAGATGCCGCAGCACACCAGCCACACCAGGTTGGCCAGGGTGGAAGCCGCTCCGCCGCCGTACACGATCTCCCTGCCGAAGGGATGGAAACTCAGGCTGGCAAACTTGAAGCACTGCCGTCCCAGGGGAATGCCGATCACCGTAATGCAGCACAGCACCCCGGCCGCCAGCCACAGCATGCCGCTGATAAATCCCCCGAACACAAACCAGAGCAGATTCCCGATCGTTTTCATCGTCCCGTCACCTTTCCGAATAACATAGTGCCGTTATCTTACCACACTCCAGCCAAAAGAAAAACAGCCCCGGGGCCTGTCGCCCCGGGGCCGCGCCGTTTACCGGTTCATTTCGGAGAAAACCATGACCTGCACGGAGGAGGAAGTCACCTTCAGGGCGAAGAACGCCTTGTCCTTGGAGTCCTTCAGTTCCACATAGGTCTTCTTGCCGTCCACCGTACAGTTGGTCACATTCAGGGTGCCGATCTTCTTCCGCAGGGAAGGATTCACCTTCTTCAGGAATGCCTTCACCTTCTTTTCCACCCGCTTCATGGTCTTCTTGTCCAGCTGCGGATCATCCATGGGGGTTCCGCCGTATCCGGACTTCGCGGACAGGTAAACAACGGTCCTGGTTCCCTTGAGTTTCGCTTTGTAGGTGCTGCCTTCCGTGGTCTTCATGGTAACATTGTATCCGTCCGAGGTGTAGGAGATGTCAACGCTCTTCAGGTTTGAGCCGAAGTCCACATTGTAGCCTTCGTCCTGAAGAACCCCGCAGAGCCACTTCTCCAGCTCATCCGACTCATCCGGGGACAGCTCCCTGGATTTGGCCAGGGCCGCGGAACAGGAAACAACACAAAGGATAACCGCCAGCAGGAAAGCAACCAGTTTAGAGTTACGCATAGGATACCTCCTCAGTGATTTTATTGGGGCTTGGTATATACCAACTATCAAACGAAATATGTTTCCATTTTATTGCGTACTTTTTATTAAATTTTACATATTTTTTACGACAACGTAATATAAAACGCTCCAATCCCTTTTGGCACAAGACCCGGAGCGTGCCCCGGGGACGGGGAACGATCCGAGTGGTGACCCAGTGGGTCATTCGCCAAAGGCGAAAACGAGGTGAGTGAGTCAACCGAAGCAAGCAGCGGGCTG
>JBGUGL010000033.1:0-59638 GCA_045111455.1 Christensenellales bacterium | reverse complement strand
TAATGTCGCTGTGAATATGACCTACGGCACGGACAGGGCGAACGGTCTCCGGATTCTGGAAGATACGCTGAACCTGCGGGATGTCCGGATCTATGACACAGTGACTGACCCTGACGGTAAGGAACGACGGGTATTGAACCAGAAGGAAACGCAGCTGGCGCAGCAGAAACAACAGGCCATTAAGGATGCGTTCCGCGACTGGATCTGGCAGGACCCCGACCGGCGTGAGAAACTGGTCACGAAGTACAATGAGCTATTCAATAGCACCCGTCCACGGGAGTATGACGGCCAGCATATCCGCTTTGCCGGCATGAATCCGGAAATCGTTTTGAGAGAGCATCAGCGCAATGCTGTTGCTCATATTCTTTATGGGGGCAATACGCTCCTGGCGCACGAAGTAGGCGCGGGCAAAACCTTCGAGATGGTTGCTGCCGCCATGGAATCCAAACGGCTGGGCCTCTGCCAGAAGCCGATGTTCGTTGTGCCGAATCACCTGACGGAACAATGGGCCAGTGAATTCCTGCGGCTTTATCCGTCAGCCAATATCCTTGTAACTACGAAAAAGGATTTCGAAAAGTCCAACCGGCGTAAGTTCTGCGCACGGATCGCTACCGGCGATTATGATGCCGTGATCATCGGCCACAGCCAGTTTGAGCGTATCCCGATGTCGCAGGAAAGGCAGGAACACCTGCTGCGCGAGCAGATTGATGAAATCACCAAGGGCATAAACGAACTGAAGTTCAGCCGGGGTGAACAGTTCTCTATCAAGCAGCTCGAACGCACAAAAAAACAGCTGGAAGGACGGCTCAGAAAGCTTCAGGCTGAAGAGAAAAAGGATGATGTTGTCACCTTTGAACAGCTCGGCGTAGATCGGCTGTATGTCGATGAAGCGCACATGTTCAAGAACCTGTTCCTGTACACGAAGATGCGGAACGTAGCCGGACTAAGCACAACGGAAGCCCAGAAATCCTCGGATATGTTCATGAAATGCCGGTACATTGACGAGATGACCGGCGGGCGTGGGGTCGTGTTTGCGACAGGTACGCCTGTCAGCAACAGCATGACAGAGCTGTACACCATGCAGCGGTATCTGCAGTATCTCTCTTTGAAAAAGAATAATCTCTCGCACTTTGATGCCTGGGCATCAACCTTCGGGGAAACGACAACCGCCATTGAACTGGCTCCCGAAGGAACTGGATACCGGGCAAGAACGCGCTTTGCGAAGTTCTTCAATCTGCCCGAACTGATGACGCTTTTCAAGGAAGTCGCGGATATCAAAACAGCGGATCAGCTGAATCTGCCCCGGCCCACACCGCACTTTGAAACGGTTGTGGTGAAGCCGTCTGAGTATCAGAAAGAGATGGTGCAGGAACTTTCAAAACGCGCTGCAGCAGTCCACGGGGGCAGTGTTGATCCCCGGCAGGACAACATGCTGAAGATTACCAGTGACGGACGAAAGCTCGGTCTTGACCAGCGACTGATTAACCCGTTGCTTCCGGATGATCCGCACAGCAAGGTAAATGCCTGCGTCGGAAACATATACCGGATCTGGGACGAAGGACAGGATAAGAAACTGACACAGCTCGTCTTCTGCGATATTTCAACGCCCAAGAGCAGTGCGGAAAAAGCAGCAAAAGTGGCAGCGAAAGCGGAGCCTGCTTTTATCAACGGTGTGCAAGTTCCCGGTACCGGCGAAGAAGCCGGACTTATCCCTGAGAAGCTGGAAAATGAATTCAGCGTATATGAAGACATCCGTCAGAAGCTGATTGACAGGGGCATTCCTGCTGAGCAGATTGCCTTCATCCATGATGCGAATACCGAAGTGAAAAAGAAGGAACTGTTTGCCAAAGTCCGTTCCGGGCAGGTGCGTGTTCTGATGGGCAGTACCGCAAAAATGGGTGCAGGCACAAACGTACAGAACAGGCTGATCGCTCTGCATGACGTTGATTGTCCCTGGCGTCCTGGTGACCTGGAGCAGCGTGCCGGTCGTATTATCCGGCAGGGCAACAGCAATCCGGATGTACAGATCTTCCGGTATGTGACGGAAGGTACTTTCGATGCTTATCTGTGGCAGACGGTTGAAAACAAACAGAAGTTTATCAGCCAGATCATGACAAGCAAAAGCCCCGTTCGGTCCTGTGAGGATGTCGATGAAACCGCGCTTTCTTACGCGGAAATCAAGGCGCTGTGCGCCGGTGATCCGCGCATCCGGGAGAAGATGGATCTGGATGTGGATGTGGCAAAGCTCCGACTGCTGAAGGCAGACCATCAGACAAAACACTTCAAACTGGAAGACCAGTTACTGAAGTATTTCCCGCAGGAAATCGAAAAGCATAAGGGCTATATCGACGGTTTCCAGAAGGATCTTCAGACGCTCTCCCAGCATCCGCTGCTCGAAGAAGATTTCGTTGGCATGGAAGTAAAGGGTGATCATCTGATCGACAAGGATAATGCCGGTGCCGCCATCCTGGAAGCCTGCAAGAGTCTGAAGGGCAGCAAGGAAGAAGAAATCGGTTCCTATCGCGGCTTCTCCATGCACCTGATGTACGACAGTTTCTCCAATCAGTTCATACTGACACTCCGTGGAGAGATGTCTCATCGCGTGGAACTGGGCACAGATGCCAAGGGTAATCTGACCCGTATCGAGAACGCGCTGAACAATATTCCGAAGCGTCTGGCTACCGTAGAAGCACAACTGGATGCGCTGGTTCAGCAGCAGTCCATCGCGGAAGTGGAAGTCACAAAGCCCTTCCCGCAAGAAGCTGAACTCAAAGCGAAAAGCGCTCGTCTTGCTGAACTGGACTCCTGTCTGAACATCGACGGTCGGCCTGAACCGGCTGCTGTGATGGATGATCAGGCAGAAGAAATCGCTGAAAAGCGTCTGCCCAAATCTCTCTCAGAAAGTCTGAGAGTACCCTGCCAGCCAGGAGAAAACAAAAGCAAAAAAGATAGAACGGAGGTGCGATAAGTGGGAGTAATGGAAGAAGTGAAAGACGCTGACTGGAAGTCTGTTCCGATCTACCATGAGTCGGGCACGTATGCCCGCGAGCATGGAGAACTCGAACAGTACAGAGAGTCTAACCGTGCCAATAATATCTGTAAGCAGGCGATTGAGCAAACCATCCGGAAGAATTTTGACGGGATGCGCCTCACCGCGGGATGCGAAAAACCTGTGATTGAGATGTTCGGTCCTGACCGCGTAGAACTGATTCTGGCGAACACGGTTCAGCAGAAAAGCTGGGACGGACGCTTCGGAAAAGACAATCTGGAATGGGCGAAAAGCGTGACGATCGAACCTGATGTTTCAGCTTTAGGCAACGACCGGAACATGTGGAATGTCGTTGATTCTCATCCGGCTGTGCTGGATGGTTTCATCCGTCACGCACGGAAAAGCATTGAAGAAATGCGCAATCCTACCCTGAAACAGCAGCTTGAAAAAGCAAAGTCCATGGTCAAAATGGCCGAGCCGAAAGACATTGGAAAACGCACACAGGAAGCCAGGTGATCTCTCATGAGAGACAAACAGGTCAGCGTTCGTTTTACCAATGATGAACTGGAAAAGGTTCATGAACGCATGGCCCAGGCCGGCACCGATAACCGTGAAAACTTCATGCGGCGAATGATACTGGAAGGAAATATTCAGCCTGTCGACATGAAGGAAATCAAAAAACTGAATACGCTTCTGGGCTATTACGGAAACAATCTTAATCAGATTGCCCGGCGTTTTGCCAGTACCGGAAGACTCTATGAAGTTGATATTCAGGACATCGCAAAACAGTTCAACGATCTCGTTGAAGAGGTTAAAAGCCTTGAAGATGAGATCTTCAAATCCACATTGGGGAAATGCTCAAAATAACCTCCTTTTGGTGCGGCCGGGTATAGGGGAACCCTGCCGCACCTTTTTTTTTTTTGATCAGAACAGAAAGGAAATCGTCATGGCAACAACAGCATTAATCGCTCTGCATAAGGGCGATGGTAAAAGCCTAAGAAGGGCTTTTCAACAAATAATCGGATATGTGAAAAACCCAAACAAGACAGAAAACGGAAAGTATGTTTCCGGGTATGCGTGTGATCCGATGATGGCAGATGCACAGTTCGTTTCTGCAAAAGCGGAGTATATTCAGCACACCGGAAGAATCCGCGGAAAGGATGATGTGATTGCTTATCACATGCGTCAGGCTTTCGCACCGGGAGAGATTACGCCAGAAGAGGCAAATCGTTTAGGGCGTGAATTGGCGATGAGATTGACGCATGGAAACAACGCTTTCGTCGTTGCAACACATACAGATAAGCATCATATTCACAACCATATTATCTTCAATGCGGTGAATCTGGAGTGCGATCGGAAGTTCAGAGACTTTAAAAGATCTGCTGAAGCGATTCGCAGAATCAGCGATAAGATCTGCCTGGAAAACGGATATTCGATCATTGAAAATCCGAAGAAACCGGATCGAAGCCAGGGGAAAACGCTATGGATGATCGGCAAAAATCCTCCGACTCAGAGGGATGATATACGTGAAGCAATCGACCTTGCGCTGACCAGAAAACCGAAAAACATGGAAGAACTACTTGCCATTCTCATGGAAATGGGATGGCAGGTGAAGCGCGGAAAACACATCGCTCTGAAGAAAGAAGATCAGAAACGGTTCAAGAGAATCGACTCCCTGGGCGATGATTACACCGAAAAGATGCTGACCTTCCTGATGGAAAATGATCGGCCACACAGGGCAAATCTAAAGCGAAGCATTAACGAAAAGCAGGAGCACCGCATGGTTCTTCTCGCCGATATTCAGCAGAAAATGCGCGACAAAAACAGCCCGGCTTACACCCGTTGGAGCAAAGTTTTTTATGCAAAGCAGATGGCAAACACGCTGCTTTATATGAGCGAAAACGGCATGGACGATGCTGAACTTTATGAAAAAGCATCTGCTGTTTCGGCTCGTTGTGATGCCTTGATGGAAGAAATCCGGAGCATTGAAACCCGAATGAAAGAGATCTCTAATCTCCGTCAGAGCATTTTCGATTACAGCAAAACCCGGGACATTTACCGTGAATACCTTTCGAAAAAAGAACAAGACAGAGAGCGTTTTGCCGCTGAACATGCCGAAGAAATCCAGAAGCATTATGCTGCGAAGAAAGTGTTTGGCGCGCTGAAAGGTCAGAAAATTCCGACGATAAAACAGCTGAACCAGGAGTGGAGCGAACTGAATTCGAAGAAGGGAAAGCTGTATTCGGAGTACAACCGTGTCAAAAAAGAGCGGAAAGAAATGCTCACTGTCAAGGCGAACCTCGATCTGATTCTCGGTCATAACCGCAGGGAAACTGATCTGGAAATGGATCGGAAGGATCGCAAAAATGATCGCTGATTTGTCAAAATCAGCAGCTCGCATAACTGTGTTATGCGTTTCAGGGGGCTTGGGGGAAACTCCCTCAACAAGCATGCTTTTCTGATATTGATATCAGAAAGCCCTGCTTGCGAAGTATTGTATTGGGCCGAAATAGTCTTGCTTTCTGCTTTTCACATGGAAATGCTTGTGTTATACTTTAATATGGTTTTGTATAGGATTATGGCTCTGACTTATGGTGCTGAATTCCTGGTCAGGTCATAATCTCCGGAAGGAGGGGCGGTTCAGTGGCCACGAAAGGCAACGATAACAAACAATTGCACGCTGCAATTAAGGATAAAAAAGATGAGTTTTACACACAACTCTCGGATATAGAGAAAGAAATGCGGTATTATAGACCGCACTTCAAAGGTAAGGTTGTGTTCTGCAATTGTGATGATCCTTTCGAGAGCAATTTTTTCAAATACTTCGTTTTGAATTTTAACCGACTCGAGTTGAAAAAGCTGATATGCACCTGTTACACTGGATCACCCATCGCAAATACCCAATTATCGATATTTGATATCCTTGGAGATGAAGAAAAAACAGAGGATAAACCTTATAAAGCTGTTGTCACTACTGTATATGATAAAACTGGTGATGGTAGCGTTGACATGTTTGATATTGCGGAACTTTTCAAATCTGGTGAGAATGAATTAGTAGAATTACAAGGGAACGGTGACTTCCGTTCTGCAGAATGTCTCGCACTAATGGACGAATCAGATATTGTCGTGACAAATCCTCCATTTAGTCTGTTCCGTGAATATGTAGCAATCCTCTTTGAACACAAGAAAGATTTTATTATAATCGGAAATCAAAATGCCATAACATATAAAGAGATTTTTCCTTTGTTTATGGAAAACAAAATGTGGTATGGCGCTTCCATTCATAGCCATGGCAGGGATTTTCGTGTTCCTGATGATTACCCATTACAAGCTTATGAGTACCGCACTGATGAAAATGGTATCAAGTATATCAATGTAAAGGGGGTCCGCTGGTTTACAAATTTGGATATTAAACAACGACATGAAGAAATGATATTGGTAAAAAAGTATGATCCTGAGCAATATCCGAGATATGATAATTACGATGCAATAAACGTTGATAAAACAGCTGATATTCCGTATGATTATGTACCATGTTGGTTTGAATGTCCGAAAGCAGCAGAATGCTCGTGGGCATTAAACAAAGGCATGGATGGCGAAGCAAAAGCACCTTGTGATGAAGCCTGTGCCGGTAATATGGGGGTGCCCATTTCATTTGTAGATAAATACAGCCCTGAACAATTCGAGATAATTGATGCGAATGGCATACGAACAAATGAAGAAACGCCAATAAAAAAACATGGCCTAATAAAAGATAAAGATGCTTCCATAACAGTGAAAAAAGACTTGACAAGTACAGTCATAGCAGATGACAATTTGACAGACAGACAGACAGACAGACAGACAGACAGACAGACAGACAGACAGACAGACGCATTACCTATGCCAGGATTGTCATCCGTCGCAAGAACAAGATGTAACGGACTCATGGGAGTCCCCGTCACATTCATGGACAGATATAGTCCAGACCAATTCGAACTCATCTGGACAACAGACCGAGGTGGGGATAACCAGCTTGAATGGTGCAAGCGCGAGCATACCAGATATGATGCCCCGGTTGTCAATGGAAAGGGAATCTATAAGAGGATTCTCATTCGCCGTAAGATGTAATGGCATTATGGGTGTGCCGATCACATTTATGGATAGATTTAGCCCTGAGCAGTTTGAAATAGTTGGAGCTACAGAAAGCGAAGGAAAAGGATTTTCAAAAGGCCTATGGGATGAAAACTCAGGGATTGCCCAGCCAGTTGTAACTGGGCAGAAAAAGTATAAAAGACTCTTTGTTCGAAGGAGAGCCTGACTTAAGGAGGAAATATAATATGCAGATCGCGGAGAAAAAAGTTACTATTGGGGAGATCTGCGAAGGATATATAAACGATGATGAGGAGGGCGTAGTTGGTTACAACAACCGATTGAATATACGTCCAAAGTATCAACGTGAATTTATTTATAAAGATGCACAGCGCGATGAAGTAATACGCACAGTCATGAAGGGCTTGCCTTTAAATGTATTCTATTGGTGCCGAACCGGCAATGATCAGTATGAACTCATGGATGGACAACAAAGAACTGTTTCTGTTTGTGAGTATGTAGACGGGTCTTTTTCTGTCGATAATAAATACTTTTACAATCTTCCATCGGATCAGAAAAAAAAGATACTTGATTATCCGTTGTTAGTCTATGTATGTGATGGAACCGATAGCGAAAAACTTGATTGGTTTAGAATCATCAATATAGCAGGCGAACAATTAACAGATCAGGAATTACGAAATGCAGTATATGCTGGTTCTTGGACATCGGATGCTAAACGGTATTTTTCTAAAACAGGTTGTGCGGCTAGTACCCTCGCGGGTGACTATCTTAAAGGCACATCTATTCGTCAAGAGTATCTCGAAACAGCAATTCTATGGGCAGCATCCGCCGAGGGAAAAGGCATTGAAGCATATATGGCCGAACATCAAAATGATCCTTCTGCCATTCAACTCTGGAACTATTTCCGCTCAGTAATAGATTGGGTTCAAGCAATTTTCCCAAAGACACGAAAGGAGATGAAAGGCCTCCCGTGGGGTTTATTTTATAACGATCATGGTAAACGTACAGATCTTGACCCCAAAAAGTTGGAAGCAGAGATACAACGACTTATGGGCGATGAAGATGTGACAAAGAAATCTGGCATCTATGAATACCTGTTGACTGGTGAAGAAAAAAGGCTTTCAATTCGTACATTCGATCGACGTGACGCTTTGGCTGCATACGAAAAACAGAATCATAAATGTGTTTATTGCGGAGAAACATTTGAATTTGATCAAATGCACGCAGATCATATACTTCCATGGAGTCGAGGTGGACAAACTGTTCCAAATAATTGCCAGATGCTCTGTACAAAGTGTAACCTTAAGAAAGGAGCATCCGTTGTTTACAACATCGATGCTTTACCTGAAAAAACAATAGCGGCTGAGAATTCTTCTTGGAATAACACCTGATATGAATGATTCTGTTCATGGCATCCAACATATTACAAAATCGTAATATGTTGGTTTTTTTTGACTCGTCCAACAGTGAGAAAACATACCTTCGTTGTTTTTGCTGTGATATTGGTCAAATCTTGCGATTTTTCGGTGTTTTACGAACAAAAGAGAACCCGCTGAAACGTAGTAATTTCAACGGGTTCCGGGTGTGGAGCATAGGGGAGTCGAACCCCTGACCTCGACAATGCGAATGTCGCGCGCTACCATCTGTGCTAATGCCCCATTTGGTAATATTTCCGACCAGATTTTCCATTTGCCCCATTGGTCGGTGATGAGGCAAACTCGTGGTCACCAGCAGTGAGTTAGTTCATATTCGTTCTACCAACTGTGCTAATGCCCCATATAGGTTCCCGGGTCCTCCCGGGTGAGTTTCCTCGACTTTAACGTCCAGAGGTCTGGGACGTGGTCGTTGACCATCGGAAACGCTTGCTGCGCGCTTCCGCAACCTCAATCATCGCAGCCGGCCTTGCTGTCGCTTCAGCCTTCTGCTCGTTTCGGTTGACTCACTCAGGTCGCTTTTGCCTTCGGCAAATGTCCCACCGGGACACCGCTTCCTTCGTTCCCCAACTGTGCTAATGCCCCATATGGTTTCCCGGAATATTCCGGGTTAGACTCCTCGACTTTAAAGTCCAGAGGTCTGGGACTGTGCGGTCTTTCGACTGCGAGCGGAAGTATAACACAGTTGGGCGGAAAAGGCAAGTTTATTTTTTCCGGGAAAACCTTCCGGAATGATTGCGGAGCAACAGGTTGCAATCCGCCTGCAGGCATCCGCTGAAAGTGCACAGGAAATATCAGGTTTCTATTCCGGAAACCTGTTACCATGATCCCGAAACAGGAAGGAGGAATCATCGGTGATGCGTATTTTCAGTAAGTGCTGGGGGCCCGTCGGTCCCGAATGGAAAACAGGTGATACATTCCGGGTCCGGGAGATCCTGAAAGATGAACGGATCCCCTTCAGGATGCCTTTTTCGGACCTTTTCTTCACCAGCGTCTTCCATATGCCGGCGGAAGACCGGAAATGGAGTATCCTGGTCCGGGAAAAGGACCGGGCCAAAGTCATGGATCTGCTGGCCCGGGAAGGCCTGGTCCGCGGGGAGTTAGCCCGGACAGCAGACACGTCAGAGAGCCCTGCGGAACAGAATCCGCAGGGTTCTCCCTCTTTTCCGGCCTGCCTTGTCCGGAACCGGCCTCCCGTGCTATGATAGGAATTCAGAACTGCACCCACAGCAACGGAGGAGATCAGATGACACAGCGGGAAATCATGGCCGTGGCGCTACGCCAGTGTGCTGAAGACTGGTCCTGTTCGGAAGAGGACTTCCGGCGGGAAACCAATGTAATTGTCGAATCAAAGCCGTCAGAAAACGCCAGCCGTTACCTGACCATGCCTGCCGTCTGCAGTCTCATTTCTTTCGGTTCCAACATTGTGGCGGCCTGCCGCCGGGACCTGATCCCGGAAGTGACCGCCTATGTCAACGGTGCCGAGAAAATCCACGGATGTTTTGAGCCGCCTGCCATCTATGACCTGAACCGCATCCTGGAAAAAGCAGGCGCCCGGGTCACCTGGCTGCACGGCGTTTACCTGCCGGATTATGAGCAGGTTTTCAGCACCGATCTCCCCTGCCCCTTTGAAACGCGGGAACTGCACCCGGAGGATTTTGCGCAGCTGTATGTGCCGGAATGGAGCAACGCGCTGTGCGCGGACAGGAAAGAACTGGACATGCTGGGTGTCGGCGCCTATGACGGGGAGAAGCTGGTGGGCCTCGCCGCCTGCTCCGCGGACTGTCCGGATATGTGGCAGATCGGCATCGATGTGCTGCCGGAATACCGCAGGCTGGGCATCGCCTCCGCGCTCACCAACCGCCTGGCACGGGCAATCTTCCTGCAGGGAAAGATCCCCTTCTACGCCGCTGCCTGGGCCAATGTCCGCTCGGTGAAAAACGCGTTCCGCAGCGGTTTCCGGCCCGCCTGGGTCGCCCTGGCGGCAAAATAAAAAAAGGAGGAAACCGAATGGCTTCCTGGATGATACACCTGAGAGTGGCAGACCTGCTGCTGGACCGGATCCCGGACCTGGATGAAACCGCCTTTGTAATGGGCAACATTGCTCCGGACAGCGGCACGGTCAGTCCGGACTGGTCCCGGTACTTTCCCCCGAAATCCGTTTCCCATTTCAAGCTGGAATCCGGCGAATACGATCTGCCCCGGTTTCTCGGGGAATACCTGACTCCGGAGCTCATCCGGACCTATTCCCGCCGGGCATATTCATTTTTCCTGGGATATTATGTTCATCTGCTCACGGACGTGAAATGGGCGGAAAAGGTCTACGCGCCTTCCCGGGACAAGCACCTTGAAGCAACATTCAAAGGGGATAGAACCGCCCTGATCTGGGCGCTGAAGAAGGACTGGTACGACCTGGATTTCAGGTACCTGGAGGAACACCCGGACTTCCGGGCCTTCCGGATCTATGAGGAAGCCGTCGGCTTCCCCAACGATCTCATGGATATCTTCGCCCCGGATGCTTTTGAGGACCGGCGGCATTATGTCTGCAGCTATTACCGCGGGGAGCACGGCGAACTGTACAGGGACTATCCCTGGCTGACGCCTGCCGAAGCCGATTCCTTTGTCGCGGAAACCTCCGCGTATATTGAGCCGGTGCTGGCGCCTGTCCTTGCCCTCCGGGCCGGGGCATGATTCCCTCCGGCAGCCAAAAAAGGGCGGTGTTTCCACCGTCCTTTTTGTTTATGCCTCCGTGCCTGTTTTCACCGGGCTGTTTTTCTCATTTCCTCAGAAATGCTTTCATCGATGATCCCGGCCAGTTCCCCGGCGCTGATTTTCCCCGCAGCGAACTTTTCCCTGGCCTTGTAGATCTTCTGCGTGTTCGGAAGTTCATAATCCCAGTGTGAAAGCTCCATATGCTGCGTCATTTCCCGGTATGCTTCCGGGGCCTCCTCGTCCGCCAGCAGCATGGACCGCCATTCGGGATACTCCCTTGCTTCAGAGGTCATTTTCTCTGTTGGAACTGTTTCGTTGATCAGCCGGATATAGTGGCAGATAAACTCCAGCGCTTTCTCCTGCTTCGGGCTGTTCTGCGGAATGAAGAGGATATCCGCCTGCATCGGGTATACCAGGGGAACGTCCTCCGTCACCCTGCTCGGGATGATATAATCGGGTTCCTTATGGCTCCATCCGTTATAGATCAGGAAAGGCCTGGCATACTTTTCCCAGTTCATCCAGTCATCCGGAGGCACTGTGACGATATTTTCCGGCGGGTCAATCTCGTACAGTCCCTCGCCGATGCGGGCAATCCTTTCCAGGATGGCAACCGTCTCCGGCGTATTGAAAACAGGCTGCCTGCCCTGCGCCAGGCACTGATTGACATACTGTTCAACAAACAGCTGCGTGAAAACCAGCGTATAACTGGATTTGGTATACGGATCGAACATGTATGTTTCCAATACGCTGATATTGGTCGGCTCTTTCCGGTTTCTTTCAATCCATCCCTCCAGGAAATCCAGCAGCTCCATAAAGGACCCGGGAACATCCTCTTTGCCGTATCCGGCCTTTTCCCATCCCGAGGGGTCGCAGGAAAGGCCCGTTGAATTGTCCGGAAACGCGCTGCAGGGAATGCCTGTCAGCCTGCCGTTGTCATAGGCCAGCTCCCGGAAAACCGGATACATCCGGTCCACAAAAGCCTTCAGGTATTCAGATCCGGACAGGTCCGCCAGCAGGCCGGTGTCCCGCACCCGTTCCCAGTCCGCCCGGATGGTCGGAAGCTTAATGACGCTGTATTTGGCATTCCGGGCCTCCAGCGCTTTGATCATTTCCTCCGTGTTTTGATAGACGCCGAGGAAGCTGTCCTTGACCTTCAGTTCGTCCCCGGGATGCTGCTTCACCCATCCCTTGTACCATTCCAGCTGCTTGGGCCAGTCATAGCAGTCCACAAGCACCCGCAACGTCCCTGCCTGCGCGCCCGCAATCTCCAGCAGGAGCATCGCTGTCACCGCCAGGAGCAGGATCATCCGTTTTCCCCACAGGGTTCCCTTTTTCATCTGAATCATTCCTCCGCATATTTATCGGCCGCCGCTCATCCGCAGCCGGTCCGGATTGCCGTATTGTCCCCACACCTGTGAAAACAGTTTCCGGGTCAGGTGAGCCACCCGGTTGTCCATGCCGTTGCGGCAGCCGTTGCTGCAGACTACGACCACCAGCCGGCTCTCCGGCTCAAAATACAGGTTGCACAGCACCCCGTCGCTGAGGCCCTGGTGCCCGTATACTGTACGATCCGGAAGCAGGCTTCGTTCCTGCTGGATGCCCAATCCATAGGGCGTGTTTGCCCGGATCCCTGCCCTGCCCTTCTGTTCCGCCGTCATCTCCCGGACGGTTTCGGCTTCCAGCACCTGTTCGCCGTTCCATACTCCCCCGTCGCAGAGCATCATCCCGATCCGGCACAGATCCCTGGGAAGCATCCAAAGGCTGCCCACGTTGATCCGGTAATGGGTCTCAGGATCGGGCGTGTCATCCCACTCTTTTCCGAGGCTCTTGTCCCGGGAATCCGCCACCGTCCCGTCCGCGTTGTACAGCACCGGGATATTCTCCTGATCCGGCAGCAGGCAGGGTGCGTAGGCTGCTGTGATATCCATCGGAATAAACACGCCTTCCTCCACGGTGTCCTGGATGGTTCTGCCCGTCACGGCTTCCAGCACCGACCCGATCACCCCGGCGCCGAAATTGGAATACCGGTATACCGTCCCGGGCTTCTCGTCATACCAGTTGCATTTCCGGCACGGATCATAGGCGATCAGCTCCGAAAGCGTCCGGCGCGTATTCTGGTATCCGCCGTGCGGATCCAGGGAGGAGGTGTGGGTCATCAGCATCCGCAGGGTGATCGGGATTTTCCGGCAATAGGGATTCCGCACCTGATACCCCAGGTAATCGGCAATATCCCGGTCCAGGTCCAGCACGCCTTCCTCCGCCAGCTGCATGACCCGGATGGCCGTTACCAGCTTGGTTACCGAGGCCAGCCTGAAATAGGTCTCCTCTGTCACCGGTTCCCGGTCTGTCCTGGAAGTATACCCGTAGTAGTGTTCAAGCACGATTTCGCCGTCCCGGGCAGCTATCACCGCGCCACCCACTGTGTGATGGTTCCGGAAAATCCGGTCCAGTGTCTCCGGCAATGAATCCTTTGCCGCCCGGCCCGCTGCCGGGGCCGTCAGCAGCATCAACGCTGCCAGGCAGAGCGTAAGCGCCTGTAAATATCTGTTTCGTCTCATGCTGTTCTCTCCGGCCGCTGTATCCCACGGATCTGACCCCCGTTTTTCCGGAAAGAAGGGTTCACTGAACAGAACCCGTCCCATTCTCCCTGTTTCCGGGTCTTTTGCGGAATATGCGGCTTTCCTGTATTTTAGGTTCAGGTCTCCCCGGCGGCGCTCCGGGATGATTATTTCTTCAGAACCAGGGGCTGGACATTCTCATCGCCGGGCATGGTCATGATCAGCGTATCCGGGATGCTGTCCACGGAGATCAGGCCCATCATATGCACCTTCGGCCAGCTTTCCGCGTCCACGTCATAGCTCATGTTCAGGCCGAAACTGTATTCCTTCCCGTCCGCGTCAGTCCATACCGGGTGGCGGAATTCATCAATGTCTGCATTCTCTCCGGCGGTGAAATCCGTGAACAGGTACAGGCCCGCGGGGGTCAGCTCGCCCCATACGGCATCCAGTTTCAGCCCGTAGGCGGTATAGTTTTCCGGCAGTTCGTAGGTAATAGTCTCCCTGGCCGGGGATACGTCGATCATCAGCTCCGGACGCTCCGTCAGCGCTTCATCGCTCTCTTCTCCGGTTTCCAGGTCAACTTCAGCGACCCGCAGGTAGAACCGCATCGGCAGGGTATCACCCACTTTGCTTCCGTCCAGCATCTGCATGCTGTAATACACGAAGTTGCCGCTGGCGTCATAGAGCACGTCTTCCGCTTCTTCGCCTCCCCAGTATTCAGAGTCCAGGTCCAGGATGCCCCGCATGATATACAGGGGGCAGTTCAGTTCCTTCGCAGCTTCAATCCAGCTCAGGGACGGGTCCACGCCCAGGAGTTTCGCGTAATTCCTGCCGTTCTCCCCGTTCGCCTCAAGCGGATCTTCCTGCTGGCCGCTCATGGTCATCAGGGCAAGGCTGCCGTCCGTCATGGTTACCTGGACGGAAGCCAGCGCGGTATGCTTGTCCGCGTAGCGCTCCTGTACCCGGAAGGTCGCGGGTCCCACGGTAAAGGTTTCCTCCTTGGATGCCGCCATGATTTCCTGGGCGGCCTGGGGTACACGGGTGTCTCCATAGAAGATGGAGAAGAAGTCATTCCAGCCGAAGATGCTGCCGGCAGCGATGGCCACCGCTATGGTTGCCAGGATAATGCAGGCCGCGATCAGCGCGGTGCGCACGGTAAATCGTTTCACAGGTTCTTCCTCCCTCACGGAGCGGGCAGCTGTCATCAGCGCGTCCCGGCAGGCTTCAGGCATGGGCCCGAAGGCGTTCCGCAGGTTCAGTGCTTCCATGTCGCGCTTCATTCTGCTTTCAGCTCCTTTCTCAATGCGTCTTTGCCCCGGCGGAGCCTCCCCCGCAGGGTGGCCGTCGGAATACCCAGTGCCTCCGCCGCTTCCTCATAGCTCATTCCTTCGGAATAGCACAGCACCAGCGGCAGCCGCAGCTTCTCCGGAACAGCTTCCAGCGCCATTGCCAGTTCCGGATCCGCGGCGGAAGCCGGGATCTGCAGGGGAACCTTCTCCAGTGGAACGACCTTCCGATGCTTTCGCTGCGTGTCATAGCACGCGTTAATCAATATGCGGATCACCCAGGTACGGAAGTATCTTTCCTCCCGCAGCCTGTTCCGTTTTTCCCATGCTTTGAGGGTCGCATCCTGCAATGCGTCCTGCACATCGGTCTCGTTCCGCAGGATCGACCAGGCTACCCGGTACATCATTTCCGAGCAGGCTTCGATCTCTGCGATAAAGGATCCCTTGTCCACGGCGTTCGGCCTCCTGTTTTGTAACGTTACAACCTTTAGACGGCTGAGAAGGGATAATCGGCACGCGGCCTGAAAAAAATTTTTTCGGCATATTGTACCATGTTTTTTCCGGCAGTTCCCGGAAAACATAAAAGAGGCTGTCCCCCAAGAGACAGCCCCGAAATCTGCTTCAGGATCAGCCGTTTCCAGCCAGATCGCTTTCCCATTCAATATTCTCGATCACACCGGTTTCCGCATTGATTTCCACCCAGTAGTAACCGTCCTTTTCCACATAGCGCATGGGTTCATCCGGACTGCCGGAACCGCCGGGATCCTGCAGCAGCCGGATCCGCACCTGGAAGGTCGGCTTTCCGTCCTCCATGGAATAGATGATCCACCCGTCTTCAATTTCAGTGTCTTCCAGGCCTTCTTCATAGGGATCCTGCAGCATTTCCCGCTGTTCAGGCGTCATCCGGTACCTTTCCGCAATGGCGTCCTTGGCCAGGGTGATCAGGTCCGCCTCGCTGCGGCCCGCCGCTTTGGCGGCTGCCATGGCTTCCTCCTTGCCTTCCTGTTTCCGGGATTCCCCTTCGGGATGCCGGGGGTTCGTGCTGAATTCGGGAGCGTTGAGCTTTGCCGCGATGTCTTCCGCCTGCTTGTGGAAAGACAGGGATCCGTGATCCCGTTTCACCATTTCAATCATTTCGGTCATCTGTTCCGCGCCCCAGGCGTGCGCCTCAAACATCCCGGAAGTGTCCTCTCCGTCATGGCTCCATGTCACTGTGGTTTTTCCGCCGTCGATATTCACTTTGTAACTGCCCAGCACATAATACCAGCCCGCAAATTCCACTTCCGCGTGGTCCTTGTCTTCCTCATCCACATAGCAGGTGAAGAAAGCCGAGAGCATGGAATCCGTCACACCGTATTTGTCGTAAACCGCCTTCTCGGCCCGCTGCTGCGCGCTCACCCGGTTCGCGAAGATCAGCCCGGCCGCCAGGGCGGTCACACTGAGGCAGATAATGGCGGCAACCAGGATAAATGTCATGGAAACTTTCTTCTTCATGGGGTTTTCCTCCTCGCTGACGGCCTGAAGCACCTTAAAGCGCTTCTGCCCGTCCCACACGAGCCCGGAAAGGTTCTGGTCAACGAGCTCCTGAAATTCATTGTTCTTCATTGAAATACCACTCCTTCAGCCTGTCCCGCAAAAGTTCATTCGCCTTGTTCAGCCGGGAACGCACCCGGCCGTCGGATAGTCCCAGCGCGCTTGCGACTTCCTTCAGCTTGAGCCCTTCGTAATACCGGAGAAGCACCACTTCCCGGTACTTTGCAGGCAGATGCATGACCTCGGTCAGTACCGTGTTGTCCGGAAACTCGAATTCAGCAGGCTTTTCAGGCAGCGTATCGATATCCGTCGACCGGCTTTGGTGGCGAAACCAGGCGGTCCTCAGCATGTCCCGGCTCACATTGATGGCAATGGCCGTCAGCCAGGTCCGTTCTGAGCTCTCCCCGCGATAATCCTCAATATGCCGGTATGCCCTGATGAATGTCTCCTGCACAGCGTCCTGCGCCAGGTCCGCGTCCTTCAGGTAAAGGGCGCACATCCTCAGAAGGCTGCTGCCGTACTGTTCCATCAGCCGTTCCAGTTCGGAACGGCCGCTTCCCCCGATTTCCTGGTTCACAGTACCAACTCCTTTCACCTGTTAGACGGTGGCGATTCGGAAAATTGCATTTTTCTGAAAAACTTTTTTACCCCGGTTCATTTGCCGCTGTCTATCATACCTGCAAACCCCCGGGAAAGGAAGGGAAAACCGGCAGGTACAGAAAAAGATCCGCCGTCCTCCCGGGCGGCGGATCCCCCTTCGTTTTCCCTCTTATTGCCAGGCGCTCAGGTCCGGGCACATAGCGCGGTCCTCTGCCGTACTCTCCGGATCGATCATCTCTCCCGTCTGCGCGTTGATTACCAGCGGGCAGTAGTAGTAATTGTTTCCGTCGAACATGAGCGGACTGTCGTTGATTCCATACTCCTTTTCCGACTGTGCGCCTTCCCGGTGGTATTCACACCAGACCACCCAGCAGGGCAGCAGGATCTGCTCCTTCGGGTCTTCCGTATCAAACTGTACATACCCCAGGGTAATACTGTTGATCCACCGGACATATCCGCTTTGGATCAGCGCTTCCACCTTGTCCTTCACCGCGTCAAAGGGCAGCAGGGGAATATCCTCGCATACGATGCCCGTTTCCTTGTAAAGCCAGGCGACAAAATAGTATGAAGTATCACTGAACACAGCGCCGGAAACGGCTCCCCTGCCGTAGGAATAGCTGAACCAATCATAGTTTTCTTCCCTGTTCCGCAGCGAATTGCAGTAAGCTTTCCGGATAAAAGCCTTGACCGGGATTCCGTGGAAACGCTGGGACAGGTGCAGGGTATAGAAGCCTTTGTCATAGACCGGTTTCTTGCTTTTCCTCCAGAATGTCTTTCCGGTTACCAGCACCCGGTCCAGTTTTGTTTCCGTACCGGGAACCAGTTCTTTGAGCCGGTTGTCCAGGATCTCCCAGGCATGCCGCACCGTCAGGTCTGTATTCTCCGCGTACACCCGGTCCGGGTCATACCGGGGCAGGTCATACTCATCCTGCGTAATGGCGGGCGAGTAATTATCATTCTTCTTGGAGGTCCCCCACAGCAGCGGATAAGCTTCTTCAAGCCGGATGGTTTCATAATCGTCGGAGCCGAATTCATAGTAAGCTTTTTTGGCTTTTTTATTTTTCTCTTTGTATTCCCGGATCATTTCGCTCCGTTCCGGTTCGGGCAGTGGATCCGCTGTCCGGACCCGGATTACCGGGGCCTTTTCCACATCGGGAATATCAATCGCCACGTCAATATCAATGGTCCGCCCGCAGGCTTCATAGGTCTGTTTCCATACCGGGGAAGTCATCCCCGGCAATTCCTGAATGGACACAGGTCCTGTTTCCGCATGCGCCGGGGGAATGCCGAGAACGGCCAGCATCCCGGCCAGCAGAAAACTGAATGTCCTCTTCATCATATTCCTCCCTCAATTCCCGGATACAGGAAGCGGTCGTCTGCCGTGCTTTCCATATCGAACATCCTGCCGGTCTGCGCGTCGAAGATCAGCGCTTTGTAATAGCCGTTGTTTCCGGTAAAGAACAGTTCATCGTCATTGACGCCGTATTCTTTTTCTGCCTCCGGCCCGCCTTCAAGGTATTCGCACCAGACCACCCAGCAGGGAGCCAGCATATACTCTCCGGATGTGTTCGTATCAAACAGGACGTATCCCAAGCTGACGCTGTTGATCCACCGGACGTTTCCGTTCATGATCAGCGCCTCAACCCGGTCCTTTACGGCATCAAAGGGCAGCAGGGAAACGTCCTCCTTTACCACGCCTGTCTCCTGGTAAAGCTGGCAGACCAGTGACCAGGAGTCTTCACCGTATACAGCGCTGTGGATCCTGGCGTTCTGGATCTTGTTCCAGTTGTAGCCGTCGGGCCTTACAGGCTTGCTGAGATAAGTATCCTGAATGCAGGCCACGGAGGGAATGCCCCGGAAGCACTGGTTGAATTCTAGGCTGTAGTACCCTCTTTCAGAAATCATCTTTTTGCTTTTCTTCCAGTAATTCCTGCCAAAGAGCAGCACTGTGTCCAGCTTCGCCTCAAGGCCGGGATACAGCTCTTTCAGGTGGGTCTTGGCAACCGTCTCAGCTTCCCTCACAGTCATGGAATTGTTTTCCGCGTATGCCTGGTCAGGATCATAGCGGATCAGGTCCATGTCATCCGAAGTCATGCCCTCTTTCCATACATCCGTCTTCTTGGTTTTTCCGCAGGACAGCGGTACGGCATGCTTAATATAGGTTAAGTAGGTATACTCGGTTCCCCTGGTAATGAGATCGTAATAATGGGTCTTGTCTTTCCTGTCCGCCTTTTTGTATTCTTCCTCCAGTTCGCTTTTCAGCGGTTCGGCAAGCGCGGAATTCCTTTTCACCGTCAGGATCGGTACGTTTTCTGTTTCCGGAATATAAACCTCCGTATCCACGTCAATGGTCCGGCCGTAGGCTTCATAGGTCTGTTTCCACACCGGGGAAGTGATCCCCGGCAGTTCTTTTATGGAAACAGGTTCTGTCTCCGCCTGCGCCAGGGGAAAGCTGAGAACAGCTATTGCCAGAATCAGCAGCAGGCTGCATGCTCTTTTCATTATTTTCTCTCCTCCCGCTTTATTCCGCCGGCCGCACCAGCACAGCCTGGCTCATGTCCGCCGTCTCATCGTCCGCCGGCGCCAGCCAAAGTTCATCCGGAAGGTCCTCCTGCCAGGCAAACAGGAATTGCGCAAAGGTCCCGCTGTATTCGTCCAGGCCTACGCCCTCGGTTTCAATCGGATGCCCCTCCCTGTCCGTCAGCTGCAGGCAGAAAAGCCAGTCCTCAAACAGCTGCATTCCCGCCAGGTTTTCTGCTTCTTCCTCGTCCTCCTCACCGGTTTCGGCTTTGCGCGCGGCCAGGGTTTCCGGATCCGCTTTCATTTCCACCCTGATATAGGTCATCAGCGGCGTGAAGGACGCTTCCGTCACCTTCACCGTGCCTTCCGCCAATACGGTCTCCTTTTCGGGATGGTAAGTCTTCACCCGGGCTTCGATGTCCCCGGGATCGTAGGTAAAGGTTACCCAGCCCTTTTCCGGGTCTGTTCCGTCCCCGATGGGCAGGCTGATTTCCGTCGGTCCCTCCAGTTTTACGCCTTCCGCGTCCAGCCGCCAGAGGTCTGTCTCAATAATCTCCCCGGGCACTTCACTGCCGGTCCGGTAGCTTTCCGAGCCGCCCGGCATTCCCATGGGTTCCCCGTTAAACCGGATCTCATCCTTCCACCAGCCCACATGACGGTCCGAAAGGAGCCGGCTGTCCGCGTCCGATATCCCCTCCGGATCAAATACCCTGTCCTCGTCCGGCATCCGGAAGCTGTACCGCAGCAGCAGCGACCGCCCGTCATAGCCGGCTTCCAGGATTTTGATTTTCACCCCGTTCACCGTTTCCTGATGCAGCTCCTTCTGCATGAGGCTGTCCGCATTCACCGGCGTTCCTTCGCCGGTCAGGTGGGAAGTAAAGTCAAACACATGCCACCGGGTCGCGGCAACGGCTGCCGCGGCCAGGACCAGGATCAGGGCCAGGGCGATCACCGCCGTCCGGCGGGTGAACCGTCCGGTTCCCCGGCGGGTCCGTCTGGTGTTTTCTTTCATTTGTGCCTCCTGTGTCACGATGTTCTCCAGCGTCATTTCCACGCGGTCGTGGAAACGCGCCGGGACTTCGGGGGCCACAGAGGTCAGTTGATTCTTAAATTCTCTGCTGTTCATGCTTCTGCCCCCCATTCCACAAGGAGAGTCCTGCCAAGCTGTTTTCGCGCATTCCTCATACGGGTCTTGACTGTATTCTCCGGGATTCCCAGAGTCTTCGCCAGGTCCTGTACGGAGTATCCGTCCACATAGTAAAGCGTAATCAGCAGGCCCAGTTCAGGCTTCAGCTTTTTCACCGCTTCCAGCACCGGCGCTTCCGGTTCCGGCGGTTCCGCTTCTTTTGCAGCGGCATCCTCCAGGGGATAGAAGTTCCATTTTTTGCGTTTCCGCAGCAGATCCTTGCACTGGTTGGTGAGGATCCGGCTCATCCACGGCCTGAACTGCTTCAGGTCCCGGAGCGAATGCCTCTTTTCCCAGGCTTTGATCAATGCATCCTGTACCGCATCCTCCACGTCGGCATTGTTGCCGAGATAGGACCAGGCGATGCGGTACAGCAGCTTCTCAATCCGCCTGACTTCCGCTTGAAACATCACAGCATCCACGACATTGTTCCCCTTCGATTACTTCGGTTCGCGCGTCCGCTTTCCGAAAGCGTCCTGCACAGCGCTGATCACAGGTTCCGTCTATAAGACGAACGGAATCGTAAAATGGTTTTCCTCTGGAAAGATTTTTTTCGGATCATCCGGAATGTGTTCATGATAGCAAAGCCCTGAAGCAAACGGAAGACAGTCCGTTTCTTCGGACTGTCTTCCGTTTCGGTTCTGCCGGATTATTTCCGGATTTTTACCTCATACAGCGTCGGTTCCCGTTCCTGCCCGTCATCTTCCGGCAGGTCGTCATTCCCCCAGTCAGCTGACCAGTAGAACAGCAGGCTTTCCACCTTTTCAGGCTCTATCACCCGGTTCAGTGTCACCTTTTCCCCGTAGACGCTGCTTTCCCCGCTTTCATAGCCTTCGCTGCCGCCGTTGTTCAGCTCGGTCAGTACCGTTCCGTCGGCATACCTGATGCCGGCAAAATACGGAACCGCGTCCTCCATGGTGCTGTGCCCGTTCAATTCCCTGGGCACAATCATCCGCATATCGACACTGAGCGGGGTCAGGTGCGCCTCGGTCAGGACACAGCCGTCCTCCCCGATCGGCTCGTTCAGGTCCGTCACGTTCACCCGTTTGTCCGTTCCCTTCAGGGTCCATTCAAATTCCCAGGGCCCTTTCGCGGCCGGGGCAACGTCACCCGCCTTGCCGTTATATACGCCCAGGTCAGCCAGCACCACCCGAAGATCCAGGCCTGCCATGGAAACGTCGGAATCCGACGGCGATACAATAAAGTAAAACAGCAGGTCGCCGTTCCCGTCGGCGTAGGAGTATTTCCCGGGTTCAGTCTCTTCACTGTGGAAACCCGAGCTCCAGTCGATAAAAGTTTCCCCGTGGACAGTCTTGCATTCAAGGGTGCTGAATCCGGGTTCCTGTCCCGGCTGTACCGGATAGCCCTTGACCCGGAAGGCAATATAGGCCGTCTCCGGAACAGCAACACACTGCTCCAGGGTCACGGTTACGCCGTCTTTTGTTACACTCATCTGCGGTTCATCCAGCAGTCCCGTATTCTGATACTCCTCTTTCTGTTCCTCCGTCACCCCGAGCATGCTGTCAAGCCGCCAGCCGCCTACGGCAGCGGCAATGGCAGTCGCCATGAAAAGCACCAGGACAACCGCAAGGACAATCGTAAATCCGGATATCTTCTTCACTTTTTTCTCTCCTTCTTCAGACGCGATCACGCGCTGTGCGAGCCAGGGATCTGCCTGAAAACCGGAAAGCCGTCGGTCCATGGATTCCGAGAAGGATTCTTTCGTGTATCTCTTACTCATCGAACTCGCTCCCTTCCAGCATCGCTTTCAGTTTGTCCCTTCCCCTTTGCAGCCTTCCTGAAACGGAAGACTGTGATATCCCGAGCGTGTCGGCCACTTCGTTTACAGTCATTCTTTGATAGTAGTACAGAAGGATCACTTCCCGCAGCCGGATCGGCAGCTGCGTCACGGCGCTCATCAGTTCGTCATCGTCTTCCTCAAAGGGAACTGCCGCTTCCGGAACCATATCCGGCGTCACATGGCGGTTGATCACCCGGAACCACCCGGAATGGTTCATGTCATAGCAGGTCCTCATGGCAATCCGCATAATCCAGGTTCTTTCACTGGAATCGCCGCGGAAGGAATCCATTGCGCGATATACCTTCAGGAATGTTTCCTGCATCGCGTCCTCCGCCAGCGTCCTGTCGCACAGGTAAAGGAAGCACATCCGGATGACCTGTTCCTGGTACCGTTCAACGATCTGCTCAAATCTCAGATTGCGGTCCGGAGCATTGTCAGGGCCCTTAACGTTGCTCACGTGTCGCTCACCTCCTACGCCTCATTAGACCGAAAAAAAGAAAAAGAATATCGGATTTCTGAAAAAAATTTTTGAAGATTTGAATTCCGCACCGGAATGCCTGTTTTTCAGCGCCCGGCCGCATATTTCGCCCAGGCCCGGATGCTTTCATCGGTCCGGCCTGTCACGGCGTCATGAAACAGCGCGTACCCCTGCGGATCGTTTGCCTTCAGGTACGCGATTGTCTTCTTGCTTCCGAAATAGAACAGGTCCCGCAGGGCGCAGTAGTCCTCCAGGCTTTCGGAAAGGAAAAGAATTCCCCGGTAACTTCCTTCGTCGTCGCCTTTCTCCATCCGCCGCAGGATCTTCCGGATCCAGGAGCGGATGAATTCCTTTTCGCTTTCCTCTGTGACGGTATGCTCCGCCACATACTTCCGGACCCGCTCCTTCAGTGCCGCGCCGGTGCCGTCATCCAGCAGGATTTCGCTGTCAAAAGCTGTCAGGAACGGATCCACATCCTCCGCGGCAGCTTCCTCTGCAGTAAAGATGAAACAGTCCAGCTGCACCCCGCCGATGACGGAATCATCATGGTCCTTCTCTTTGGAATCCACGATTACCATGCAGTCAAAATCGCTGTACTCGTCCCGGTCTCCCCGGACAAAGGACCCGTATACCAGCAAGGCCCGGGGATGGTAGGTATTGATCAGGTATTCTGTAATCTCTTTCATATGCTCCTCCCGGACAGTCTCCGGGCCTTCCTGTTTTTCTCTGTTTTGCATATACGCGCCATTCGCGCACTATCATATCATGAATCCCGGCCGCGGGGAAGGTTCGGTTTCAGAAGCCTTCTGCGGTCTGTTTCCGGTTAAGTTGTTAATCTGTTTGTTAATCTATTTTCCCGTTTTGTCCGTTCTTTGCAAAACAACATTTGTACAAATGCACTCCCCATTTTTCTTCCTTAATATTTGTTTCAACCATTTTGGGGTTGACAAAATCGCAATATATGATTATCATGTCATCACAAAAGGTTAACATGTTAACCTAACAATTTAAGGAGGAACCTGCAATGAAGAAGATCCTGTCTCTCGTTCTGGCCCTGTGCCTGGCCCTCGGCCTGGTCTCTTTCGCCTCTGCGGAAGAAGCCCTGCCCACTTTCGACCAGCTTGTTCTGGGCGAAAATGCCGACCTGACCGCGAAAATCCACTTCGCCTATCACCGGACCGACATTCCGGACAAACTGAACGGCTATGTGGAAGAGTTCCGCAAAATCTACCCCAACGTGGAGATCGAGTACGAACTGATCACCGACTATGCTGAAAACGCCCTGCTCCGCGTCGGCAATACCGACTGGACCATCATGGGCATCCCCACCGTGCAGAAGGACGAGCTGTCCAAGTACTTTGTGCCCCTGGGCTCCCTGGAGACCCTGAACGGCCTGTACAACTTCATGAGCTCCTGGTCCTTTGACGGCGTCTGCTACGGCATCCCCTCCACCGGCAACGCCCAGGGCGTCCTGTACAACAAGCGGATCTTCGCGGAAGCCGGCGTAACCGAGCTGCCGAAGACCCCGGACGAATTCATCGCCGCCCTGAAGGCTGTGAAGGAAAAGACCGACGCCATCCCGCTGTACACCAACTATGCTGCCGGCTGGACCATGGGCGCCTGGGACGCCTACATCGGCGTGGCCGCCACCGGCCGGGACACCTACATGAACCAGGAACTGGCCCATGCGAAGGATCCCTTCGCGGACCAGGGCAACGGCACCGGCCCCTACGCCGTGTACAAAATCCTGTATGACGCGGCTGCCGAAGGCCTGATTGAAGACGACTACACCACCACCGACTGGGAAGGCTGCAAGCCGATGCTGAACAACGGCCAGATTGCCACCATGGTGCTGGGTTCCTGGGCCTTCACCCAGATGCGGGACGCCGAAGGCGGGGAGCATCCGGAAGATGTGGGCTACATGGCCTTCCCTGTAACCATCGACGGAAAACAGTACGCCCCCGCCGGCGGTGACTACAACTTTGCCATCAACGTCCAGGCTTCCTACGAGGAAAAGCTGGCTTCCATGTACTACCTCAAGTGGCTGACCCACGAAAGCGGCTTCGCCTACAGCGAAGGCGGCGTGCCGATCGACAAGAACGGCCAGTATCCGGACCTGTACGCGGCTTTCGACGGCATCGACATGGTGTCCGACGCGGACGCCCTGGCCGGTGAGGAAACCCTGCTGAGCGAGATGAACGCTGAATCCGAGCTCAACTTCAACAACGGCGGCAACACCAAGGTGCAGGAGATCATCGAGCACGGCTTCAACCATGACAAGTCCTTCGATGACATCATGGCTGACTGGAACGCTGCCTGGACCGCCGCTCAGGAATCCCTGAACGTGGAAGTGAAGTAATTCGCGACTTCTCCGGAGCTTGCGGATATCCGGGTTCGGGACCGGATATCGGCCCTTTTTCCCGGCGGGACCATGAGTTCTGCTCCTGGTCCCGCCTTTTCTTTTACCGGATTACAGTCAGGAGGTGCTTCCCCGGTGAGTGTTCTCAGTTCTGTTCAGCCGGATCTGCGGCGAAGAAAACGGATCAACTGGCAGAAAGTGCTGGTCATTTTCCTGTTCGCGGTTGTGCCTTTGTTCCTGCTGATCCTTTTTACCTACATTCCCTTCGGAAAGATGATCCAGTTCAGCTTCTACAACATGAGCTACACAAAGAACAAAGGCTTTGTGGGACTGGATAACTACCTGAAGATTTTCACCAAGCAGGAATATGTGGGCGCTATGCTGCTGAGCCTGTATTACATGGCCGGCGCGGTGGTCCAGCTGGCCCTGGCCCTGTTCTTCGCCTCCGTGCTCAGCCTGGAGCGCATCCGGGGTGCCGGCGTCTGCAAGGCGATCCTGTTCTTCCCCTTCCTGGTCAACGGCATCGCCATCGGGTACATCTTCAAGTATTTCTATACCCACGGTTTTGTGCTGGACTCGGTGCTGCAGGTCCTGGGCATTCCCCTGGAACGCCTGCCCTACTGGCTCCGGGACCAGAGCGTCAACAACTGGTCTCTGGTCTTCACCTCCGTCTGGAAATACTGCGGCCAGAACATGGTGCTTTTTATCGGCGCCATCGCCTCCATCGATCCCACCCTCTATGAGGCGGCCACCATCGACGGGGCCAACCGCTGGCAGCAGTTCAAGGCCATCATCCTGCCGGGCATCAAAACTGTCTTTATGCTGAACCTGATCCTGTCCATCACCGGTTCCCTGTCCGCCTTCGAACCGGCCTATGTGGTGGGCAGCATGGGTGCCAACGGAACAGCCACCTTCTTTATCAAGATCCACCAGATGGCCCACGTATCGCAGAAGGTCGGCCAGGCCTGCGCCATGGCCATGGTACTCATGGCCCTGATTCTGCTGTTCACGGTGCTGCAGCGGCTGTTCTTCCGCTATGTGATGAAGGATTCTGACAGTACTTTCAACGCCAAGGCCAACAAGGCCAAAGCGCTCTGGTAAGAAAGGAGGAAAACGGGCATGACCACTCTGAATCACGCGGTGCGGGATGTCAACGCGGCGGCCAGGACCAAACGCGCCGTCATCAAAGCGCTGGAGTACCTGGCGCTCCTGCTGGCCTGCTTTATCGCCCTGCTGCCCATCTGGTCCTCCTTCACCACCTCCTTCAAGACCGCCGAGGAATATGCCACCACCAATGCCATGGCGCTGCCGCGCAACTGGTTCAACTTCGGCAACTATGTGCAGGTCTGGACGGAAGGGGAAATGCTCCGGGCCTTCCTGACCTCGGCCTCGGTCGTCATCGTCGTGGTCACGGTATCCGTGATGATGGGTTCCATGCTGGCTTATGTGCTGAACCGTTTCCGGTTTCCCGGCAACGGGCTCATCCGCAACCTGTTCATGATCGCCACCCTGATTCCGGGCATCGCCATGCAGGTCACCACCTACCAGATCATGAAAGACCTGGGCTTCCTGAATTCCATCGTGGGATACATGATCCTGCTCAGCGGTACCGACGTCATCTCCATCTATATTTTCCTGCAGTATTTTGAAAACCTGGACGGTGCCCTGGATGAATCCGCCGTGCTGGAAGGCTGCACCTATTTCGGGGTCTTCTTCCGGATCCTGCTGCCGCTCACAAAGCCGGCTATCATCACCGTCGCCGTCCTGAAGGGCGTAGGGGTATACAACGAGTATTACAGCGCCAACCTTTATCTCCAGTCCAATTCCTGGCGCACCATTTCCACCGCCCTGTATTCCTTCTCCGGTCCATTCAAGAGTTCCTACAACATCATCTGCGCCGGCGTGCTGCTGACCCTGATTCCCAGCCTGGTTATTTTCCTGGCTTTCCAGAAGCAGGTTTACGCCGGCCTGGCCAGCGGTTCGGTCAAAGGCTGAAAACGTTTGCCGGCAGTTTGGAAACGATTGACATCAGACGTTGTTTTCTTATAATAAAAGTAATGTTAACAATTTAGTTAACAGGGGAGCTTGCCATGTTAGCATCCGCGTTCCGTGAACATCTTGAACAGAAAATCCTTCCCTTCTGGGAAAGCCTGGCAGACAATGAATTCGGCGGGTTTTACGGTTTGGTTGACAGGGATTTACAGCTGTATTGCGACGCGGATAAAGGATGCATCCTGAACAGCCGGATCCTGTGGTTCTTTTCCACGGCGGCCCGGGTCCTGAAGCGCAGCGACCTGTGCGAATACGCCAACCGGGCTTGGCGCTTTATGAGCCGGTTTGAGGATCCCGTCAACGGCGGCCTTTTCTGGTCCGTCACCCGGGAGGGAAAACCTGCGGATACCACAAAGCATACCTACTGCCAGGCCTTTGCGCTCTACGGAATCGCCGCCTGGTACCGGCTTACAGGCAACCGGGAAGCCCTGCAGGTAGCCATGGATCTGTTCCGGCTCATGGAGAACCGCTGCCGGGATTCCCTCGGATACCTGGAGGCCCAGGCCGCGGACTTTACCCCGGTCATCAACAGCAAGCTCAGCGAAAACGGCGTCATTGCCGCCCGCACCATGAACACCCTGCTTCACGTGGTTGAAGCTTACGCGGAGCTGTACCGGGCCCATCCGGATTCCCGGGTCCGCGCCGCCGGCGCCGCTGCCCTGCGGCAGCTCCTGGATACGGTCTACGATCCGGAAAAACGCCGCATGAACGTGTTCTTTGATTTTCGTTTCCATTCCCTGCTGGATATGCAGAGCTACGGCCATGATATCGAAGCCAGCTGGCTGCTCTGGGATGCCGCGGAAACCCTGCTGCCCAAAGGAGACCGGGAGCCCTGGAAAAACATGTGCCTGGATCTCCTGCAAAGCGCAACGGAACGGGCTTTCACCGATCACGGTCTTCACTATGAATCAGTGAACGGCCGCCTGAACACCGTCCGGGCCTGGTGGCCCCAGGCGGAAGCCATGCTGGGGTTTGAATTCGGCTGGCGCCTGACAAAGGATCCTGTATGGTTGGAGCGGCTGGAAACCCAGTGGCAGTACATTCTCCGGTTTACAGTGGATCCCCGGGAGCACAGCGAATGGATCAATGAACAGCAGGAAAACGGCGTCAGCCTCGGCAAGCCCCTGGCGGACGCGTGGAAATGCCCCTATCACAACGGAAGAATGTGCCTGCGCCTGATGGAAGCGGACCTGTCCGGTCCGGCATAGCGCGGCATAAATGAAAGGACTGGAGAATATGCCTGAAAAAAAAGCAACCATGCGGGACATCGCAAAAGCCGTGGGAACCAGTGCTGTCACTGTTTCAAAGGCCATGGCGGGAAAAGCGGGAATGAGCGACGAGCTGCGCCTGAAAATCCTGAAAAAAGCCATGGAAATGGGATATGAGTACCCCCATGGGAGCCGGGCCGTTCTCCGGGAGCACCTGGAAATCGGTATCCTGATTCCGGACAAGTATTTTGAGCCGGATTCCTATTATGCGGAGATTTACAAGCGTCTGATCAAGAAGCTGTCAGACCTGGGCCATTTCGGCCTGCTGGAAATCCTGGATCCCGAAGATGAAAAGAATCTGACCCTTCCCAGCCTGATGACCACCAAGCATGTGGCCGGGCTGATCCTGCTGGGCGAGCCCTCCAAGGCCTATTACCGGAAAATCGCCCAGGCCGGTACCCCCGTCGTTTTCCTGGACTTTTATGATGAGCAGGCCAATGCTGACGCCGTAGCCGGCGACAACAGCTACGGAACTTTCCGTCTCACCAGCCACCTGATCCGTCTGGGCCACCGGGAAATCGGTTTCGTGGGCAACATCCAGGCCACCGCCAGTATCATGGACCGCTTTCTCGGATACTGCCGGGCCATGCTCATGAACAGTTTGCCCATCTGGCAGGAATGGATCCTGCCGGACCGGGAGCTCACAGGCGGGCTGTATAAGCCGGAACTGCCGGACAAACTGCCCTCCGCCTTCGTCTGCAACTGTGATATGACCGCCCGGCTGCTGATCAGCGCCCTGCGGGAAAAAGGATACCGTGTGCCGGAGGATATCTCCGTCACCGGGTTTGACGATTACCCCCAGGGAATGGCCGATGACGTGCCCCTGAGCACCTTCCGCATCGATACCGCCGGTATGATCGAGCTGGCGGTCAAAACCCTGCTGGACCGCTGCGCCGGGGAACGGAAGCCCTTCGGCCGGCTGGTGGTGGGCGGCCAGCCCATCTACCGGGAATCGGAAATCCCCCACAGTAATTCATAATTATGAATTATGAATTATGAATTGTGAATTAACAAACGACTGTAAGGAGTTTACCGCCATGTCTGAAATCAAAATGCTCAACGTCCCTTCCCTTCCCAACATTCCCTGGCAGGACCGGCCGGCGGACCTGAAGACCGAATCTCCTGTCTGGCGCTACTCCGAAAACCCGGTCCTGGGCCGGAATCCCACTCCGGAAATCGCGCGGATCTTCAACAGCGCCGTGGTTCCGTGGGAAGGCGGCTATATCGCCGTGCTCCGGGGCGAACAGGTCAACGGCGTGCCCCATGTGTACCTGGGCCATTCCGCGGACGGCATCCACTGGGATGTGGATCGGGAAAAGGTGCCTTTCACCGATGATAACGGCAATCCGAAGCTTCCTCACTATGCCTATGATCCCCGCCTGGTCAAAGTGGAGGACACCTATTACATCATCTGGTGCGGCGATTTCTACGGTGCTTCCATCGGCATGGCAAAAACGAAGGATTTCAAAACATTCACCCGCCTGGAAAACCCCTTCATTCCCTTCAACCGCAACGCCGTGCTCTTCCCCCGGAAGATCAACGGAACCTTCCGTCTTTTCTCCCGGCCTTCCGACAGCGGCCACACCCCCTTCGGCGATATCTTCCTGAGTGAGAGTCCCGATATGGTCTACTGGGGCAAGCACCGCCATGTCATGGGCAGCGGCGGGGAATGGTGGCAGGGTGTCAAAATCGGCGCCGGTGCCGCTCCCATCGAAACCTCTGAAGGCTGGCTGCTGTTCTATCACGGCGTTTCCTCCACCTGCAACGGGTTTGTCTACTCCATGGGCGGCGCCATCCTGGATATCAACGAGCCCAGCAAGGTCCTGTACCGCTGCGCCAACTACCTGCTGACGCCTGAGGAACCCTATGAGGTCACCGGCTTTGTGCCCAACGTGGTCTTCCCCTGCGCCACCCTGCAGGACGGGGACACCGGCCGCATCGCCATTTATTACGGCGCGGCGGACACCCATGTAGGCCTGGCTTTCACCACCGTGGATGAAGTCGTGAAGTACATCAAAGCCCACAGCGTCCTCCACCCCGGAGACAGCGAAGCCGTCCACAACTATTAATTATGAATTATGAATTATAAATTCTGAATTGAATCAGAAGGTACGACTGATGAGAACCAGAAGCTTTGATTCCCTCATGGAATCCTATGAACGGCTGGTCAGCCGGGCGAATCCGGCGGATGAGCATTTTTACAACGGCCTGTATCTCCGTTACCGGAATCCGGTGCTGACCCGGGAGCATATCCCGCCTTTCTGGATGTATGACGCCGATCCCCGGTCCAATCCCTTCATGATGCAGCGTCTGGGCGTCAACGCGGTGCTCAACAGCGGTGCCGTGAAGCTCAACGGTAAATACTGCCTCGTGGCCCGGGTGGAAGGCATGGACCGGAAAAGCTTCTTCGCCGTGGCGGAAAGCGACCGCCCCACGGAAGGCTTCCGCTTCCGGGATTACCCGGTGATCCTGCCGGATACGGAAAAGCAGGAAACCAATGTCTATGATATGCGCCTCACCGCCCACGAGGACGGCTGGATCTACGGCGTCTTCTGTTCCGAAAGCAAGGATCCGGACAATCCTGACCTGTCCGCCGCGGTAGCTGCCGCCGGCATTGTCAGGACAAAGGACCTGGAAACCTGGGAGCGCCTGCCCAACCTGGTGACGCTGAATTCCCCCCAGCAGCGGAATGTGGTGCTGCACCCTTCCTTTGTGAACGGGAAATACGCCTTCTATACCCGCCCCATGGATGACTTTATCGAAACCGGCTCCGGCGGCGGCATCGGCTTCGGCCTGTGCGAGGATATCACCCGGCCGGTCATCGGTGAGGAAAAGATCATCTCCCGGCGGAAATACCATACCATCACCGAGTGCAAGAACGGCGCCGGCGCGGTGCCCATCCGTACGGACCGGGGCTGGATCCATATCGCCCACGGCGTCCGGAACACCGCCGCAGGCCTGCGGTACGTGCTCTATGCCTTTGCCACGGATCTGGAGGATCCCTCCCGGCTCATCGCCGAACCTTCCGGCATGCTGCTGGGCCCCCTGGGCCGGGAACGCACCGGCGATGTGTCCAACGTGGTGTTCACCAACGGCGCCATCGCGGACGATGACGGAAAAGTGTATATCTACTATGCCTCTTCCGATACCCGGATGCATGTGGCGGAAACGGATATCGGACGCCTGGAGGATTATGTTTTCAACACGCCGGAGGATCCCCTCCGCAGCCCGGACTGCGTCCGGCAGCGGGCGGAACTGATCCGGAAAAACCTGGAATACATGACGGAGAGAAGGTAACGATCCATGCTGAAACCCGCTTCGCTGTTTACGGACGGGGCCGTGCTGTGCCGCGGCAGGGAAATCCGCGTCTTCGGTGAGGCGGATCCCGGAACCGCGGTCAGGGTTGTCCTCACGGACCGTGCGGGCTCCCTCCTGGGCGAGGCCGTGTGCGAAAGCAGCGGCGGCCGCTTCCTGGCGGTTCTCCCGCCGCAGCAGGCGCAGGCCGGCTGCCGGCTGACCGTCAGCGCAGGGACGCAGCAGGTTTCAGCGGAAGATATCGCCATCGGCGAAGTGTTCCTTGCCGGCGGCCAGAGCAACATGGAACTGGAACTGCGCAACGCCGCGGAAGGCCCGGAAATCCTCCGGGAATACAGCGATCCCCTGCTGCGGTTCTTCAACGTACCCAAAATCGCCGTGCCCGGCCCGGACCATCGGAAGGCCAATGACGCCGCCCGCTGGCATGCGGTTTCACCCGGACAGGGCGGGGAAAACAGCGCCGTGGCCTATTTCTTTGCCGCCCGGCTCCGGCAGCGCCTGCCCGGCATTCCTGTCGGCATCATCGGCTGCTACTGGGGCGGCACTTCCGTCACCTGCTGGATGGAGGAGGAAACCCTTCGTACCAGTCCGGAAGGAACCCGCTACCTGGATGAATACGCGGCCCTCACAGGCGGAAAAACCATGGAAACCTGGCAGCAGGAGGAGACCCGCTTCGAGGAAACCTTCAATGCCTGGAGTCGCACCGTGGAGCAGTATCAGCAGCAGCATCCCGGCGCTCCCTGGGAGGAAACTGAAAAAGCCTGCGGCCCGGCCCCCTGGTATCCCCCTGCCGGTCCCGGCTCTCCCTACCGGCCTGCCGGCCTGGCCGTTACCATGGTCCGTGAAATCATCCCCGTCTCCCTCACCGGCATCCTCTTTTACCAGGGCGAGGAAGATGCGGCTAAAACCGTTCATTACGATGAACTGCTGACCCTCCTGATCCGTTCCTGGCAGAAAGCTTTCCTGGATCCGGAGCTTCCTTTCCTCTTTGTCCAGCTTCCCATGTGGATCGCTGTGAACGCCGAGGACACCTTCCTCTGGGCGGCCCTGCGCAAAGCCCAGGCCGCCGTGCGGGATACCGTTCCCCGCTGCGGCATGATCTGCCTGCTGGACCAGGGGGAATACGGCAATGTCCATCCTGTCGCCAAGCGGCCCGTGGGTGAGCGGCTGGCGGAGCTGGCAGGTGCCATGCTCTACGGCGGAGGCGAATGTTCTCCCCGGGCGGAAGCCCTGCGCCGGGAAGGCAGTTCCCTGGTGATCCCGCTGTCCGCGCCGGTGGAGGTCCGCGGCGGCGGAGCTCCTGCCCTGATGGAAATTGCGGGGGAAGACGGCGCCTTTGTCCCGGCGGAAGCGGAAATCCGCGGCACGGAACTGGTGCTGCATTCCGGCCTTGTTTCCCGCCCCCTTCATGCAAGATATGCCTGGACCGATTATTCAGACCGGGTCAACCTGTTCGGAAGAAACGGTCTTCCCCTGGAACCCTTTGATCTGTAATGCTCCGGCATAACCCATAAATTCTTTGTACATCTGCACAGAAACAGGCCGTATACGGCCCTATCTGAGCATTCAATTTACCCAAAAACAGCATATTCAGCCAGAAAGAGAGTACAGCTATGGAACTCTATCCTTTGATAATGGCGCCTTCTTTCCGCCACGGACAGGAGACGCCCTGGGGCGGCTGCGCCCTGAAAGAGCGTTTCCACAAGAATATCCCTGATGAAACCACCGGTGAAAGCCTGGAAATCTCCGCCCTTCCCGGCTGCGAAACCCATGCTGCCAACGGCAGTTACAGCGGCCGCAGCCTGGGAGAGATTCTCGCCTGCTGGGGAGAGCAGCTCACCGGCAGCTCCGGAACCGCTTTCCCCCTGCTGCTGAAGCTCCTGGACGCGGAACAGCCCCTTTCCGTCCAGGTTCATCCGGATGACGCCTACGCGGGCATCCATGAGGGCAAGCCCGGGAAAAGCGAAGCCTGGATCATCCTGGACGCGGAGCCCGGCGCGAAGCTGGTTTACGGCATCGATACCCGCGGGAAGGATTTCCGTTCCGTGGTGGCGTCCGGAAAACTGGAGGAATGCCTGCACTGGGTCCCTGCCCGTCCAGGGGATGTATTCTATATCCCCGCCGGAACCGTACATGCCCTGGGGCCCGGCATCCGCTGCTATGAAATCCAGCAGTCCAGCGATGTGACCTACCGGCTCTGGGACTGGGGCCGCACCGGAAAGGACGGCCGTCCCCGGGAACTGCATATTTCCCGGGCCCTCGACGTCTCCGTTCCCGGCATTCCCGCCGGGCCTGTGCGGGAATCGGAAATCCCGGCTTCTGACAGAGCCGCAAAGCTGCTGGTAAATGATCCTCATTTCCGGCTGTTCTCCGTGGACCTGTCCGGCAGTTATTCCCTGCCTTCCGGCCGCATGCTCTTCCTGACGCCGGAATCTCCCTGTGAAATCTGCTGGGACGGCGGCAGCCAGTCCGTGAATCCTTTCCAGAGTGTCCTGGTTCCCGCCGGAATGCAGGACGTGACCGTTTCCGGCTCCGGCAGGATGCTGATGACCCGCGCCATGTAAGCCGCGGGTCTTTTTGTTTCCGGCTGAAACCCCGTTTCCACGGTCATTCGAAAAAAAATAGAAAAACTAAAGTTTCATTTAAGGCTCCGGCAGGATGATACAGGTGTTCCCGGAAGGGAAACACAGAATAAAGGAGTTGAATTCAAATGAAGAACCTGAAGAGAACGATCCTGATGATCCTGGCCCTGATGACGGCAATATGCCTGAGCATTGCAGCCTTCGCCGAGGATGCGGTGGAAGCGCCGGCCGCGGAAACCGCCTCTGCTGACGCGGCACAGGCCTCCGCCGATGCCCTGAACGAAGCGCTGACCGCTTACAGCAACGCGAAAATGGAAAGCCGGAAACAGGAGTCCCTGGATGCCCTGAAGCAGGAACTGGACAGCTTCGTGGAAGCCGGCAAGCTGACTCAGGAACAGGCTGATTTGATCCTGAAGTATTACACAGAGCAGATGACCCTGCAGCAGAACGGCCTGGGCGGCGGACACGGCGGCCGCGGCGGCCGGGGCAACGGTTTCGGCGGCGGTAAAGGCAGCCGGAACGGTATGGGCTTCGGCGGCGGCCGGAGCGGACGCTTCGGACAGCAGCCCGGCACCGTTCAGAATGCTCCCGCTGATCCCGGCGAGCCTGCCCCGGAGGGTTCCGGTGTGTAAGCGATGACCCGGAATGCGCCATCTTTCCGAAGATGGCGCGCTTTTTCGTATGACAGCAGCATGGAATCCTGTTATAATACGGGCAGGTGAGAAAATATGAGATTGCTTTTCGTGGAAGATGACCGGTCCCTGTGCCGGGCGGAAAAAACGATTCTGGAGAAAGCCGGCTACTCCGTGGATTTTGTCCACAACGGGGAGGACGCCCTGGACTATGCCCTGGAGGGAAACTATGACGGAATCATCCTGGACTGGATGATTCCCGCGCCGGACGGCGTGGAGGTGCTGCGCCGCCTGCGGGAAAGGGGCGACGCCACTCCCTGCCTGCTGCTCACTGCCCGGGATGCGGTGGAGGACCGGGTGGCCGGACTGGATGCCGGGGCGGATGATTACCTGCCCAAACCCTTTGTCTCTTCGGAGCTCCTGGCCAGGATCCGGGCCATGCTCCGCCGGAAAACGGATTACCGGCCGGATCTGCTGCGCTTCGGTGACCTGGCCCTGGACCGGCAGGAAATGACGCTCAGCCGGAGCGGACAGACCGTAAAGCTGAGCAACAAATCCTTCCAGCTGATGGAAATGCTGATGGAGCAGCCCGGGCGCGTCTTTGAGATCAACCGCATGATTGAGCGGGTCTGGGGCTGGGATTCCGATTCGGATATGAATGTGGTGTGGGTCACCATCTCCAATCTCCGCAAAACCCTGAAGGAGCTTGGATCCGCCGTATCCGTCAAAGCCACCCGGGGCGTGGGATATTCACTGGAGGAAGAAAAATGATTCAGGGAATCAGGCGTCGGTTCATTCTCATTGCCGTGGCAGTGCTTTCGGCAGCCATGATTGCGCTCACCGTGGTCATCAATGTTTCCAACAATGCCATCGTCCGGGAGGAGCTTCGGGAAACCCTGGAAGGCCTGGCGGACAGCGGGGAAATGATGCCCGGCGGACAGGGCCGGGGCGGCCGGGACCGCCGGCTCCGGAATTCCCTGTATGAATCCAGGTATTTCCTGGTGCGGATTGAAGACCGGGAAGGCCGGGTCATCGACAGCTCCCGCGCCTCCGGTATATCGGAGGAAGAACGGAACGAGGTCATCCTTGCCGCCCTGTCCTCCGGAAAAACCTTCGGCATGGTCAATGATTACATGTTCCTGGTCCGGAACAGCGGCCGGACGGATACCACTGCTGTATTCCTGAACTGCGAAACGAAAATGGACGGTGTCCGCAGGCTGCAGCTGATCTCCGTCCTCGCCTGCGCGGGCGGCATCATCATTGCCTGGCTCCTGGTATTCCTTTTCAGCCGGCGCGCCATCCAGCCGCTGATCCGCAATGCCGTACAGCAGAAGCAGTTCATCACGGACGCCGGCCATGAGCTGAAAACGCCTCTGACCGTGATTTCCGCCAACATGGACGCCCTGGAGCTGAACACGGACAGGAATGAATGGACCGACAGCACCCGGGAGCAGGTTTCCCGCATGCGCGGCCTGGTGAACGATATGATCTATCTCTCCCGCCTGGATGAGGAAGGCGCGGTCCTGGAAAAGGAAACCGTGGATTTCTCGGCCCTGGTGCGGGAGGAAGCGAAATCCTTCCAGGGCATGGCGGAGTTTATGGGCAAAGTCCTGGAGGCGGAAACAGGAGATGCCCTCTTTGTCCGGGGAGACCGGAACGCCCTGGGCCGCCTGGTCCGGCAGCTGTGTGACAACGCGGTCAAATACGCCCCGGAAGGGGATACCATCCGCATCCGGCTGTGCCGGGAAGGCCGGGATATCCGCCTGACGGAGGAAAACAGCCTGGCATCCCCGCTGACGGATGAGGCCCTTTCCCATCTCTTTGACCGGTTCTACCGGCCGGATGCTTCCCGCAGCCGGGAAAGCGGCGGTTACGGCATCGGCCTGTCCATGGTCCGGTCCATCGCGGAAAAGCACGGCGGACGGATCCGGGCGGAACGGGCCGGCAGCGATAAAATCCGTTTCGTCTGCCAGTTGCCTGCTGCAGCCCGCTCTTCCCGCTGAAAACCCGCATACAGCAAAAGGACGGAGTATCGAAACTCCGTCCTTTTTTCGTCTGAATGATCTTCCCTCAGGCGATTTCCAGTCTTTTCCGCGCCGCATGCTCCAGCGCCGCCAGCTCCAGCAGTGCCCAGGCAATAACGCCGTAAATCACCACCGGCGGAAGGCTGTATTCCCCGAAGGTGATTTTTCCGTCCAGCATGAACTCGCCCAGCACCGCCAGCCCGCAGACAAACAGGCCGAACGCCGCGGCATACCAGTTCCGTTTGCCCGCCCGGGCGCCTTTCACGGCATACCAGACCAGGATGCCTTCCGCAACCAGGTAGCACAGCAGCTGCTCATACCGTACAAACAGCCACCGGATGCTCTGGGCCCGCATGCTCTCGCAGATTACCTGCAGCAGGCACAGGTAGAATACCGTCCGCAGGAAGCACAGGCTGTCCTCCCTGTTCTTCAGCGCAAACCAGGCCACCCGCAGGCTCAGCACGCCTTCCAGCATGAAAATCGCCAGGTAGTATTCCGGGAAGTCAGGATTCCATACTTCGGAGACCGCAAAGGGGAAAGGCAGCCCTTCCTCAATAAAGTCCCCGGTTCCCATGGAACCCAGCCAGTATTCGGCAAAGCGGGCCAGCGCCGCCAGCAGCGCGCCGGAGGCTGCGAAAACATTCAGCGCTTTCCCCGGTTTCTCTCCCAGCAGTTTTGCCGCCAGGAACACCGCCAGGCCTACACCCGCAACCCCGCCGTAATAGGACAGCTCCTCCGCTTTCAGAGAGGTCAGGAATCCGCCGAAATCCGTCTTCAGCAGATAGGAAATCCGGAAAAGGAAATACAGCAGCTTGGCGCAGGCCGTTCCCAGCACAATGCCCAGGCCCAGGGAAACCGCTCCCAGTGCCGCCGCCCGGCCGCCGGACAGTTTCATCTGCCGCCGCGCTGCCAGCGCGTACAGCAGGAAGCAGAAAACGGCGCTCCCCGCCATGAAAAGCAGATAGGCTGCAACATCCTTGTTCATCTCGGTTTATTCCTCCTGGAACCACGCGCTGGCAAAATACACGATATCCGATACCCGGCGCAGGTTCGGGTTGTTCTTTGAGTTCAGGTGATTCACGATCCGGCCCAGGTAAACAAACTGCGCGGATCCGCCGCCGTCCAGCACATAGGCGTTGACGCAGTCCGGCGCTTCCGTCAGGATCAGCTTCTGGAACGCGGCCATATTGATGGCATACTTGGTGCAGATGGCCTTGTAATGCAGCGGTCCCATCTGCAGCAGGCAGACCCTTACGGCTTTTCCGGCCGGCTTGGCGTACTGCGGGGAATGGTCCTCCGACAGGATGTATTCCTCTTCAACCGGCTTTCCGTCCACCACCAGTCCCGGGCCGAACTGCAGCACATTGACAATCTTTTTCCCGTTAATCTGGGTTTTGTCAGCTGTTGCCAGTTCCTCCCCGCCGGGCAGGATGTGGAAATCCCCGTCCTCATCGATCATCAGCATGTCCAGCCGGGTATCCACCGTATCCCGGAAAAGGATTCCCTGGCGCAGCACATGCTTGGTGGATTCATTGCCGTGATAGTCGCCACTGTAATCCCCGTTCATGGCAAATACTGCGTTCACCCGGCGGGCGATCACTTCCGCGTGGATCCGGCGCTCTGTCAGGAATTCCTTGGCATCCGCCGATGCCGTACGGATCTGGGAAGCATCCTTGACCTGGATATCCACCGCATAGTATGGCGTCCCGAGTCCCGGGTTCTGGATCTCCCTGGACCGTTCCACCCGGATGGTGGGATCCTCATACACAAACATGTTGGAAGCAAAATCCCCGTCATAAGGTGCTCCGCCGGACAGGTCCATGGGCAGGGGTTTGAAAGTCCCCTCCGCCAGCGCTGCCGGAAATGCCGTCAGCAGGACAAGCAGCGTGATAACCGTGATACGACCGATCTTGCGCATGAACAGTTCCTCTCTTCCTTCTGCCGCGGACCCGCAGGTCCGCAATAAAAGAATTATATCATAACGGCTTCACGGTCCGCAAGTTTCCCCGAAGCCTCCCCGTGCACAAAAGGGACTCCGGTTTTCCGGAGTCCCCGTTCTGTTTTTTATGCCGTTCTTCAGAGATCCGTATCGGTCACCGTTCCGGACCGTACCAGGCCATGTCCGTACAGTCGTCCAGCGGGAATACCAGCAGCGGTTTCCCGTCCCTGAACTCGTACCACCCGAAGTGCTTGCCCCAGTCCGTGTCCGTGCTGTGGGGCGCGTCCTTATCTGTTTTCCGGATCACGGAAACCGTCACCCCGCCGTCCGGCGGATAGGTGTTCCGGAACCCCTGTTCCGCGATATACTGCCGGTACCGTTCATGGTAGAAGGGATTGCCGCCGCAGTGGATCACCAGCGGTGCGTCCATCAGCTCCGCGGCCTCTCCCGCGGAGGCGGCTTTCCAGCCGAACTGCCGCAGGGTTCCCACATACATCATAATGTGAAAAGTTCCGTGCTTCACGGCAATCAGATCCCCCGGCTTCAGCAGCATGGGCCACCGGGAGGGATCATTTCCCTTCAGTGCCCTGCTCCCCACGCCGTCGCGCAGCAGGTCGGAAATGGAGGGATGCCGTTCCAGTCCGCACTTTTCATACACCAGGTGGGTCATGCCCACGCAGTCCAGTCCGCACAGGTACATGTGGGAATCCTGGTAATAGTTGGTGGTCGTGGAAGGGAAAAACCGGCGCAGGAACTTTTCCTCCGTGCCTCCGGCATAGTAATAGGGCACCCCCAGCGGCAGGGAGGCCGCCATCAGGCTGTCCGCCGTATCGTCATACCTTTCAATAAAGGGGCTGTCCGCCTCCAGCATGGACAGGCCGGCTTCATACAGCATGTCATACCGGACCTTGTCCTGCGGGAAATCCGGCAGCTCCGCCGTGGTGGAAAAGGTCAGCTGCAGACGGATGGAGTTTCCGGCAGTCCGCATACCCCAGGGGCGCTGGTCAAAAACCGGAATCAGGTTCATTTCCTCCTCCGGCGCTTCCATCCAGGCCGTCACGGGACCGGTTACGTCCCACAGGTTCCGGCCCTCCCGCACGCTCTGGGGGTCCGACCGGCTCCCGCCGCACTGCAGGGCGTATTTCAGTTCCAGTCCGTTGACGGTTTTCACCGTGAAACGCATTGCCGCGCCTTCCAGCCGGAAATCCGGCAGCTGCCGCAGCTCCGCCAACGTCCATTCCCGTCCGTCCTCAGACCGTACCGTTTCCTCCGGCGCCAGGGTAATCACGCTCTGTTTTCCCTTCCTGGTGTTGCCCACAAGGCCTTCCCCGCCGCAGTTCACCGTCACGGTATGCCGTTCCTCCGCCAGGGCGCAGCCAGCCAGCAGCAGAATCAGGAACGCTGCAAGCGCCGGTACTGCGTACCGGCATCCTTTTTTCATCCTGCTCCTCATTCTTCTGCCTCCCCGCCCGGAGCTCACCCTCCGGGGCTTTCTGTGGTTTTATTCGGCAGGCGGCTGATATCCCTCCACCTGCACAGATGTGCCAATTGCCAGGAATTCCGGTTCTTTCCGGGCGTGTCCCTGCTTGCTGCTGGCATTGCCGACCTTGCAGATCTGTTTGCCCATAAACAGGATGCAGGAGGTTTCACCCCCGTCCAGGTTCATGGCCTGCACGCATCCTTTTTCCTTCATCAGTTCAGCCAGGTCCACCAGGGTGCAGCCCTTGCTCTTCTTGTGCCTGCCCTCCACCATCACGGCGATGTAATGTCCCGGTTCGATCATGCCCAGCGCCGTCCGTGGATTCCGGGTGTTGGTGGCGTATTTTTTCAGGTTGGAACGGATCTCCCCGTCCCGGATCAGCCAGGGACCGAAGGCCAGCACGTCCACCGCGCCGCGTTCCTTGTACTCCTCCGCGGTCAGCTCCTTGCTGTCATGGATCTCCATGTTCCCGTCCGGATACAGGGCCAGGGTGTCCAGGTTCGGAAACCCGGTGTTCCCGGAGGGCTTGGTTTCCGTACTCATGATTTCCCCGTCCCGCAGCAGGATTCCCACCTTGTACCGCTGCTTGGGGAAGTGGGTATTGTTCCACCGGTTGCTGGCGTAATCCGCATTGATGGCCAGCACCGCGCCGTTTTTGCTGCAGACCTTTTCAGGCCAGTCCGCCTTGCTGAAATGCTTCCCGGGCTCGTTGGTCACGAAGCCGAAGGTCTCCTTCCGGCTCCACACCTCCGCCTCGTACCACACCAGCTTGTCCGGCTTTGTCTCCGTCTTCCGCAGCACCTCAATCCGCAGGGTTTCGCTGCAGTAGCGCCAGACGCCCTCTTCCGGATCCTCAAGCACGTACTCTCCGCTGTCCAGGTAGCCCTCCCCGTTCAGTTCCGGCCAGGCTTCCCCGGAAGCCGCCTCATCCTCAAGGATCAGGTTCTCCTCCTGTTCCGCCGTGCCCGCAGCGGGCACGGCGCACAGCAGGCACAGCAGCAGTGCCAGTATCTTCTTTCCTGATAATTTCATGCTTTTTATTTCTCCCCTGCCAGCCACTTCTCGGTCATCATGTCCAGCCGCTGGTCGATCCAGCTGATCACAAACGCCCCGGAATCCTCAAAGGTCCGGCCGCTTTTGTCCCACACGTCCGGAATGGCTTTGGCTGTCCACCGGGTAAAGTTCATGGCCGCGGAATCCCGGATCTCGTCCTGGTAGGCCGCCACGGTTTTCAGCGGGCTGCCTGCCTTCGGCTCCCGCCGTCCCGCCAGCACCTCTGCCGCCGGCAGGAACACCTCGTCGTACAGCATCCGGGTCATCCCCTTGAAATCGTCGTGGGTCAGCAGCCAGTGGTACAGGTATCCCTTGTTGGAAGCCCGGGTCAGCACGAAATCCTCCTTCAGGGGATTGTGGATGCCGTCGTCCTTCACCCCGTAGGTCAGGTCGTAATCCCAGCCGGGCCCGGCATAGATTTTGCTGTCCACGCTGTCCCGGTCCTTGTACATGAACTGGCTGGCCGCCCGCACGTCATAGTTTGCGCAGAATTCCTCCACCGCCACCTTCAGGGCAAAGGACCGCATATCGATATATTCGGAATAGTGTTTCCCGGTTTTCGGGCTGATGCCGTCCTTCTTCAGCACCGCCTTGTGGAAATCGTTCACCAGGCCGGCGATGTATTCAACCTCCCGCCGTCCCGCGTGGGTGGGTTCCTTCACCACCACGCACATGCTGTCGTCCGTCACGAATCCCGCACCGTCCTCCATCATGCTGAACTGCAGGGATTTCTCGATCTCCAGCAGGTATCCCCCGGTCACGTCCTCCGGTTCCTCGGCAATGTTGAACCAGTTCATGATCTTGCAGATCCCCTTGCCGCTGGCCTGCTTGAATTTGGCCGCGTCGTACCGGTCCTTGCCGTTCAGCTCCTCCAGGGTTTCCTCCAGGTCGGTGATCTCCACCCGGCCCTTCTTCAGCTGGATCTTTTCCGACAGCAGGTAGGTGCCGTAATAGTCCCCGTTGATATACAGTTCCACCTGCCTGCAGTCCGGCGTGGAGGCAAGCCCCACCTCCCGGCACAGGTCATAGGTGATCTGGTTCCGGATCAGGGAAATGTCAAACCAGTTGGCCATCAGGATCCAGGTCTTGTTCTTCTGCATGCCCGCCAGGTCCGCCTTGTGTTCCATCTTGAACTGGTAGGGCTTTTTGGAGGCAAAGAAGGTGGAGTTCCCGTGGGTTTTGAAGCTGGTCAGCGTCTCCGCGGCATTGATGCTGCCGTCCCCGGCCAGCATCACCAGGTCGGCCTTCTCCCTGATGTCCACCGGCTTTTTGTTGATCCGCTTGTACTGGTTTGTAACACGCTTCAGGTCTGTTTTGTCCACGTTGAAGAACATGGCCGGGATCGGCGATCCCTCCATCACCGTAACGCTGTATTTCTTCTGGTTGTTGGACAGCCGGGCTTCCACCGGCTGGTTCAGGTACTTTTCCGCCGGGAACACGCTGCCGCTGGCGTAGGTTTCCTCGCCCCATGCCAGGTCCGATTTCCCGTCGGTAACCACCACCGGATCCTTTCCCTTCAGGGCGCCAGGTATAAACAGGAACAGGGTCTGGTCCTTCTTCTTTTCAAACAGCCGGATGGAAACCTCTTTCCCGTCCACTGTCCACCGGAAGCTGACCGCGGGGGCCGCGGCCTGGGCGGCGGAGATCATCCACGTCAGCATGACCGTCAGCCCTGCCAGCAGCGCCAGCCGTATTCTGCGCCTGTTCATGTTCTCGTTCCTTCCTTTTTATCAGTTGGAGAAGGGCACATAGACCCCCGTCCGGAAAAATTCGTGCAGTTCCTTGAAATGCTTGCTGTGCCGCCATCCGCCGCCTGTCGGGTCATAGGACATGGAAAACCTGCAGCCCTTGTGCTTTTCCCGCATGGTTTTCCGCTGGGCGTTGGGCACCTTGTCCATATGTCCCCACCAGAACCGTTCCAGGTTCGGCAGGTCAAACAGCGGGGAAATGTCCGTCACCTGGCCGTCCCGGGCCAGGTTCAGGTCCCGCAGCTTCGTGAGCCCGGCCAGGGGGCTCAGGTCCGTGATCGGGGTATGGAAGCATTCCAGGTAAACCAGGTTTTTGCAGTTCGCCACGGGGCTGATATCCTCCAGCCCGTAGTTGGGGCTGATGATCAGCACCTCAATGTCCGGCATCCAGTACAGGAAGTTCAGGTCTGTCAGGTAATTGTGCCCCAGGTCCAGTGCCTTCAGTCGCGTGCACATCCGCAGGGCAAACAGCTCCTCCGAGGTGTGCCGCGGGTCGGTCTTGGTGGGGCTGGAGTAATGCAGCGTGGAAAAAGCCGTCTGGTCCGTCCGGATGGCATGGGGACCCACATGCACCGTAAAACCGAAAAAGATATCCGGATAATACCGTTCAAAGAGCCATTCCTGGTCCTCTGTCGTGATTTCCGCGTCAAACAGCCGGACCTCTTTGATCCCCGGCGTCCCGTCAATCACTGCCGCCAGGGCTTCCCTGTCCACGGTCCGGATTCCCGCCCCGTCCAGGTCCAGCACGCCGGTCACCGGGTCCGGGCTGATTCCGTCCAGGCTGGGAGCCGTTTCCGCCGCGGCAGGGTTCTGCCCGCCCAGGCAGACCAGGAGGGCCAGTATCAGGGCCAGTACCGTATGTCCTGCATTCCGCTTCATCTCTGGAAATTTCCTTTCTGAAAACATCGGGATTTCCGGGTTTCCTGATCCCTTTTCTTCCTTAATAAGCCGGATCAGGCCATAACAGGAAATATTATAAAAAAAAGCCCTGCCCCCCGTCAAGGGAACCGGATCACGGAAGCGTGCCGGCTGCCCGCAGGCCGGCGCCTTTCCCGGGCTGGACATCCGGGAATTCCCGGAATAAAATAAGGGGCGTATTTCCCTGCCTGTCCCGCTTTCCGGGACCGGGCAAAAATTTTTTTATTTTTTTCTGTAACGAAATCCGGATATCTCCGTCCAATCTATGTACTGACCGGGAGAGGAGGTGATGATGTGTGAACAGCGAAACCTGTGAAAGGCTTTACAACACTTATTATATGCGGGTTTTCTCCTATGTGATGACGCTCTCCGGCGACCGTCACACCTCCGAGGAGATCACCCAGGAAGCCTTCTTCCGCGCCTTCTCCAAAACCGCTTCTTTCCGGAATGAGTCGGATGAGGTCACCTGGCTCTGCGCCATCGCGAAAAACTGTTTTGTGGATGAGACGCGGCGCAGGAACAAAACCGCTCCCATGCCCGAAGAGCTTCCCGCCTCCGGAAAGAGTATTGAGCAGCAGGTTTCGGACAGGGATTCCTCCTTCCGGATCCACGCAGCGCTCCATACCATGGAGGAACCCTACCGGGAGATTTTCGAGCTGCGGGTCTTCGGTGAACTGTCTTTCAGCCAGATCGGTACCATCTTCAGAAAGACGGAAAACTGGGCCCGGGTCACATATCATCGGGCCCGGTTGAAGCTGCAGGAGGAAATGTCCAAATCAGAATGATTTGGGCGAAGGACCGATGACCGCCGGTGGCGGGAATCTCATCGGTTCTGAGGTCAATCGAAAGGGAGCAAGCTCCACAGTGTGGAGTTGCGACCATTGAGATTGCGGACAACATTTCCCCTATTACAGGAGTCCGCGATTGACAAGCCGCAGGCGCCGTCAGAGCGGTAACGACGATCATAGGAGGAAATGTCCAAATCAGAATAGTTTGTGAAACATTTCCCCTGTGAAAATGAAGAAAGGACGAATGAACATGGATAAACAATGCGAAGTAATCCGCGATCTGCTCCCCCTCTATGCGGATGACGTCTGCAGTGATACAAGCCGCCGGCTCATTGAGGAACACCTGGAAGAATGTCCGGACTGTTCCGCCGTGCTGAAGCGGATCCGTGCCAGTGAAATCGAAGACGGTCTCCGGGAGGAGAAAGAACAGGTCATTGAGCACCAGGCAAAGCAGTTCCGACGCCGTAGCGCCACCATCGGCTCCACGGTCTCCGGCCTGTTCATGATTCCCATCGTGATCTGCCTGATTGTCAACCTGACCACCGGCCGCGCCCTGGACTGGTTCTATATGGTGCTGGGCGGCCTGGCCATTGTCGCCTCCTGGACCCTGGTGCCCCTCCTGGTGCAGCGGAACAGGCTTTTCTGGTCCTTCTGCTCCTTCTGCCTCAGCCTGCTGTTCACCCTGGCGGTCTGCTGCTTCTACACCCATGGCGACTGGTTCTTCCTGGTAGCCTCCGCGGTGCTGTTCGCCTTCTCGCTGGCGGGCCTGCCCTTCGCCCTCCGGGCCGAACCGGTCCGCCCCTTCATCGGCAGCTTCAGCAAGCCTGTCATCGTGGCGTCCGTGGACCTGATCCTGTTCACCAACATGATGAATATGATCACCCTCCACTCCAAGAGCATCATCACCACCGGCATCCTGCTGGCGCTGTGCGTCGGCGGTCTCTGGCTCCTTGGTTCCGCAATCAAATCCTACAGAGGTGAAAACGAATGAACAGATATAAAACGATTATGGCAATCCTGGTTGTCCTCCTGGTCATCATGGGCGGCAGCGCCTGGTACCTGTTTGCAAACAATATCGGCTCCGGCTACGCCCATGCCGATCAGTACCAGGCCGGCAACACCGAAATCGCTTCCGCCGTGGAGAACCTGGATATCGACTGGACCTCCGGCGCAGTGAATATCGAATACCACGCCGGCAGCGGCGTCAAAGTCACCGAAACCTCTCCCAATCCCCTGACAGAGGACCAGATGCTCCGCTGGTGGCTGGACGGCAAAACCCTGCGGATCAGGTACCTCAAACCCGGCATTAATGTCAATTTCAACCTGAAGAAAGACCTGACCGTTTCCCTGCCGGAAGACGCTGTCATGAAGAATGCGGAAATCTCCGTCACCTCCGCTGATGTGAATATTCCGGCCCTCACCGCCGATGAAATCCTGCTCGACTCCACCTCCGGCAATATCACCGCGGTCCTCGCCGCGAAAAAGCTTTCTTCCACCTCCACCTCCGGTGACATGAACCTCCGGCTGAACGGCGATCCGGATTCCGTTTCCCTTTCCTCCACTTCCGGTGAAATCGGCATCACCCTGGCCGGTGCGAAAAACATCGAAGCCGACTCCACCTCAGGGAATATCAACGTAACCGTTTCCGGCAGTGTCGGAAACCTTCGCCTCCATTCCACCTCCGGCATCGTGACTGCGGATCTTGCGGACACGGACAAGGCGGATTTCTCCTCCACCAGCGGCAATATCACCGCGAAGCTCGCCTCCTTCCGGGAACTGAAAATCGACGCCACCTCCGGCGACATAGCCCTGGCGCTGCCCGATGCGCCCGGCTTCACCCTGGACCTGGGCACGAAGGCCAGCAGGTTCCACACCGACCTGGCCCTGGAGAAAAACGGCAATATCTACACCTTCGGGGATGGCAGCGCGAAGTGCCGCATCAGCACCACCTCCGGAGAGGTCCGGATTGAGCAATAACCCTTACGTTCCAAAGGCCCGGGAAACCGTCCCGGGCCTTTTTCATTTCCGGAACTTTCCGCTTGCTCCCGCCCCGCCCGTAAAGATATAATAAGGTATCAACCATCGACAAAGGAGGTTTCATCCATGAATGAAGTCTATGAATTCCTGAAGAAGTGCGGCACCTATTATCTTGCCACTGTGGAAGGTGACCAGCCCCGGGTCCGTCCCTTCGGCACCGTGGATCTCTTCGAAGGCAAACTGTATATCCAGACCGGGAAAGTCAAATCCGTTTCAAAGCAGCTCCAGGCCAATCCCAAAGCGGAAATCTGCGCCTTCGCGGACGGCACCTGGCTCCGCGTGGCCGGCACCCTGGTCCGGGATGACCGGATTGAGGCAAAGAAGCACATGCTGGAGCAGTATCCCAGCCTCCGGGCCATGTACTCCGCCGAGGATGACAACACGGAAGTCCTGTATCTCCAGGATGCCGTTGCCACCTTCTCCTCCTTCACCGCCGCGCCCCGCACCGTGACCTTCTGATCCATATATTGGCATCTTTTCGGCCATATATGTGCCCGCAAACCCTTATTCCACCATATGTGGCGGTTGACAGGAGACTTTTCCGGACCTACAATATAGGGTGAACCTGTATGGCATATAAAATCCGGATAGGAGACGGTGAATATGAGATCAGTTTTTTCCAGGCTGTTCCTGTTGCTGGCTGCTCTGGTGATTGCGGCCTCCGTGCTGCCCGCCTTCGCTGAGGAGGAAGCCCAGGCTCCTTCTGAGCCGGTCCCGGCTGCCGAAGCCCCCGCCACGACCACCACCACAACCACAACCACCACCACGACGGAAACGACCACCACCACTTCGGATACGCCCTGGTGGGAAGCCAATCCGCCGGCCCCGCCGAAGCCCCGGACCCGCACCCGTATTGTGGTCCGCCAGGCTGAAACCATGATCGACTCCATGCCCGCGGAAGGCTGGTGCTACACCGCCATCAAACGGGTCAACGTCCGGTCGCAGCCCAGCATCTATGCCACCCGGGTTATGACCATCAAATCCGCCGGTACGGAATTCAGCGTCACCGCCCGGGTGAAGAACAGTGCCGGGGAACTCTGGTACGCTGTGCAGCTGGCCAACGGCACCCTGGGATATATCCGGTCCGACCTGCTGAACACGGATCATGTCATTCTCCTGAAGGATCCCTACGCCTATGAAGCGGAAGTGGACACCCGTCCCGCCGCTGCGTCCGAATCCGGTTCCAGCGTGATCAACATCATCGCCACCCCGGAACCGACGCCCCAGGTCATCTACATTCCGGTGAATCCGGCGCCCCAGCCCACACCCACCCCGATCCTGGTGTATGTGACTCCCGCTCCTGAAATGCAGGAGGAGCCCACACCCCAGATCCTCTTCGTAACCCCTGAACCGGATGTTGGCTGATATCTCCATAAAAGCAAGCGGAGAGCCGATTGGCTCTCCGCTTTTTGATGCCTTCCTTTACCTGAACAGCCTGGGCAGGAAGGAACGGATGCAGCGCCGCCACACCGTCCAGTCATGCCCGCCTGGGAAGGTTTCCCGGATGATGTTCAGGGGCTTGTCCGCCAGGTACTGATCGTCCTTGTCAAAGGCTTCCCAGTAGGTATCCTCTGTGCCCATGGCCCGGTAGAACACCCGGAAGCTTTCGTTGAACCTGTCCGCTTCCTTCAGCAGCTGCATATGGGGCATTTCCTCCTCCGGGTTCCAGGGCGCCCGCAGGAAGCCGCTGAACAGCCCCGCGTAGCCGAACAGGTCCGGATTCGTCAGCGTGGTGACGCTGGTGTGGAAGCTGCCCATGCTCAGTCCCGCCATGGCCCGGTGCCACTTGTCCGTCAGCACCTTGTAATGCTTTTCGATGTACGGGATCAGGTCCTTCACCACAATGTTCGGGAACAGGGCAAAATCCCTGGGCTGGCTTTCATCCTTTGGCTTCGCCATGCCATTGCCCATGACAATGATCATTTCTTCCATCTGTCCCTCCGCCAGCAGCCGGTCCGCAATGCGGCCCGCATGGCCCTGGTAGATCCAGCCCGTCTCGTTCTCGCCGTAGCCGTGCTGCAGGTACAGCACCGGATAGGCTTTCGCCGGGTCATAGGCCGGCGGGGTCCATACCAGGCAGATCTCCTGTTTGCCGGTCACTGTGGAATAGTAATACCGCCGGGTGACCGCCCCGTGCTCCACGCCCTCCAGGTCATCCCAGCCTTCCATATCAGCCACGGGCACGTCCACAAAATTCATGGGCCGGCAGCAGCCGTATCCGATGGGCAGGTAGGGGCACAGCACGTCCGCGCCGTCCACCTTCAGGAAGAAATACAGGAAACCGGTTCCCATGTCAAAGGTGCCCTCCCAGGCGCCGTCCTCCGCGGGTGAAAGCGGGAATACCGTCCCGAACCGGTCAATTACCACTTCTTTCGCGTCCTTCGCGATGATCCGGAAATGCACCTTTCCGTCCGGCAGGACCTCCGCGCCCTGCTCGCCGTCCCGGGAAGGCTCTCCGAAATAGGGATCAAAGGAAACCGTCACATCCAGCGGCCATTTCTGCTGCATAAAATATCCCTCCTGTTTCTTTTCTTTTTATTCTTCTGTTACCCGTAAAAGGTACGGACAACAACACGTTGAGACTACTGTAGCCGACCTGCCCCGTTTTGTCAAATGTGCAATATTTGTCCCCTTCGTGCAGCAGATTGCTGCCCTTTGCGCATTTGCTGCAGTAACCGGCACATTCGTTTCTGGCGGATAAAGCATATGGCCGAAGGCATCTGCCTTCGGCCATAGTTCTTATAATCAGGTTTCATCGTGGTTCCTCCGTATTCTTCAACTGAGCAGTTGTTCAGACCATTCCATTCTTCATTTTTCATTCTTCATTCTTCATTGAAATCAACATTCAGAATACTAATTCTGAATGTTGATTTCTTACCCCAATCCCGCGTCCAGCGCCATCATCAGCGTAAAGCCCAGGGAGAACATCAGCACCCCGATGTTGGAGTGCTCCCCGGAGGACATTTCCGGGATCAGCTCTTCCACCACCACATAGATCATGGCGCCCGCCGCAAAGCTGAGCAGGTAAGGCATCGCCGGTACAATCAGGGAGGCCGCCAGGATAGTCAGCAGCGCCCCCGCCGGCTCCACCGCCCCGGACAGCATCCCGTCCAGGAAGGCCTTTCCCCGGCTTTTTCCTTCCGCCCGCAGCGGCATGGAAATGATCGCTCCTTCCGGGAAATTCTGGATGGCAATGCCCAGGGCCAGGGCCAGGGCGCCGCCCGCAGTAATCTCAGCGGAACCGGAAAGCATGCCCGCATAGACCACGCCCACCGCCATTCCCTCCGGGATATTGTGCAGAGTCACCGCCAGCACCATCATGCTGGTCCGGGCAAGCCGGGTTTTCGGTCCTTCCGCCTTTTCCGCGAACATATGCAGGTGCGGGATCACCCGGTCCAGCAGCAGGAGGAACAGGATGCCGATCCAGAAGCCGGCTGCTGCCGGAAGGAACGCCCATTTTCCCATCCCTTCAGACTGCTGCATGGCAGGGATCAGCAGGCTCCAGATCGAAGCGGCGGTCATGACGCCGCCGGCAAATCCGGTCAGTGCCCGCTGCACATTCTGCCGCAGGTCCCGTCTCATAAAAAACACGCAGGCGGATCCTGCCGCTGTGCCCGCAAAGGGAATCAGCAGGCCGAGGATCGTCTCCGCTGTCATAATGTTCATCTGTTCTCCTCCTTTCCGGCAAAAGCGGCACGGTACGTGTGTACCGTGCCGCCGGTCATTTCTTTTTCCTTCGGATCAGGCGGCGTCTTCAGCCTGTTCCTCTGTCAGGTTCTCTTCGCAGTACAGGGTGATCACCTTATTGATCAGCTCCGCATCCGCGTCCGCCGGGAAACCGGCAGCCAGCCAGTAGGCGTAGGGGCCTTCGAGCATTTTCGCCAGGTCGTCCGCGTTGCTGCCGTAGCGGAACTCCAGGTGATAGGTGGTGGCGGGGGTGTCGGGCATCATATAGAAGTATTTGAACTCGCCCGCGTCCGCGTCAGCGGTCTCGAACAGGTAGCCTTCCATCGCGCCGGACAGGGACAGCTTGCTGACATAGGCGTATTCATGGCTGAACACAGTCTTTCCCTCGCTGTCTGTGCCGCTGATGGTCATGCCGTCAAAGGTGATCCGGTCCACACCGTTGATGAAACCGCAGGCAAACTGCGCGCCGTTGGAGCCGTCGCCGTAGGCATCGACCGCTTCCTGGCCGTAGATCGTGCCGGCGCAGTAGGTCTTCATCATCCCGGCCATGGCGGTTCCTTCTTCCTCGCCCAGGGCCTTCACGCAGGAATCCAGCCAGATCTGGTCATATTCGGCAGCGGTAATCACCGGGAACAGGGGTTCATAGGTTCCCTTGATGTTTTCCATCAGCTCCAGGGCTTCAGCGGAACCGTCCGCCGTTTCCGCAATGCCGAAGGCAGCGGTCATCATCAGCAGGCAAAGGGTCAGTACCAGGGAAATTACTTTTTTCATGTTCTTTCTGTCCTTTCGTTTCTTATGCCAGCGCTTTTCCCAGCGTTTTGCAGGCCGTAACGGCCGTATCATCCGGAGCTTCATTGGCCAGCACGCTGTCTGCCGCCAGGGCAATGCCCTTTTCCGCGCAGCGGGCTTCCCAGGAACGCATCCATTCGCCGTCGCCCCATCCGTAGGAGCCGAACAGCGCAACCTTCTTCCCGGTCAGGGACGGTTCAATGCTTTCCAGCATCGGCAGGAATTCGCTGTCTTCCAGCTCCTCCACGCCCATGGCCGGGCAGCCCAGGGCCGCCGCGTCATAAGCGGAGATATCCTTCACATCCGCGCAGGTCAGCAGATCCGCTTCCGCGCCGGCTTCCTTCGCGCCTGCCGCAACCGCCTCAGCCATGGCCTGGGTGTTGCCGGTGCCGCTCCAGTAGATCACCGCGATCTTACTCATATGGTTTCCTTCCTTTCCAGCCTTTCGGCTTCACTGTATGAAAACTGCCGCGGCTGAATTGTCAGCCGGGACAGGCTCCATCCTTCCCGGTTCCGCTGCAGGTACGCCTTCGTGCAGTGCCTGCAGCGGGCAAAAGTCCGCTGTGCCTGTTCCGCATCGCTTTCGTACACCTTCCACAGGCCGGTGCACTTGCATTCCCCCTGCTTGATGAATCCCCGCACATCCACTGCCGGATACCCGAGGAACAGTCCGATCTCATGGGGAAAGGACACTGACTCCCGCAGCCTGCGGATCAGCCAGGCGATACGCCCGGAAGCGCTGCCTGCCGGATAGCCGGCGTCTTTCAGGATGTCAGCAGCCACCGGATCCTGCAGATCCTCCTTCAGCATGGCAGGCCGGTAAAGGTAAATCAGCGCCTTTCCGCCTTCATACCGCAGGGGCATCGCGCACACACCCTTGGGAAGCAGGCTGGCGTTGATGGCCCGCAGGCTGGCAGTCATCTCTTTCCGGCTTTCAAACGGACAGCTGAAAAGGCTCCCGGTTTTAATGGCGGCCAGGGTGGGTGCGCAGCAGCGGATGATGGTTTCTTCGGACATCTGTTTCTCCTTTATTAGCTTTGACAAACTTTCATTCTCAAAAGGAGCTGCCCCCTGGTACATCCCGAAACCAAAGGGCAGCCAGAAGAGGTTAGACATGTCTAATTCAAAATAACAGAGAAGCATCCTGCTGTCAATAACGAATGAGGATCGGTCAATAACAGGCAAGACCCCGTCGGATCACGCTTCTTCTTCCCGGGCCAGCAGCATCATATAACCGGTTTCAGCGATGACCTGCCTGAGCCTGTTAAGATCAATCGGCTCCTCGGACAGGATGACGGTTTCTCCTTTCTTTCTGGAGGAACGCACCTTCCTGACCTGAAACGCGGAACGGACAGCGTCGTTAATATGGGCTTCACACATCCCGCAGACCATTCCTGTTACCTGCACTGTGGTTTTAATCATATAGATTCCCTCTTGTAAACAGGGAGGCACGGTCATGGATTTCCGTGCCTCCCGTATATTATGAGTGCTTATGACAGGAACCGGACATGGGGCAGCATCCGCAGTTGCAGCCGCAGGAAGACTTTCCCTGCTTTTTATCCTTGCGCAGCCGGATAATGATTCCTGTCACCACCCCGGCCAGTACCAGGCAGACGATGATCGTCCCGGCATTGTCAGCAAGTCCCTGTAACATATCCTCACACCTTTCGTGTCAGTCTGGTCGCTTCGTGGTATTTCTTAAAGAACAGCATATAGAGCATGGTGCCCAGCACAGCCAGGGCGGCGATCAGGCCGATCACGCTGGCGTTGCCGGTAAACAGCCTGCCGAACTGGTAGATCATCAGAGCCACCGCGTAGGCAAAGCCGCACTGGTAGGCAATAGCAAACCAGGTCCAGCCGGCGTTGTTCATCTCCCGCCTGATGGCGCCGATGGCCGCGAAGCAGGGGGCGCACAGCAGGTTAAACACCAGGAACGCATAGGCCGCAATGCCGCTGAAAGCAGCTGCCATGTTGGCATAGGCTTCTGTTCCGCCGTACAGAATACCCATGGTACCCACGATATTCTCCTTGGCGATCAGGCCGGTGATGGAAGCCACCGTCGCCTGCCAGGTACCGAAGCCTACGGGCCTGAAGATCCAGGCAATCGCGTTGCCAACCCGGGCGAGAATGGAGGATTCCAGTTCTTCCTCCTCCAGCATCCGGAAAGCGCCTTCCACAACGCCGAAACGGCTCAGGAACCACACCAGGATCGTGGACAGCAGGATGATGGTGCCGGCCTTTTTGATGAAGCTCCAGCCGCGCTCCCACATGGAACGGAGCACATTGCCCAGCGTGGGCCAGTGATAGGCAGGCAGTTCCATCACGAAGGGAGCGGGCTCCCCGGCAAACCGTCGGGTCTTCTTCAGCATGATGCCGCTGATCACAATGGCAGCCATGCCGATGAAATAGGCGCTGGTGGACACCCAGGCGGAACCGCCGAAGATGGCTCCGGCGATCATGGCAATGAAAGGCACCTTCGCGCCGCAGGGAATAAAGGTGGTGGTCATGATGGTCATCCGCCGGTCCCGTTCATTCTCAATCGTCCGGGAAGCCATGATGCCGGGCACGCCGCAGCCAACGCCGATCAGCATGGGAATGAAGGATTTGCCGCTCAGGCCGAACTTCCGGAAGATCCGGTCCAGTACAAAAGCGATACGGGCCATATAGCCGCAGGCCTCCAGGAAAGCCAGCAGGAAGAACAGCACCAGCATCTGGGGTACAAATCCCAGCACTGCGCCGACGCCGGCCACAATACCGTCCAGGATCAGCCCCTTCAGCCAGTCCGCGGCATTGATCGCGTCAAGGCCCCGTTCCACAAGAACAGGAATTCCGGGCACCCAGGTACCGTAACCGTCCGCCGGATCCGGCTCACCCTTGATGTACTTTGCCGCGGCCTCTTCCAGCTCCGTCCGTTTCGCGGACAGTGTCTCTGTTTCCAGGGTTTCCTCATCCTGGACAATATAGTCCGCCTCACCGTCTGCAGGCACGCTTTCCAGCAGGACGGTCATGGATGCTTCGGCGTCTTCCCCGTCAATCTCAGCACCGTACTTTTCCGCAAAGGCTTCCACGATCGCGTTGGTATCGCCGTACTCTTCCGCCGCTTCATCATAGGCAGCGCGCCCGTTTCCGAAAAGGAAATATCCGTCGCCGAACAGTCCGTCGTTTGCCCAGTCGGTGGCCGGGGTTCCGACAGCCACCATGGCGATCCAGTAGACCAGGAACATCACCAGGGCGAAGATCGGCAGGCCCAGCCAGCGATTGGTAACCACCTTGTCGATCCTGTCCGATGTGCTCAGGCTGCCCGCGTTCCGCTTCCGGTAGCAGGATTTGATCACCTGAGCGATGTACACATAGCGCTCATTGGTAATGATGCTCTCCGCGTCGTCGTCCAGTTCCTTTTCCGCGGCGGCGATGTCGGATTCAATATGCTTCATGGTGTCCGGCGCGATCTGCAGCTGTTCCAGCACCTTATCGTCCCGCTCAAACACCTTGATGGCGTACCAGCGCTGCTGTTCCTCCGGCAGGCCATGGACAATCGCCTCCTCAATATGTGCCAGCGCGTGTTCCACCGGTCCGGAGAAGGTATGCTGCGGCACGGTCTTTGCGGATTTCGCCGCCTGGATGGCCGCTTCCGCCGCCTCCATGACGCCGTTTCCCTTCAGTGCGGAGATCTCCACCACCTTGCAGCTGAGCTGCAGGGCCAGATCCGCCGTATTCAGCCTGTCCCCGTTCCTCTTCACCACGTCCATCATGTTGATGGCCACCACCACAGGAATGCCCAGTTCCACCAGCTGGGTGGTCAGGTAAAGGTTTCGCTCCAGGTTGGTGCCGTCAATGATGTTCAGGATGGCATCAGGACGCTCGTTGATCAGGTAGTTCCGGGCCACCACCTCTTCCAGGGTATAGGGGGAAAGGCTGTATATGCCCGGCAGATCGGTGATCGTCACGCCCTCGTGCTTCTTCAGTTTCCCTTCCTTTTTTTCCACCGTCACGCCGGGCCAGTTGCCCACAAACTGGTTTGAACCGGTCAGGGCATTGAAGAGGGTTGTTTTCCCGCTGTTGGGGTTGCCCGCCAGGGCAATTCGGATATCCATCGTATACCGCTCCTTCTGTTCTTTAATTGGATTCATCTGACATTTCGGTGAAAAAGTATCATTCGACCTCGATGCTTTCCGCGTCCGCCTTGCGCAGGGACAGCTCGTATCCGCGCACCGTAATCTCAATGGGATCTCCCAGGGGCGCCACCTTACGCACGGTAATCTCCACGCCTTTGGTAATGCCCATATCCATGATCCGGCGTTTCACCGCGCCTTCCCCGTGAATCCTGACCACCTTTGCCCTGCCGCCCACCGGCACTTCCTTCAGGTTGTTCATGCTTTCCCTCTCCTTTAATTCAAATCATGATCTTGCGGGCCATCTCATCATTGATGGCCACGCGGGCTTCCTTAACCTTCACGATTATGTTGCCGTCCAGCGCTGTGATCACCTTTACGCTTCCGCCCACCACGAAGCCCAGATTCTCCAGGTGTTTCTTCACCTCCGGGCTGCCGCCGACTTTGCGGATAACCTGATCCTCTCCCGGCGCGGCGTAACTCAGCGGCATCATCCTGTGCCCTCCCCTCTGCCTGTCCTCATCTTTTCTCCTCTTTCTTGCTTGTTCTTGCTATTAGCCTTATCTAATTAGCGATAGTATATTAGCACATTCTAACAATCTTCGCTTGCCCGATATTGACCTTTTGCAGATATATTACGCAATATTATCTTTTGCCAGGCAGACATTGATTTATCCGTTAGTATATGCTAATATATGTAAGCATTAATGATCAGGGGAGGCAACATTATGACCGAATCGTCCAGGACAACCGCCGGGAAGCGTCTGGCGCGGCAGGCAGGATACTTTATCCGGGAGCACAGCGAGCAGAAGTTTTCCCTGGCCGGGATCGCAGCTGCGCTCTATGTGAACGGAAACTATCTGGCCCGGGTCTTCAAGCGGGAAACAGGGCACACCCTCCTCTGGTACCACAACGCCATCCGCTGTGAAAAAGCCAAACGCCTGCTGGAGGAAACAGAGCTCTCCGTTTCGGAGGTCGGTGCTGCCGTGGGGTATGTGTCCTCCGCCCACTTTTCCCACCTGTTCAAAAAAATGACCGGCCTGGCGCCCAGCGACTGGCGGGGGCCGGCCGGCGAATCTTTTAAAGAACCGATTGATTTCACAGGCATGATGTGATACATTGTTTGCATACAAGGTGAAAAACAGACAAGCGTTCCCGAGGAGGAAATCCTATGAATTTATATGAATCCGCGGAAGATTATCTCGAGGAGATCCTGATTCTTCTGGAAGCAAAGGGCTATGCCCGTTCCACTGATATTGCCGACGGCCTGGGCGTCACCAAGCCCTCCGTCAGCGTTGCCATGAAGAAGCTCCGGGAAAACGGCTACATCTCCATGGAGAAGGGCGGCCTCATTTCCCTCACCGATAAGGGGTACCCCATTGCCCGCCGCACCTATGACCGGCACCAGACCCTCACAAAGTTCTTCATGTCCCTGGGCGTGGAGGAAGCCATTGCCCGGAAGGATGCCTGCAAGATCGAGCATGATATTTCCGAGGAGTCCTTCGCCGCCATCCGGGAAAAGCTCCTGAAAGACTGACGTTATAAAATGCATAAATAAACGGGATCGCTCAGCGCGATCCCGTTTTTCTGCCCCTGCCGACCTTTTTCTTTTTCTTTTCCCGGTACAGCTCCCCGTCCGCCTGCTCCGTCAGTTCCTCCAGGCTCTGTCCCTGCTGCCAGCGGCTGAAGCCGATGCTGGTCCGCAGCAGGTAGGGCAGCTGTTCCTTCTCGTTGTATTCCCGGAAACGCTCCGTCAGCTTCTGTTTGTATTCCTCCGCTTCCTCCTCGCTGTTGAAGAAGCTCATCACCAGGAATTCGTCCCCGCCGAACCGGGCGATAAAGGCCTTCGTTCCCGCCAGGGAGCCGGTCAGCAGGCCCGCCGTCTGCACCAGGGCCTTGTCACCCGCGGAATGGCCCAGGGTATCGTTGATTCCCTTGAAATTGTCCAGGTCCATCATGAACAGGTACAGCTGATTCCCGTCCACCGCCTGCCGGGTGTATTCCTCAAAGACGCTCTCCAGCGTCTTCCGGTTGTTCAGCCCCGTCAGGCTGTCCCGGAGGATCTCCCGGTCCTGGTCGTCAATGTACATCAGCACAATGGATACCGCCGCGCAGGTCCAGGTCCCCGGCAGGCCCACATAGGGTATGCCGATCAGCGTGCCGATCACCGGCGGGATATAGAACAGCAGCAGCTTCCTGACCATCCACCGGGGCGTGGTTTCCTCCTTCCGGTTCAGCAGCCGGATCACAATGGGAATCAGCGGCAGGAAAAGCATGAAGAGCGCGCCGGCGTTCTGCAGGGGAAACAGCGGACCGTGAACGTAGATGTTTTCCGGCGTCACGGTAAAGATCCATCCCGTCCGGATGGAGATGATATTCAGCGCCAGGAAAACAAAGCCCGGTGCCATCGCCGCGCACACCAGCGGGCGGGTCAGCCTGTGTCCCAGGGTTTCCAGCACATACAGGAACCAGATGCAGCCCAGGATCACCCCCACGCCCAGGTACAGGGCATTGATCACCTTGTTGAGCGTCACCGCTCCCGGAAAGATCACGCCCTCTGTCAGCACCCAGAGGATATCCAGCGTCAGGGAGAACATGATTCCGTAAACCAGGGTCCGGAACAGGACCCGGTTCAGCTGCTTGCTGACGCTCCGCGTGATCTGCCAGGCAATCACCTCAAGGATCACGAAACACAGCGTATCCAGTTCCAGATGAATGATGGTTGACATGTATCCTTCCCTCCCGGATCGGAAAACAGGACGGTTTCGGCTGTCAGTATGTGTTCGGTAGCTTCCATTTTTTTCTATTGTAACACCTTCTCCCCTTTTTTCTCAAGGGGCCGAATGTTTTTTCGGAAAAGCTTGACATTGATTCGGTACCGAATTATAATGTAATTGGTTCGGTACCGAATGTTATGACTCAGCTGCGAAAGGAGCGATGCATAAATGTTTCACGACAGCGATGTGATCCTGGCTTCCCTGAAGCTGGCCCGCGCCATGCGGCGCTGCCCGCCGGAGCGCAGGGAATATCCCTTCCCGCCGGCCGTCGGCCGCCTGCTGCTCTGCGCGTCGGAAAATCCCGGCGTTTCCTCCCGGGAGCTGTGCGAACTGCTGGACCTGCGCCCTTCCTCCCTCAGTGAGATGCTTTCCCGGGCGGAGTCGGAGGGCTTCCTCACCCGTACCGTGGATGAGGCGGATCGCCGGATCCAGCGGGTCTCCCTGACGGAAAAGGGCATCCGGGCAATCCGGGAAATGGAAAATGCCCGGAATGAGGAAGCCCGGAAAAAAACCGCCTGCTTTACCGAAGAAGAGAAGAAACAGTTCTGTGCCCTGTGCGATAAGCTCAGTGCCTGGCTGGAGCGCCTGTCCCTGGACCTGCCGGAGGACCGGCCTATGCCCCCGCCCCGCGGTCCCGGCGGCGACCGGCCGGACAGGCCGGACCGTCCGCACTTCCCTCCGGGAACCCGCTTCAAATCCTGATTTCAAAAACGGCGCTTTGGTTTCATCCAAAGCGCCATCTTCATTCAGTTCTGTCAATTCTTAAGTATTAATTATGAATTGTTGAGCAGTTGTCCAAATCTTTGATTTGGGCGAAGAGCCGATGACTGCCAGTGGCAGAAATCTCATCGGCTCTGAGGTCAAGCGAAAGGGAGTAAGCTCCACAGTGT
>JBGUGL010000032.1:0-68022 GCA_045111455.1 Christensenellales bacterium | reverse complement strand
CGGTGTGAATCCCGACACACGGGTAAAGGATCTCTCCGAGACCGAAATCAGCAAGCTGCGTGAATACATTGAGCACAACCTGAAGGTTGAAGGTGATCTTCGCCGTGAAGTGTCGCTCAACATCAAGCGTCTGATTGAAATCGGCTGCTATCGTGGCGTTCGTCACCGTCATGGTCTTCCCGTTCGCGGACAGAATACCAAGCAGAATGCCCGCACCCGTAAGGGCCCCAAGAAGACCATCGCCGGCAAGAAGAAAGCCACCAAGTAAGTCTCTGACTGAATTGATTCCGCTTTTATGCGGATAATACGGAGGGAGTAAAATCAATGGCACCTAAGCAAAAGCTGAAGAAGGCTACGCGTAAACGCCGCGAACGGAAGCTCGTTGAGCGCGGCGCTGCCCATATCCGTTCTTCTTTCAACAATACCATCGTGACCATCACCGACACCCAGGGCAATGCTCTTTCCTGGGCCAGCGCCGGCGGTCTGGGCTTCCGCGGAAGCAAGAAGTCCACGCCTTTCGCTGCTCAGATGGCTGCTGAGACTGCTGCCAAGGCCGCTATGGAATACGGTCTGCGCACGGTGGAAGTGTATGTCAAAGGCCCCGGATCCGGACGCGAAGCCGCTATCCGTTCCCTGCAGGCCGCCGGTCTGGATGTGAACATGATCAAGGACGTGACGCCCATTCCCCATAACGGTTGCCGTCCGCCCAAACGCCGTCGCGTGTAAGAAGGAGGACAGACAGAAATGGCAGTGAATAAAGATCCGATTGCCAAGAAATGCCGGAAATTCGACATTTCCCCGGCCGTCATGGGCTATGGCAATAAAAAAACCACCCGCAATCCCGGCGGAAACCGCCGCAAGAAGGTCTCCGAATACGGTGCCCAGCTGCAGGAGAAGCAGAAGGTCAAGTTCGTATACGGCGTCCTGGAAAAGCAGTTCCATAAGTACTATCTGAAGGCCGCCAACATGAAGGGCATCACCGGTGACAACATGCTCCGCCTGCTGGAGCAGCGTCTGGACAACGTGGTGTTCCGTCTTGGTCTGGCCAAGACCCGCCGCATGGCCCGTCAGATCGTCTGCCACGGCCACATCCGGGTCAATGACATCAAGGTCGACATCCCCTCTTATCAGGTGAAGGTCGGCGACAAGATCACTCTGCGCAAGCGCAGCGAAGAGATGGAAATGTTCAAGAGCCTGCGTGAAGGCACCACCAATCTGATCCCGAAGTGGCTCAGCTTTGATGCCCAGAACCTCACCGGCTCCGTCACTGCTCTTCCCACCCGCGAAGATATCGATCTGCAGGTTCAGGAGAACATGATCGTCGAGTTCTACTCCCGTTAATGATTACCGGACAACCCGTATTGTGAGGAGGGTACAACGAAATGATCGTCGAAATCGAAAAAGCCCGCATCGAATGCGTCGAAGTTGGACAGAATGGCTGCTACGGCCGTTTTGTGATCGAGCCGCTTGAACGCGGATTCGGCCACACTCTGGGCAACTCCCTGCGCCGCGTGCTTCTTTCCTCCCTCCCCGGCGTGGCCGTCTCCTCTGTGCACATCGAAGGTGTGCAGCATGAGTTCTCCACGATCCCGGGAGTCAAGGAAGATGTTACGGAAATCATCCTGAATCTGAAGACCATGGCCTGCAAAATGTTTGCGGACGGCCCCAAGCAGCTCACCATTGATGTGAAGGGTCCCTGCGAACTGAAGGCCGGCGACATCAAAACGGATGATGAGGTTGAAATCGCCAACCCGGACCTCCATATCGCCACCCTGAACGAGGACGCCCATCTGCAGATGCAGCTGACCCTCGACCGCGGCCGCGGATATGTGAGCGCCGACAAGAACAAGACCGCCAGCATGCCCATCGGCGTGATCCCGATCGACTCCATCTTCACTCCTGTGAAGAAGGTCAACTACACGGTGGAAGACACCCGTGTGGGGCAGATCACGGACTATGACAAGCTGACCCTTGAGATTTGGACCAACGGCACGCTGAAGCCTGAAGAAGCGATCTCCAGCGCCGCCAAGATCCTGAATGAGCACCTGAACCTGTTCATCAGCCTGACCGACCAGGTCATGCCCGTCAGCATGGTTCAGCCTGAAGACGACAAGAAAGACAAGGTTCTGGAGATGACTATCGAAGAACTGGATCTTTCCGTCCGTGCCTACAACTGCCTGAAGCGCGCCGGCATCAACAGCGTCGCTGAACTGGTGCAGAAGAATCAGGAAGACATGATGAAGGTCCGTAATCTCGGCCGTAAGAGCCTGGAAGAAGTTGAGCAGAAGCTCAGCGCTCTGGGCCTGGGCCTTCGCCCCAATGATGACTGATAGGAGGAGAGAATCCCATGGCTAACCAACGCAAGCTGGGTCGCACCGCGGATCAGCGCAAAGCGCTGCTTCGTAATCAGGTGACCAATCTGATCTGGAACGGCCGGATCACGACTACCGAAGCCAAGGCCAAGGAAGTCCGCCGGATCGCCGATAAGATGATCACGCTGGCTGTGCGCGAATGCGAAAACACGGTTTCCACCACCAAGGAAACCCATAATGACAAGGGACAGCTCGTCACCCTGGAAGTGGTGAACGATGCTCCGTCCAAGCTCCATGCCCGCCGTATCATGATGGCTTACCTCTACGATCTGAAGGAAGCCAAGAAGGACGACGAGAACAAGGCCGAATACCGTGAGCGCACCAAGGACAACAAGCATCCTGTGGTGGAGAAGCTCTTCCGCGAAATCGGACCCAAGTACAAGGCCCGCAACGCTGAAAAGAACTGCTCCGGCGGCTACACCCGTATCTACAAGCTCGGACCGCGCCGCGGCGATGCCGCCGAGATGGTCATTCTCGAGCTGGTCTGACATTAACCGACACATCAAGCAAGCATACCGTCCTCCCCTGCACAAGGAGGACGGTCTCTTTTTATCCTTTTCCCTTGACATTTACGTTGTTTGGCTTCATCATGTTCACGTACCTGTTTTATCGGTAAACAGAATTATGAATTTTGAATTATGAATTGAGGAAAAACCCTATGCGCGACCTTTATTCCGAAAACGATCTCCTGCAGATTTCCGCCCAGCTGAAAAAGCGTTATTTTCTCCTGGGTGCCTTTCTGCTGATTCCGCTTGCCCTGTTTGTGTGGTCCCTGGTCATCCGCCTGGAATGGCTGACCATGGTCAGTGTCTTCCTGTTCTTCGCTGCTGCAGTTTTTGTGGTGGATCTGTTCTGCCTGCCCCTTCACCGGTATAAAAAGCTGCTTTCCTCCGCCCTCACCGGACGGAGCCATACCGAAACCCTGGAATATAAGGAAACAGAGGCTGATCCCTCTGTCGTTGACGGAGTGACCTGCCTGGGCCTCATTTTCCTCGGCCAGCCGGATAAGCACGGCACCCGGGAGCAGCGTTTCTACTGGGACAGGGAGATTCCCCTCCCCGCTTTCCGTGCCGGGGACCAGGTCACCCTGAAATACACCGGCCGCAATATCATCGGATACCAGGAATAACAGCCGGATATACAGCAAAACACCGGGCAGTCGCCCGGTGTTTTGCTTTTTGTCCTTTCCCTCAGGGGAGATCTGTCATACCGCCTTTGATCAGGTAAAACAGCGTATAGCCGTCCACTTTCACTGCGTCATGGATTCCGTCATAGTCACTGAGTTCCACTGTGTGCACCGCGCCGCTCACCGTATTCAGCGTATATTTGGTGTGCACGTCCCCCTCCGGACGGTCCTTCCTGATCCTGCCGCTGACCGTCACCGTCAGCAGCCGGTCCCAGGCCGCGGAAAAGGCGTTATAGTCAATCTCCTCCCCGTTCCGCATGCAGTGTCCCTTAACCTCTTCTCCTGTGTCCTGCGCGGTTTCCCCGGCATTCCGGATCACCGTGTAGCGCACCGGTTCCCGGCCCTGCTTTTCCACAGTCACGCTGTCCAGGGAATCCAGGGGAGTCACCACCACATACCGCGCCAGGGAGGTCAGCGGTTCCGCCTTCGTAAACACTTCCAGGATAAAACGGCTGATGGTGTATACCTCGTCTTCGTAGCGTACATAAGCGCTGACATCGCTTTTGTTGTTTCCGACGGTCAGGGTGACAGTCTGTTCCTCCCTGCTTACCACATCAAATACACCGCTCATGCCCACTGTACCGGTATCACCCGCAGCCGTATGCATCTCCACAATCGCTGAAGGCTTGTCCAGTCCGTATTCCTTCAGGGTATCCCCGTCCGCTTCCCCCACGTAGGTGCCCAGCCTCAGGCTTTCCGCGTTCTGGCGCATGTTTTTCATCATGTCATAATCCGTGGGATAGGTATAGGGCGTTATCATCAGCCAGTTCTCCGCAGCGTCCCGGTCAGCGGGGTTTCCCTGCAGCGCCCATTCAAACCGGACCGTACCGTCGCCGTTCTTAACGGTGATCCGATCCAGCAGGTTCCCGATGATTTCCAGTTTTTTGACCGGATGCAGGACTTCTTTCTCCATGTTCAGGTCATTCACAATACCTGCCGAGGTGATGAACAGCCGATCATCTCCGTCCACAGTCATATAATAACTGGCATTTTCCTCCGGATCCGCGGAATGACCGATCCGTACCGTCACTTCCGTCCCGTCCGTAAAGCGGATTTCCGCGGTAACCAGCGGGTCTTTCAGGCCGAATCCTTCCTCGGTTCCCTCCCAGTCTGCCCGGTTTTCGGTCAGCACATCCTCAAAGTTCAGGCTGGAAGCTGTTTCTGCAAGGATGCTTGCAAAGCTCTCATCCACTTGCCATGCTTCCGAACCGTCCTCCGGTATAAACATCATTTTACCGTCCGCCTGCTGCTCAACGGTCCAGGGTTCCTTCCCCTGCCGGGTTATGGTCAGCCTCTGCAGTTCCTCCGGTTCGCGCTTCGTTATGAAGCCGCTGACAGGCTCCCGCTTCTCCGGCAGTTCCACCTCCGCGCTCCTGCGCAGAAGCAGTCCCGCCGTCACGCCGGCAATCAGCAGCACGGCACACACCAGTACAGCGGCCAGCCGTCCTCGCTTCCGCTCCTTATGTTTCTGTCGTTCCACTCTCTGCATGCGTGATATCCTCAGTTAATCCGGTTGCATTTCACATTATGGCATAGTTCTTTACCTGCTTCTCCTGGGGCCCAGTACCAGCAGCGCCGCAAGCAGCACCGACAGGGGCAGGGCCACAAGCAGTACGGATCCCAGGGTTGTGCTCGCTGTCTTCAGGGCCGGCCGCAGGATTTCCTTCGCGGCAATCTGCGTATTGGTTCCCTCCGTCTCAAGCAGGAATTCCATGATGCTGATTGTCAGCTGCTGGCTGTATGTCTGCGCATACAGTGCACTGTCCATCAGCACCGGGCTGCTTCCGATGATAAACGCCCGGGATACATAGCCTTCCGTTGTGATCCGCCGGGCTTCCAGCGCCAGCGGAAAATCCTTCACTTCGTCGTTTTCTGTCCTGTCAAAGCTGGTAGTCAGGCCCGTCAGTTCCTTCCGGTAGGAAGTTGGGGCGCTTCGGAGCACCGCCGATACCGTCAGGTACCTGTCTGCCTCTTCCGGTTCCTCAAATCCGCGTGTGCCCGGCAGGATCAGGTATTTCGCGCCTGCGGCCAGCAGCTCCACCGTCATGTCCGTGGCGCACATTTCCGGCACCAGCATGGTTGTATACTGCTCATAATAACTGTCTTTGTCTTCCCGGTCCGCAAGGATGGCGCCCTCCAGCGGCAGGAAGCCGTAGCTGCGCAGCAGCGCCGCATATCTGGGCATACTTGACACCGGATCCTCATAGTCGCAGGTAAAGAGGAAATTGCCGCCTTTTCCCGCGAACTCGGTCAGTGCGGCAAATTCCGTCTCTGTCAGGTCCATCCGGGGGCTGAAAAACACCAGCAGGTCCTGGGGATCCGGTGTATAGGCACTGTCCTTCAGATCCTGAAAAACCACCTCGTACTGGTTTGCTTCCAGCAGTTCCCGGAAGCTCTCCAGGGACTGTTCCAGGTCCGGGCTGTTCAGTTGCCCGTGACCCTTCAGGATCACAACCCGGGGTACCCGTTCCCTGGTTACATAGGCAATGGCGCTGGTAATGCTGCGCTCATAGATCCATCCGGTGTAGGTAAACTCACCGCTGTCCATATCCACGCCCACGCTTACAAAGTCCTGGGCTCCCAGGACCCGGAAACGGTCTGTCTTTTCACAGTGAACAATCAGGTTGTCCGTTGCGGGTGTCACGCCGTTTGCAGTAAACCGTTTCATCAGCGTCGGATTCAGTGCCGGATCAACCTGCTGCCAGCTGACCAGGTCGCTGGCGGCAGCATACCTGTTCAGCAGCTCCACCAGCTGCGCGTCCTCGTTTCCCTTCTGGAACAGGGCGTAAATTGTCACGGGGTCCCGCAGTTCTCCCAGGGTTTTCGTTGTTTCCGCGCTCTGGGAAGTAATTCCGTTGAAGGAAAGATCGACCCGCCAGCCTTTATTCTTTTCCAGGGCGTATATCCCGGCATTCAGCGCAATCAGCGCAATCAGCACCATTGCCAGCATCAGCGCCGATACGGAACCGTATTTCCACTTTCCTGTCCCATGTTTCCCCTTTGCCAAGCGGTCTCCCCTCCTTTCCTGCTTTTCATTCTTCATTCTTCATTTTTCATTCTTCATTCTTCATTGCGATAATAACTGCATTGCAGTTATTATCGCCCGTACCTCTTCCTGTCCATATGCCATATGGTCAGTGCCAGGAATGCTGCAATAAAGGACAGGTCAAACAGCAGTCCCGCAAAGCTCAGCTGTCCCAGCACAAAAGGCTCATTCCGCCGGTACAGGGACAGGAACCGCAGGGCTTCCGCCGCCCACTCCACCTGCACCGCGTTTTCCAGCAGGTCCAGAATCCACATCAGGAAATTGGCGCCGAAAGCCATCACTGCCGCAGTGATCGGCGTGCCCGCGCAGCCGGAAAGGAACAGGTCCATCGCCACAAATGCGCAGCCCTGCATGATGAATCCCAGGTAATTAACCGCCAGTTCCGCCGGATACACCCGGCCGTACAGCGCCACAACCAGCACAAACAGCAGTGTCATTCCCGCTGTAATCAGCAGCACCGTCACTGCCGCCAGGTACTTGCCCAGCACAATGCCCGGCAGGGACACGGGACTGGTCAGCAGCAGCTGGTCTGTCTTCCGCTGCTTCTCCTCCGCCAGCAGCCGCATGGTCAGGATCGGGCTCAGCAGCATCCACAGGTAACCCATGGATGAAATAAAGGCAGGCAGGTCTCCGCTCCGCTGCCGCAGGATCTGCATGTAAAACAGCACGGAGGAAACCGTCAGGAACACGCCGATGAATACATAACCTACAGGCGTATAAAAATATCCCTGCATCTCCCGTTTCCGGATCGTGTTCATGAACTTCCTCCCTTATCGCCCTGCTTCATCCCGTCTTGGTTCCATTGGACAATTAATGTTTCATTGTTGATTGTTCATTATTCATTGAAAAGCTTATTCCGTTTCCCGCAGGAAGATTTCCTCCAGCGTATCCTTCTCTTCTGTCATTAAACGGATCGGTGCGTTTATGCCGGCCAGCAGCCGGAAAACCTGATCCGTTGCCCGTCCCTGTTCATCCGCCGGCCGGCAGATCAGCCGGAACTCCGCTGTCCCGTCCTCCGGGCTGCCTGTGTATTCCGCCTTCTCAACGCATTTCAGGCTCTTCAGCGCGTCCGCCAGTGCTTCTTTTCTTCCCGCTGCCCGCAGTTTCAGCCGGACCGTATCCGTCTTCTGCTCGTTCAGGTCAATGCTCTGCACCATCCGTCCCAGGTTCAGGATAATCACCCGGCTGCACAGCTGCTGCACTTCACTCAGGATATGGCTGGAGAATACCACTGTATGATCCTCCCCCAGCTTCCGGATCAGTTCCCGCATTTCCACCGTCTGCTTCGGATCCAGGCCTACCGTGGGTTCATCCAGGATCAGGATTTCCGGTGAACCGCACAGGGCCTGGGCAATGCCCACTCGCTGCCGGTATCCCTTGCTCAGGTAACCGTTCAGCCTGTGCCGGACCTCCTTCAGCGCGCACAGTTCAATGATCTCATCCACGTGCGCCCGGTTGGCCTTCCGTACCACTTCCCGAAGTTCGCAGACAAACCGCAGGTATTCCTCCACGGTCATTTCGTCATACAGGGGCGGTTTCTCCGGTAGGTAGCCGATCATCCGTTTGCAGGTCCGGGGATCCGCCAGCATATCCTTTCCGCCGATGCGCACCTTTCCCTCTGTCGGCGGGAAATAGCCGGTCATCAGGTTCAGGGTTGTGGTCTTCCCGGCGCCGTTGCGGCCCAGCAGTCCCACAATCTGTCTTCCGGGAACATGAAGCGAGACATCCTGCAGTGCCGGGATGCCGCCGTAATGCTTTGTCACATGTTCCAGTTCAATCATCGTTCTTCTTCGCCTTCCGGTACAGAACCGCGCGCTTTGAGAAATAGTTCCAGATCATTACGATCAGTGTGGCCAGGCACTTGTTCAGTACATACATGTTGAACGTCCGGCTGCCCACGGTCAGGATCACCGCGTCCTCGCCCAGGGTCAGCCGGAAAAGAAGCATCAGCACTTCATTCAGTCCCAGGCCGATCAGGCTGGTGATCAGGAATCCCGCCTTGGCTCCGGCGCCGCGGTTCTTCGCGCCCCGGAACACCCATACCACGCAAAGCAGGTAGTTCAGGATCACGGAAACCAGGAATGCCACCGGTGTGGCGATCAGCGTATCCACGCCGAACCTGCCCTTCAGCAGGATCAGGATAGCCAGTTCCACCAGGAAGCATACCCCGCCGGTCACCGCGAAACGGACAATTTCTGCAGTCCGGCTCTTCTTCTGTTCCATCAGTTATCATCCTCTCTGTTTCAGGACCACGTTCTCCGCGCCCAGCTCATCCTTCAGCCGCCGGAGGCAGTCCTCATCCGCGCTGCACCAGTCTTCCCGCGGGCACAGCAGCGTCATTTTTTCCGAGGGAAGGTGCATGTAAACCGGTGTGTTTCCCGCATGCAGCGCCAGCAGGGCGCCGGCCCGGTCCATATCCTTCCGCTCCAGGCGCAGGAATAGCTTCTGCTCCGCTTCCGCGGCCAGCTGGGCATCTGTCTTCGGCGCCGCGCTGCGGATACCGTAATCCGGCGTCCGCCGGGGAGCCGGATGCGCGGCCCATTCTTCCATCCGGGTCACGCGCTCCGCCAGCAGTTTGGGAGCCTCGTCCTCCCGTACGCTGATCTTGCCGCTGATCACCACCGCGTCATCCGCGTTCAGCAGCATCCGGTATTTCTCGAACACCCGGGGAAACACCAGGCATTCGATCTGCCCGGTCATATCCTCCAGGGTCGCAAAGGCCATGTAATCGCCCTTCTTTGTGGCCTTCTCCTTCACCTCTGTCAGGATCCCGCCCAGGTCCACGAATACTCCGTCCATGTCCGGGCCTTCCGCTTCCTCCTCCGGTTCGGTGATCTCCGCAGCCGTATAGGGCAGCTTCTTCAGCGTGTCAATGTAGTCATCCAGCGGATGTCCTGTCATATAAACGCCCGCAGCGTCCTTTTCCATCTTCAGTTTTGTCCTGGCCGGACAGTCCGGCAGATCGGGAAGATGCAGTTCCGCCTCAAACACCGGCGTTTCCTGCCCGCCGCTGAACATATCAAACAGGCTCACCTGGCCGGATACATTCTTCTTTTTCTGGGCCTGGTTTGCGTCCATGGCCGCTTCGAACACTGCCAGCATCTGCGGCCGGTTCGCTCCGAAGCCGTCAAATGCCCCGGCCCGGATCAGGCTTTCTGTCACCCGCTTGTTGCAGTCCGTGGTATCAATTCGCCGGCAGAAATCAAAGATATCCCGGAAAGGACCCGCGTTCTCCCGTTCCCGGATGATGGCTGCCACGGCGTTTTCGCCCACGCTCTTGATGGCGCCCAGGCCGAACAGGATCGCGGGCTTTCCCTCCGCGTCCCGGTCCACGGTAAACTTCCAGCGGCTCCGGTTCACATTCGGCGCCAGCACGGAAATGCCCCGTCCCCGGCAGTACTGGATATATCCCGCGATTTTGCCCGTGTTGCCGTATACGCTGTTCAGCATAGCCGCCATGAACTGCACCGGATAGTAGTGCTTCAGCCAGGCTGTCTGCATGGCCACCACACCGTAGGCCGCCGCGTGGGATTTATTGAAGGCATAACTGGCAAAAGCGATCATTTCGTCGTAGATCTCGTTGGCCACCTGTTCCGGCACGCCGTTGCGCACACAGCCGGGCACCGTCACATTTCCGTCCTTGTCCGTCAGGCCGTGCACAAAGATCTGCCGTTCTTCTTCCATGACCTTGTGCTTTTTCTTCGCCATGGCGCGGCGCACCAGGTCGCTCCGGCCGTAGCTGTAGCCTGCCAGGTCCCGCACGATCTGCATAACCTGTTCCTGGTACACCATGCATCCGTAGGTCACGTCCAGGATAGGCCGCAGTTTCTCTGTCTTGTATTTGACGCTGGAGGGATCGGCCTTCCCGGCGATATACCGGGGAATGGAGTCCATGGGGCCCGGCCGGTACAGGGAAATCGCTGCGATGATATCCTCAAAGCAGCTGGGTTTCATGTTCGTCAGGAAGCCGGTCATGCCCGCGCCTTCCATCTGGAACACGCCGTCCGTATCTCCCCGGCTGATCATCTCATACACTTCCGGATCGTCCAGCGGGATATCCTCCGCCTTCATATCCTTTCCTGCTTCCCGCATCATATCCAGGGTGTCCCGGATCACCGTCAGCGTCCGCAGGCCCAGGAAGTCCATCTTCAGCAGGCCAAGCCGTTCAATGGTTCCCATGGGATACTGGGTGGTGATGACCTCATCATTGCGCTGCAGCGGCACAAACTCCACCACCGGCTTCCCGGTAATCAGCACGCCTGCCGCGTGGGTGGACGCGTGCCGGGGCATGCCCTCCAGGGTCAGCGCCGTGTCGATCAGTTCCTTCACCCGCGGCTGGTTGTCATACATTTCCCGCAGCATCGGGGATATCTTCAGTGCCTTGTTCAGCGTCATGCCCAGGTCAAAGGGAATCGCCTTGGCCACCGCATCGGTTTCCTGGTAGCTCATTCCCAGCACCCGTCCCACGTCCCGCACCACACCCTTGGCTGCCATGGTACCGAAGGTGATAATCTGGCTCACGTGATCCGATCCGTACTTCCGGGCCACATAATCAATAACCTCCTGCCGCCGTTCGTAGCAGAAGTCCACGTCAATATCCGGCATGCTGACCCGCTCCGGGTTCAGGAAGCGTTCAAACAGCAGCTGGTACTTCAGCGGGTCCAGCATGGTGATCCCCAGGGTATAGGCCACGATGGAGCCCGCCCCGCTGCCGCGGCCGGGGCCCACCATGATTCCGTGGGATTTGGCATAATGGATAAAGTCCCATACGATCAGGAAGTAATCCACATAGCCCATATGCTCAATGGTGGAAAGCTCATACTCCAGCCGCCTGTAGGGTTCATCCTCCTCTTTGGCGTCCGGGTAAAGCTTCTTCATTCCTTCCCCGCACAGGCGGCGCAGCATGCTGTCTGCCGTCTCGCCTTCCGGCACGGGATAATGGGGCAGCCGGGTTACGCCGAATTCGAATTCAACATTGCACCGGGCTGCGATTTCCTGCGTCCGGTCAATGGCATCCGGCACCTGGCGGAACAGGGCCCGCATTTCCTCTTCACTTTTAACATAGAGTTCGCTGGTTTCCATCCGCATCCGCTGCTCGTCCGCCAGCGTTTTACCCGTCTGGATGCACATAAGCACTTCCTGGGCATGGGCGTCCTTTTTCTCCAGGTAGTGACAGTCATTGGTCGCCACCAGCGGAACGTCCATTTCCCGGGCCAGGGCAATCAGCCTCGGCAGCACGGTCTTTTCGTCCCGCAGGTTGTGGTCCATTATTTCAATATAGAAATTTTCTTTTCCGAAGATCTCCTGCATCTCCCGCACATAAGCATGGGCGCTTTCATCCTGTCCGTTCAGCAGCATCTTCGGCAGGTCGCCGCTCAGGCAGGCACTCAGGCAGATCAGGCCTTCATGGTGTTCCCGGATCAGGTTATAGTCAATCCGCGGACGGTAATAGTAGCCCGTCAGGAACCCTTCGCTGACCAGGTACATCAGGTTCCTGTATCCGGTATTGTTCTCGCACAGCAGGATCAGGTGGCTGTTTTCCCGTCCCGCCAGGGATTTGTCTGTCCGGTCCCGGCAGACATAGGTTTCGCAGCCGATAATCGGCTTGATGCCGGCATCCTTCATGGCGGAATAAAAATCAATCGCGCCGTACAGCACGCCGTGGTCCGTAATCGCGCAGGAGTCCATGCCCAGTTCCCTGAGCCGCTCCACCAGTGAACTGATCCGGCAGGCGCCGTCCAGCAGGCTGTACTCCGTGTGCAGATGAAGATGCGTAAAGCTCATAATCCCCCCGGCGGTTTTTGCCGCCTTCCCGTGCAAATATGAACACTTTATTATAACACAAAAACGGCGGTCGTGCGACCGCCGCCGGATCATGCCGGAACTCCGGATCAGTTTTCCCGGATTGAGGAAATAATCTCTGTTGTTCTGTCCGCTGCTTCCTGGGTGGCATACCAGAAATCGATCTCGATCATCCAGTCCCCGTCCTCAAAAACATATCCGATGCAGGGAGCGCCGTCCTCCCGGTCCGTCACGCGGAAGCAGACCATTTCAATCCCGTTGACATCCCGGATCTCTATCTCGTTGCCGTCTTCCATGAGTTTCTCCGCTGTTTCCTGCAGGGTTTCCCCCATGCCGATACTTTTCGCCGCGGACTTCGGATAGGATACGTAGTCCATTTCAATGGTGTCAGAATAATAGGCCTCCATGCCGCTTTCCGTTTCCTCCGCCGCACTGTATTCCATATCATCCGGCACATCCACCGTATACCGGCTGTTCGCCAGCGTCACCGTCTGTTCCGCCGCAGCAAAACTCCCCAGCAGCATAACGCAGATCAGCAGTCCGAGTACTTTCTTCATCGTTCCGTTCCCTTTCCGGTTAATGACCTGATTATACTGATCTTCCCGCTCTCCTGTCAAACCGGTTTGATAATCATTGTAAATCATCGGAAAAAGGAGGCTTTCGCCTCCTTTTCCTTAACCCGCGCAGTAATACTTTTCGGCATTTCTCTTCATCAGGAAATGTGCTCCGATACTCAGCAGCACCAGGATTCCCGCAAGGATTCCGAACACCGCGTACAGGCCCAGTTCCCACTTGATCAGGAAGTAGGTCAGGATACCCAGGGTAATCAGGATTCCCCAGGAAACCAGCATGGAGATCAGCAGGCCGAAATTCTGCTTTACCGCTTCCTGTTCGGTCACCCAGTCCAGGCGGGGTTTCTTGATATCCCGGCTCAGTGCCAGGCAGGCATTCACATAGCTGAACAGCAGGCACAGCACACAGGCCAGGGCTGCCGGAACCTCAAATCCGGGGAACAGCACAATCAGCGCGACGGTTGCGAGGACAATGCCGGCCATCCCCAGGCCATAGCCCACAATGAACTTGGCGCGGATAAAGGTCATATAAGGTACGGGCAGGCTGATCAGGAAATCATGGCCCTTCCCTTCCCGGCTTACGGCGGTGGACAGGGCCGGATTCATGCCGCTCATATAACCCATAATCGCCGCCAGGGCAGCCATCACCAGGGCAGGATTGATCTGCTGGAACAGCTCCTTGAACATATCTGTGCTGCTGCCTGCCTTGCCGCCGATCACAACAATCATGATGGTCATGATCAGGGGCAGGAAGCATACCGGGAAAATGTTGGTCGCATAGGAGGGTACCCGCAGGATGGTCTTGATTTCACGCAGGATACAGGCCTTCAGCTGTCCCGCGGCTGCGAAGGATTCCCTGCCGGTGAACTTCTTCTTCGTGCCGGCAGGCGTTTCGCTCTGCAGCAGGGACAGTTTCCGGTAATTGTACCCGAGCAGCCAGACCGTCAGTACCGGTGCGGCCAGGGAAATCAGGATCCACAGGGCAAACATTCCGGGCTCCTGCCCAAGCATGCCCCTGGCTGCCCAGCCGGCCGGCGGGAAAATCTTCGTCATGGCATTGATCCGGCTGCTGTTGTTTGTTACAAAATCCATCAGCATGGTACCGCCTTCCGCGGCATTACCGGTCATACCGCCCAGGTTGCCCATAACAAACATATAGGCCACCAGCAGGACAATACCGCCGACCGTCAGCAGCATCTCCCGGTGCTTCCACAGCGAGGAGATCCGGATCAGCAGGCTGGACAGGAATGCAATCAGGCAGATGGGCAGCAGGCTGACCAGCAGCCAGACCACAACCATCCGGAGATAGAACATGGCGGCAGCGCCGGTCCGTACTCCGAAAAGGATGCCGGCAGGCAGAATGATCAGGGCGTCAATACAGGTTTCGGAAATCCATACCTGGGTTATTTTCGCGCTCAGGATGGTCCGGGGTTTCAGGGGCAGCGAGGCCATGTTCACGGCATCCCGGCCCAGGTACAGGGAACTGAGCACAAAGAAGAAGGACATGATAATCGTGCCGACAGTGGCCAGGACAACCGCCATGGTTATCAGCATCTCCGGCATGTTGACCTTCATAAGGATATCCGTGATCTTGATTTCCGCATAAATGAGCATTCCGCCCAGATAAAGCGTCAGGAAAATGACCAGGAGAATCATCCCGATGGTGCGGCCCTTCTTTTCCTTCAGCGCCGCCTTCATGTTCCGCGGTTTCAGGTCCGCGTACCTGGACAGCAGCTGCAGCCGCAGCAGTGCAAGGAATTCCGTCATTCGTTCTCGCCTCCGTCATCCGTCAGCTGCAGGAACAGTTCTTCCAGACTGGTGTCCTTTTCGCCGGAACGAAGCTCTTCCAGGGTGCCCTGGGCACGCAGGGAGCCGTGATCAATCACGCCGATGCGGGTGCACAGCTTCTCAGCCACTTCCAGTACATGGGTGGAGAAGAATACCGTATTCCCTTCGTTGCAGTGGCGGATCATCTCTTCCTTCAGCAGGTGTGCCGCCCGGGGATCCAGGCCGCCCAGGGGCTCATCCAGGATCCAGATCGGAGGATTGTGGATCAGCGCGCCGATGACCACCAGCTTCTGCTTCATACCTTTGGAGTAGCTGCGGACCTGGCTGTTGATCGCCTCTTCCAGTTCAAAAATGTGCAGGTATTTTTCAATATGGGCTTTCCGGCGGGAAGCGCTCACCTTGTACACGTCTGCCATGAAGTTCAGGTATTCCATACCGGTCAGCCGGTCATACAGGTCGTTTCCGTCCGGCACAAAGCCGATCAGGCGCTGCGCTTCCAGCCGTTCGGTATCAATCCGGTGCCCCGCCATGGTGATGCTGCCCTGGTCAGGCTTCAGCACACCGGTCAGCATCTTGATGGTGGTGGTCTTGCCGGCACCGTTGGGGCCGATAAAGCCGAACAGTTCTCCGCCCTCCACCTTCAGGGACAGGTCGTCCACCGCTTTTTTCTTATTCTTCGCATAAGTCTTGGTCACGTTTTGGATCTCAATCATTGGGTACCTCCTTCGGCAGTATCCCGCCTTCGCTTGTTTTGACACCATGAATGTTATCATACAGTTCCCGGAAGAAAAATGCAATCTTCAGAAATATATCCGTACCTATTTCTCCGTCGCAGAGAAAAAAGACGCCGCGGGCGCCTGTTCCTGTGTGAAATCTGTTGATCTGCCTGTCTGCCTGATCTTTATCCGTTACTGGTGCAGGAATAATACTCCACCTGCATTTCCGGACTCATCCGGACCACCAGCAGTACCCCTTCACCCTGCTGGTCCAGCGGATATTCGTTGTACTGCGCATAAACGGCGCCATTTTTCTCGTAAATCCACTCCATCTTCAGGTCCTTTACCTCTTTCAGGACGTTCGGGGTGACTTTTTTCAGGAAAGCCATCATAAATTCCTTCGCCGCCCTGTCGGAAGCAGCGTCCGGGGTGGGTTCATAGGTATATTTGCTGATATCCGCCTGCCAGTCGTTCGGCTCGGCCTGCATGGAGGAAAAGCTGCCGTCTTTTCTGAAAAAGGTTTTCCATACAGAGCCGTTCCCGTCCTCCAGGGATACTTCGTAATTGTTGCTGTGCTCTTCAAAGCTGACGGAGGTGGCGGCCCGCATGTCAAAGCCGGACTCTGCCCAGGCTTCCATGGCTTCCCTGCCGATTCTGTCAGAAACTCCGTTATCCGTAATCAGAGAGGAAGCAGCATCCTCCAGGATGCTGCTTTCTACGCCGAAGTCATTTGTTGTGTAGTATCCGGCCTCTTCCGGGGCCCGGGTTACATTGTAATCCTGGGGGTCAAATTTCTTCACCATGGTGGCGCCCACGTCGGTCACGTCAGCCTGAAGGGTGATGTCCAGCTGGTGAACCCCGTCCGCTGCAGTGGAAACATACAGGGAGACGGTTCCCTCCAGGTGCTTGATCCCGCCGTTCCCGTCCTTGGTCGCGGTAATCGACGCCTGCCGGATGGAAAGGTCCCTCATCGAATACAGCAGCGCCTGGGTCTTGGTCATATAGGCGGACATGGGCACCTGGTTATCAATGCGGATTTCATCGTAATCCAGGCCGAAATACCGCCTGGCAGCAAACCCGGCCAGCTGGTTCAGGGCGGTGTTTACCAGGTCCGGCACTTCGGAGCCCAGCTCGATGCGGAAACTGTCCGCTGTGTCAGTGACAGCGCCTTGTCCCAGCACCAGGTCTGCGTTGGCCATCAGCGCGCTGCCCAGCTTGACCAGCTGTTCTGCCCTCACCGTTTTGCGGAGGAGCGAATTCCGGATTGCGGTGCCGCCCGTCCGGTAAATCCCCGGCGTGAAGACTTCCATCAGGTACAGCTTGTCGTCCTCCGTCACAACGGTATATCCGTTCCTGCGTTCAGTACCGTCTGCCTTGGGAGAACGCAGGATCAGTTCCCGGAAAGAGCGTCCGAAATCCTGTTTCCAGGTTCCTTCCGCGGTTTTGAACCATTCGCCGTCCAGGGAAAACTCAGCTTTGGCTGTCAGGGTTACGTTGCTGGTATTGAACAGCAGGTTGGCAACGGAATCATACGGACTGTTGTTCACGGGGTCTTTATCGTCCGCCAGTACAGAGAAGCAGGCTGTCAGCGCCATCAGCGCTGCAATCATACACAGGATCAGTTTCTTCATTTCATTATCTCCTTCCGGTTTTTCAGGAAAGCAGGATCCGGATCGTGTTCATCACATCCCGGTGGCGGATCTGTCGGGGTTCAAACCGCAGCAGGTTGTATACCACCTGCATCACGATTCCCGCGCCAAAGGTGCTGATCAGCGTCCCGATCCCCACCGGTCCGCCCAGCAGCCATCCGGCCAGCAGCACCGCTGCCCACAGAATCACTTCCACGATGCCGATAGGCACCTTCGGCAGCCGTCTGCCCAGTCCCACCAGCAGGGAGTCCCGCGGTCCGCAGCATTGTTCACCCTTCATGTAGATCCACATGCCCAGGGCCATAAATACAAAACCCGTCAGCATAATCAGGATCCCCAGCCAGAGGCTGCGGTTTTCCGCCAGGGGATTCAGGTCATTGAACATCTGCACAAAATTTCCGGTCAGCAGTGCGTCAATGATCGTTCCGAATCCGATCCGTTCATCCAGGATCAGGTCGATTCCGAGAATGATCAGTGACATCAGCGTCATGGAAATGCCGTAATTCAGCGGCGTGTGCTTCGCGATACCCATCCCCAGGCAGTCCCACGGTGCAAGGCCGATATTCGCGTAGATCGTCAGGTGAACCCCGAAGGCAAACACCAGCAGACCAAGCACGATTCTCACCCATTGCAGGATAATCTTCTTACGCATACAGGGCACCTCCGATAACCGGTATATAGTGCGCATTATATCACACAGCCGGTTCCGGCGCACCCTTGGTCCGGAAGATCATCCGCGTCCGTCATCCCACGGGAAGATCATATCCGCCCGACCTTACTTTCAAGTGACTTTTATCTTACGTTTTCGTAAGCTTCACCGGCACGCCCGCAGGCGCTTCTTCTGTCTCCCCTGATAAATAAAGGAGCCCCCGGCCGTCTCCCTTTCGGTTTTTTTCGTAAAAAGGCTGTTCAAAAGTGACGACTGGTGATATAGTCTCTTTCTGCCCGGTGCGGGCTGTTTTTTATGGATTTACCGGACGTATGGGAGAAAAAGCAAAACGATGAGGAAAGTATTCGGATTTTTCAGGCGGGAAATGATGCTGACCCTTTCCCTGGCGGCAGCTGTGGCCGCCATGATCATCATGCCGCCTTCTGAACGGTTGCTTGGGGATATCGACTGGCGTACACTGGGCACGCTGCTGATGATGCTTTGCGTGCTGGAGGGGTTTAAAAAGGAAAACATTTTCCGTCCCCTGATCCGCCTGGCTGCCCGGATGAAGCATGTGATTCCCCTGACCCTGTTTCTGGTCTTCGGGGTCTTCTTCACGTCCATGTTTGTAACCAATGATGTTTCCCTGATCATTTTTGTGCCGCTTACCATCCTGCTCTTCAGCGGAGCCGGAAAGGAAAAGTATATTCTTCCTGTACTGACCTTCCAGAATATCGCCGCCATCCGCGGTTCCATGCTTATGCCTTTCGGCAGTCCCCAGAACCTGTTTCTTTACGGGCAGGCAAACATCACCGCCTGGCATTTTATGCTGCATATGCTGCCGCTGTGTGTCCTGTCCGCCGTGCTGCTGGTGGCGTTTATCCTTTTCCTGTATCGCCGGAATCCGCATGAGGCCGTCTGTGCCGGAACGGAGGACACTCCCTGGGCTCCGGAAGGGAAAATCCGGCGGATCGTGTACCTGGCGCTTTTCGCGCTGATTATTGCAGTGATCGTTACCCGTACATCCCTTTGGCCCTGGGCCGTGGCGCTGGTTATCGGAACCATCCTGCTGGTGGACCGCAAACTGCTCCTGCAGGTGGACTACGTCCTGATTGTCACCTTCCTCTGCTTCTTTGTCTTCTCTTCCTCCATTGCCGCCCATCCCGGCATCTCCGGCGTCCTGAAGAAGGCTGTCGCCGGCAGTGAATACTGGTGGGCCATTGGCCTGAGCCAGCTGATTTCCAATGTGCCGGCCACCATCGTGCTCTATCCCTTCTCCGGCAATTTCGCCGGCCTGATCTACGGTGCGGATACCGCCGGTCTGTGTTCCCTGATCGGTTCCCTGGCTTCTGTCATCAACTATCGGATCTATGTGCGTTCCTATCCCGGGCAGGGTGGAAAATTCATCAAAGTGTTCACGCTGATCAGCTGGGCCTTCTTCCTCATTGTGGTCATTCCTGGCCTCCTGCTGAGTTCCTGGCCTTTTTTCTGATAAAAGGAGTGTTTTCGTATATGCCCCTCGCGGGCATATTTTTGTATTTCAGGTACTTGACAGAATAATATATGTTGTATAAAATATATTTGTATCATCCACTTATGGAGGTGAGTCCCATGGCATACGACTGGCATGAGGCAATGAAACTTTCCAATCAGCTGTGTTTTCCCCTCTATGCGGCCGCGCGGAATGTTACCGGCCTCTATACCCCCTGGCTGAAGCCCCTGGGGCTGACCTACACCCAGTATATTGTTTTCCTGGTTCTGTGGGAAAAGGACGGCGTCTCTGTCACAGAGATCGGTGAAAAACTGATGCTGGACAACGGAACCCTCTCCCCCCTGCTGAAAAAAATGGAGCAGGCAGGATATGTCACAAGGCGCCGCAGTCCTGAAGATGAGCGCGTTGTGGTGATCACCCTTACGGAAGCGGGAAAGGCCCTGCAGGACAGGGCAAAGGACATTCCCCGGAAGGTGGCGGGCTGTGTGGATCTGCCGCCGGAAAAAGCACGCATGCTTTACACATTACTCTATGAACTGCTGGACAGGCAGGCGAAAGGAATTAAGAAAGGCGCACCGGACAATGAAGACAGTTTATGATTTCACAGTAAAAGACAGGACCGGAAAGGATATCAGCCTTTCCGACTATCAGGGCAAAGTTCTCCTGATTGTCAACACCGCCACCGGCTGCGGCTTCACGCCCCATTATGAGCCTCTGGAAGCCATGTATAAGGACCTGAAGGACCGGGGATTCGAAATTCTGGACTTCCCCTGCAACCAGTTTGCGGGCCAGGCCCCCGGCAATGCGGAGGAAATCCATCAGTTCTGCACCCTGAAATTCGGTACGGATTTCCCGCAGTTCGCGAAGATCGATGTCAACGGCGGGAACGCAGATCCGCTGTTTGCTTTCCTGGCCTCCGAGAAACCCTTCAACGGTTTCGGAAAGGGCCTGAAGAATGCTGCCCTGAACAAATTCGCGCAGATGAACAACAAGGCTTTCGGGGATAAAACCTATGTGGGTTGGAATTTCACCAAGTTCCTGGTGGACCGGGAAGGCAAAGTAGTCTCACGCTTTGAACCCACAGTTGATATGAAAACCGTCCGGGAAGCCGTCACAGCGCTTCTCTGAGAATCTGGCAGATAACCGCCGGCATCGCGCCGGCGGTTTTTTTCGCGCCTTTCCGGTTTGCTTTGACGCAGGATGCTTCCTTTGGTATGATGATAGCCGATACACATGGCAATTCCATCTTCAGGAGCAGCATACCGTCTGTCGCTTCTGCTGCCGGACGGTTTACAGGAAAGGATGATTGTAATGCATCTGGTTCGTGATACCCTCAGCCGCTTTGTCTCTTCCGGTCAGATTGCCGGCTGTGCCGTCCGGATCATGCGGAATGATGAAGTCTGCCTGGAGGACAGCTTCGGATACGCGGATATCGAAAAAAAGATTCCCATGTCTTCCGGGAATACAATTTTCCCCATTGCCTCCATGTCCAAGGCGGTTACCGTTGCCGGGATCATGCAGCTCTATGAGCAGGGACTGTTTAAGCTCTGGGATCCGGTCTGCGAATACCTCCCGGGTTTCCGGCATCCGAAAATTGCGAAGGAACAGCCGGACGGTTCTGTTGAAATCGTGGATGCCAAAGGTGAAATCACCATGCGGCAGCTTTTCACCATGACCAGCGGTGTCCCCTATTCCTGGCGCGATACTGCCGCCGGCAGGATCCGGGCGGAAAAGGAAGAGGAATGGATGAAAAGCGGCAAACCTTTTCCGGGAACAGTGGAATATGTCAATCTTGTGGGACAGCTGCCCCTGGCTTTTGAACCGGGCGAAAGATGGATGTACGGATTCTCCATCGACGTGCTGGGCGCGGTTGTGGAAGTGCTGACCGGTCAATCCCTGGGTGAATACCTGAAAAAGAATATCTTTGATCCCCTGGACATGAAGGACACCGGTTTCTTTGTCCCGGCTGAAAAACAGGACCGGATCGCCACCCTGTACCGTATCAACGACAGTATGAAGCCGGATGAACGGGATTTCCCGGCGGCAAAACCTGAATTTGAAAGCGGCGGAGGCGGCATGTTCTCCACCGTGAGGGATTATTCCCGTTTTGCCCAGATGCTGCTGCACGGCGGCACGCTGGACGGTGTCCGGATCCTCGGACGGAAAACCGTGGACCTGATTTCCACCGATCACCTGACCCCGGAACAGCGTAAGGGAGACAGCTGGGATACCCAGCGGGGTTACGGTTACGGCCTCGGCGTCCGCGTCATGACAAACCCGGAACTGGCAGGCATCAACGGTTCCGTGGGTGAATGGGGCTGGGATGGTGCCTTCGGAAACTGGTTCTGCGTGGATCCGAAGGAAAACCTCACCTGTGTCTACCTCACCACCAACCTTCCCGGGGAGCATTACCGCTTCATTCCCAAACTGATGGCTTCCATGTATGCCTCCCTTGACTGACCGTACCTGCATCCTGCATTCCGGAGGAACCGATGATTATTTCTGTTGATCTGGCAAACCTTTCTGAAGCTGCCGCTGTTCACGCCGTTTCCTGGCAGGATTCCCACCGCTCATTTTGCTCTCCGGACTTTGTTGCCCTCCACTCCCCGGAACATCAGGCGGAATACCTTCGGCAGAAGCTCAGCCGGGGAAGCCGTATCTGGATGTTGGTTGAAAACGGACCTGTCGGGATTGTTTCAGTCACAGGCAGCCTGATCGAAGATCTGTATGTTCTTCCGGAACACCGGAACCATGGCTGCGGAGCCCTGTTGCTTCAGCATGCCCTCCGGCAATGCGAAGGCAGGCCTGTACTGTGGATTCTGGAAAACAATACCGGGGCGGCACGGTTTTATCGAAGGGCCGGCTTCACGGAAACCGGCCGTCGGAACAACATCACGGAAGGCCTGGACGAAATCGAATTCACGCTTGAAAGCTTCTGATCAGCAGCAGGGAGGTGCCGCATGGTACATCTGGAACCGGTCACAAAGGAAAACCTGGACGCAGTCCTCCGGCTGGAAGTAAGCGACAGTCAGAAAAGCTTCGTTTCCACCCCGGCCGAATCCCTGGCCCAGGCCTATGTTTATACCGGTACAGCCTTCCCTTTCACGGTGTATCATGATCAGGATATCGTCGGCTTTATTATGATGGGCTATTATGAAGAGAAAGCGTATTATACCCTCTGGAAACTCCTGATTGACCGGAATTGCCAGCGCAGGGGCTATGGCAGAAAAGCCCTGGAGCTCGGCATTGCCTTCCTGAAGGAGCGTTTCCGTGTGAATGAAATCTATACCGGCGTGTCTCCGGGCAATACCGCAGCCAGGAGTTTGTATCATTCCCTTGGTTTTCAGGATACCGGACTCACGGAAAACAATATGGACGAATTGTGCCTGAAGTGCTGAGCCGCAGGCAGCCGGGAACGGCATTCCCGGAATAACTGTATTCCTCTGAGGGCATAAAAGGAGCTGTCTTTCCTGATCTTTTCAGGTCTTTTTGAGACAGCTCCTTTGGTTTCGTTCAGGTTTCCTCGCCGGTTTTCCAGCGGTCCGGCTTCCAGCTGTGCAGGGCAGCCAGTCCTTCCGGGGTAACGGGTTTAATCCATTTCCCGCTGAACAGGTGAACCTGCATCAGCACATAACGGATCGGTTCATCAATATAACAGAAGGCAAAAACCGCCAATGTCGGCCATTTCAGGACCAGGCCGGTGACACAGACCAGCGGCAGCAGCAGGACCCACATGAACACTATTTCCAGCACGGTGCCGTAGGTAGCGTCCCCGGCGGCGCGGAAGGTGTCATTCTGGGTCCAGTTTCCCATGCGGATGATGCCGAAGGAAAGATAAATCAGCATCATGCCGAAAGCCAGGCGGAAGCTTTCCCCGCGCATCCCCATGATATTCAGGATCGGGGTATGGAGGGAAACCAGGGTCACGCCCAGCAGGGCAATGAATCCCTGGCAGAGATAAACCAGCCGCCAGGCCCGGGCATAAGCACGGTCCGGATGGCCTGCACCGACCTCGGTTCCGACCAGTACGGAGGCAGCATTGGAAAATCCGGCGAAGAAGCCGATCACCAGGCCCTCCATGGTCCTGAATACAGCCAGTGCGGCGATCGCTTCCTCCGGTTGCCTTCCCAGCACGATATTGATCACCATGTTGCCCAGGCCGATAAGCACCTCATTGCAGATAATGGGAAAACACTTCTTCAGGTAAGCCCTGATAAAAGCCGCGTTCCACCGGAAATGGCGGCTGATGGCCAGCAGAAAGGGATGATTGCTGCGCCGGGCTGCAACCAGGCACACTGCGCAGTTGACCGCCTGGGCAATGACCGTGGCTGCCGCGGCGCCGCGGACACCCAGGGCAGGCGCCCCGAGGTTGCCGAAAATCAGCACCCAGTTCAGCAAGATATTGGTGAATACCCCGGCAATGGATCCCCACAGCGGAATTCTCACCTTGCCGGTGCAGCGCAGGAGTGCAGACATCGCCATGGAGAAAACCGTCAGCGGATAAGCAAACCCGGCAATACGCAGGTATTCCGCACCGATCCGCCGGATGTTCTCCTTATCGGTATACATCCCCATAACCGTATCAGGAAAACAGGTGGCCAGCAGGCAGAACAGAATGCCCACAGACATCATGCAGGTAAGTGTCAGTCCGTAGGACCGGTTAATGCCGTCGCCGTCCTTAGCGCCCCAGTACTGGGAAAAGAACAGCATACCGCCGCCCACAAAGCCCCAGTATCCTGCGAACATCAGGGAGGAAAACTGGGCGCAGAGACCCACAGCGCCCACTTCCGTCTGGCCCAGGGACGCGATCATCATCGTATCAACCATCGAGGCAGTTGTGGAAAGCAGGTTCTGCAGCGCCACAGGTACGGCAATCAATGCGATTTTTTTCAGAAAGGATCTCCAGGGATAACGTGTTCGGATCATGGGAACCCCTTTTCTGTGCCCGGCTCACAGCCGTTCAGTGGCTTCCGTGGCCGGGCAAAAGCGTTTCAGCGCATAAGGCTGCTGATGAATCATATTACCGTGGCCGTCAGTTTATTCCTCCAGATGCCTGGGCAGCACCCTGAACAGGCCGGTCTTTCCTTTGAGTTCATGCAGTGGATTGTTGCCCATGCCGTATCCCTCCCTGAAACGTGATAGCCGTTCCTGCCGGCCGCGTGTACTGCCGGAACCGGAATGAAAATATTATTTATGCTTCTTTTCTTTCACTGCGAATTGTATCACAAATACTGTTCCGGAAAAAGGGCTTGACAGCTGCAAACTCTTTTGCTTCCATCCCGTTTCTCTTTTTTGACCGGCGTCCCCCGTTCTGGTATGATGGTTACCGGAGCCGTGTAATCCGTGATCGGAATAATATCCGGCAATTTTTTCAGAAAAGGGATTGACTCTCACATTATGTCAGGGATTAAGGTAGTGGCGAGCTCAGAAAAGAACCGTCCATGGAGGTTGGATTTATGCTGAAAATAGGAGATTTTTCAAAACTGTCCAGAGTAAGCATCAGAATGCTCCGTCACTATGATGATATCGGACTGCTGAAGCCTGCGGAAATCGACCATTTTACCGGTTACCGGTATTATCGCGAGGATCAGCTTCTGACCATGGGAAGGATCACCGCCCTGAAAGAGATGGGATTCGCCCTGGCGGACATTGTCCGGATCCTTGAAATCTATGATGACAGGGAAAAGCTTGATGCCTTCCTGTCCGTCAGGGAAAAGGAGCTGGCGGATCAGGCAAAGGAAACGGAACACAGGCTGATGCTTCTGGATACAGCGCGAAAGCGGCTGAGAAAGGAGCAGAATATGAATTTTGATGTCAATGTAAAAACAATTCCCGAAAGGTATGCGGCCGTCGTTCAGATGATCGTTCCCCGCTACCAGGATGAAGGTATGGCCTGGGGCATGATGGCCGAATGCAAGGAACCGCTGGTGCCTGCAGATCCCTGCTATGCAATTGCGGAGTTCCTGGATAAGGAATATAAGGAAGAAAACGTCGAGCTGCGTGTTTCCATGGCTGTGAAAGGGGAACACCCGGATACGGAGCACGTGAAGTTCCGGGTCCTTCCTGCGGTCAGAGTGGCCAGCTGTGTTGTGAAAGGAAGCTACGATCAGATGGGCGATGCCTATGCGTCGGTTACCTCCTGGATCAGCGCCAACGGATATAAGCTGAACGGTCCCATGTTCAACATATACCATGTCGGTCCTGCCCAGACGCAGAATCCGGATGAGTTTGTCACGGAGGTCTGTTTCCCTGTGGAATAACGGAAATCAAAACGCCGGGGAGCCTGAAGGCTCCCCGGTATTGTTATTGTTTTTGTCCGGCTTTTCATTCCGTCTGCGAAACCGCCATCCCGTAGGCAAACAGCCTTTTCAGGTCAGTCCATGCCATATTCCGGCCCCGGCCGCCCATGACAGCAGCGATCAGGGTGATGCCGTTTTCCTGGTACGCACCCACATAGCAGAAACCGGCTGTGGAAGTATAGCCGCTTTTCACACCTGCCGCATGGGGAATATAGTACGGAGAACCGGGATTAAAGATCTCCCATTTCAGGTTGACTTCCAAGGCATCCCGCTTTTCCGTTTTCGGCAGGGTGTACTTCAGGCAGGTCACGATCTTCCGGAAATCATCCTGCATCAGGCCGTGCCGGGCTGCCTTCACAAGATCCCGGGCAGTGGTGTAATGTCCTTCTTCCGTATATCCGTGGGCATTCACAAAATGGGAGTTTTCCATTCCCAGTTCTGCCGCCGTCCGGTTCATCTCCTCCGCGAACGCGCCTGTGCTCCCTGAGCACAGTACTGCCGCCGCATTCGCGGCGTCGTTGCCCGAGCGGATCATCATCGCATACAGAAGATCCCTCATCACCATTTTTTCTCCCGGATAAACCGGCACCCGGGTACTGTCCGCCGGTATATCCTCTGCTTCCTGCGGAATCACGATTTCACGGTCCGGATCGCACAGGGAAAGGGCTGTCAGCAGCGTTATGATTTTCGTTGTACTGGCCGGTTCCGCCTTTTCATCCGCATCCTTTTCCAGCAGCGTTTCCCCGGTTACCGCATTAATCAGGCAGGCGTTCTTCGCATAGAGGAACGAACCCTTCAGCGTTTCCGGACGGGTATCGTCGAAATAAATCGGGCCCTCAAACCCGTACACGCTCAGGTCGCCCGTCAGCAGCCTGTATTCTCCGGTGGTCAGCCTGCCGTCCGGTTTAACCTGGTCCGGAAGCTGTTCCGCCAGTTTTTCCTCGAATGTCTTTACCGCGGCAACAGTGTTTGTCCCGTATTGCCCGTCCGCGCTGTCCCGCAGGAGATTCAGCCCGATCAGCTTTTGCTGCGCTGCCTTTACCCTGCTTCCCCTGCTGCCCTTCACCAGTGTCTGCAGCAGTTCGCCGTTCTCCTCCTGCATAATCAGTTCAACCGTCTTCGCGTCAGGAATGCCGTCCTGCCTCACATCGAATCCCTGCTCCGCCAGGATGGTCTGGGCCAGCAGGATCGCCGCGGCCGTTTTCTTTCCCATAATCCCGTCCGCTGTGCCGATCTCATATCCCAGGGTCAGCAGCCGTTGCTGCAGCGCTTTCATTTCCGTTGTTTCCGCACGCACGTGCACCGGGGCCAGGCACAGGCAGGCAGCCAGTACGGCACATGTTATTCTCCTGATCTGTCTTTTCACTGCAGCTGCCCCCTGTCTTTCTTCCATGCTTTCTGCATATATAACGGCAAAACGGGGCTTCCCGCTTCCCGCAGCCTTTTTTCGTCCTGATCAGACGTACATCCCCGGGAACGACAAACTCCCTTTATGTGTCGCTTTTCTTGCACATAAAGGGAGTTTTCCGCGGCATTCCGGCCTTTTCCGTCCGTCTGCCGTCAGTCTGTCAGATAGCTGTATTCCAGGACAGTACTCTCACCGTTTTCTGTCCAGACCACATTGTTTTCCTCATCATAGGAGAAGGTAACAGTGAAGGGGGCATCCGGATCAAAGAACCCTTCTGCAGTCAGGGTGTCTGTCTCTGCGTCATAATCGCCCTTCAGGATGGCGTTGTTCAGGATTTCGCCGTCTTTCCCCCGCTGGTACAGGCGGATATCATACTGGCCGTCATACCAGTCATAGAAGATGACCTCAATATCCCCCTTCATCCAGCGGCCGCCGTAGAAATTCCCGATCTTTTCGAATTCCAGGCCCTTGCCTGCATCCTCCTTCAGGTCGTTCCAGAGGAGCTTTCCCTCTTCATTCAGGGTGAATGTGGCGTCCCCGTCCTCATAGTAGGTGGTGTTCCAGTCATATGTAACGGTATCCTGCTGATAATGCAGGCCCAGCGGAGCGGCCACCAGGGCATTGTCTTCACCCAGTTCCGTGGCATATTCCCAGACATCTTCCCTGTTGTCGCCCAGCCGGTGAACCACCATCGGCTTGATACAGCCGTCCTCGCCGTATACTTCAATCCGCCAGTCGCCGTCTTCGGCAACCCAGGTGCTCACATACACCTTGGACTCCGGATAATCATCCGGATAATACCCGAAATCTTCAGTCAGTGCGGCCGCTGCCGTCAGTGAAAGGCAGAAAACCAGCAACAGTGCAATCAGCTTTTTCATGATACCAGACTCCTTTTCCTGTGATTCTTTATCCCGCAGGGCTTGCTTTCCCTGCCGGAAACGCCCAAAGGCCTTTCCTGTATTTTGTACGCGGCATTTTGATCAATGGCAGTTCCGGGCAATCCGTTTGTTCCCGGGAATGATTGCCCGCTGCGGACAGACAAGAATACACAGGTGGCAGCCCACACAGTTTTTCCCGTTCAGTACCGGGCGGCGGTTTTCATCCATCCGGATCGCCTGGTGGCCGCCGTCCTCACAGGAAATCCTGCAGCGGCCGCAGCCGATACACCGTTCCCGCACGAAATTCGGAAAAACGAGGGTGTCCCGCTCCAGGACGTCAGTCGTTTCGCTCAGGGTATCCAGTCCCAGGCCGATCGCCTCAGTCACGTTCCGGAATCCCTTTTCAGCCAGGTACAGATTCATTCCCGCTTTCAGGTCGTCGATAATCCGGTAGCCGTACTGCATAACAGCGGTCGTTACCTGGATGGACCTGCCGCCCATCAGGATGAACTCCATGGCGTCCTGCCAGGTTTCAACCCCGCCCATGGCGGACAGATGCATGCCCTTCAGGTTCGGATTCTGCCCCAGTTCAGCCACAAAGCGCAGGGCTATCGGCTTCACGGCATTTCCGCTGTATCCGCCCACCGCGCTCTGGCCGTGTACAGCCGGAGCAGCCACAAAAGTGTGCAGGTTCACGCCCGTAATGGATTTGATCGTGTTGATGGCGGAAAATCCGTCCGCGCCGCCGCGCCTGGCGGCCTCCGCTGCCGGGCTCATGGCTCCCACATTGGGTGTCAGCTTGGCCAGCACAGGGATACGGCAGGCATTTTTTGCCGCCCGGGTATAACGTTCCACCAGCTCCGGCACCTGGCCGATATCGCTGCCCAGTCCTCCTTCGGCCATGTTGGGGCAGGAGAAATTCAGTTCAATCGCATCCGCGCCGTTCTCTTCGCACAGCCGTGCCAGTTCGCCCCATTCCCTCTCATCCTGTCCCATAATGGAAGCCAGGATGAACTTGGTCGGGTATTTCTCCTTCAGCCGGCGGAAGATCTCCATGTTTTCCGCCACGCTGTGGTCAGAGAGCTGTTCAATATTCTTGAAGCCGATGATGCTTCCGTCACTGCCTGTGATGGCGGAGAAGCGGGGGGAAGCCTCATGGATATCCAGGGAGCAGATCGTTTTGAAACAGGCTCCTGCCCAGCCTGCTTCAAACGCCCGGGCGCACATATCATACGTGCTTGCCACCACAGAGGAGGACAGCAGGAAAGGATTTTCCAGCGGAATCCCGCACAGGTCGCATTTCAGTCTGTCCTCGTTCTCCGGAAGCGGCGTCTCGCACTCCGGTTTCACCTGATAATACAGGCGGTTTATCAGATCCCGGACCGGCACTTCCCCTGCCCGGGCACAGGCGCGTTCACACGGTGCGGAGCAGGTCAGGCAGGGATTCTCCTCCGGCAGGCGCTGGGCCGCCGTTTGCTCGTTCCTGAACCAGATGCTCCGCAGCAGGGCAGCAGGTTTGACCTTCTCGCAGGCTGTATCGCAGGGAGCCGGGTCGCAAAGTGCGCACCGGATCATATCCGCTCTGCTGATGGCATTCCGGACTCCAGTCATGTGTTTTCCCTCCCTGTGTTTCTTTTTCGCCGCCTTTTCCCGGTCTTACGCCAGTTTTTTCAGGATCACAAGTTCCACAACGCCGCTCCGGATGAACACTTTCACGTCATCGGCGACATTTTTTACCACGGATTTTTCCAGCTCGTCCCAGGCTTCCCTGAATGCAGGCTCATTCTGCTCCAGCCGCGTGGACAGGGCATTCTCATAGGCCCTCATGGACCATTCCCAGTCCAGCATGGGCGTGCTGCTTTGCTCAAACATATCCGGCAGTACCAGTGTGCTTGAGCAGGCCATCAGGTCTCCGTCAGAACCCCAGTCAAAGAAGTCCCGCAGTTTGCCCATCAGTCCCTTTGCGGATTCATTCTTGCCGGTACTGGAAACAGAAAGCAGCTTCTCCTTTTCGTCTCCTGTCAGCAGTTTCCTGACCTGCAGATGCAGGCGGTATTCCCCGTCCTCGTCCTCAATCCAGAACAGTCCTTCTGTCGCGCCCGTAATGGAGCGCATAAGGCCCATCATTTCTTCAGTCAGCAGCCGGAGATGCAGTGCCTGCCTTTCTGAAAGCTCTTTGTAGGCAGCAACTTTTTCCGTCTGCTTCAGGGCGGCTTCCATCTGGCTTCCCCGGTTTGATACGGTAATTACATCTGTCTTCATGGTTTCCTCCTTATGCTTCAATCGTCAGGATATCCGCAAAGCCGGTCACTTCCAGCACTTCCTGCACTATTTCATTCACGTTCTTTACTTTCATCCCGTCTCTGGCGCTCATGATTTTATGTGCGGACAGAAGCACCCGCAATCCGGCTGAGGAAATATAATCCAGTTTGCTGAAATCCAGGACCAGGCTCTTCACACCGTCCAGGGAACGGTTCAGTTCCGTTTCCAGTTCAGGCGCTGTCATGGTGTCCAGGCGTCCTTCCAGGGCGATCTCCAGCGCTGTTCCGTTCAGATTCTTGGTAATGGTCATTTCAGATTCCTCCCGCATCATTGATTGTTCTGCTGCTTTTTCAGGGACCGGCCGGCTGCAAACCTTCTTTACTGCCAGGGGGTGTAGAACCGCTCAACCTGTGCCATCTGTCCCTCTTCGTTAAAGGTAACGTACACGTTATCCGACGCAAAGTCCGGGAACCCTCCTGCTGCCAGCATTTCCCTGAATTCTGCGGCGTTGTGTTCGGCAGGCGTATCCAGAATATCTCCGGTTGCCGGGTCGATACCGTCCAGGAAAACCAGGTCATCCGGAATCTGCACCGTCAGGTCGGCGAAAGGCTCAATGTACATCTTCTCGTAGGAATAGGCGAATACATCCGTTCCGCCTCCGTACCGCAGTTCTGTGTCATCGTTGATCATAACACCGTATTCGTCCCTTTCCAGCGTTTCCACAACGATGCTTTCACCGCCGATGGTCAGCGTATCCCCCACCTGCAGCTTGTCCACATCTTCGCGGTCAAGCAGGATCTCCGTCATCACTTCGGCCTGCACCGTGTTCTCTTCAGCATTGTAATCCGTCAGCCGCGTTACATATTTCTCGCCTGCCGCCGGTGCCGGTACATTGGCCGGAATGAAATCCAGGTCTGTCAGAAAATCCACGCTGATTCTGAGCTGTTCCTCCGTCAGGTTCTTGTCTTCCGCCTCCTGGGAGGGAACCAGGCCGAACTCCACACAGTATCCCTTGTAGATGGAGAAGAAAGTAATATAATCCAGGCTGTCACTCTCATGCCGTGCAATCAGCAGCAGCGTACCGTAGCCGGTTTCCCCGTAGCTGATTTCCACTTCCGGATCATTGTCAATGAAGGTCTGCTCCAGCAGTGCCAGGTCTTCCTGGCTCAGGTCATTCAGGCGGTCCACATCGGAATACATCTCGTCATAGGCCACGGACAGAGCCATAACAGGAGCATTCGGATCTTCAGACTTGATAACCGCTGTAATCTGTTCCGGCGTCACTTTTTCGGGAACAGGTGTATAGCCTTCAGGTATTCCGCACTGGAGTCGGAACGCGCCGTTGATGCTGATGGTGCCGATGGTTACCTTCTCCGCGTTCTCCGCCGTGGCAGCTGCTGCACAGAGCAGTATCGCAAGGCTCAGGATAATTGCCATCATTTTTTTCATCGGAATATCCTCCTTCGGTAATTCTCTTTGCTTACTTCGCTACAAACTGCTTGCTGATAAAGCCTACATCGCCTGTATCCTGGTCCTCCGCCTGGTACCAGTTGTCCAGTTCCTGGATTACCAGCAGTTTATCGTTGGCCCTGTAAGTAGCCAGCACCTCAGCGGACTTGCTGGGAGCCCAGCGCAGGTTGACCCAGCCGCTGGAGCGGGAAGGCCGCACCGTGATGGAGAAAGGCGTCACTTTCTTTGCGCTTCTGAACTCTGCATTAATGTCTTCTGTATCAGTCTTCGCTGTTGTCTTGCCGGTCGTTTTGGCGCCGGTCTGGGAAGAAGCGCCCGACGGTCTGGCCGGCGGCTTGTTCTTGCGCAGATAGCGGCTGGAAATAAAGCAGGCATAGGATCCAAAGCCCACACCCGGCATATTGTAGCTGTAATCAATCAGTGCCCAGCCGTTTCCGCCGTCCCGGTAGTAGCAGTAGATCCTTGTTCCGTATTTCAGGGAACCGACAACATCCCCGCCGGGGGTGGAACGCACGTTCAGTCCTTTGCCGTTCTCAGTGTAAACATAATAGTACCCTGCGGAATCAGAGGGGGTATCATCTTCCGCCAGCGCTGCGGGAATCAGGCCGACAGCCGCAAGTACAAGTACCGTTAAAAGTGCAATCAGTCTTTTTTTCATGGTTTTATCCTCCTGTTCTTATTCAGCGCAAAACCCTGTGGGGGTCATACTTTGCCTTCGGCTGACGGTTCTTTCGGATTGTCTTCACCCAGTCGTTGTCAATCTGGAATTCGGTAACACGGACCTTAATGGCCGCGATTCCGTCCTGGTTTGCCAGATCCTTGTTGTAATCAACCAGCTTCCACTGGCTTTCCCTGGTGTACTCCCCGGGACCCAGCGTCTTTCTGTATACGCCCTTTACCACGCCGGAGCCGTTCTTGGTGTTCATTCCCTTCTTCAGCTTTCCGTCGAAGTCGTACACTTCCAGTTCAATGGTAATGCTGGTGATATTCAGGTTCCCGGTATTCTGGAGCTCGAAGCTCAGGTTGCCCCGGCCGTCAAAATCCGCTTCTGTCCATTTCAGGGCCTTTTCCCAGTCTCCCACCCTCACGATGATGGAAGCCTGGTATCCGCCGTCTTCCGTGGTTCCGCGGACCACCGTTTCACCCCGGCTCACGCCGGTAATCCGGACCCGGTTGGACTGCTTGGCCTCGGGCTGGACTGTCGCAACGGAGGGATCGTCTGAAACCCAGGTCATGTTATGATTGGTGTTCTTCTCAGGTTCAATCACCGCGCCTGCGGTTGATGTCTGTCCGGGATCCACATAGGCAACCCTGCGTTTCATATGTACGCCGGTCACATGCTGGTAAACCTTCACCTTGATCTTTGCCTGCCGGTTGGACCCGTCTGTGGATACTGCGTTCACAAAGGTCTCGCCCGCACTGACACCGGTAACAGTGCCGTCTTCACTGACCTTCAGGATTTTTTCATTGCCGGATCGGAATGCAAGCTTCTGGTTGCTGGCGTTGGCCGGTTCAATGTTCCAGGTCAGTACTCCGCTCTCTCCGGCATATACCGCCGGAGCGGCTCCGAAGGTAATCTTCTTCACTGGCTGCTGCACATGAACCGTTGCTTTGGCCTGCACGTCACCGTTCACTTTGCTGGTGCAGACAATTTCGCAGTCTCCCAGGCCCAGGCCGGTAATCCGTCCCTGGGCGTTCACCTTCGCGACGGTTTCATCCGAAGAAGACCATACCACGCTCTTGTCGTTGGCATCCTTCGGCAGGACGGTAGCCTTCAGGTTCGCAGTCCTGCCTGTGTCCACGGTTACCTCAGGCTTGTCCAGGACAATCTCTTCCGCGTTCTGGACCACCTGCAGCCCGATGTTCGCCCGGATGTTGCTTCCGTCCTTTGCCACCGCAATGATCCGGACATTTCCCCGCTTTACGCCGGTTACGTTCCCGTTCTCGTCCACCGTGGCAATCTGCTCATCGGAGGAAGTCCAGGCAACCTGCTTCAGGGTGGTGTTCTCCGGCTGGAAATCTGCGGTCAGGGCGACCGTTTGTCCGACGGCAACGCTCTTTTCAGGCGATGTCAGGGAAATCCGGTTTGCCGCCTGGTATACCAGCACACGGTACTGCAGCGTAACGGCCGGATCCTCTGCGCTGGCAATCGTCAGTACGGTTTCGCCCGGCTTCAGTCCGTTCAGCGTGTTGCCGCGAACCTGGACCAGTTCTTCGCTGTCCACAGTCAGGACCGTCTTCTTGTTTTTCACCGTCCTGGGCTGTACCGCTGTCTGCAGCTGCACATTCTTTTTCACCGGTAGCAGCAGAACCGGAAGATCGTCCGCCGCCTCTGCCCGGAATCCGGTCAGATACGGATCATCTGCCGCGTATACCGGAAGCTTCGCTGTTTTCACCTCCAGGGTAATTGCTCCCTGGTTTTCTGCCAGTGCCGCCATGCTCACGCACAGCAGCGCCAGCACCAGCAGTGGAAGCAAAAACTTTTTCATTCCCCATAAACCCCCTTTTTGTCTCTGTACCGTCCGCAACATTGCTCGTCTGTTCTCTGTCCGGCTTGCCCGGTTTCTTTCCTGCCGGGCACTGTTATATACGGCGGGAAATGCCGTATGGAAGCTGAAATTTTATTTTTTGCCGATTATTGCAGATACAGGCTGGGCAATGTTACAAACGTTTGCATTTTTATAGATAAAAAAGCAGTCACAAACGGAAATCTGTCATTTTCAGCTGCTTTTTTATTGACATATTATACCATTTGTACCCATGTATGTCTACAATTCCTGCAGCCGCATTTCCCGCCTGCATTGCCGCAGGGTTCTTTCGCAGGGCAGAAGCGCCGGATCGCAATCCGGCGCTTCTGCCCATATTTATTCTTCCGTGCCTCCCTGCTCCCTGTCCGCGAACTCTTCCGCCCAGCGGAAAACTCCGGTTTTCTTTACATCGTCCCCGTATATTGTCCGGAAGTCATCCTTCATGGATATCACGTGATACCCTGCCGCTTCCCATTTCTCCCGGAGAGCCTGTGCCTTCTCAGTATTGCCGTAATCCCGTTCCTCGTCGTCTGCGATCAGCATAAAAGCGGCGCTCTTGTACCTGTTGTTGCAGATCGTGTAGTTATGCATACTGGTATCGCCGCCCGAATTGCCGAAGGACAGCACCGGCTGCCGGCCGATCTCCTGGGCAATCTGGAGTACCTTGTTTGTCTTCAGGTTTTTGATCAGCAGCCTGTCCGTCCGGATCAGGGTATCCTCTCCGGTAAACGCATAATCCAGGCCGTCTGCGTCTCCCTGGTTCGTTGCTTCCAGCGCCACATCCATGCCGATGATCTGTTCATAGGGAATATCCAGCATGCCCTCAATGAAGGTCCGGCAGATAAACCGGTCGCTGCCGCTGCAGACAAAAACCTTGAAATCATTCTCCTGGAGATATTCCACCACTTCGATCATGGGCAGGTAGAAGGTTCCGGCATTGGTCATGCCTTCAAAGCCGTCCGTTTCCCGCACCAGCTGGTTTGTCACAAAATCGGCAAACTGTGTCAGCGTCATTCCGGCATACGCCTTCGCCGCGTGCTCTGCATGCAGCAGGTCCATATGGTCCGGAAAAGATTTGTCCAGCGCATGATCCCGCAGGATCCGCCCGAATTCCAGCATCTCTTCATCCGGCTGATAGGTCGGATCGCAGAAGATGCGCCGGGCCAGCAGGTAGTACTCCAGATAGGTCGGATACAACTCGCCGCACAGGGTGCCGTCCATATCGAAGGTGGCAATCCGGTCCACGGGCGGGATATAGTTCGGGGAGGCTTCGTCCGTCACATCCTCCACGTACGCAATCAGCGTCTTCAGCGCCGGCGCCTCCGCGTTCCATTCGGCAAACAGTTCCTCCCCGGATTCTGCCGGAGCAGGAAGCCCCAGGAATACGATCGCCAGTGTCAGCATCACAGCTGCAATTTTCTTCATTTCCTTTTCCTCCTTACTTATACTGCGGGCAGCAGCCTCTGTTCCGGTATATCTCTGTCCGCCCCTTTGCTGTTGTCTCCTGCCCCGTTCCCGGCAGTTATCAGCGTGTAATGCACAAATAAGCCCTTCTGAATCCGGGCACAGCCTGTTGCTGTCAGTATCGGTTGTCCTGCACGCTTCCGCCGGTAACTTTTCCCGGCTGCAGCGATATCATATATCGGATTATTGATTGGCTTTATTATACCACGCAGGCTTCCGCAATTCAACGGACAGCCTGCCTGTCCGGGAAACGGCTGATTCAAAAAAGGAAGGCTGATTCGCATGATCAGCCTTCCTTGCTTTCCTTATTCCCAGATATCCACGTCTCCGTACTCCACCCCGCGGACCCACCAGAGTTTATTCTGGTCCACCCGGACATACACCGCGTCAATGCCTTCCGGAACCTTCGCCATGATTTCCTCCGGAGTGATGTTTCCGCCCAGGGGTGACTGAATATAGATTTCCGGGTTTTGCGGTGCTGCCTGCTCCGCTGTCTTTCCGGCTGTTTCAACAACCACGCCGTACAGTTCCCGGATCCTGGCTGCAACGCCGGCGCCCGGTTTCGTCTTTCCGCTTTCGTAGGCGGCAATTGTCTTCGGGCTGACGCCCAGGATCTCTCCCAGTTTTCCCTGGGTAAGTCCTTTTTCCCTGCGCAGTTCCCTGATGGTCATTCTTCGTCCTCCTTCCCTCTGTCGGTCAGAATGTCACGCCTTCAAATCCCTGCCATACATTTTTTCCGCTGTATTTCATCGCTGTGGCTTCTCCGCGGAGCACCTTCAGCACGGAAAGCGCCATCGTATCCTGTTCCATTTCACCCGGATATACATGGATCGGGGCAATCCAGCCGCAGCGTTCCCGGATCCCTTCGGCAATATCGTCAAAGCGCATCAGGCCGCCTGTCAGCACGATAGCATCCACCTTGCCGCAAAGCACGGTGCTCATCTCGCCGATACTCTTGCAGATCTGGTAGATCATGGTGTGCCAGACCAGCGTTGCTTTTTTGTCTCCCTGCTCCACCAGCGCGTGTATCTTATCTGAATCCGAGGTACCAAAAAGGCTCACAAAGCCGCCGGACCGGGAGCACATCCGCCGCACTTCCTCAACGGAATGGGCTTCGATATAGTCCAGCAGCTCCAGCACCGGCACGCTGCCGATTCTGGTGGGGGCAAACGGTCCTTCTCCGTCCGCGCCCAGGCTGCCGTCGATCATCCGGCCGCCGGAATGTGCGCCTGTCGTAACCCCGCCGTCGATATGGGCTGTAACCAGGTTGCATTCTTCATAGGGCTTGCCCATCGCCTTTGCGTCGGCCTGTGCCACCGCCTTATGGTTCAGGAAATGGGAGTGGGACACCCGGTAAAGACCGCGGATCCCTGTCAGGCGCGCGTAGTCGCAGAATTCGTCCACATTGGTTGGATTCAGTGTGTAGGCAGGGCGATGATAGGTCTGTGAAAACCGCCAGGCCAGCATAACACCCAGCTTGGCGGCATGCTCACTGCCGCCCACCGCTGCTTCCGTATCGTCATACAGCTTCTGGTCAATCACCGTCACACCGCTGGGCTGCGTGCACGCGCTGCCGCCGCGGCCTACGAATACGTCGATGTCGGCAGGATTTACCCCTTCCTGGGCCAGCATGTCCAGAATCACCTGGTACCGGAAAGGAACCTGGTCGTTCACATGTGGATATTGCAGCAAAACCGGCGCGTCATGGAACTCGCTTCTGCAGAACATTTCCTTTTCGTTGACAAAGAGACTGATCTTCGTGGATGTTGAACCGGGATTAATCACCAGCAGTTTATATTCCGTCATGTTTTCCATGGTCTTCCTGTTTTCCTCCGCTTCATTGAAAAGACTGGTTTTTTCAATTCGACGCCCGCGTTTCATATCCCTTTGCCCGGATTGTGTTTTCCCTGTTGCTTTTTCCGGATATTTACCGGCCCTGTCCGGCGGAACAGCCTGTTCTGTTTTTCTTTGACCGGAATCTGCTTTGGGAGTATGATAATTGCAGGCAAAATCACCTTTTGCATTTCCGGCTATGAAAGCGGAAGGAGCGACAATATGAAAAAATGGTATGATGAGGAATACGAGTTCACAGTTGAGGTAACCGGTTTCCTGCATGGTGATCATACGGAAAGATACTGCCGCAACGGTGAGGAAATCGGCGACACATACACCTGCACATACGGATGCCCCGTCAACCGGGACGGATACGGTATCTGTTCAAAAACCATGATGATGCTTTATCCCCTCATGGAAGCCGTCCGAAGCGGCGGCGACCTGGAAAACCTCGGTGGTGACAGCAAATACTCGAAAACCGTTGTCTGTCCCGACGGCTGTGTGATCTTCCGGCTCACAGCCAGGCCGCTGGGAAACGAGAACTTCCATAAAGGTCATTTCTGGGATTATCCGGACCAGACGGAATAAGCGCCTTTTCCCGGCAGCGCTTATGCGGATCTGTATATTACAGGAGAACCCCCGGCAGCTTTTCCGTCTGCCGGGGGTTCCTTTTCATCCGTGATTGCTTCCGCCTGTCATTCTCTCAGGGATGCAGTCCGCTGTGCATCTGTGTGATCATCGGCCAGTCATTGTCCATGCTGTCCCCGTGCACTTCCCAGACGATCAGGCCGCCCAGGCCCTGTTCCCTGATATATGCCAGCTTTGCCGCCAGGGACTCCGTGCTTTCATAAGTGATGAATTTCAGGTAATCGGGAGAGTCGGGATCATCGTTCCACAGCCAGGCAGCGCCTTTCTCCGGATCATATCCCTTATGCCATCCGGGCGTGCCTTCCGCCACAGCAGCCTGCTCCAGGGCCGGCAGGTCATGCCACACCATATCGTCAATTGCTTCAGAAGCTGCAGCGCCCACAGTTTCCTCCGCCGCCTCCTTCATCTTCCAGCCGTGGCTGTACAGCGGGGAACCGATGGTAATCTTCCCGGCCGGCACGCCCTGCTCCAGCAGGTATTTCACTGCCGTATCCGCGGAAACCTCACCCAGCAGCGCCGTATGATGGCCCGTGTTTTCCTCCCAGGATCCGGCCATATCGTAGGTCATCAGATTGATCCGGTCCACATAGGGATGCAGTGCGGCATAATCCTGTTTGCTCAGGGACCAGCCCACAGACGCGCCCGCGCAGACTGTCAGCAGCTTTTTTCCCTGTCCGAAATGCTCGTCCAGCGCTTCCCGCAGCTCTTTCAGCAGCAGGGTATAGTTGGTCCAGTCGTCACCCACCACCGGGCAGCCCTCGTCGCTTTCATCTTCAGGTTCCCGTTCCACGCCGGGGTATTCCCAGTCGATATCCAGGCCGGACAGGAAAGGATAGGCATCCAGCGTATCCAGGCAGCTCTTGATGAAAGAGCCGCGGCTTTCCTTTGTCAGTGCCATTTCGGAGAAATGGCCGGAGTCCGTCCACCCGCCGATGGAGATCAGGATCTGCTTGTCCGGATACTTTTTCGCGCACTCCGCATACTGGGCAAAATGTCCCGCGGGATTTTCCGGATCCGTATCCGCCCAGGGATCAGTGGATACGATGGCGAATCCGCCGTCCTGGGGGACCACTTCCCAGAAAGCATGGTTCACACACTCGATCCTGTCCCATGGCAGGCCGTTGACATCCTGCCGGCTGTCGGAATAAATGTTCCAGTTCGGGAAGTAAACCGTTACGCCGGGTTCTTCCTTCGGCGCTTCAGCATAGCCGCAGCCCAGGAAAAGCCCGCAGGTCAGTACAGCCGTCAGTAACACGCAAATCAGTCTCTTCATTTCAAGCCCTCCAAATGTAATTGTTTTCCCTTTGTTGGGCTCATTCTATCATACCTGCAATTATTCGTAATTGACTCCCTTTGTGCTGTTGTTGTCAATCATTGTGCTGTTATATCTGTTCGCTCGTTTGCATACAAATAAGTAACTGTTCGTTCTGTTCTCCCCTTCCGGCTTTTCACACTGCGGAACAAAACAGCTTTCTCCGTCGTCTGTATTAATGTACCAACTGTAAAGGAGGACAAACCGTTATGAAGAAACATATTCGTTTAACCATTCTGATCCTGCTGGCGCTCATTCTCGGAAGCGTTGCCGCTGTCCGGGCGGAAATCCTTCCTCCCCATGGGGAAGGCCAGATCGGCCGGCAGGCTGTGATCCTGTGTGAAAACCTGACCCTGCGCCAGGCGCCCGGTTCCGATGCCGGCATTATTGATTCCCTGCATTACGGCGACCGTATTATTGTTTCCCGGGAGCTGGACGGATGGGCGGAATGCTTTACCTCGGATGCTGTGGATGCCGGTCCTGCCGGCTGGGTCAATGCCGATTATATCGCTGTCGACCCGGCCTGGTACCGGGCGGATAATGCCACTCCTGTATACGCCTGGAACGATACGGAAGCGCCTAAGGTCGCCCTGCTGGATGCCGGCACTGAACTGCCCATCCTGAAGGATGACGGGGACTGGCTTATTGTCAGCCTGCGGGGTGCCACCGGCTGGATCCGGAAATAAGCGCACCGCAGCCCGGACCCGCCTGGAAAATACAACTCTGTGAAAGATCCGCCGGCATTCGCCGGCGGATCTTTTCTTATTCCATCATAAACATCTGCCGGAGCTTCGGCTGGGCTCCGGTTTCCGGATCCATCTCCAGTTCCAGCACATCCTGCATATAATCATTCCATCTGTCCACCACCGGACTGCCCGCCTGGGCCTGTTCCGCGAAAGCGATGCCCTGTTCGCATTCGTAATAGCCGAACACTTCCCGCCCGTCGCTCCAGATACTGTAATTGCGGATCCCCGCCTTCTTCAGCACCTCCAGCATCTCCGGCCAGATCTGATCATGCCTCCGCTTGTATTCTTCCTGCATGCCGGGCTTGATTTTCCCTTTCCACGCAAACCGTTCCATATCGCTGTTTCCTTCTTTCTGCTTTCTCATCCAGGCCATTATACAACAGTTTCCGGAACAGGAACAGACAGGCGCCAGGCAATATCCTGTTTCCATTTGACTGATAACACAGGCTTTGATATGATCGTTTTAATCGCTTGACCGCAATTGGAAATCATTCCGGAGGAAACAATGAAACCGAATGAAGAATATGTCGCATGGGATCCTGAAAAAGCCTACCGGCAGGCCGGTGCCGGCACTTTCCGCCTGATTGCCGTAATCCTGGTGATCCTCTTCTTCGGCGGAATATGGATCATGGGCGCCCTGGAAAACCAGAAGAAAACCGGTGAAGTGGCTTTGAACACTTCCATGGCCTTTGAGGAAGCTGACAGTTTGCTGCTGGATTCCGGTTACACTCCCCTGGGCAGGATTCACCGGAGCGGAAGCAGTACAATCCGGTCCTATGACAGCCGGATACTGTTCGGCTGCCTGCCTGCGTATTCCACCCTGGATACTGCGGAAGGGAAAGCTGAAAACTGGATCAGGCTGTCCCACATTTTCGAGGAGGGCGGAACCCATTCCCTGGCTGATCCGGGAGACATCTGCCGGAAGCTGACGGACAGCCTGACGGGAATATACGGTGCTCCGGAAGAGCTGAACAGCACAGGCGATAAATACCTGCAGTGGAAAAGAAAGGATCAGGGTATCGTTCTGCTGGGATACATGGCCGATTCAAACCTGATCCTGTGCTATGTCTGGACTGACAGCGAGCTGATCCGGTCAGAACTGTCAGTATAAATGAAGGGGAAAGGACGTGGAAATGCCATGAGTTCCTGCGATTGGGGCTTCACCTTCGAGGCTATGAGAAAATACCATGACACCGAATGGGGCGTACCGGTGCATGATGATCGTGTCATGTTTGAGCACCTGATGATGGAAGCTATGCAGTGCGGCCTGTCATGGAGCCTGATGATCAAAAAAAGGGAGATTTTCCGGGCCTGTTTTGATCAGTTTGACTATGACCTTATTGCTGCCTACACGGAGCAGGATATCCAGCGCATTATGAATACGGAAGGAATGATCCGCTCCCGCAGAAAGATTGAGGCTGTCATCAGCAATGCCCGGTGTTTTCAGGCAATCCGTCAGGAATACGGCAGTTTCAGCGACTGGCTTTGGGCGCATACCGGCGGCAGGACAATTCTCTATATCGGTCATGAAAAAGGCCGCATTCCCGTCAGCAACGGTTTGTCGGATCAGATTGCCAAAGAGCTGAAGAAATACGGCTTCAAATACCTGGGAACTGTAACGGTCTATTCCCACCTTCAGGCCTGTGGGATCATCAACGACCATGCGGAAGGCTGCCCCTGCTATCACATCATCAATGACAGCAATCCCACGGTCAGGAAACGGCGCTGGCTGGAAAAATAAAGCGGTATGACCGCTTTTGCTGTGAAAGATAACATGATTTATTAATTAATCGAAAGAAGGTTTGCATGATGACAGAAGAAATGAAAAACTGCTCTTACTGCTCCGAAGGGGCGCTGCTTGACGTCTTTGGGATTAAGATCGGGGAACTGCCCATGTCCAAGGTGATCCTGTTTAAGGAGCAGAGCCATCACGGCCGGGTGATTGTCGCCTGCAAAAAGCATGTGGATGACATCACCGTGCTGTCAGAGGACGAAAGAAAACAGTATATGGAAGATGTCAGCCATGTGGCGTCAATCCTCCATGAGCTTTTCCATCCGGACAAAATCAATTTCGGTGCGTACGGTGACACCATGCACCATCTTCACTTCCATCTGGTCCCGAAATATAAGGACGGTTTTGAATGGGGCGGTGTGTTCGCCATGAATCCCAAAGCGGTTACGCTCTCCCCGGAAGAATACGATGAGCTGGTCCGTATGATTCGGGAGAAACTGTAATCCGGCATCCCGCCGGGACGAAGAAAGGCACCTGGATTAACCTGATTTATAAGAAGGGACACAGCAGGTAAATGTCAAACGATCTGCAGTTGTATATTCCCCGGCCGGAAGATGGCTGGTTTTATGTAAAAATGCTGTCCGACCCGGCGACCATGGCCTATAACGCGCCCTGGTTCCCGCCGGACGGATGTATTCCCGAGCCGGAATCTGAATGGCTGGATCTGCAGGCTTCCTGGATCGGAAAAGCGCCGGAACGCTTCTATGCCTACCTGCAAAGGAAAAGTGACGGAGCCTTTGTCGGGGATGTAAATTATCACCGCAATCCGGAACAGGACTGGTGGGATATGGGAATTGTGATCTATGCCCCGGAAAGGGGAAAAGGATACGGCAGGCAGGGGCTTCGCCTGTTGCTGGACCGTGCTTTCAGGGTGGACTGCATTTCCTGCCTGCATAATGATTTCGAAGAAACCCGCGATGCTGCCTATCATATCCACAAAGCGGTGGGATTTCGGGAAAGCGGAACATCAGACGGAATAACCCATCTGAAAATAACCCGTGAGGAGTATCTGAGGGGCAGCCGCCGGGCAGCAGAATAATCACCGCCGGCAATCCGGTCCTTCAGAAGAAAGCGTAATACAGTATTATGGATAAAATAGAAATCAAAGAAGAAAGATTGTCGGCAGAAGAGTATATTGATTTCCTGAAAAGAACGGACCTCGGATCACAGTACCCGAAGGAAAGATTCAGGGAAAGAATCAACAAACTGGTAAACAATGTCTCCATCAGCCTGGTGGCAAGAAATGAGGAGAACCTGATTGTCGGCATACTGTTTGGCCTGACAGATTTCTGTTATTGGCTCTATATCACAGATCTCGGCGTGGACAGAAATTACGAAAAGCAGGGAATCGGCTCCCGGCTGATGAAGACCGCCCATGAACTGGCCGGCGGTGAAAAGGATATCGCGGTCTATCTGATAGCCAATGAAGACGCGGTACCGTTTTATCAGAAGCTGGGAATGAAACGTGCGGATGATGTTATGAAATACAACCATATCGAATGGACAGAGTTTACCGTCAGGTAAAACAGGTGTTTCTTTCACCTGCCGGTAAATTCCCTTTTGATACGGCTGACCGTCCGGAAAGGATTATCCGATCTCATGAGTAAGGAAATACACGGGAAAAAATCATTTTGCGTGAGCAGAGAGAGGAAGACGTTCCTTTTTTCACCTATTGGTTCAATCAGCCTCAGATCATGTTCCAGTGCGGCTTTGAAAAGCCGGCCGATGAAGAATCCATCAGGAAGATGATTAACGTCAGCCACAGATCCGAGGATTCGGTTTGGTTCACGATTACAGACCTTGATGGAACTATTCTCGGGGAAACCGGCCTGCTGCGGATGTTCCCCGCATGGCATCAGACCGACCTTACGATCATCATTCCCGATCCAAAAGCCCAGCGTAAAGGCTACGGAAAAGAAGCCATCCGCATCATGCTTGATCTGGCTTTCGGGGAGTATCAGATGCACCGGGTCTCTATCGGCGTGGTGGGATTGAATACAGAGGCGCTGAAATTCTACCGGGAAATCGGATTCAAACAGGAAGGCGTCCTTGAAGAAGCATATTATTACAACAATGAATACAGCGATTTTATTATGATGCGGATACTGAGTCATGAATGGAAATAACGGAGGTATTCAATGATTGCGCTGGCCTGTGATCATCATGGAATTGCCCTGAAGCATGAGCTGATGAAGCTGCTGGATGAAATGGACCTGGAATGGAAAGACTTCGGCACCTTTGATGTAAACGGTCTGGACGATTACCCGGTATACGGATACAAAGCAGCAAAAGCCGTAGCTTCCGGCGAATGTGACCGGGGCATCCTGCTCTGCGGCACGGGCATGGGCATCAGCATTGCCGCCGGAAAAGTCAAAGGAATCCGCGTCTGTACCTGCAGCGATGTATACAGCGCCGAAATGAGCAAACGGCACAACAACAGCAACATCCTGACCATGGGAGCCCTGGTGGTGGGAACGGAGCGGGCAAAAATGATCGCCCGTCACTGGCTGACCGCTGAATTCGAAGGCGGCCGCCATCAGCGCTGGATCGATATGATTACAAGGATAGAAAATGGAGAGGATCCGGAACTGCCGGGCTTTCGCTGGACAGACGGAAGGGATCCGGCTTTCCGGCAGTTTTATACCGAAACAGAAAAATACTATAATCTCATAACAGGCGGGGCTGCAAACAGAGCCGGCTTCATCCCTTTCAATGCCTCAGACAGTATTCCGGTTGTCCTGATTGCTGAAGATCATGGCAAACCCGTCGGCTGTGCGGGTTTGAAACCGTATTCCGGTCAGGATATTGAAATCAAACGGGTATGGATTGAGCCGGAATACCGGGGAAAGCACATTGCATCACAATTGATGGACCGGATTGAAGAAAAGGCCCGGGAAATGAAATATAAAAGAACTGTCCTGCAAACCAGGCTCATCATGCACGACGCGGTTCGTTTATATGAAAAGCGCGGATATACACTGATTGAAAACTATCCGCCTTATGACAAACTGGACGGAGCCATATGCATGGCGCTGAACCTGTAAAACGGGGGTAAATGTATGATTACGGGAATTCACCACATTTCCATGAAATGCGGAACCGCGGAAGAACTGGCGAAGGTGAAGGACTTTTATCTCAACACTCTGGGGCTGTCTGTAAAAAGAGAATGGTCCGAAGGCATCATGATCGATGCAGGAAACTGCCTGCTCGAAGTATTCTCCAACGGATCAGGAATCAAATCCAAAGGAGCGCTCCGCCATATTGCCTTCGGAACGGATGACGTGGATCATATGGTTCAGAAGGTAAAGGCCGCAGGATACAAAGTCTTTATTGAGCCGAATGATATCGTAATCCCCTCAGAACCGGCCTGCCCTGCCAGAATGGCCTTCTGCTATGGCCCCCTGGGCGAGGAAATCGAATTTTTCCGGGAAAAGCTTTAATACCGGACAGGCTCCGGGTGAGCGGGTACCGGGAACAGGTATTTCTCCCGGGTATCTGTTATAGTACAATCAGTCATATGGAATCACACAAGCTTTTTGCGAAAGGATAGTATTAGTGGATAAGAAATCATTGTATAAGGCCTTTGAGGATAAATACGAAGAGTTGAAAACCGCCTTGTCCGGAGATGATGCGAACAAAATCAAAAAGCTTACACTGGAAGTGCACGCCATGGTGCATCCGGCGGAAGTGTCCGGTGCGTCCGAAAAGACCCTGGCTGATTATGTTCTGGATTATATGTTGGCCGGCAATCAGAATGTCCTGGTCCCGAGACAGATATGGGATACGGATCTGCATTATGCCGGAACAGATATGGTGCCGCTTTGCTGGCAGTTCTGGCATACCTATCGTATTGAGGACCTTGTCAGCAATATTCTGATGGCTGATCAGGATCAGCTCTTTAACGCTGAATGGCAGCAGAAAATCGGCGCAACGATAACAGATACCGGAAACGCGCTGGAACCGGACGAAGTGAAGACTTTCGGCGAAAAGATCAATGTGGACATGCTGCGTGAATACATGATCGCTGTTGGAAAGAACACAAGGTCAATTATCGAGAAGCTGACCCTGGAAGAAATTCAGTCCATGGTGCCCGAAGAGTGGGTCATGAGGATTCTGGAAGTCGGCGGCGTAACTACGGATTTCCGTTCAGTATGGCTGCTGGTGTTCTGGGGCAGGTTAACCAGGGGCGGTATGATTCTGACCCCCATGACATACCATCATATGATGCATCTTCCTGCCTGCATTGATCACCTGTCGATTATTGAGTAACAGGGAGAAAAGGAGACGGTGCACCGTCTCCTTCTTTCACTTCCCTTCCCCGCTTTGTTTGCGCTTTGCCATGATCATCTCAATCGTTGATTCGCAGTATGGAGGTTTAAATAATGAATATAAGGCCAATCAGGGCAGATGATGTGGATAGCTTCTGGCAGATGATGTGCCGGCTTGATGAAGAAACAGAATTCATGATGTATGAACCCGGTGAACGCGAAAGCAGGACAAAGGACCTGCGGCCTTTGAAAGCCACCGTTGAAGCCGCTGTTTCGGGAGAAGATTTCCTGGTGGTTGCAGAAACCGGCACGGGTGAAATTGTTGGCTATATCTGGGCCGAGCGGGGAAAACTGAACCGAATTAAGCATACGGCATACATTGTTATCGGTATTCGCCGGGCTTATCAGCGCAGGGGACTGGGATCAGAGTTCTTCTGTCTTCTGGATAAATGGGCAAAAGAAAACGGCATTGTCCGCCTGGAGCTAACGGTTGAATGCGATAATACCGGCGCAAAGCACTTATATGAGAAACACGGATTTGCTGTGGAAGGTATTCGGCCAAAATCCATGAAAGTAAACGGCCGGTTTGTTGATGAATACTATATGGGCAAAACCTGTATCCCTGCCGCATCTGAATTGAAAAAGGAGGCAGAATAAAGATGGATAAACCTGCCGCAATGCAGGACGATTTCCTGATGGAGATCCGGGTCGAATGCGGTGAAGCCGTCCCCGTCAAAGGACAGGAAACCACCGTTGTGATGATCCCCTTCACAGGGACCGCGGACGGGCCGTATTTTCGGGGCGGAACCGTCGGTACCGGCGTGGATACCCAGCGGATCGGAAAAGACGGGCGCACCCTGCTTTCCGCCCGGTATATGCTGGAAGGGACAGATGCCGCCGGCAACGCGTGCCGGCTCTTCATTGAAAACCAGGGCAGCTGGCAGGAGGGATTTACGCCCCGGATCGTAACCGACAGTCCCCTGCTGAAAGAATGGGAAAACGCGGAACTGACCGCCACCGTCGATGGGATACCTGGCGGTGTACTGGTCAGGATATTCCGGAAAGAGTGATACACTCCGGGAGGCAGAGTTCATTTCTCTGTCTCTTTTTTTTTGCAGAAATGCAGGAAGAAAATGGAAACAGTATTTCTGTCCCGGCCCCGGTTTGCCGGCAGCAATTTTAGCCTGAAGGTGTTATTGACCGCATAATCATTATCGACTATGATAAGGAAAAAGCGAGGGAAACCGCATATGGGCAAAAAACATCCCGGCTGTTCCGGCAGTTTTTTGTGACATGCGGCTGACCGTCAGCGTATCAATCTTCGTAATTGATATAGAATCATGAAGGAATCAAGGAAAGGATGAACTACAGATGAAAAAGGTAATCAGTTTGCTGCTCGCGATGATGCTTCTGGTGCTGCTCGTTCCCGCCGCCGTGTCGGAATCCCAGGGAACAGACATGTATGTCTGCACCGGGAACGGCAAGCCCCTGAAAGTCCGTTCCAGCATGAGCACAGAAGATGACAGCAATGTCCTCGGCACCCTGAAGTACGGCACGAAGGTTATTACCTACGGACATCAGAACGGCTGGGCAATCATCGACTACGCCAACACCACCGGCTATATCATGTACCGTTTCCTGGTGAAAGAGAAGCCTGTTCCCTATTCCGGTTCCGGCAGCACAACCCCGGCCCAGAAAAAAACAGCGTTTTCCACCAAGGATGCATCTACGGTGACCCAGCTGAATTCCCTGATCGCCTCCGCGAAGTTTGTTACTCCCTACACCGTAACTGTCCGTCCCGCCCGGGCCAGCGGCTGGGTCTATATGCGCTGGTTCCCCAGCAAATCCGCGGAGGCGATGGCAACCTTCCCTGCCAATTACGAGCTGGATGTAATCGCGGAGCTGAAGGACTGGTATCAGGTAAGTGATCCGGAATCGGGTAAAGTCGGTTTTGTGTATCAGAGCTATGTGCAGTAAGCTGAAAGCATCAGATAAAGGAGATGAATAATCATGAAGAAAATCATTGCGCTGGCGCTGAGCCTGGTCATGGTTCTGGGCACAGTCTGCGTATTCGCTGAAGATACCGCTAAAACTGAAATGGGCATGCTGAATGTCGGCAAAGCCTTCAGGATCCAGAGCACAATGCCGGAAGGCTACGCCTATATGCCCGTATCAAGCACAGACCTGAACATGGTCGGCATTCTCTCTGCCGGGGAAGGCAAGCCCTCCGTTACCGTTTCAATCGCGTATAACGAAGAATACGCGGACACGGAGCGTTTCAATGATGTGGATGAAGCTGTCGTGGAGGAAATCCGTGACAGTTTCCGGGAAGTGGATGAAGACGTTGTTTTTGAGGATCTGGAAACAGCCTATGGCACCCGCCTGCTGAAAGTCTCCGGCAGCGGCTTCGTGGACATCTATACGATCTACAAAAGCTATGAACTGGAGTTTGTCATGACCGGCGACGCCCTCACAGATGCTGATGTGAAAATGCTGGTAGACTTTATCAGTGATATGGATTTTGTTGCGGTGGATTAAACTGGGCCAGGCACGGAAACGGCATCCCTTTGGCGGGATGCCGTTTTTTATGTCCGCAGATACCGCAGCGGAAATGTATCACTTGCGTACCGCGATTTCCGGCCTTCGGGGAAGCCTTTCATGCTCTGGACCGTATAATAGATAAGGGAAGATACCGGAAACAGGCGATGAATACGTCTTTCCGCGAATCAGTCCCCCCTCTTCTGTTTGACTGGAAACATATGCTTTGGTATGATCGTTTCAATTCCGGGGACACACAACCTGATGATAAGCTGCAACTTGTGAGGGCAGAATGAACATAGAAATCAAAGCGAATTTAACCGGTTCCATTCTTGATATCGGCGGTGGCGGCGAAGCTGTCATCGGACGGATCTACAGGGACAAAGTGACCGCTGTTGATAATCGGCAGGAGGAACTGGACGAAGCTCCGGATTGCTGTTCAAAAAAACTGATGGACGCAACCGAACTGCTTTTCCCTGACGATTCCTTTGACAATGTCACTTTTTTCTACACACTGATGTATATGACAGAAGAGACGCAGGACAAGGCAATTCATGAAGCTGCGCGTGTTCTCAGGAAAGGCGGTTTCATGAACATTTGGGATTGCAGTATCACCTCTGCTTTTCCTGAGCCTTTTCTTGCCGACCTGGATATCAATGCTGCCGGCACTTTAATCCATACAACCTATGGCGTCGTAAAAGATGATACGCAGTCTTCCGGCTCGGTCATTCATCTGCTGGAACGCGCAGGACTAACAATGGATTCCCTGCAGGAAAAAGACGGCCATTTCCATATTCAGTGCATAAAAAAGTGAGGTCCGGCTTATGGAGGATACCGTGAAAATTGAAATGGAGCCCGTTGGTTTTGTACATAATGCAGTAATGGACAGAAAAGATGTTGCATGGGGAAATGATGTTTCCTCCATCATCCTGAAGGAGCAGTATCGATCAGGGATGAAAGGGCTTGAAGATTTCTCTCATGTGATTGTTCTTTACTGGCTTGATCAGGCTGCATATGACAGGGAAAAACATCTTCAGAGAAGGCCGCAGAACAGGGATGATATGCCATTGGTAGGCATTTTCTCCCAGCGGGGCAAAGACAGGCCAAACCGGATCGGACTGACTGCTGTTGAAATCATATCTGTTTCAGAAGATACACTGGTCGTAAAAGGTCTCGATGCGGTAGATGGCACTCCTGTTCTGGATATAAAGCCCTACTATCCGGTATATGACAAAAAAGACGCGTCCGTCCCGGAGTGGGTTGATCGCCTGATGGCACATTATTTTTAAGAAGCCTTTCCCGGGCACAGATAGATACTGATACATATACCTGTCATTCGGGAGCGGCCAGGGAGACCGAAACATGGAAAACTGGGAAGCTGAAGTAAAAGCGCATTGGAACCGGCTATCTGATTCCGACTGGTATAAATCATTGCGGACGGAAGAAAAGCTCAACGCAGTCAGGGACAACCCGGGAACGGCATTCCATCCGGCAATGCTTGCCTTGCTTGAAAAATATTCAGGTGATTTCAGGGGCAAAAGAATACTGCTGCCGTCAAGCGGTGACAATCATGCTGCTTTTGCCTTTGCGCTCATGGGCGCAAAGGTGACATCTGCAGATATCAGTGAGCGGCAACTGGAAAATGCCGGGATCATTTCCGGTAAATGGGGCCTGGACATAGAATACATCTGCGATAACACCATGTACCTGTCAAAGATCGAGGATTCCGCATATGATCTTGTTTATACGTCCAACGGAACCCTGACCTGGATCAGCGACTTAAACGAAATGTACAGGAATATAGCCAGAGTCCTGAAAAAAGGCGGTTATTCCGCGGTATATGATATCCATCCCTTTAACCGGCCGTTTACCGGAGAAGCCTGGAAAGAACCGGTGATCAGAAAACCATATGACGAAGTTTTCCCCGACCTGCATTGGAGAATGCAGGACATCATTAACGCCAATGTGTCATCCGGACTGCACATAACTGAAATGGCGGAGCTTCCTGCAGTCAATGCCTCCTTCTGGTTCAGCTATGATGAACTGAAAACAAAAACAGAAGAGGAAACGAAAAACATCAACAATTGGAAATATAATCCCATGGCTGCCCTGCCCGCATGGCTTGCCCTGGTTTCACAGAAACAATAAGTCACGAAAATGAGCCAGTGGGATTTTTCTCATTGACTCACCGGATTATCTTTCCCGGGACTGAAAATACAGAGATTTGATATTGCCGCTGAAAAGCACAGCAATCGGGATTTGAGGAGATACATGTGAAGATTCAGGAAATTCATTCTTTTGAACACTACGAGGATTTTATCGGCGAACTGGCCGGGCATCCGTTCTATTCCGACCCGCATTTCACATTTAGTAAAGACAACCTCTATCATTCAATAATGAGGAAAGATGAATATGCTTTTGCTGTTTCGGAAAACGGGAAAACCGAAGGTCTGTTTGTATGGCTTGTCATTCCGGATGATCGATATATCGAGATGATCATAGGATTAACCGGAAAAGAAGAAGCATTCACCGAAATGCTTTCATATATGCAAAAGAACTATCGCGGATACATAATGGATTTTGTGTTTAATCCATTAAACCCGGCTATCTCCCGGCCGCTTAAAATGAAAGGGGCTGCATTTGAGCCGGAACAGCAGAAAATGATTCTGACCGGACCGTCTCCGAATGTATCAGCAAACCGGATAGAACTGCTTTCTGAAAAGTGGATAAAGCAATACAGTGATCTTCATAACATCGATACTTATTGGACTGCAGAACGAATTCTCTCAGCTCAGGATAAATTCAGAGTCTTACTGGCTGTAAAAGACGGACAGGTCCAGGGCTATTTGGATGTACAATGCTGTCATGATATGCATGAGATTTATGATCTGTACACTAAACCTGAAGCAGCACAGCAGGGTAATGAAATGGCGTTGTTGGCAAAGGCAATAGAATTGAGCAGGCCGCATCAGCTTATGGTCGTGGTGGATGTGGACGCAACTGCTGAAATAGAACTCTACACTGCTGCCGGCTTTAGCAGGTTGGAAGGTCAGAACAGCATTACCGCTCATATCACGTAAACTGTCAGAGCGTGCCCCGGGGACGGTTCTGGTGGCACGGTTGCACATGAGTTCTTTCCCGCCCAATTTTCTGTCAGCAAATCAATTTTCCGGAATCCAAAGGAGTACACCAATGCTGTATCCAGTCATTTTTATCATAGGTTTTTTACTTAGCGGAATATGGTTTGCCGTTAACATGTTCCTGTCTGCGAAATTAAGAAACAAAAAGAACCTGCAGATGTTCACACCCATGTTTTCAGCAATCATACCTGCAATCATTATCTGGCTGCTTATGGGAGATCATCCGTTTCATTTTGAGAAACTGTTTGCCGATAGAGAGTTTGCCGATTTTACCTGTGTCCTTACAGCTTTTACATTGTTGACAACATGTGCCCTCGTGTTCTGTGAATCACAGTCAAAAGGTACTGAGAACCTCTCTGAACTGACAGAAATGTGTATGGAAGCCGCTTGTATGGAAATACCGCAAAGAGCCATGATGCAGACTTTCATCTTATGGTTGCTGTTGAAATGGAACCTTAATCCATTAGCCTGCATTCTGATCAATGCATTAGTCTGGTGCGGAGATATCCTTTTCCAGGCAGTCATCATTCAGAAACATATTGCTGTGAAGAAGCTGGTATTTGAAATCCTGTCATCCTTTCTGTTTTCCCTCGGGATTGGATTTGTGTTTCACGCCACAAAATGCATCATTTTGACAATGGTAACGCATGCCCTGGAACGATTTATCACAAACTATAACTGGAATTAGTCATAGGGCGTGCCCCGGGGAAAGTTCTGGGTGCACGGTTGATATATTGTGCGATATGCAGTTGATCTGAATAACCTTCTCCTTTGACTGAAAACACTGGGGGCGACAGGGGACGGTTCTCTGTCTCCTTTGAAGCAAATATTAAGTCCGAACCCATAAAAGGGTTCGGACTCTTTTTAGCAAAAGGCAGCGATTGAAAAAGAGATGATCAGACCCGTCACGGCTCCTCCGTTCTGGCCAGATAATACTCCTGAAGCGTTCCACTCCCGTCATCAAGCACGACGTGCAACAGGTCGCCATCCTGTTCAGCCCGGAATATGTATTCCTCGTTGAACTTCAGTTCCAGCACACCGTCCGCTTCCGTCCAGGCCCCGTCGGTCTCGCTTTCACCGTTGTTGCTGTGGAATGTACCGTCCTCCTTTATTTCCAGCAGCCAGGCTACCTGATTCTCTCTGAGCATCTCCTTATCCATGTCCACCAGATCGCCGTATACAAACCGAACCGCGTCCCAGGTACCCATGAAGCCCGCCACAGTGGTTTCTTCCGCGAAAGCGGCAGGCACCGCGCAGCATATACACAATGCCAGCAACAGCAACAGAATCTTTTTCATCGTAACTTCCTCCTTATATTCCTTTTCACTCTTTTGCCCATATTATAACATTCCCATATCAGCCAGTCCACCTACCTGACAAAATAAGATACTCCCCGTAGAATCGATACAAAGAAGACAGGAGACGGTTCTCTTTTCCTTCAAAATAAATAGACAAATCCGAACCCGGATTCATCTTTGTCAGAGGTATATCCGGCTGTGTTTTTCCACGGAACAGACTTTCCTCGTGTGCTTCTGTTTGACTGGGAACACATGCTTTGGTATGATCATCTCGGCATGAAATAGTACATTAACTTTTGATTTTGTTTACAATCGACAAATCGGAGTTTGCGGAGAAAACGAAAATGATAGTTGTTGATGGTAAAGGGAATGAACTTCTTGACATCATTAATGTCAATGAAACGGATGCAGTTGAAAAATACGAGCCAATCAATCATTGCTTAGTAGTTGTGAAAATAGGTGATGATTATCTTATGGGATGGAATAACTGGAGAAAAGACTGGGAAATTTTTGGCGGCTGCAGAGAAAAAAATGAAACCCTCAGGGAATGTATTACGAGAGAATGTAAAGAAGAGCTGGGGCTTGATAATATTGACTTCAAGTATTTAGGGTTAATGTATTACAGAATGGCTCCCGGATATTTCAATCCTGAATGGCATGAGGAGTATGGCGGGCTTTATGGTATAACCCTGCCAAAAGAATATTTGCCGATGATAGAAGAATACAGAAATGATAAGGAGGAAATTGAAAAACTCGCTTTTTACAGTCATATTAAAGGCAAGGAAGAAATCGCTGTAATAGATGAGAAGCTGTTGGGGTATTGGAAGTAAGACATATTCCAGTTTGTCGGGGCATCTGTTGGCAAGGAATCTCGGAAGATAATCTTCCTATGATTTCATCAAATTCAGATAATAATGGGGACAGGGGATAATATGTAGTGCCCCTACCAGTTTGCAAGAACGTGGGTTTACCTGTAAGCTTTAAGTGAAAGCAAAAAAACCACAGGACTCACCACATGCAAAAGGAGGAGCACTACATGGAAAGTATACTCTACGTTGGAATGGATGTCCACACAACAAACTACACCCTTTGCACCTACACGATTGAAAACGACAAGGAATTCGGCTTGGTTCAGTTCAAACCTGACTATATGAACATTGTCAGATATGTGAACAGGCTGAAAGAACACCATGGCCGGGAAACCCGGATCGTCTGCGGATATGAAGCTGGCGGACTGGGATATTCCCTCTACCGTTCACTGTCAGCGAGCGGTATCGAATGTGTCATTATGGCGCCTTCCACCATGCCGAAGTCTCCGAACGAGCGGAAAACAGATTACCGGGATGCTGCCAAGATTGCCAGATGCCTGGCGTACAATTCCTATCGCAGCGTATACATTCCCGACAAAGAGGACGAGGCAGTCAAGGAATTGATAAAAGCCAGCAAGCCTTCGTTCAGCTTTTTATAGGACTCTATAACGATTTCTTCTTTAAATTCCCGCGTTACAAAATCACGTCCTGACAGCAGGCTGACCAGGTCCGTCATTCTGCCACGGTTGAAGCTGTACATAAAGGCTACCCGGAGCATATCACCATAATCCGGATCGTAGATATCTTCATAATTACTTGCAAGCCATTTGATCTTTGCGGCATAAGGTGTCTGCGCAAATTCATTGTCTTTTGCTACTGTGGCATAGAATTCAGGTTTTACCGCCAGATGACAGAAATAGTCAACCACTTTGCGCATCATATTACCGTCATGATCAGTATCCGCTGCCATCTTGGACATAACAAAGTCAGACTGGCTCAAAGGAGATCCCTTAGAGTTGATTCGGATAAAGATTTCGGTAACTTCATCGATATCCAGGGAATGATCCAACTCAATCACGCCAATCTGTCGGTTTGCAATTTCCTTTAGTTTGGTCAATGTTTCGGATAATTCATCCAGATCTACGCCTTCGTTGACTTCGGCATATGCATTTTCAAAAGCTCTTTGTTTGAAATCCGGCTTAAAGAGTTCAGCAATATCCGGGATCCATTTTTTATCCTTCAGATGAGAAACATCCTGAACCTCAAAACGCTTTGTCGGATCTGTTGTCAGCGGATTAAACGCTATTTTGATCCGGTCTTTATGGAAATCATCATCCATAACCTCTATACCGGATATGGCAGCCATAAGCGCTGTTACGCGCTGCTGTCCGTCAATAAGGACATGTTTCCCGTTGGACAGTTTTCCTTCTTTTGTCCTCACGTCCGGGTTTTTCCAGGTAATAATATACCCGGTCGGATACCCGTTATACAGAGAGTCGATCAGATCCCGGACCTGGCTGCGCTTCCATACGAACGGACGCTGTATTTCCGGTATAACAAATTGTCCGGCGTCAATAAGGCCGAGAATTGCGCCAACGGAATACTGCATCAGTGTAAACTTTTCACCGATCATGGGATCTTCACATCCTTAAATGTTATTTGTTTCCCTTTGCTCTATTATGCGTTTTGCAAAGCATCTGGCAGTTTGTTATATCTGTTGCGCCACCACGACTCCACGCAGCAACATGATCAGCATCCATTTCTTGATATTTCCAAATGCGTTTTGCGTTCGCATCATGCCCAATAGCACACAATGGGCAGTTTGATTTATCAGCAGCCACTGCCTCTTGAGTCTGTTGTGAATAAACAGCCTTTTTAGTTGATTCCTCAAAAATCCGTATGTCAAGAAGCTTCGTATCAACACAACCGCCGAGTATGTATTCAAATACACCTCTACGGTTTTTCACAGCAGCATCTGCATATAGTTCATGCACCTTTGCAGATACAATTGCCGGATCGTAAGGTTGTGTATGATATGTTTCGAATAGCCGCCCCCATTCTAATCCTTTCATCTCATTTTCCACGTCATTAAAGACACCTGAAACCCAATCAATAACGCTCGTAAAATATGTTTTTAAATCATTAATGTCAGTATCTAAGCGATGCTGGCTCATGTAAGCATCAACATCATCGTCGATTGTGCTTCTAGCAACCCATTCCAAAGCCACACGTAAAAAATCTTGCCGGTTTACATGTCCTTTGATATATGCACTCCATTTTTGTATATTTGCATTCTGACTGTTACTATATTCTTCTTTGGCTTTTGTAACAAATGGTCCAGAATAAACAGCATTCGAGATTTCTTGATGATTAAGTGGAATACCAGAAATGTTTATCGTCTTAAACCACGCTTTTATCTCACTTTCCGAGCCTTCACATATATATATAGTTAATGGGGTTTCTTTTATCTTTTTCTTTAGATCATTAGGCATTGCATCAAAGTAGTGTGGCAACCCGTTCGAGTCAATAAGTGGGAATTTACCTGTCATAAAACGGCCAAGGCTTGTAATACGCTGTTGACCATCTAAAACTTCATATTTTGTATCAGAAACTTTATTGAAATATAACAGGCCGATCGGATAACCTGAAAGTACAGACCTTATAACAGCCTCTTCCATCTTTGCTTCAGCGTATAAATAATTTCTCTGATACTCTGGTTGAATCACCAACTTACCAGACCAGCCAAAAAGGCCCTTCCCTTCCAACTCGTTATAAACAAAACCTTTGCAAATCTCATCAATGGTCTTGTCTATCAATAATGTTGTCTTCACTTGGCCTTCCTCCTTATGATTATTCTTTTATAAACAGCTTTGTATTTATATGCTGACGACGGATCTACATCTTCAATATATAGAACATTCCCGCCCGGATTATATTCACCTTTAGCGGCGTATTTTTCCATTGGTTCTCTTACTGAAACTTCTGTACCAACTATCTCAAACTGTTCCGGACAATACTTATCCATAAAAGTTACCGGAACCCCCATGTCCCCATCATAATCTGCTGGTATAGCATCAACAAACGGAACTTCTATTGCATCATAATTTATGTATTTCTGATAACCGTATTCTCTTATGCTGTTATGCTTACTAAACTTTAAATTATCACTCATCGACATTAAAGAAATCCATTGATGCCGTTTGCCATGATCTAGGTTGGTAAACCAGCAAGAATTCCCAAGTCGAGTATAGTTTCCTATGTATCCCAGCTTTTCTGCCTTCTTTTTATCGCCAGGAGAAACATCTGTGCCTTCCGGGACCGCAAAAACCATATCTTCGTTATTGCATGTAGCGCCTAACCACAATCGATTATCTTGAATTAACGGAAATACTTCTTGGTAATGAATAGCGTTGCTTGTTCCAATGATTAGTATATTTTTGTTCCCTGTTTCAAAAGCCCACGAAACAAACTCCCTAAACAAACTGAAAGGTGGATTTGTTACAATGATATCCGCTTCATCTCTTAGTGCTTTCACTTCTTCACTTCGAAAATCTCCATCTCCTTCTAAGTATGACCATTCAAGATCATCAATATCAATTGTCCCTGAGTTATTAATATCTTTCGAAAGAGTAAAGATTTTCCCATGCGTGAGTGTTTTGCTTTTGTCATACTGTGGCGCTGTTGTCTCAAATAATGTAAGCTGATAACCGTTCTTATACTGCTTACTCTCTATTGCATAACTTGTTGAAATGAGTTTCTTTAGCCCAAAACGTTCAAAATTCTGTGCAAAAAATTTAGTGAAATTACTCCACTCCGGATCGTCACAAGGTAGAAGAACAGTTTTGTCGCGAAAAGTATCCGGATTGTACTCTAGGTATGCATTTATTTCCTTTTGAATAAAATCATATACAGTATAAAACTCGTCATTTTTTATCCGTTTAGCGCTTGTCAAACTGCTATGTCCAGACATTAATTGCGCCTCCTAATAACAATCCTATCATACATACGTTTCCCATTAATGTAGAAGCGCCCTGGATTTCGTTTTTCTTTTCCTTTATTATCAATAATTGGCCCGGCCAATTCACTGCTGTTTCCAATAATCACAAATTGTTCAGGGCAGTATTTATCTAAAAAAGTTATCGGAACCCCCATGTCTCCATCATAGTCAATAGGAATAGAATCTGTAAAAGGAATATCTATGCCTTTATAGTTGTCGTAATGAGCGAATCCTTCTTCTCTTACTTTTGTATGCTTACTATATTTTTTGTTATCAGCCATTGTCATAAGCTGTAAAGGGCGGTGACGGCGACCATGATCAAGATTTGTTAACCAAAGACAATTATTTGTTGATACAATACGTTTTCCTTCTTCATTTATGCGAGCTTCTGTCCCATATAGTTCATAAGAGTCAGGAACAATAAACCCAGATATCCATCTGCCCATACCATTACCAAGCCAGATTTCATTATTCTTAATGCGAGGAAACACTTCTTGATAAGTGATACAGTTAATATTACCAATAATCAGAAACTTTTTATCAGCTTCAAGTATCCATGTTAGAAAGCTATTAAACAGACTAAAAGGCGGATTTGTGATTATAATATCACTCTGATCTCTAAGAGCCTTTACCTCATCACTGCGAAAATCTCCATCTCCTTCCAGATACTCCCATTCTAAATCATCGATATCGATAGTCCCTGAATGATTGATATCACGTTCCAAAATAAATATTTTACCGTGTGAATCTGTCTTTGATGCATCAAATTGTGGACTATTTGTTTCAAACATAGTGAGTTGTTGAAACTGTACTTTCTTGCTGTTTGGCGCATAGCTTGTTGAGATCAGTTTTTTAAGTCCAAGCGTTTGGAAATTTTGTGCAAAGAATCGAGTAAAGTTGCTCCATTCTGGATCGTCACAAGGTAATAGTACCGTCTTATCACGAAAAGTATTGGGGTTATATTCTAGATACGCATTAAGCTCTTTTTGAATATCTGAATATTGTGTATAAAACTCATCATTTTTTGCATCCTTCGCATCTTGCATATGAGAGTTTTCCCGCATGTCTATTCCCCCTCAAATGAATATATGTCATCTAGCTTTATTGTGTTAGATTATAACAAATCAAACCTATCTGTTCAACCGATTTGTATAGCACTTATTGTATTGGTCTATCATTTTATTCAGAAATGGTCTTCAGTCTTATACCATACTACTATAAAGCAAAAAAGGCAGTTCTTACTCCTTTGAACTGCCTTACTATTCATATTATATTACATTATACATTGTTATGTACTTTCGCTGCATACCCCTTCTTTGCCACAACATACTTTTCCTGCCAGCGGACACTTGCCATGTTGGGCGCGTCCTCCACGCACTTCCTGGCCTGGTCAAAACCACGGCGGGTCATGTTTAATTCCCTCCGTATTTCCGTGTCAGGCGTCTCAAACATGTACTTCATCATCACGAACGTTCGCAAGGTTCGGCTGGCGATACTGTTCAGAATCTTCTGGGCTTTCTGCAGCTGATCGGCGTATTCCCGGCACTTCTCGGCCTGCTTCTCTTCCAGCTCTGATATGGTCGCAAAGGCTTCTTCCAGGCCTTTCGGCAAGCCTCCGCCGCCCGGCATACCCGTCAGGTGCGGCGTGATGTTTGTCAGGCGGTCATGCTGCCATTCGCGCTGCTGCTCCGTCATCCGGAGATCCTGCATGATGCACAGCACTTCCGCAAGCAGCGGGATATCCCTGTTGTGAATGATCGTCGGCTGAAAACGTCCTTCCTGCATCGTCTGCTCCTAACCCGCGAACGTTCGCGCTTTTGTTATCCTTCCCGCACTTCGAACATCGGCGTAATCCCGGCCCTCCGGTTCTCTTCCCGCCGCTGCCTCTGTGCTTCTTTCCGGGCCTCGTCTTTCTCGTCCGCATTCGCCCCGTACCAGAGCTTCCCTGTCTCAACCTGGTATTCGACCTTGTATTCGCCCACCTGGTGCGGCTGCATTACATCGTGGAACCGCCAGTCGTCCAGGATGGATATCGTGTAGTCCACGGGCTTTTGCGCGCCGCCTCCGGCAGCGGCTTCCAGCGCCATGTTCACCATTTCGCTGGAAAACTGCATCTGCCATCCGGCGGTCACAAGGCGGTTGACCTCCGCCGGGTAAGGGTTCCGGCCGAAAGCCCAGCGGAAACCGGCGGTGATGGATTTGATCCGTTCCGCCCGATCCGGGATCGGATCCTCTTCCCCGTCCTCGCGCGCGAAGATGACATCGGCATCATCGTTATCGTCAACATACCTTTGGGTTTCTGTTCGCGTATATACGTTTGGGTTTATATACATGTTCCCCATGCTGGCCGGTATGTTGCCCCCTGTGTTGCCGGGCGGGTTGTCCCCTCTGTTGCCCTGTATGTTGCCCCCTGTGTTGATCGTATTTTGCGTATAACCGTCCGGATAAAAAAGCTTGATTTTGTATGCCGGATTCTCCTTGTTCCTGCTGCCGGGCTTGAAATCGATCAGGCCACGTTGCTTCAGCCCGTTTCTTGCCCGCACCATGGTGTCGATCCCCATGGGATCGCATAACATGAGCACTCGGTTATTGCTGATGCGGATATAATCGTCAGTCCACACATTTCCCTCTGATTCCTCGTTGAAAATCTCAATCAAGGCATACCAGAGCAGGCGTTCTGCGGACGTGAGCTTATGATCTGACGCATACCGAATAAACCGCCTGTGCTCACGCACATAGTTGAATATTGGCATTGGCTGATTCCTCGTTTCTTAGTTTCCCGGTCTGTTATGTGTGATCATTGCGATGTGCTTCGCTGTATTCTTTCAGATACGCTGCACTGATGGCATGGATAAGCACGGGTTTCTCATGGCGTTTCACCATCGCAACCCGTTCGTCATCCAGCGCTTTCAGGCGTTCTTCACTGTCCCTGGTCATCGTTCACCGCCATCCTTTCCCGCGCGTCCTTCACCACGTCCCCGACCAGCAGCGCGTTGTTCCAGATTTCAATCTGCTGCATAGCCACCGTGTATTCATGCTTCGGCACGTCCCGCAGGGAGGATATGCCATACCTGGCAAGCACCGCCCGGCGGATATGATTGCCCAGCTTTGTAACAGCTTTCTTATCCTCAATCTCGCGCTTTGAAAGCAGCTCCCGGCTTCTCTGTCGGATCGCGTTATTCAGATAGCTCGCTTGTTTGCTGTCCACCTTCGTCTGAAGGCGGATCTGCCTTTCCAGCGCTTCGAGCCGGTCATTCTGTACACTCTGCGCGGATGAAAGCTGTTCCAGGGCTGCGGTATTGTTTTCCAGGATCTTCGCCATGCTCTGCATGACCGGCTGAAGCAATTCCTTTACCACACCGCTTAACACTTCCGGCGTAACGAGAATCGCTCCGGATTCACGCCTGGCGGAAAGATCCTTCTGTTCCTGTCCCTTCATGTCAGATCACCGTCCCTTCCGCGCCGGTTGTTTCCAGGGCTTTCCGGCTGTCCTTCGCCCACTTCTCCACGGTCTCCAGCAGGACGCTGTATTCTTCCTTGGTCTGGCTGTCCATCGCAGCAAAAGTCACCCGCATCTGCGGCATCCGTGCGCAGGTACCGATAAACTGTCGCACCGCACCGGCAAATACCTCCGGCGTCAGCTGATCCGAGGGCACACGCTCCGCGTCCCCCTTGGCAATCGCGCTCTTGGCATTCAGCAGTTCCGCCTGGGCGCGGTTCAGATCTTCCTGCTGTTCCTCCAGGGCGGCTTTCTGATCCCGGATTTCCTGCTTCAGCTGGTTGTTCTCCCCGGCGATCCGGCGGGCTTCTTCCATGGCCGCACTGCCGGTTGCCTTCAGGCGTTCAATCTCTGCCCGGGAGTTTTCAAGTTCCTGTGTCATTCCCTCCGGGATCTCCGGCGGTCTGTTCTCCGCGTCTGCCGCCCGCCTTTCTGCAGCCTGCCTGGCTTCCCGCTCCTGGTTGATCTGCGCCTGCATTTCTTCCCGCGCTTTCTTTACCGCCTGTTCAACCTCACGGGCGCTCATGGCCGATACATCATGGTCTTTCAGAAATTTCTCCTCAGCCTCTTCCGGCAGCGGCAGCAGCTTGAACGCCTTGCTCCGGCCGATGTCTTCCAGCTGCGGTTTCCCGCCGAAACGCTTATAGGCGGCCACCATGGCCTGTGCTGTCCGCACGCTGCAATCCGCGTTGTCCTTCAGCCATTGTTCCCATTCCCCGTGCTTCACAAGATCCTTGGCCTCCGCAAATACGCGGGCCAGCTGCCACATGTTCAGGTCAATGCTCGCACGCAGCGCGCGGGCCTCCATGGCAAGGCTGTTGATTTTACTGACTTCGTTTTTTGTGGTGTTGGCAAGTGTCATAATTCATTTTCCTTTCTTGCGGTCAGGCCTTGCTGGCCCGATCCCGCAGTTCCTTCTGGTCTGCCGGCGCGTCCGGCGTCGGCATCCAATGGGTGATACCTTCCCCACAGCTGACATGACGCCAGCCGCGAAGGCGCACGTCACCGTGTACGTCCTTTGCGATCACTACACCCAGGCCGTTCGCATCCCTGAAGGCCGGTTTTCGCTCCTGGATCGGGATCCAGTTCTCGGGAATCTCCATCCATCGCACAACAAACCGGTTCTTCCGTGCCTTCCGGCAGTCGTATACCATGCATTTCTGATATACGTGCCATACCAGCACATACCGCGTTTTTCCATCCTCCGGCTCAGGACACGTCTGCATGTCCATCCATTTTCCGGTCATGTTTCGTCAGGAAAAACGACCTCAATTCCTGCCCGCTTCAGTTTTTCACACCACATGGTTTTCATCGCGGAATCGCAATGGCACAATGCGTCTGCCCAGGTGGGAAACCTCCTGTGCGTTTTAAAAAACTGATTCTGGTAATACAGGCTGTTCAGGTCGTGCGGTTCAGCTTTATCGTGTACCGTCGCGCATACCGGACATGTCCCCGGCACGGGCGCACTGATCCTGATAACCTCCATGCTTTTGGGCATGGCTCCTCCTTTCCCGTGGTGTTGGCAAGCCGGTCTATCCCGGCTGTCGCAGGTCTTTCCCTGTCGCCATATGCTGTCTGATTCATTCCGGGATTGTCAGCTCCCGGCAGCTGATATGGGGCTTGCGCCCTGGTGTGCGTGGCCGGAGTTGAACCGGCCCGCAGCGAGTAGCACTAATCCTCCGTCCGAAGTCAGGAGCGCACACCTTCCTTTCATTCCCTTCGAACGGCCCGCTGCGAATCGCATCCGCACATGTTGCCGGTCATCCCGTGTCCGGCAGTATTCCTGTATTCTGATATGCTCAGGATCCTTCCCCTGTCACATGATCCCGTGGCGATTGCTTTCTCCTGCCCGCGCAGTATCCTCACGATCTCCCGCAGTTTATCCCGCAGTCGTTTCCTGGGCTCGTGATACTGATACCCGCACACAATTGATCCGTGCGTCAGGTCTTTTTTCTTTTCAGCGCAGCTATCACGCTTTTGCACATCATCCATCCCCTTTTCAGCCCGCGCGGTATTCCCAGATCTGTCTCCCGGCAGCGAAGAGAGATTCCCTCGTCAAGCCAGGTGGTCTCCACCCCGGGATAAGCCCTTGATCCTTTGATAACCGCCGTAAGCTTTGAGATCCTGTCTTTGCCAACAATGACCGACCGGTCATCCCAATATTCCGATGCGTGTACCTTCCGGGAATCACCGCCGAACAGTTCTGTATGCTCCGGCAGGTTCGCGTTCACGGCATCAAACACAATGCCTTCCCTGGTACACCATTTCACCGCCTCTGCCAGCTGCTCCCCGGCTCTGCAGGTCCAGAGAATGATCTTTGCCCCGTTCGCCTGCTCTCGTAAAAGCGCATCAATCACGCACCTGTTCGCCTTTCCGATTTCCGGCCAGCGGTCATCCTCACACAGCGTCCCGTCAAAATCGACGGCAATTACCTTCTGCAGCATGCTTTCAATCCTCCAGCGGGCCAATGATGCGGAATGTATGCGATTCATAATCCGCATTGGCCGTGTATATGGCATCATCCACGGGATTCATGCTTTTTCTCATAGCCTCCCTGGCTTTTTCTGCGTGAGTTCGCGTACCTAAAAAGAGCAGCGTTTCACCGCTGCCTGTTGTGCCGTGGTCGATATACCCCGGCGTGGCAGCCAGCACTCTTTCACAGAGCCGCCGCCTGAATGGATGCCGCTTTGGATCCGGTAAACTTCCTAGTCGTAAAACAAATACCTGTTGCATGGTGTTGGCCTCCTGATGTGTTATATGGCGACGCCTGCCTCACGGCAGCCGTCTTTGTAGGCTTTCATTCGCTGCGCCAGCAGATTTCCGATATCCTCCATCACCTGCTTAACAGCTTCCTTCGCGCTGTCATCCTCTTCGATATAAAGCGGCACAGCCGGAAGGAACTCTCCTGTGCCTGGCGCACGGAGCGCGGTAAATCCTATCTGGATAAATGTCTTCTTTGCCATAGCTGTTTACCTCACTCGCTGTACTGCTTGTCCTGTATGACAAGCGCGTCAATGGCGTCAATCTCTTCCATCGTAGCGAACAGATAGTCAAAGGATTTTTTGAAGTGTCTGCAAAGAATCTTGCACTCGCAGGGGGTGAAACTGCCGTTCTGCATCTTGTAAAGAAACGCCTGACGGCTTTTGCCGATGATATCTGCCATATCATCAAAAGACAGGCCGTGCGCGTCTTTCATCGCGTAAAGGTGTGGAAACAACTGAACATCACCTCTTTAGTTGGCGTTCCGCCAAGGTACTGTGTACTATACTGGCTTTTCGCCAACTTGTCAACCCTTTTGACAAATTTCTTGTCGTTTCGCCAAGTTTTCAGACATAAAAGAAACCGCCCGGATCCTTTGTCCGAGCGGTGTTCACGGCATTTACAAATTTTCTGTTTTTTGATCGTTTTTCCCAGGTGAATCAGCCTCGTCGATCTCTTCCTGTGTAGCAAACAAGTAGTCAAATGATTTTCCGAAATACTGACACAGCACTTTGCATTCACACGGAGTGAAGCTGCCGTTTTGCATCTTCTGGATAAACGCTGACTGACTCTTACCGATGATACCACCCATGTCATCCATGGAAAGCTGATAGATTCCCTGCATAGCATAAAGATGCGGAAACAAGAAAACGTCACTCCTTTTCACTGAGGGTTCTGTGATGCTACGCCCACATATTGTATGTACATATGGCGCATTGCCACTTTATGATGATTTTTCCCGCAAAATTTCTTGACATTTCGCCAAGTATTGTGTAAACTAAACAAGAAGGGGGGTCAACTTCATAATGTTGAAAGAGCAACTTCGCAAAGCCAGAAAAGCCGCTGGCAAAACGCAGAAGGAAGTCGCCGCATTTTTGGGCGTTACTGAATCCACCTACTGCGGATACGAGACCGGCAAGAGACATCCGGACGCAATCAAACTCAATAAGATTTCCAAGTTCTTAGCTGTATCCGGTGACGTTCTGCTTGAAACCGGGATCGATCAGGAAGCAAGCTCCGCTGATCATCGCAACGACGGTGAATCTGTTTGCCTTACACCTGAAGAGTTACACATCCTTCAGTGTTTCCGTTCGCTTAACGCATCCGGAAGATCCCTCGCTGTTTCTACCATGACCAGCATGTCCTCTAACCCGAGCTTGCGGGAAGAATCATCAAACATATAACGGAATAACCCATATCACATTTCACAGGAGATTGGCAAAATGCACAAAAAGTACATACTTATCCTGTTTGTTGCAGTCATATTGTTGCCATGTATCGCCTGCGCTAATGTAACTGATAAGCGCGGCTTAGTTGAATTTGTTGAATTATACACGCAAAGAATGGATGAATATCAGCAGGTCAACGGAACCACTTTCGATCTGATGCCTGGCACATCCACCCCCTCCTTCTGGACCGGAGAACTTCAGATCGTTGAATCACTGGCCGGAAGCATCGGCGTTTACCCGGGGAACTTTACGGTTCACGATGTCCTGATGACCCTCTCTGTCTCTTCAGACGAAGAGTCTGCCAATCAGCAGTCCTATATAAGCTGCGCAGCTGCCATGTCTGCGTTGGAATTTGACGCCTCCCAGGACAAAGGTTTCCGTGTGATCGACAGCAGCGCAATGAAAGAAGCCATACTGAACATCGGCAATATTTATATTGACCTGGGCGATATCCTCAATAAAGTGAAAACAACCGGATCCCGCGTCCTGGTATACTCCGGAAACTATGATTATTATGTGGACACGCTGAAGAAAGGATCAGCTGATATCGTCTATCTGATTGCCGAAGAACGCAAATAAAAAATCCGCTCCGAAAACCGAAGCGGAACATGCAAAACCAGCCAACACCACTTGTCCGATTTGCATATATATTATACCGCGGACGTAGTGTGTAGTCAAGGAGAGCAAACATGAAACGCACCGATACCGCGCCGCAGAAATCGAAATCATCAGCCGACATGCCAAAGGCTGTAATCTATGCACGGTATTCCTCTCACGGTCAAACTGAACAGTCCATCGAAGGCCAACTGCACGATAACCACGCCTGGGCAAAGCAGCAGGGCGTGATGATCGTGGGCGAATACATTGACCGTGCCTTAACCGGCACAAAGGACGCCCGCCCCGATTTCCAGCGCATGATCGAGGATGCCGCGAAGCATCAGTTTGAAATGGTCATCGTCTGGAAGCTGGATCGTTTTGCCCGTAACCGTTATGACAGCGCCATCTATAAAGCCCGTCTGAAAAAGCACGGTGTCCGCGTTGTGTCCGTGAAGGAAAACATCACCGATGCACCGGAAGGCATCATCCTGGAAGGTCTGCTGGAATCCATGGCCGAGTATTACTCCGCCAACCTTTCCCAGAACGTCAAGCGCGGCATCCGCGAGAGCATGGAGAAAGGCAACTTCTGTGGCGGCATTATCCCCTACGGCTATAAAGTCGTTGACAAAAAGCTGGTACCGGATGAAAAGAAGGCGCCCATTATCCGTTACGTATTCGAGCAGTACGCCCAGGGCATCAATAAAAAGGAGATCATTGACGAATTAAACCGGCGCGGCGTCCGCAACCGCAACGGCAATCCGCTCACCTATACTACCTTCCAGCACGCTTTGCACATGAGAACCTACATCGGAGAACACATCTTCAAAGGCCAGCTGATCCCCGGCTGCGCTACTCCCATTATCTCACGGGAGGTGTTTGATAAAGTGCAGGAACGTCTGAAAGAAGTCGCCCACGCACCAGCCGTTACCAAAGCACGGATCCCGTATCTCTTGCAGGGAAAGATTTACTGCGGATTGTGCGGCTCTCCCATGTTTGGCGAATCAGGCAAATCCCACACTGGTGCAATTCACAGTTATTATTCGTGTTACTCACGAAAGCGCCGTCACGGCTGCCATAAAAAGAACGAACGCCGCGAAGAAATGGAAAAGTATATTTTCCATCAAACAATGGAATATATCCTCACGCCCTCGCGTATGGAATCCATCGCGTCTGCCGTTGTCGAGGAATATAACAAAGAATTCTCCCAATCCCGCGTTGAAGAGCTGGAAAAAGCCCTCACACAGATCAACTATGAACAGGAAAAACTTGTTGATGCCCTGGTCGACGCGCCCCAGGTCGCCTATAAAAAAATCTATTCCCGCATAGAGCAGCTGGAAGCCCAGAAAGCCGAATTCGAAACCGACATCGCCAAAATGCGCGTAGCAATGAGCCTCCGTCTCTCCGAAAAAGAAGTCCTCGCCTGGCTTTCCACCTTCCAGTCCGGTGATCCGGATGACGAAGTTTTCGTCCGCCGACTCCTGGACGCATTCATCAATAGCATCTACGTATATGATGATCACATCATCGTCTTTTATAACATTCGTGGAGGCAATCAGGTCACCTTCGAAGCCCTCTCCGAAGCACTCCAAAATCCCGCAAACAAAGAAAAATCCGAACTCCTGGCGGGTTCGGATTTGAATCGAAAAAGCGGAGCGGGTGGGATTCGAACCCACGTGCCGGTAAACCGACAAACTGATTTCGAGTCAGCCCCGTTATGACCACTTCGATACCGCTCCACGGCAACGGGCGAATTATA
>JBGUGL010000031.1:0-79663 GCA_045111455.1 Christensenellales bacterium | reverse complement strand
AACATCTTTCGATGCTTTTCACTCTTTGGAATCTTCGCTAGTCTTTCCTTAATGTTTGTGCGTTTCTTCTCTGTATCGTTTTCAAGGTTCGCTTCGCTCTTTCCCTTCGCTTTCGCTCGGGCGAGCTTGAATAGGATAACAAAACGAAAATACTTTGTCAAGCACTTTTTTGATGAATTTTGAAAAAAACTCCGTCAGCCGGATTACTGGCTGACGGGATTCAGGGTTTTCAGTTTCCATTGCCCGTTTTCACGGGTCAGCAGAACCCGGTACCGGGCATCCGGCCAGGCCGGTGGATAAAGAGCGGACGCCCCCTCCCGGGCAATGATCTCATCCGCCTTGCTGCCCTTCACGCGGCCGTCGATCCTGGGAATCTTCTCGGTAATGGTCAGCCGGACGTTGTTGTCCCAGGGCCAGACCCACAGGAATCCCATTTCCAGCCGGTGGTCAATACCGCGGATATTGTAATCCGCGTAGGGAGAGTTCCCGCTGTCCGCATACTGCAGGTAATCATCCTTTTCGATGCAGGCCGTCAGGAAATACTTCTCCAGTTCCTTCCGGTCAGTCTCCATGCCCATGATATACTTTGCGCGGTTGGCCATTCCGTCCTTCAGGACGATCTGGATATTGGACAGGTTCATCGTATAATAGAACACCGTCACAACCAGGCCAAGGATCAGGCAGAGAACCAGCAGCCGGTTTGCGAAAAACCAGATGATCCGGCGCAGGTATTTCATATCCTCTCTCCTTTTCTTGTAATGATCTTCGGAATCAGAGCAGCTTGATCAGCATGGTTTTCTGTTCGTCCATCTCCACGATTACCAGGCCGTCCTTCTCCAGCTGCTTCATTACATCAGAAAAACGTTTGAAACCGATGGCCCGTTCCGTGAAATCCGGATAAGCCGTAATAATATCCGCCTTCAGGATGGAAGGATTGACCCGGTCAAAACCTCCCTCTTTATATGCACGAATCTGGGCGGCAAAAGCTTCCTTCCAGTTGTCCCGGGTCAGCTGGGGAATGGTTTCCCCGTTTTCGCCCGCGTTGGTAAGGCCCACCATGACGTTGAAATTGTCATTGTGCACCCGCAGGTCGCCGAAACGGTTGGCCAGCTTTGTCAACAGCTTGAAGAACGTGGCGCAGCCGTATGCCTTTTCATTGAAATCCGGGCGAAGGCGCAGCAGGGTTTCCTTCAGCTCGCTGGCATAGATTTCATCCTGGTCCTGTTCCTCCAGCACGGTGGTCAGCAGCTTGTTCAGTTCGCTCTCATCCGCCGCTTCCTCGGTTCCCGCGCTGACCTTCTGCCGCTTGGGCTTCTCCACATTGCGCTTGCCCACGGATTCCAGGAACTGGAACTCGTTGCAGGCATTGATGAAGATGTTGCTGGCAGCCTCGCTGCGGCTGATGCCCAGCACAAACTTTCCCATACTCTTGAGCCGGCCCACCAGCGGCGTATAGTCGCTGTCGCCGGACACGATGCAGAAGCTGTCAATCAGCTCATTCTTATAGGCAACCTCCAGGGCATCAATCACCAGCTGGATATCCGCGTTGTTCTTCTGGCTGATGCCGTAGCGCAGGCTGGGCACCACCGTAAAGGTATTGCTCAGCAGCACTTCCTTCAGGTCGTCAAACTTGTCTGTGTATCCGTACACTTTCCCCAGCAGGATATCCCCGCGGATTTTAACCTTCTCAAGGATGCTCTTGAGGGTGGCGACTTTGGCGCCGCAGTTTTCCAGATCCACAAATACAGCAAATTTACTCAGAGAAAAAACCTTCTTCCTTAAATGTCCCTTGATCCCGGCTTTCTGTTATGCCGGTTATGTCAGTATAGCATCTCCCGGGTTGCTTGACCAGACTTCTCAGCCATTTTGAAGCCGCAGCTCCACCGGACAGTGATCCGAGCCGAAAACCTCCTGGTGGATCGAGGCTCCCTCCAGCCGGTCCCTGAGCCGCTCGGAAACAATGAAATAGTCGATCCGCCATCCCGCGTTCTTCTCCCGGGCATGGAAGCGGTAGCTCCACCAGCTGTATTCATCCCGGGCGTCCGGATAAAAGTACCGGAAGGTGTCCACGAAGCCGCTTCCCAGCAGGGCCGTCATCTTGTCCCTTTCCTCAATGGTAAATCCGGCATTGCGCTGGTTGCTCTTCGGATTCTTCAGGTCAATTTCCCGGTGTGCCACATTCAGGTCGCCGCAGAAAATGACCGGTTTCTCTTCATCCAGCTTCCGGATATAGGCCAGGAAGGCATCCTCCCACTCCATCCGGTACGGCAGGCGGAGCAGCCCGTCCTGGGAGTTGGGCGTATAGACGGTAATAAAGTAAAACTCCGGATACTCCAGGGTAATCACACGGCCCTCGTGGTCAAAGGCGTCCTGCCCGATTCCCAGCCTTACGGACAACGGTTCCCGGCGGGTAAAGATTGCCGTTCCGGAATATCCCTTCTTCTCGGCGTAATTCCAGTACTGGTAATAGCCCGGCAGGTCCATTTCGATCTGTCCCTGCTGCAGCTTTGTTTCCTGCAGGCAGAAGATATCGGCATCCAGGGCGGCAAAGGCCTCCATAAAGCCCTTCCCCATCGCCGCGCGCAGTCCGTTCACATTCCAGGATATCATTTTCATGATCTGTTCCCCCCGCCATCCGCGTTTTCTGCGTATCCGCTCCGGTATTCTACCATATCTTCTCCGGAGCTGACAATCGGAATACCGCTTTCCTTTTCCGCCGGCTCCCGGTTCCTGATTCCTGTGGACAAACCAGCCGGTTATCTGTAGAATATAATGTAATAATAATTCTGCACCGGAGGTCCTGCTGATGCCTGCTGTCCTTTCCGCCTGTATCGTGCTGTATCACTGCGGGGATGAACTGACCCATGCCCTGCGCTGTGTTCAAAACGCGGACATGGAAGTGGATATGTTCCTGTCGGACAATACACCCGATGATATGACGGCGGAAAAAATGCAGTGGCTGTTCCCCGGTGTCACGATCCTTTCCCAGAAGGGGAACATCGGTTTCGGCCGGGCCAACAATGCCGTGCTTCCCCTCCTCCAGAGCAAATACCACCTGATCATGAATCCGGATGTGACCTTTGATCCTTCCCTGCTGGGCCGGATGGTGCGTTATATGGAGGAGCACCCCAAAATTGCGGTGCTGACGCCCCGGGTCATGAACGAGGACGGCAGCGAGCAGTTCCTGCCGAAAAAGCGCATCTCTGTCCACTATCTGCTGGGCGGCCTGCTGGAAAACTGGGGCGGCATCTTCCGCAAGTGGAGAAATGAATTTACCATGGCTGATACGGAAGTGCGCCATCCGGTGCCCGTGGAGTTTGCCACCGGATGTTTCCTGCTGATCCGCACGGAGATTTTCCGGAAGCTGAACGGCTTTGACCCGCGTTTCTTCCTGTACCAGGAGGATTCCGACCTGAGCCGCCGGATCCTGGAGGAGCAGCTGGGCAGCATCGTCTACCATCCCGATATGCAGGTTGTCCATCAGTGGGCCCGGGAAAACACCCGGACCTTTAAAGGCCGTATGCGCCAGATCCGTTCTGTCTTCAAGTACTTCCTGAAATGGGGTGTCACCTGGTGAAGACAGTTGTGCTGCTGGCCGCCTATAACGGCAGCAAATACCTGCCCGCCCTGCTGGATTCCCTGAAAAACCAGACGGATCCGGATTTTACCGTCATCATGCAGGATGACGGCTCTTCGGACAATACGCCCGAACTGCTCCGGGCTTTTGCGGAGGCAGACAGCCGTTTTGTTTTCGGTTCGGAACAGGGGCAGCATCTGGGTGCCGCCGGCAACTTCATTTCCCTGATCCGCCAGGCCCGGGCAGACCGGGTTTTCCTGAGCGACCAGGATGATATCTGGGAGCCGGACAAAATTGCCGTGCTGAAAAAGGCCATGCAGGAACAGGAGAACCGCTTCGGTGCAGAAACGCCGATCCTGGTCCATTCAGACTGTTCCCTGATAGATGACACCGGCAGCTGTATCGGCGACAGCTTTTTCCGGCACCAGGGCTGGGATCCCGCCGCGGTCACCCTGCAGCGGCTGCTGGTCCAGAACAATGTGACAGGCTGTACCCTGGTCATGAATGAACCCCTGCGGAAGCTTGTGGCTGCCCATGCCCGGGCAAAGGAGCTCTTCATGCATGACTGGTTCATTGCCCTGACCGCCGCCTCCTTCGGGCAGGTATCGGTGGTGGACCGCCCGCTGACGCGCTACCGCCAGCATGAAGGCAACAAGATCGGCGCCAGTTCTGCCCCGCTGCTGGCCCGGGGACTGGCCGCCCTGAAAAACCGGAAGGATGCCAAACGCCGGATCCTGCTCACCTATACCCACACAAAGGTCTTCCGCAGGCTTTACGGGGATGCGCTTCCGCCCCAGGCCCGGCAGGTTGCGGAGGCATACCTGGCCACGGAAAACATGGCGAAGCTTCCCCGGGTGCTGGCCGTCCGCCGGATGGGCTGCGTCATGCAAAGTCCGGTTACCCGTCTGGGACAGCTTCTTTTCGGGTAACAGAATAAAAAACTGCTTGCAATTTAATTCCGGCCGTGATATCATAGTCAGGCTTGATGTGTAACACTCCAACGAGGAGGATGATTTCCATGGGTAAGTATTGTGAGATTTGCGAAAAGGGCACGCTGAACGGCAACAACGTCAGCCATTCCAACCGCAAGAGCCATCGTATCTGGGCGCCCAATGTGCAGAGTGTCCGCGTGATGGTGGATGGAACGGCCAAACGGATGAACGTTTGCACCCGCTGCCTCCGCAGCGGCAATGTGCAGCGCGCGCTGCCCAAGGTTCACGAAGAGGCCTGAGCCCCCGAATGAATGATCAACCCGTCTGCCAGTGCAGCAGACGGGTTTTTCTTATGCTTTCATATCTGTCCCGGACCTCAGGTCCGCTGTGAATACTGAATTATGAATTGATCCTGAGGTTTTCCTTCAGCCAGTTCCGGCCGATATCCCGGATCTCCTCAATCCCTTTTTCCGCTGTCAGCCGCAGGAAATGATCCACGCGGCTGTTTTTGCTTTCCGGGTCATCCTCCCTGTATCTGCGGAGGGGCTCTGTTTTCGTACCGAAAATCGTACCGAATACCAGCCCGTGGAAACTGTCCGTGCAGAGGATTTCAGCATTCTTCACCGCGGAAAGGAAGGTTTCCGGGCCTGCGCCGTCCAGCATCTCGTATCCGCTCCGGTAGCTCCCGGCGGTCACTGGCAGCACCAGGACCCGCAGGCCGGTTTCCCGCTGCATCTCCCGTACCCGTTCCCAGTAGAAGGGCTGGTCGCCGATAAAATAGCAGAGCAGATAGGGCTCCCCTTCCGGCTCTTTGGCCGCCACCTGGCTCCAGGCTTCCCGGGAAAGCAGGCACACCGGATCCGGCATGACGGCAGCCTTTCGGCCCGTCATCTGCTCCAGCAGGTCCGCGCCTTCCTGTTCCCGCACGGAGATGGCCCGGAAATCCTCCGTCCACTGGCGGATTTTCCGTACCTTTGCTGCCTTCGGCATCCGGCTGACTCCCAGGCTGACCGCATAGGCCACCTTCGGCTGGTTTTTTCCGGCAAATGTCAGGAAGTATGCCGGATTCAGCCACACGGGATTCCAGACCTGGTCGCTTCCGCAGATCAGCAGGTCGCATTCGCGGCTCCGTTCCTGCAGTTCCTTCCGGTTCCGGCAGGGGGCGCTCATCCACATCCGCTCATTATAGAATGCAGGGATCGCCTTGCTCTTCAGGGTCGCGCCGCTGTGTTCCTCCAGCACGTCGCGCTTCCGCATGCCTTCCAGCACCAGTTTCGGACTGTTGCCGCTGGCCAGCAGGTTCCGGAGCTTCTCCATCCGGTCCGGCTGGTAATCCAGGTGCATGCACTCCGTTCCCAGTTCCCGCACCGTCCGCTGGAGGGCATAGGCCTGGAGGGAGGATCCGAAATTGTTGTTATGCAGAAAGGAGATAATCCCCGCTCCGGCCATGTTCTCACTCCATTCACTTCTGTCGTCCGGTCAGGATGTCAGCGATCCGCTCACAGGCATGTCCGTCACCGTAAGGATTCTCGGCATGGGCCATCTGTTCATAGGCCTTCCGGTCATCCAGCAGCCGGGTGAACTCCCGGTAAATGGTTTCCTCATCCGTACCCACCAGTTTCAGGGTGCCGGCGGCAATGCCCTCCGGCCGCTCCGTGGTATCCCGCATGACCAGTACCGGTTTCCCGAGGCTGGGAGCTTCTTCCTGGATGCCGCCGCTGTCCGTGAGGATCAGGTAGCTGCGGGCCATAACGTTGTGGCAGTCCAGCACGTCCATGGGCTCTGTGAGCCGGATCCGGTCGCAGCCGCCCAGTTCCGCATCCGCGGCTTCCCGCACGGCGGGATTCATGTGGATCGGATACAGCGCTTTTACATCCTCATGCTCTTCCACCACCCGGCGGATGGCACAGAACATGGCATGCATGGGCGCGCCCAGGTTTTCCCGCCTGTGTGCGGTCAGCAGGATCAGCCGGCTGTCCGCTGCCCAGTCCAGGTCAGGATGGGTAAAGTTGTCCCGCACCGTTGTCTTCAGCGCGTCAATCACCGTATTTCCTGTCACATGGATCGTTTCCGGCTTTTTGCCCTCCCGGATCAGGTTATCCCTGCTCAGGGGCGTGGGCGCGAAATTCCAGTTCGCCAGGATGGAAACACACTGGCGGTTGAATTCCTCCGGCCAGGGAGACTGGAGATTGTAGGTGCGCAGGCCTGCCTCCACATGGCCCACCGGAATCTGGAGATAGAAGCAGGCCAGCGCCGCGGCAAAGGTGGTGCTGGTATCCCCGTGCACAAGCACCGCGTCGGGCCTTTCCTTTTCCAGTACGTCCTTCATGCCCTGCAGGACACGGGTGGTGATATCAAAGAGGGTCTGGCGGTCCTGCATGATGGCCAGGTCGTAATCCGGCACCACGCCGAAGGCATCCAGCACCTGCTGCAGCATGCCCCGGTGCTGTCCTGTAACGCATACCAGGGTCTGCACATCCGGCCTGGTTTTCAGTTCCTTTACCAGGGGACACATTTTGATGGCTTCCGGACGGGTGCCGAAAACCAGCATGATCTTCTTAATCATCCCAATCAACCAGTCCTTTGGATTCAAGATAAGCCTGCTGGTAATCCATATAGTCATCCACCAGCGAAGCCAGTTTAACCGCCTTCACAGGATCCAGGCGGTTGCTTTCCGCCAGTTTCTCCACCATGTACTCGAAGGCTTCATCGTCTTCATAGTATTCCGTGCCGGCATTGCCGTCCTCATCGATCACATGGTGCTCATGCATATAAGCCATGTCCGCGTCGATGGTCTGGCTGATCAGTTCCGGCAGTTCGTCCGCCAGCTCCGGATGGTCCTTCGCGTGGATCCGCTCCAGGATAAATGCCAGCGCTTCCTGTTTGTCATACCCGTTCATCATGGTGTGTTACGTCCTTTCTCAGCGTTGTTTCACATAAATCATGGATCGGTCCACAGAGGGAACTTCACTGCCGTTCGGATAGAACAGGATATGTCCCTCCCGGATCATCAGGATTCCCGTGGAGCCCTGCAGCTGCTTCTTTTCCAGCAGCAACAGCAACAGCTTCCCTGTCAGGGCCGGGCCGCCGCCCTTCTGCAGGCAGTCCTTCCAGATGGTGCAGTTGCACTCCTTTTCCGTACAACTGAAAGCCAGGGAGCTTTCCCGGAGTCCGCCCTTTCCGCAGATCGGGCACACAGCGCCCTGCAGCGGCGCCGCGGGCGTTCTCCGGCTTCCGCCCTTGCCCCGGCGGCGTTCTTCTGCCGGGAAGCTGACAGCCGCGGCGTTGTCCCGGGCATAGTCTACCAGAAAACGGCTCATGCGGGCAATCCCCTCCATGAATCGCTCCGGATCCTGCTTTCCGTCGGTGATATCATGCAGCGCCAGCTCCCACCGCCCGGTCAGTTCCGGGCTGGAAAGCTCTCCCGGCACCACGTCAATCAGCATCACGCCCTTGTCCGTGGCCTGCAGGGTTTTCCCCCGGCGCTGGGCATAGCCCACTTTCAGCAGCCGCTCTATAATGGCCGCCCGGGTGGCAGGCGTACCGATGCCGCTGCCCTTCATCTGTCGGACCAGTTCCTCGTCATCCAGTTCCTTGCCGGCGGTTTCCATGGCAGCCAGCAGGCTGGCGTCCGTGTGGGGGGCCGGCGGTTTGGTTTTGTCCTCCCTGATCCGGGTTCCCTTCACCGGCCGGGTATCCCCTTCCTGCAGGGGCGGCAGCGGGTTTTCGCTTTCCCCGTCTTCCGCGGCCTTTTTCTTCGGCTTCGGGGGATTCTCCAGGGGCGGCACGTCATGCCAGCCGTTGTTCACGATCACCTTCCCCGTGGTGCGGAACAGGTGCTCCTCCACCCGGGTCACAATCCTGGTGGCATCATAATCACAGGCCGGATAGAATGCGGCCAGGAGCCGCCTGGCCACCAGGTCATACAGCTTCCGTTCGTCCTCGCTGAATTTGGCCGGATCCGCTTTCTTCGCCGTGGGAATGATCGCGTGGTGATCCGTCACCTTGGTCTGGTCAATGGTCCGTTTGCTCACGGGGAGTTTTCCCCCGGGCAGGGCGCCTGCCACATATTTTTGGTAATTATCCGGCAGCAGCTTCATGGTCTGCACCACCCGGGGAATCATATCCGGGGGCAGGAAACGGCTGTCCGTCCGGGGATAGGTCAGGGCTTTGTGTTTTTCATACAGGCTCTGGGCCGTCTTCAGGGTTTTATCCGCTGTAAAGCCCAGCAGCCGGTTTGCATCCCGCTGCAGGCTGGTCAGGTCATAGAGCTGGGGCGGAAGTTCCTTTTTCCGGGTGGTCTCCGCCTGAATCACCGTGCCGGTTTTATCTTTGATTGCCGCGGCGATTGCTTCCGCGTCGCTCTTTTCCTTCAGGTGCGTATCCGGTTCCAGTCTGTCGGAAAAGTATACGCCGCTGTAGTCTCCGAAATCCGCTGTCAGGGTGCAGAAGCCTTCCGGTTTGAAATTCTCAATTTCCTTCCGGCGTTTCACAAGGATAGCCAGCGTAGGTGTCTGGACCCGGCCGATGGACAGCAGGGTATTGTATTTCAGGGTAAATGCCCGGCTGGCATTCATGCCCACCAGCCAGTCTGCCTTGCTCCGGCAGCGGGCGCTTTCGTACAGGCCGTCATAATCCGCCCCCGGGCGGATATCCCGGAAGCCTTCCGAAATGGCTTCATCCGTCATGGAGGAAATCCACAGCCGCTGGAAGGGCTTATTGCACCCGGCCTTTTCATATATATAGCGGAAGATCAGTTCGCCTTCCCGTCCCGCGTCTGTGGCGCAGATCAGCGAATCCGTCTCCTTGTCGTTTATCAGTTTCTTCACCTTGCCGTACTGGTCTTTGGTGCCGGAAATCACCTTCAGGGGAATGGTTTCAGGCAGGATCGGCAGGGTGGCAAAGGACCATTTCTCATATTTCGGATCCAGCTCGTTCGGCTCCATCAGCGTCACCAGGTGGCCCACCGCCCAGGTAACGATATACCGGTCCCCGATCAGGCAGCCGTCTCCGCCGGTTCTGCAGCCGAGCACCCGGGCAATATCCCTGCCCACGCTGGGTTTCTCAGCCACCACCACAATCTTTCCCATAAAGCACCTCCGGACGCATTATTTTATCATAATCAAGCGGATTTGCATATCATCCGGAAGCCACGGACACGGTGAACAGGGAAAAAATTCTTCATTTTTCATTCTTCATTCTTCATGAACAAAACAGCCTCCCTTCGGAGGCTGCTTTGTCATATGCCATATACTTTTTTTGCGTTTTCCGTGGTATATTCCGCAACTTCCTCCGGCGTTTCCCCGCGAAGCTCCGCCAGTTTCAGTCCCACATATCTGACATTTGCCGGTTCATTCCTCCTGCCCCGTACCGGTTCCGGCGCCATATAGGGACTGTCCGTCTCTATGAGCAGCCGGTCCTTCGGTACAATCCGGCAGGCTTCCTGCAGTTTCGGCGCCTTTTTAAAGGTCAGCGGTCCCGCAAAGGAAATGTAGTAGCCCAGTTTCAGGTATTCCTTCGCCATCTCGGCGCTGCCGGAAAAACAGTGGATGATCCCGCCGGTCAGCCTTGCCTTCATGCCCTTCATGATCTCCAGCATCTCGGCATGGGCATCCCGGATGTGATAGGCCACCGGTGCGCCCAGCTCCCAGGCCAGTTCCATCTGCCGGATGCAGACTTCCTTCTGCACTTCCCTGGGACTGTGGTCATAGTAATAATCCAGGCCGATTTCACCGATGGCGCGGATCTTTCCCTTCCGGTACCAGTCCGCCATTTCCGCCAGGTCTGCCTCCCGGAAGCCTTTCGCTTCATGGGGGTGGATGCCGCCCGCGGCGACAGCTCCTTCATGTTCCGCGGCAAAGCGGATCGCCCGCCGGGAGGTTTCCATGTCGGAGCCGATCACCGCGTACCGGGTAATCCCCTGTTCCCGCATGCGGGCCAGGGCTTCCTCCCGGTCTTCATCAAAGGCTTCTTCGTCCACATGGCAGTGGCTGTCAAACCATTCCATCATCCGATCAGCGCGCCGTCCTCAACGCCTTCCCCGACGCTCATGAGCCTCAGGTTGCCGTTGTCATCCATCGCGGAAAGGATCATACCCTGGCTTTCGATTCCGGCCAGTTTTGCGGTCTTCAGGTTGGTGATCACCGCCACCTGGGTGCCCACCAGGGTTTCCGGCTCATACCATTTCTGGATGCCGCTTACCACCGTGCGTTCACCGTCCTTGCCCAGTCCCAGGCGGAATTTCAGCAGTTTGCTGCTCTTTTCCACCTTCTCACAGGCCAGGACCCGGGCCACCTGGATCTTGCACTTGAAGAAGTCATTAATGTCGATTTCCGCCGGGAACTCCGGTTCCTCATGCTTCTTCTCGGCCTTCTTTTCCTTTTTCTCCTGCTTTTCAGCGGCTTTTTCTTCCTTCTTGGCTTCCTTGCCGCCGGCCAGGGCTTCCAGTTCCTTGTTCACGTCGATCCGGGGGAACAGGGCTTCGCCCTTCTGTACCTTGGTGCCGGCAGGCAGCAGGCCGAAGGTCTTCAGGCTGTCCCAGCTTTTCAGGTTTTCATCCGTCACACCCAGCTGGCTGAAGATGCGGGCGGGCGTGGAGGGCATGAAAGGACCGATCAGCACACCGGCAAACCGTACGCACTCCGCCAGGGTCAGCATCACGTTGGCCAGCCGGTCCTTCTTCTCCGGATCCTTGCCCAGGACCCAGGGCTGGGTCAGGTCAATATACTTGTTGCACTCGCCGATAACCTTCCAGATTTCCGCCAGGGCCTGGGAGAACTGCAGCTTGCCCATCTGCTCGTCCACCAGTGCCGGCAGCGCCGCGCAGTGCTCCTTCAGGGGCGTATCCAGTTCCGGATCCACCGCGTCCGTCCATGCGGGCAGCACGCCGTCAAAATACTTTTCGATCATGGCCACGGTCCGGCTCACCAGGTTGCCCAGGTCATTGGCCAGGTCCGCGTTCATCCGGATCAGGAAGGATTCGTTGGTGTAGTTGCCGTCCGCGCCGAAGGGCATTTCCCTCATCAGGTAATAGCGCAGGGGATCCACGCCGTAGCGGGCCACAATGGGGCCGGGATAAACCACGTTGCCCTTGGATTTGCTCATCCGGTCCGCGCCGAACAGCAGCCAGCCGTGTCCGAACACCTGCTTCGGCAGGGGCAGGCCCAGGGCATGCAGCATGATCGGCCAGTAGATCGTATGGAAACGGACGATCTCCTTGCCCACCAGGTGGATATCCGCCGGCCAGTACTTCCGGTACAGCTCGTCATGGTCTGTGCCGTAGCCCAGGGCAGTGATGTAATTGCTCAGCGCGTCGATCCAGACGTACACGGTGTGCTTGTCGTCAAAGTCCACCGGAATACCCCATTTGACGCTGGTGCGGCTCACGCACAGGTCCTGGAGGCCGGGACGCAGGAAGTTGGTCAGCATTTCGTTGGCCCGCTTTGCCGGCTGGATAAAATCAGGATGGGTTTCGATATAATCGATCAGCCAGTCCTGGTATTTGCTCATCTTGAAGAAATAGCTTTCTTCCTTCATGGGCTGGCAGGGACGTCCGCAGTCCGGGCAGACCTTTACACCGTCCTTTTCCACCAGCTGCGTGGGCGTCCAGAAGCTTTCGCAGGGCGTACAGTACATACCTTCATACTCCGCCTTGTAGATATCGCCCTGTTCATAGAACTGGCGGAAAATCTTCTGCACAACTTTGATATGCCGCTCTTCGGTGGTGCGGATAAAGTCGTCATACTGGATGTCCATGAGTTTCCAGAGATCCTTCGTTTCCGCCACGATCTTATCCACGTATTCGATGGGCGTCACGCCGGCTTCGGCTGCCTTTTTTTCAATTTTCTGGCCATGCTCGTCCGTACCGGTCAGGAAATAGGTGTCATAGCCCTGCATCTTCTTAAACCGGGTCATGGTATCAGCGGCCACGGTGGTATAGGTGTGGCCGATGGTCATGTTGCCGGACGGATAATAGATCGGCGTGGTGATGTAGAAGGTCTTTTTGTTGTCACTCATGGTTCGTTCCTCCTATGTATGCATTTACAAAAGGGCTGTTGCGACGCAACAGCCCTGATTCATCTGACCCGCTCTGTTACTGAGCTTCGGCCGCGGTCTCAACGGGATATACGGAGACCTGCTTACGGTCCTTGCCCAGGCGCTCGAACCGAACGATACCGGTGATCTTGGCGAACAGGGTATCATCCTTGCCGATGCCTACATTGTGGCCGGGATGGATGTGGGTGCCGCGCTGACGTACAAGAATGTTGCCCGCGAGGGCCATCTGGCCATCGGCCCGCTTCGGTCCAAGACGCTTGGACTCGCTGTCGCGGCCGTTACGGGTGGAGCCCATACCTTTTTTATGAGCAAAAAGTTGAAGATTAAGCTTCATCATGGTTATTTCCTCCGTTCTTTGATGGAAAGTGTCACGTTCTGCGGATATTCCGCTGTCAGATCGTCCAGTCCCTGCCTGAGCGCGCCCATCAGGATCTGCGCCTTTTCGTTTTCGTCTTCCCGCATTTCCGGAAGCTCGAAAGCGAGCACGCCGTTCTTTTCGTTATACTCCGTGATAATCGGTATCACGCCGCATACGCTTTCCAGCGCGTTCACACAGGTACAACCGAGAATGGAAACTGCCGCGCAGACAATGTCGCTGCCCGCGGTGGACCAGCCGCTGTGCCCTTCAATGCGGCACCCGGTCAGATCCTTCCCTTCCCGATACAGGACTGCGGTGATCATTACGCGTTGATCGCGGTGATCTCCACCTTGGTGTAGGGCTGACGATGGCCGATCTTTCTCTTGGAATCTTTCTTGCTCTTGTACTTGTAAACAGTGATCTTCTCACCCTTCACCTGAGCAATGACCTTGCCTTCGACCTTGGCGCCTTCAATGGTGGGGTTGCCGACCTTCACGTCGCCTTCGCCGCCGATCATCAGCACATCGAAGGAAATCTTGGAATCAGCTTCCTGGTTGACTTTGTCGATGTAGATCACATCGCCCTGGGATACACGGTATTGTCTGCCGCCCGCTGCAATAATGGCATACATGGGACAGCACCTCCTAATTCAATCTCGCCGGGATTCTGAGGTTGCGCGGAGCGCATTTGGACAGACCTCTCCCGAGCGGCTACCTGAATAAGATATCACTATCCGGCAATGTGTGTCAAGCGTTATTTTTCATTTGTTCCGACCTTTTCAGAAGTTCCGAAGGCAAGTACCTCCACCTCCGGCCTTCCGTTGGGATCGCTTTTCACCACACGGTTCAGCTGTTTGCCCATAAAGGCCACCACAGCCGTCTGCCCGCCGTCCAGGTTCACGGCAATACTGCAGCCCTCGTCCAGCATGATCTGCGCCAGTTTTTCCATGAGTACGCCGGTGGACCTTTCCATGCCGTTCTTCTTTCCGACCCGGCCCTCGCACAGCACGTCCACATAATGTCCCGGTTCCACCATGCCGAAGGCGTGCCGGGGATTGTTGGATCGGTTTGCCCCGGCGATATAGTCGGTAAACGCGCCGTTCCGTACCAGGCAGGGACCGAAAGTATAAACGTCCGTCGCACCGTCCGCAATATACTCCGCCGCGCTCCGGTCCCGGGAGGGATAGCTTTCCATATGCCCGTCGCTGTAAAGCGCCAGGGTTTCATAGTTGGGCATGCTCCGTTCCTTGATCTGGGGATCATCGTAAAGGATTTCCCCGTTCCGGATGACAATGCCCACGTGACTGCTCTTGTCCGCCTTGGCCCGGCCGGCCCGGTAGGTATAGTAATCCGTGCTGACCGCCAGGACAGCCTTCTGTTCCGATGCGATTTCCCGGATAAACTTCGCGCCGGTCCTGGGTTTGGCAGGATTGGAGTATACGGTGTGGGGCAGCTCGCCCGCGGAGACGTCGCACCAGATATGGCTGGTGAAACAGTAGAACGCCTGGTCCGGATCGGACTTCTTTACCTTGTCGAATTTCAGGTAATTCCGTTCAATCTGGATCCGCAGTGTCGGCGACACATACATCCAGTGTCCGTTTTCAGCGTCCTCCAGAATATATTCCCCTTCATCCAGGAAGCCCCGGGCATTCAGGGTCACATCCGCCCAGGCGGGAGCGGGACCGGCATCGCTGTTCCCGGCGGGCTGTACCGCCGGCGTTTCCCCGTCCGTGCCGTCTTCCCCGTTCTCCGGATCCTCTCCGGCCAGCTCTTCCGCTTCCGGTTCCTCTTCAGTTGTTTCCCCGGTATCTTCCGGCAGTTCCTCCGGTGTCTCCGGCAGTTCCCCGGATTCTTCCGGCTCCTCCGGCATTTCCGGAACCGGAACGGCCTCCGGTTCTTTGTCCGGTTCCGCCGGGACCTCCGTCACTGAAGGCGTTTCCCCGGTTTCAATATGCTCCAGGAAGTCGGTATGCAGCTCATCCCGGCCAACCCGGCTGGCATAAAGCCCGAACCGGTTGTTGGGATACCGCTTCACACCGTATTCCGCCACGGAGAACGGAACCCGTTTTCCGTTGAATTTATTGCCTTTTCCGGCCTGGGTCACGTGAAGCGTGAAAGCATCCTCCGCCACCTGGTTGGCTGTTCTGCCGCCCATGGAAGCCATGGGAACCTCCCAGTTGAAAGCGGTGGAATCCGCCTCCTCCCCGTAGAGGTGGAGATAAAGCTTCTTCACTTCCCAGGCAGGTCCTGCTTCCGGATATGCGCTGCCGTCTGCGGCCCTGTCAAAACATTTGATGGCTGCGTCCACCGTCATCTCATGCTGCGGATGGCCGTATTCTCCGTGGATATCCTGGGTGACAACCACCTCAGGCCTGTACCGCCTGTAAAGCTCTGTTACCCATGCAAGCACCTTGTCCTGTCCGCCCATATCCTTGTATTCCTGTTCGACTTTGGAGGGCTTGCTGTACTTGTCCGGGAAGGACCCGAATTCCGGATAGCGGCGCACGCCCATAGCCCACAGGCCGTTCAGCGCCTCGCTGCGGCGGGTGGTGTTGGAGGATGTCAGGTAGGCCACTTCCACATTCCGCCTCTCCTCGGCGGCATACCAGGTAATGGCGCTTCCCAGGAACAGCACATCGTCGTCCGGATGGGTTGTCAGGAACAGGATGTCCGCCTTTTCGCAGGGCTCTTCCCAGCGCTGGACCCAGTCCGGCGTCTCGCCTTCCCCGAAAGCGTAGATCTCGTTGAAGCCCATGGTGTTCTTCTTTTCCATGGTGGAAAGGATCCTGACTTTTTTCAGGCCTTCCAGTTCGAAAAACGCATGGTGAAACCGGGGATTCCCGCCTTCAGCCACCGTTTCCCACTGATCACCGCTCTGCTTCTGGATCACATAGGTGTCCGGCATCTTCTGAAAACAGAGATACAGGCCGTAAATCGGTTTGTCGGAAGAAATGACCACCCAGGGTTCGTTTCGCTTGCTGCTTTCCCAGAATGTGGTGTATTTTCCGTCCGTAATGCTCTTGACCTTCCCGGGCTTGTCCACCACTTTCAGCGTGCAGTCTGCCGTCAGGTTCTCCGCTTCCCCGGCCAGGGCAGGCACAGCAGCCGCCAGCAGCAGGATCAGCAGGAGGGGCAGCAGGACTTTCAGCTTATTCATTACGATTCAATTCCTTTGTTTCTGTCAGTTTTATTGGTTCCGAAGCGCTTCCGCGAAGGAAGTCGCGTCAAACCGTTCCGGAAGGCCCAGCCACTCCGCGCAGGTGGCCCCGATATCCGCAAAGGTTTTCCGGGTTCCCAGGTCTGTTCCGGTAGTTTTGCCCGGTGTCCAGGCCAGGATCGGGACATACTCCCGGGAATGGTCTGTGGACTGGAGGAAGCACGGATCACAGCCATGGTCCGCCGTGATGATCATCAGGTCGCCGGGCCGGAGCAGCTCCGTCATTTCTGCCAGCCGTTCATCAAAGGCTTCCAGGGCGCCGGCGAATCCTTTCGGATCGTTCCGGTGTCCGTATACGGAATCCGTATCCACCAGGTTGGTGAAACACAGGCCCTCAAAGTCTGTTTTCATAATCCGCACCAGTGCGTCCATACAGGCGGGATTGCCTGCGGCATGATCGCTCTGGGTCAGGCCTTCATGGGCAAATATATCCTCAATCTTGCCCACACCGATGCTCTCCATGCCCGCGTCCTTCACCACCTGCAGCAGCGTCCGTCCGCAGGGCGGCATGGAAAAGTCCCGGCGGTTTCCGGTCCGCACAAAATGCCCCGGTTCCCCGATAAACGGCCGTGCGATGACCCGGCCCACACCCAGTTCGCCCTGGAGCATCTCCCGGGCCGTCCGGCAGAATTCATACAGTTTTTCCGGCGGGAACAGTTCCTCATGGCAGGCAATCTGGAATACGCTGTCGCCGCTGGTATAGACGATGGGTGTATGGTCCCGCAGGTGCTGCGCGCCCAGTTCCTCCAGGATCACCGTGCCCGAAGCCGGCTTGTTGCCGATGCACCTGTGCCCGATGGCTTTTTCAAAGGCGTCCATAAAGGAAGCCGGGAACCCGTCCGGAAACGTCGGGAACGGGGTCATAACCCGTACGCCGGCAATTTCCCAGTGGCCGGAAGTTGTATCCTTGCCCTTGCTCACTTCCATGGCCCTGCCGTAGGCGCCCTTTACAGGGCCGTCCCAGGCGTATCCGGTTCCCGGGATGCCGCCCAGGCCCAGTGCCGCCATGTTCGGCAGCTTCGGATTGCATGCGGCGATTACATGTCCCAGGGTATTGGTACCCACATCGCCGTAGTCTGCCGCGTCCGGTGCTTCACCGGCGCCCGTCGCGTCCAGAACAGTCAGAAAAACTCGGCTCATTTTTCTTCCTCCTTTTCAATCCAGGGTTCCTCGCTGTAATCGGGATCCGCCTCCGGCAGGTGTTCGCACACCATCAGGAAGGCGTCCTCATTGTTATCCTCATAGTAGCGTTTGCGTTTGCCCACTGAAACAAAGCCCAGGCTTTTGTACAGGTTCTGTGCCCGCAGGTTGCTTACCCGCACCTCCAGCGTGGCATAACAGGCGCCGAGATTGGACAGGATCTGCAGCAGCTCCGCTGTCAGCTTTCTTCCGATTCCCCGTCCCCGTGCATCCTCCCGCACCGCGATATTGGTGATATGGCTCTCGTCCAGGATCACCCACGCGCCTGCGTACCCCAGGATTTTTCCGTCTTCCTCCGCCACAAGGTACCGTGCCACCGCGTTGCGGGTTACTTCCTGCCGGAAGCTTTCCCGGCTCCAGGGGCGGGCAAAAGTGGCTTCCTCAATTTCCGCCACCTGGTCCACGTCCTTCAGCCGCATGAATCGGATGACCGGCTCACTCATGCCCCATGGCCTCCAGCAGTTTCTTATTCTTCTGGGCATTCGGCGGACGCAGGTATGTTGCCTGAAGGCCCAGATAGTCCGTTTCACTGCCCTTTCGCAGGGCAATCCAGCCGGCGGCGGAAGGCCGCAGGTACCCGCGGTATGCCGGGGCAAATTCCGCCCTGTCCCCCATCACCCGGCTGATGGCCTCCCTGTGAACCGGAACCCCGTCGCCGATAAACAGGAAACGTTCTCCCAGGGCGCCTGCCGCGGCCAGGTATTCCTCCAGTTTCATGGGAGCGTCTCCGGTCAGCCGTTCTTCCTTCCGGAAGGCAGCCCCGTACACCTGGCCTGCCCGGGCATCCTGGATCGGACAGACAATTCCGTCAAAATCCCCGGCAGAAACCGCCAGGGCTTCCAGTGCATCCACCGGAATACAGGGAAGGCCTGCGCCGTGCGCCAGTCCCTTGGCCGTTGCCACGCCGATGCGTACGCCGGTAAAACTGCCGGGGCCTGTTACCGCGGCCACCGCGTCCAGCTCCTTCAGTTCGGTGCCGGCGGCATTCAGCGCGGCCTCAATCATGGGCATCAGGCTGGTGGAATGGGTATTCCGGTTCTGGGCCGTAAACTCACTGTATACTTTCGTCTCGTCCATAACAGCTGTGCCGCATACCGGACCCGAGGTATCTATAATCAGTATTTTCATCTTCCGCTTCACTCCAGGGTGATCTTTCGAAATGCGCCTGCCGGTTCTGCCTCAATCCGGCGGATGTTTTCCCCTTCCGCTGTAATCCGGATCCGGAGATAATCCGCCGGCACGGCGTCCGGGCACCTGCCCGGCCATTCCACCAGTGCGATCCCGTCACCGCCCAGGTATTCGTCCATGCCCAGCTCATAAAGCTCCTCGGCATCCTCCAGGCGGTACCAGTCGAAATGATACAGCGGCACCCGTCCGCTTTCATAGACGTTCAGGATGGTAAAGCTGGGACTGGTGACCGTTTCCGTTACGCCCAGTCCGCCGGCCACTCCTCTGGCCAGTTCACTTTTCCCGGCGCCCAGCTCCCCTTCCAGCAGGATCACGTCCCCTGCCTGCAGCTGTTCCGCCAGCCGTTTCCCCAGTTCCCTGGTTTCCGCGGCGCTGTTTGTTACTGTCATCTTTTCTTCATGTCTCCGTTGTCAACGCGTAGTTCGGGAACAGATACCGCCTCTCTGCCGTCAGAAATCCATTCTGTAAACGCCCACAGGCCTGATATTCAGCACGCTGCACGCGCCGGCACCGAAGGTGCTGTTCATGGTATTCACAAAGGATTCCACCAGCTCCAGCGGCACAAAGTTCAGGGTTGTTCCCGCGAACCCGCCGCCGTGAATGCGCCATGCGCCGCGTCCCCGAAGCATTTCCTCAGCCATGCACAGGGCCAGGCTCAGGCTCTGGTCCGCCGGATCCGCGTAAATATTCTGCAGGTACATATAGCTGGACCGCCCGCTGTCATTGATCAGCCCCAGGAAGTCCCCGATCCGGTCCTCCTTCAGCGCGGCCACCTGTTCCGGCACCCGTTCATCCTCCCGGATGAAATGGAAAGCCCGCAGAAGTGCCCGGTCGCTCACCTGTCCGCGCAGTTCACCGGCTTTCTCCAGCAGCTGCGCGGCTGTCAGGCCCCGCAGCACCGGCTGGCCGAAGCATTCCGCCACAGCTTTCATTTCTCCCGGAATTGCGGCATACTCATCCGTCAGGTTGGCATGGGAACCGCCTGTGGCCACCACCACCAGGGCGTATCCTTTCTTTGCAAAGTCATAGGAGATGGCTTCCACTTCCGGATGGTCCGTATCCCGGAAATCCACCGTCACCAGTCCGCCGGCTGCACTGGCCATCTGGTCCAGCAGTCCCGAAGGCTTGCCGAAATAGGTATTTTCAGCCTGCTTGCTGATCTGTGCCCGCAGCACATAGGGCATGTCAAAGCGGTTGTACAGGCCGTCCAGCACACCGGTCAGCATCACTTCCAGCGCGGCGGAGCTGCTCAGGCCGCTGCCGCCGGCCACGGTGGATGTCACCGCCGCGTCAAAGCCGCCGATCCGGTATCCCGCTTCTTTCATGCCGGCTGCCACACCGCGGATCAGGGCGGGGGTTCCTCCCTCTCCTTCCTTCGGCGTGAGATCTGTCAGGTCCATCTCAAAAGGCGCGTAGCCTTCACTGTGGAACCGGACCGTCATATCCTCCCTGGGACTGGCTGCGCAAAGCGCATCCAGGTTGACGGAAGCCGCCAGCACCCTGCCCCGGTTATGGTCTGTATGGTTTCCCCCGATCTCCGTCCGTCCGGGAGCGCTGATCAGCTGGACATCCGCCCGTTCGCCGAACAGTTCCGCGTGACGGCGGAGCAGCGCTGCGTAGCGCTCCTCCTGGGCTTTCACCGTCTGCTCATCATTGCCGTACAGATACCGGAACCGGGCCCGGACCGTTTCTGTCGAAAGCCTGCTGATTCTGTCCTCTGTGTGGTTCATCCTCGGTCCTCCTGTTTCAGGCTCGCAGTACGCTTACCTGATTGCTTTCTGCCAGATATCAATCATTTCCTGCAGTCCCTTTTCGTCCAGGGTGCTGCAGAATTTATTCCAGTTTTCATCCGTCAGTTCAACGTCCCCGGTCACAAACTGCGCCATGCTGTTTTCCGCGTACCGGGAAAGATCCTTCTGGATTTCAGCCACCCGGGCTTCATCAGCCGCGTCCAGCGTAACAGGCGGATACGGAATCACGCTGAACTGTTTCAGGGTATACAGGGCGTTCACCGCCTCCCGGGTGGATTCCTCCCTGTATTTCAGCTGGAACTTTTCGTCCGTATATCCCGGAGCCGTGCCGCCTTCGCTGAGGGTATGGGTGGGGATAATCTCATTGGCCACTGTCTCCATGGACATGTTCCATTCCCACATGCCGTCCTCATTCCAGATGTATTCCTGTCCTTCGAGGCCGTAGGAGCTCATGTTGCTTCCTTCCTCAGTGTAGAGGTAGTCCACCCAGGAGACCAGCTTTTCCGGTTCCTTGCAGGAAGAGGTAATGGCAAATGTACCCCGCACCAGGTCCCCGGTCAGATCCCGGTAAATCTTTTTCCCGTTGCAGGTCAGGGGCTCCAGCAGGCTGTACTGCTTCAGCATGGCCTGGGGAAGGATCGTCAGCGGCGTGCTGGACATCAGCACCCCGTAGGGAACGGGCTTGCTGTCGTCTGTAATCTGCCGGAGATTGTCCGTGGTTGTAAATCCGGTATGGTCCAGCAGGTTCTCTGCCCACAGCTGGTGCAGCCAGGTCAGGAACGCGCGGTTTTCATCCGTTTTCAGGGAAGACGTCACAGTGCCGTCCTTCTCCGTCACATAGTAATCATTGTCAATGATCCCGAAAGCATGGCCCAGGAAGCGGAGTTCCCACATGCCGATAAAGCCCAGGGGAATTTCATCCGCCTTGAAGTTGTTGTTGGGGTCCCCGTCCCGGAAGGCGCGCAGCACTTCCGTCAGTTCTTCCGCTGTGGTGGGTGCTTCCAGGTTCAGCTTCTTCAGCCACGCTGAATTGATCCACATGGCATCGTTGCTCTGAAGCGTGTTGATAGCGGGAAGCGCCGGAATCGCGCCGTCCGCCAGGGTGATGGACTTTTTCCATTCCGGATGGTCCTCCAGCAGTTTCCGGAAAGCCGGAGCATATTCCTCCAGGTACGGAGCCAGGTCAATAAGATATCCCTTTCCGTAAAGATCCCGGACTTCCGAAGCGCTCAGCCCCGCCTTGAAAAACACATCCGGCAGGTTCTCGCCGTCGGCGATCTCCAGTTTGCGCCGGGCCCATTCATCCTGGTCTTCATGTTGGCGGAACTGGAAAGAAATGCCGGTCTTCTCCTGCATCCGTTCAAAGAAGAGGTTGGTATCCCATACGCGGGCGGTCACCCCTCCGTCAATACCTTCCATAATATAATCCGGCGCCTTCTGCAGGCTTTCCGCGCAGGCGGCGGAAAACAGCATCGCCAGGACCAGGATCCAGACAGTTCCCTTGCGCATGGTTGTTCCTCCCGATAACATAAACTCTGACATTATATTATAGCCTACTCGGAATACTTTTTCCAGTTTTCTTTTCCCTTCCGGACATAAAAAGAAGACGGCGGCTTCGGGGCCGCCGTCTCAGGGAATTCAATTACTTTTTCTTCTTCATGAAGCTGGGAACACCGTGGCTGTCGGTTTCCAGGGCGGTGTTCTGGGGAATGGGATGCATGCTGCCGGTCTGGCCGGTCACCTGGCCGTTGTTATTGAACAGGGGCTGGTAACCGGTAGGCTGGGCGCCGAAGCCGGTACCCGGCTGCACTGCCGCGCCCTGTCCCATGGGAGCGAAGGGCTGGGTGGCCTGCACCGGCTGCTGGGGCGCTGTCTGCTGATAGCTGAAGCCGGTCTGGAAGGAACCGGTGTTCACCATTCCGGGCACTCCCATGCTGGGCCGGCTGCTGCTCATAAAGGTGGGCACTTCCCCGGTGTTGCCGGAAGAGAAGGGGCTGGAAGCCTGCGCGGGAGTCTCAAAGGAGGAATGCGCTGCGGAGGTTTCAGTCCTGCTGAAGTTTGTGCCGAAAGAGCCAAACAGCCGTTCATGCTCAATTTCACGCGGTTTGCGGGCGGGTTCCTTTGTGGGGAACGGCGTCTTCTCGAAGCCGGTGGCAATGACCGTGATACGGACAGCGTCACCCATGGTTTCGTCGATACCGGCGCCAAAGATGATGTTGGCATCCGGGTCAGCCGCTTCCATAATGAGGTTGGCCGCTTCGTTGATATCCACAATGGAGATATCCTCGCCGCCGGTCACGTTGATCAGCACGGCGCGGGCGCCGTCAATATTTGTCTCAAGCAGCGGAGAGGAAATAGCGTTCTTTGCCGCTTCCACCAGTTTGTTCTCGCCGCTTCCCAGGCCAATGCCCATATGGGCCATTCCGCCGGATTCCATGACGGTCTTCACATCCGCGAAGTCCAGGTTGATCATGGCAGGAACCGCGATCAGGTCGCTGATACCCTGGATGCCCTGGCGCAGTACATCGTCGGCAATCCGGAAAGCTTCAATCATGGAGGTGCCCTTATTGACCACCTGCAGCAGCCTGTCGTTGGGGATCACCACCAGGGTATCCACATGCTGCTTCAGTTCGGCAATGCCGGCTTCAGCGTTCTTCATCCGCTGTTTGCCTTCAAAGTTGAAGGGCTTGGTCACAACCGCGATGGTCAGGGTTCCCAGGTCCCTGGCGATCTCCGCGACGATCGGCGCGGCGCCGGTGCCGGTGCCGCCGCCCATACCGGCGGTGATGAACACCAGGTCCGCACCCTTCAGGGCGGAAGCGATTTCTTCCCTGCTTTCTTCTGCTGCACGGCGGCCCACCTCAGGGATGGCGCCGGCACCCAGACCCTTGGTCAGCTTTTCACCGATCTGGATCTTCACCTGGGCGTTGGTCTGGCTCAGCGCCTGCCGGTCCGTGTTCACGGAGATAAACTCCACTCCCCGCAGTCCGGCATCCACCATGCGGTTCACGGCGTTGTTGCCGCCGCCGCCGCATCCGACGACCTTGATTGTTGCAAAGGTGCTCTGTTCTTCATTCTGGAATTCGATCATATTCTTAACCTCCCAACAGACTGCGGAAAAAGTCTTTGATCTTGCCGCTGGCTCCTGCCGCGGGCTGGCGCTGCTGCTCGATGGTATCGATAATCAGGTCCATCAGGCCCAGGGCGCTGGAGAAGCAATGGCTGTTCAGCTTTGTGGTCCGGCGGGGTGTTTCCTGTACCGGTCTTCCCAGCCGGCCGGAAAGGTATTCCTTGCCGCCCCGGTTGAAGCTCAGTCCGCCGCCTGTCAGGAAGACGTTGGACCAGCTGCCCAGTCCGCCGAAATCGTCATCAACCGCTTCCTTGATTTTTTCGCAGATCTCGTCAAGCGCTTTGCAGAGCACAGGCTTGACCTGCTCGCGGGTGAAGGCGGTTCCCTTCTGTCCGTCCGCTCCCGGCACTTCATAGGTTTCTCCGGCTGTTTCAATGCCGTAAACAAACTTGCGTTTGATATCTTCCGCCGCGTCCAGGGAAATGTCCAGTTCCTCAGCCAGCGCCACGGCCAGGTCGCCGCCGCCCACATCCAGCATCTTGTGGTAGATGATGGCGTCGCCTTCCACGCCGATAATTTCTGTGTTCAGATACCCCATATCGATCAGCACGGAAGTGTGATCGCGCTCCTGCTCGCTCAGGTAAAGCATGGCCTCGCCTGCGGAAGTGGAGTAGAATCCTGTCACCACAATGCCCAGGTCCGCCATACGGTTGGTCACATCGTCAATGAAAAACCGGTTGCCCACTGCGAAGCTGATAAAGGCGGTCATTTCCCGTCCCTTCATGCCCACAGGCTCCAGGGTTTTCTTTCCGTTGTCCACCATGAACCAGGCAGGACTGGAGTGCACCACAACGCCGGGCAGGTTGGTCAGGTTTTCCGCGGCCAGGTTGAAAGCGGTTTTCACGTCTGCGGCGGTCACCCGGGGATCCGTCCCCTTCAGCGGGACCGTTACCTTGGTGGCGTAAACATGGGTGAAGGCGCCCGGAACACCGACGTTGATTTCCTTGATTTTGCTGCCGGACTGTTCTTCCGCGTCCGCGATGGAACGGCGGATTGCCTCATCCAGCATGCCGGGGTTGTTCCAGCCCTCTTCGAGATAACCGTCATACTTTGTCACGCCGGCGGCCGTAATGTCACAGCGCTGGCTGCCGCTGTTTTCAGCCACGAGCGTAACGATCTTGCTCGTCCCGAAATCAATGGCTGCTACCGTTGTTTTCATAGGTTTCTCATGCCCCCTGTTTTCCGGATCCCGTGAGCAGGCCCGGTCAGTCACTTCAAATTAATGTACACCTTAAAGGATTATACCTTCTTTATCCAATCATTGCAAGGGTTTTACGGGATTTTATTACAAAAAAACGCATATTTTGTAACAATTCCTTCCCTGTTTCCGCCGCGTACCCCCGAAGCAGCCCGAATGCGGCCTGTTACCGCGGTTCCGGCACATGTTGCGCTGTTTGATGAATTGATCAGGGCGAATAGATTGGCCCTTCCGGATTGTTGACGTTGATGGTTCCGCCTGTCATCTCATGTGCGGCAAGCCATTCCTGCACCAGCATCATGCTCCGGATCTTGGCATGGATATTGGACCGGTCTCCCATCCACACGGTATATCCGTTCCGGGTGGTCAGCAGGATGGAGGAGGTATTGCTCAGGTCCACTTCCGCAACCAGGGCGATACAGCCCAGCACCTTCATCTCCCGGAAAATCTCTCTGAAGAGTTCCTGCTGCGTTTCATTCCCAAGGTTGATATACTGTCCCACCAGCGTATTGGAACGGACATCAAGGCCTTTGATTTCCACCAGGTCAATGGGCTTGTCCGCCGGATTCTCCGATTCGTAGAGGACCATGCGGTTTTTGTCCATAACATACATGATGCCGCAGTAGGTAAGCCAGCAGCAGGGCTCCCGCTCCCGGACGGAGAGAATCACGGTGCCGGGCATTTCACGCGCCAGGTACTCGAACTTCATCCGGTAATCTGACTGGATCCGGTCCCTGACCTTTTCCTCACTGACTGAAAAAATGCTTTCTCCCCTGCGGAGTCCGCTGACACGGATAACCTCCTCGGCAGGCAGGTTTTTATTCCCGGTCACCACGATATCCGTAATATTGAAAACCGTGAAGCGCAGCACCACGGCCACAGCCGCCAGCAGCAGAAGAAGGGCAAGGACCGTGCGAAGCATCCGCGGCCGTGCCTTCCTGGGTTTTACCGCCGGACGGGTACCGGTGCCGGTTTGTGTCCAGAGTTCTTTTTTTCCCTGATAGGTCTGGTTCGGTGTGTTCCAGAAATCGCCCACATGCTGGTTAACATTTTCAGACCGGCTTGCTTTCAGTTCGGGCGCGTCTTCCGGTTCGTCAAACGGATTGGTATTCAGGGGAGTGGGGCCGTTCCAGGTGTTTCGCTGCCAGTCCCGGACGCCGTCATTGTTGCCGGGTGACATGTTTCGTTCACCCGCAGTCCGCGGCCTGTAGCCGCCGTTCTGTCCGTTCACCGGCGTCCTGTCCTCCTCTCCGGCAGTATTTCCCCGGGTTCCGTGCTTTCATTTCCGAGCCGGAACAGGGCCCTGCCTTTTATCTTTCCGTTATGCGGAAAGAAACAGACTTCAGTCTGTTTCTTTCAGTTCTTTCACAATTTCCTTAAATACCCGACCGCGTTCTTCATAGTCCTTGAACATGTCAAAACTCGCACAGGCAGGGCTCAGCAGCACGCACCATCCCTTATCCGCCAGCTTCCGGGCTGTTTCCACCGCTTCCCGCATGGTGGAAGCGTCATGCAGCGCCGTGAATCCGACACGCTCCAGGCTGTTGCGGATCAGGCCTGCCGTCTCTCCGATCAGCACCGCATGGCGGATCATGGGACTGTTAATGATCTCCCGGGACAGGGGATCAAAAGAGGTATGCTTGTCATATCCGCCCAGGATGATCACAGTAGGCTGGCTCATGGTCTGAACCGCCTTGATGGTCGAATCAACATTTGTACCCTTGCTGTCATTGATATATTCAACGCCGTCCAGTTCCCGGACAGTTTCTATCCGGTGTTCCACGCCGCGGAAAGTCCGCAGGCTGTGACGGATTACAGGCACAGGCACATTCATTGCAGCAGCCACGCATACGGCGCCCAGGGCATTTTCCAGGTTATGCGGACCGGGAATGAACACTTCCTCCGTATCGCAGATCTTCTTCTCGCTGCCGTTCAGCCGCAGCATAATCTGCCCGTCCCGGACAAAAGCACCCTCTTTGACTTCCTCTTTCCGGCTGAAAAACAGAACCTTGCTCTTTACCTGTTTGCTCAGGCCGTTCAGCCCCGGATCATCCGCGTTGAAAACCGCATAGTCTGAGGCTGTCTGGTTCCGGAACATCCGCATCTTCAGCGATGTATAAACCTCCATGGTTCCATGGCGGTTCAGGTGATCTTCCGTGATGTTTGTCAGCAGGGCCACGTGGGGGTGGAAGGTGTCCGCAGTCTCCATCTGGAAGGAGGAGACTTCGCAGACGATGACATCCTCCTTGTTGCTGACCAGGGAAGCCAGGGAAAAGGGATATCCGATATTTCCCACCACATGGGTCACTTTGCCGCTGTTGGCAAAGATCTCGCCCAGCAGGGAAACAGTGGTGGTTTTGCCGTTGGTACCCGTCACTGCCACCAGGGTGCCCCGGGACAGCTGTGCGGCAAGCTCCAGCTCCCCGATAACATAGATCCCCATTTCCTTGGCTTTGACCACAAAGGGAGCCGTATCCGGGATTCCGGGGGAAATCACCAGGCAGTCCTTCCCTTCCAGCAGCTCCATGGCGGCGCAGCCGAACCTGCGTTCCACCTGAAGGCCTTCCAGCGGTTTGAGCTGCTGGCCCAGTTCCTCCTCCGTCTTCGAGTCGTTTACCGTAACCTCAGCGCCGGACGCGCGCAGCAGCTGTGCCGCGGCGACACCGCTTCGGGCCATGCCGACTACCAGTACTTTTTTCTTCTCATAATTCATGGCGATACTCCTCAGAAAGCCCTGCAGACCGCAAACACGGCAATCAGGCTCAGCAGCAGCGTAATACCTGTGTACATGCTTACAATCTGCGTTTCAGAATATCCTTTTTTCTCAAAATGGTGATGAACCGGACTCATCAGGAAAATCCGCTTGCCATGGGTAAGCTTGAAATAATACCGCTGCAGGATCACGCTGACACTGCTCATGATCGGCGTAAAGCAGATCAGGATAAGCAGCAGGGGCTGGCGCAGCAGCATGGCGATGGCCGCCATGCCGCCTCCGAGCAGCATGCTTCCTGTGTCTCCCATGAAAGTTCTGGCCGGATAACGGTTATACCGCAGGAATCCGATGCATGCACCGGCCATGCTCATGGCAAAGACACCCACCGTGGCGGAATCACCGGCGCTGCCCTTCCCTGTCAGGCCGGACACCAGCACCAGGATCCCGCAGATCACCGCCCAGGCAGACGCGCCGACTGCGGTTACCGAACCCAGCAGGCCGTCCAGGCCGTCCTGCAGGTTGCTGCTGTTCACAATAAAAATCACCAGCAGCGTCATCAGCGGGATATAGAAGATTCCCAGGTCCCATTCCGTTCCGAGGAAAGGAATCCGGATTGCGCTTCCTACCGCGGGGGAAAAGTAGCAGTAAATGCTGAAGCCCAGGGATACAATCACCTGTCCGGCAATCTTTTGCCAGGGATTCAGGCCGTCATGACGTTTCTTTACCGCCTTGATATAGTCATCCGCAAAGCCCACAAGCATGCTCAGCAGGGAAACGGCCAGCAGCGGGAAGATAAAATCCCACGCTCCGTTCCATTCAGCCGGATGGCAGATCAGGCTTCCCAGCACAATACCGGCCGCCATCATCAGTCCGCCCATGACAGGGGTGCCCTGTTTCTGCTGGTGACTCGGTCCCAGCTCATAAATCGTCTGGCCGAAATGCAGTTTTTTCAGGCGGCGGATCAGTCCGGGCCCGATCAGAAGAGCCGCCGCCAGTGCAATCACCGCGGCGCCGATCATTCTGTAATACATACCGTATCTCCCTTATTCCTGCTCTTTCTGCATTTCCAGCAGCAGATCGCTCACAATCACTTTTTCATCGAAAGGCCGCTTGATGCCCATGATTTCCTGGTAGGTCTCATGGCCTTTGCCGGCCAGGACAATCACATCGCCTTCCTCAGCCATTCTCAGTGCGCGGCTGATGGCTTCCCGGCGGTTCTCAATCACTTCATAGGGTTTTCCCGTAGGTTTGATTCCCTTCTCAATGGCGGCAAGGATGACCATCGGATTCTCCGTCCGCGGATTGTCCGAAGTCAGGATGCAGTAATCCGCCAGCCGTCCGCCGATCTCACCCATCATAGGCCGTTTTCCCTTGTCACGGTCTCCGCCGCATCCGAACAGGGCAATTACCCTGTTCCGGGTGAACTGGCGAACCGTTTTAAGGATATTTTCCAGTGCGTCCGGAGAATGGCTGTAGTCCAGGATCACCTTGTAGGGCGTTCCGGTCTGCAGGACCTCAATACGTCCGGGAACCCGGGTCACGGCTTCCAGGCCCTCCTTGATCTTCTCCGGGGCAATTCCCATGATCAGGGCGCAGCTTGTGGCAGCCAGCGCGTTGTACACATTGAACATGCCGGTCATCCGCATTTGGATTCCGATCTGGTTCATACCGTGCAGCTGTACATTGAAATGCGCGCCTTCCTCCGTGATTTCGATATCCCGGGCGAAAACGTCCGCGTCCACGCATATGCCGTAGGTGATATACGGACAGCTGATGCCGTCCTTCAGTTTTTCCGAGGATTCATCATCCGCGTTGATGGCGGCATTCTTCACCATGCCGCTGGTAAAGAACTGCTTCTTCGTCTCAAAATAGCGGTCCATGGTGTAGAAGTAATCCAGATGATCCTGGCTCAGGTTTGTATAGCAGCCGACTTCAAAGCTCATCCCGTCCAGCCGGTTCATATCAATGGCATGGGCCGATACTTCCATACAGACAACCTTCACGCCTTCATCCGCCATCATCCGGAGCATCTTCTGCAGGTCCAGCGGGTCCGGGGTGGTCAGTTTGCTGTCCAGGTGCTGCTGTTCCACCACGGTGCCGGTGGAGCCGATAATGCCGCATTTCAGGCCGGCCTTCTCACAGATGCTCTGCAGCAGGTACGTGGTTGTGGTCTTGCCCTTGGTGCCGGTAATCCCGATCATCCGCATCTGCCGGGCAGGATATCCGTAAAAAGCTTCCGCGATCCGGGCCATGGCTGCACGCCCGTTGTTGACCCTCACCTGCGGAACATCCATCTGCACAAAATGCTCCACCACCAGGGCGACACAGCCGTTGTCCACCGCTTCCCACGCATAATCATGAGCGTCGAAACGGGCGCCCACAATACAGAAAAACAGGCCCGCATCCGTCTTCTCATGGCTGGTGGATGCCAGCTCCCTGATCTCTGTATTCATATCTCCGCGGGTCTCCTCCACATAGGGGAGCTCCGTCAGCAATTCCCACAGTTTCATGTTTTTCCACCTCTCCGTTCAGGCTGGTACAGCCTGCCCTTTATTTTACCACAAATCTGTTCTGCTTTCCACCTGACGGAAATGCGAAATGGGAGACCGATCAATTCAGTCTCCCGCAAAAGCAGTGATCCGTCCCTGTATGTCAGCGTTCTCCGCTGCCTGGGCTGCTGTGGAAACCGTCAGCTGCGCATTTCCCGGAACTGTCAGCCGGACGGTTGTGGCGCCGTTGGCGGAAATCAGGTTCATTTTGACAGCCTCTGTGCAGATACTGGTATTACTGGTACTTGCCATGAGTTCGGCCTGCAGCTGCTCATTTCTGCCTGTCAGTTCCTCGATGGAAGTATTCAGTTTCCGGAGGTTCCGCCCGCCGTTTCCGATGCCCGCCACATCTGCCAGCAGGATAACCGCCAGCAGTACGCCGATTGCGATCAGCACCGTTACCGCCGCGTCCCACCGGATTCCGTCGGAAGACAGGATCCGCTGTCTGGGCTTCGTTTCCTCAATCACCGGGACCCGGCCGCTGGGAGTCAGTCCGCCCGTCCAGTCCTGGGTTTGATGAAATGAAGGAAGTGAATCGGAGCATGTCATCCTGGAGCGATGGATGTCAGCATGCTGCTGACGGAAATCCTCGTTCTGGTACCGTCTCTCCTGCCAGCTGATCACACCGTCCTGCAGTCTGTTCCTGACCCTGGCAGCCATTTCACTCATCCATGCTCACCTCCTTCATTCTTTTTGTCCTTCAAGTCCGGCAATCATATCCAGCAGCTGCGGAAGCTCTTCCTTGAAGCGGTTCCAGATATCGCCGCTGGCGGAAACTGCAGCTACACGTACGTGATCGTTTGCGCCTGTAATCTCCATATCGCGCTCTTCACGGAGGATCTTCTGCCGGAGGTTGGCCGGCAGGAGCACTCTCCCCTGTGCATCGCAGGTCTGTTCGTCAAAGCTCAATGCGTAAAACTGTTCAAGGTACCGGTTCAGCGCCGGATTCAGCTTGCCCAGCCGCTCATAAGTCTCATTTCGTTCCTCCCATTTTTCCGTCGGATAAATGGCAACCGACTGGAAATCAAAAGAAGGAGCAATGCAGAACGTCTCTCCCAGTTTTTCCCGGAATCCCTGGGGAATCACCAGCCTGCCCTTGCTGTCCAGGCTGTGATTGAAGGAACCGATAAACCTCTTTGCCCGCTTTTCGCTTGTGTTTTCAGGGGTTGCAGCGTTTATCCCGGTACTCGTGTTTTGAGTGTCGTCCATCACGCCAACCCCCTTTCTACCACTTTTATGCTCAATTTTGGGTTTGTCTTCCCTTTTTCCCCACAAATTTAGCACAAGTTTTGGATCTCTGCAACCCCTGTCCGGGGAGAATTGTTGATCATATTTTGTATTTTGTTTTTATTTTCTTAATACTTTTGTAATATATTAGTAACACAAAAGAGATCGGTTGTGTGCAGCCTCACGCTCCCTCTCAACATTTGGTATAAGAAAAAGGACAGGCGCTTTTCAGGCACCTGTCCGTAGGGCTAAATTATTTCAAAAAATTAATAATATTTTTTTTAAAATACAACTTTCGGCGCAAATCCGATGCTGTCACAGGAAACCAGATGATATTGAATGCCCTGATGCTCCCCGGTGAACCCGACCCGGATTCCTGCGCCGTGTAAATGGCCGTATACTGCCGTATGAACCCCGTACTCCTCCAGCAGTTCGGTGAAAAGTGTATCCTTCTCTTCCTCCAGCAGCGGCGGATAATGGGTCATTACGATCAAAGGCCTCCCATCCGCCATGCCGGCAGCCTCGTCCAGCGCCAGGCGGAGCCTGTCCGCCTCCCGCCTGCAGATTTTGGCATCCTGGTCGCTCAGCGGCGCTTCCCTGGTCGGAAACATCCATCCCCGGGTTCCGCATACCACCGCATTTCCCAAATCAACGGCGCTGTGCTGCAATGCTTTCATCGAAGGAGGCAGAACCGCACGTACGCGGCTGATGGAATTCCACCAGTAATCATGGTTTCCTTTACAGAGGATCTTCTTTCCCGGCAGCCGGCCGATTTCTTCCAGATCCGCCCTTGCGGCATCAAGCTGCATAGCCCAGCTGATATCCCCCGGGATCAGGACTGTGTCCTCCTCCCGCACCAGGTTTTCCCAGTTTTCCCGGATGCGTAAAAAATGCCTGTCCCATTGGGGGCCGAACACATCCATAGGTTTATCGTCTCCTCCGGACATGTGCAGGTCTCCAATGGCAAACAGGCGCATATCTACTCCTTTTCAGTTCCCCCGGCCGGGATCAGAGGTCATCGTCCTCCGATTCATCATCCGCGTCTTTTTCTTCATCCTCACGAACATCTTCCAGGCTCATTTCCTGGTCAATTGCACCGAATTCATCGGTTTCTTCCTCTTCCACTTCCGGAATGATCTCATCCATGCCGCTTACAGCGTCCATGTCGCCGATGGTGGTGGTGTCAACGCTTTCCGTTTCAGCTCCGGTATCCGTTTCCTCCGTGCTGTTGCTCTTATTCATCTCCCGCAGGCAGAACAGGCAAACGTCCTTGCCCGGAAGTGCGGGTTCCTCATTGCAGATGCTGCAGAGCTCAATCTCTTCTGAGCGGGATTCACCCTTCATTTCCTGAAGGCATACCTTGCAGTACTTTTCATCTTCCCGGATGTAATTCAGGTCGCAGCGGGGGCACTTGACCAGTTTCATCACTTTTCCTCCTCTGATATGGGGATTTCTTGAACGAATCCCCACACGAATGATTGCTTTTCCCACGGATTATGCTTTCTTTTGCACTTTTGGATGGAAAACACGGTAAAATTGCGTTTATTTTTCCACAATTTGGGCGATTGTTCCCACTTTCCTTCCAAAGGCATCCCGGGATCCACGGACAAGGATTATACTCCCCATGTAACCCTTATGCAATAGGAAAAAAATGGCTTTTGCAAAAAAACATTCTTTATGCTTCCGGTGTATGCAGGACCTTGTCCAGCAGGGCCAGGAGATCGTCCCGGCCGGTGCCGTCCTCGCCGCTGAAGCAGATGATTTCCCAGGGCTGTACACTGAGCGCGCGGCAGATCGGCGCCAGGTACTTGCTGCGGGCGCCGCGGCTGATTTTGTCCGCCTTCGTTGCAATCACGGAGAACGGAATCTCCATTTCCCGCAGGAACCGGTTCATCTGCCTGTCATCTTCCGTAGGTTCATGGCGGATATCCACCAGGCACAGTACATGAAGCAGTTCATCCGCTTTCGAGAAATAATCCTGCATCATCTGGCCCCAGCGCTGTTTTTCCTTTTTGTCAACCTTGGCAAAACCGTAACCGGGCAGGTCCACCAGATGGAATTCTTCATTCAGCAGGAACACATTCAGCAGCCGGGTTTTCCCGGGAGTGGAGCTGGTGCGGGCCAGTTTGTTGCGGCGGCACAGCTTGTTGATCAGCGTGCTTTTCCCCACATTGCTTTTCCCCGCCACCGCGATCTGGGGCAGGCCCTTTCCGGTAAAGTCCCCGTAATCAGCCATGGACGTAATGAACTCAGCCGTTTTGATCTCCATCATGCCTTTCCCTGCCCCTTTCTTCCATATTTATCATATCTGCCGCGGCACAAATCAATTCATTGTGAATGATGAATTGTGAATTATGAATTCTGAATGATCGCTGTCTTCAGGACTTCCTTCACATCATTTGCTTTCACAACTTTAAACTGTGACAGCACATATTCCGGAATCTTCTCCAGGTCCTTTTCATTCTCCGCGGGAATAATCAGCGTCCGGATCCCGGCCCGGTAAGCGGCCATGGTCTTTTCCTTCAGGCCGCCGATAGGCAGCACCCGGCCCCGCAGCGTAACCTCACCGGTCATGGCCACGTCCTGCCGCACCGGTTTCCCGGTCAGTGCGCTCACCAGGGCTGTAGTCATTGTCACGCCGGCGGAAGGACCGTCCTTCGGCACAGCGCCTTCCGGTACATGAATATGAATGTCAATGCCCTGGTAGAAATCGTTCTTCAGTCCCAGTTCATCACTGTGGGCACGGACCCAGCTGAAGGCAGCTTCCGCTGATTCCTTCATTACGTCTCCCAGCTGGCCGGTCAGTTTCAGGGTGCCCTTACCGTTCATGGTGGAGCATTCCACCTCCAGCATTTCACCGCCCACGCTGGTATATGCCAGTCCGTTCACCACGCCGATCCGGGGTTCCTTTTCCGGAGGTTCCCGCAGGTACCGGGGAGCGCCGAGCATTTCCCGCAGCGCTTTCTTTGATACGGTCATGGAACGTTTCCCCTGATCCAGCATCATGACAGCGGCCTTGCGGCACAGTTTCGCCGCTGTGCGCTCCAGCGTCCGCACGCCGGCCTCCCGGGTGTAATCCTCAATGATCCTCTTCAGCACTTCATCGTTTGCCTTCAGGGCATTGGGTTTCATGCCGTGCTCCCTGATCTGCTTGGGCAGCAGGTGGCGCTTCAGAATCTGAAGTTTCTCCTCTTCGGTGTAGCTGGGTACTTCAATCAGTTCCATACGGTCCAGCAGCGGGCCGGGAATGGTTTCCATATTATTGGCTGTGGTGATGAACATCACCTTGCTCAGATCGAAGGGCAGCTCCATATAGTGATCCCGGAAGGCGTGATTCTGCTCGGAATCCAGCACTTCCAGCATAGCGGACGCCGGGTCGCCCCGGAAATCGCCGCTCATTTTGTCGATCTCATCGAACAGGAATACGGGATTGCAGGTGCCGGCCTGTTTCATTCCGGCGATAATCCTGCCGGGAATGGAACCGATATAGGTCCGGCGATGGCCGCGGATCTCCGCTTCATCCCGGACACCGCCCAGGCTGACCTGGACAAACTTGCGTCCCACTGCTTCGGCAATAGCCTTCACAATGCTGGTCTTGCCCACACCCGGAGGTCCCACGAAGCAAAGGATCGGTCCTTTCATATCTTTCTTCAGCTGCAGTACAGCCAGGTACTCGATAATCCGTTCCTTGACTTCCTCCATGCCGAAATGGTCCCGGTTCAGGATTTCCCTTGCCCGGTTCAGGTCCAGGTTGTCCTCTGTTTCCTTCCCCCAGGGAAGATCCAGTATCCATTCCACATAAGTCTGGCTGACAGAGCTTTCCGGGCTTCCGGGCGCCATGCGCGACAGCCTGTCCAGTTCTTTCTCGCACTTGCTCCGGGCTTCCTCGTTCAGCGGCGTCTCTTCCATCCGCTTGCGCAGATCGGCGGTTTCCGCTTCATCCCCGTCCCCGAGCTCAGTCTGGATCGCCTTGATCTGCTCCCGCAGATAGTAGTCCTTCTGGTTCTTTTCCACCTGTTTCCGGATCCGGGCCTGGATCTGTTTTTCCGTATCCGCCATGTCGGTTTCCCGCATGAGAATCGCGCATACCTTTTCCAGGCGGGTGGAGGGATTCAGCTCATCCAGGATTTCCTGGCGGTCTTCCCGTTTCGTCAGTACGTTTGCGGCCAGCAGGTCCGCTGCCTCACCGGGCTTTTCAATCGCATGGATTGACTCCACCGTGTCCTGGCTGACCCGCTGGGATGTCCGTGCGTATTCCTCAAACAGATCCTGGGCGGTGCGCAGCAGCGCCTTTGTTTCTGTGGAGCGGACCGCCTTGTCTTCGCAGACCTTGATCACAGCCCGCATACCAGGTTCATCGGTAAGCGTTTCCTGGATTACACCGCGGACCGTGCCTTCCACAAGCACACGGATATTCTCTCCCGGCAGGTTCATCACCTGTTTGACCTCCGCAATGGTACCCACCTTGCACAGGTCCTTCCAGCCGGGATCTTCTGTTTCGTCTTTTTTCTGGCTGATCAGGAAAATCTTCTGCTGTTCCATCATTCCCTGTTCCAGTGCGGCCAGGGATTTTTTCCGCCCCACGTCAAAATGCAGGACCATGTTCGGGAAGAGCATCAGTCCCCGCAGGGGCATCACAGGCAATTCGATTGTCTGGTTTTTTTTCATATTATCCTCTTATTTCAGGATGCGTCTGTCTCGCTTTTACCCTTTTCCTGTTCCTTTTCCGCATTCCTGGCTGTTCTTTTTCCGACGCCGGAAATCAGGGTCGGTTTTCCGCCGGTGACGGCTTCCCGGGTGATGACGCACTCATTCACATCCGGCAGTCCCGGCAGTTCAAACATGGTGTCCAGCATGGCATCCTCAATGATGGCCCGCAGTCCCCGGGCGCCGCATTTACGTTCAATGGCCTGCCGGGCAATTTCCCGGACCGCTTCATCTTCAAAGCTCAGCCGGATGCCGTCCATATCCAGCAGGGCTTCATACTGCTTGCACAGCGCGTTCTTCGGCTCTGTCAGGATCCGGACCAGTGCGTCCTCGTCCAGGCCGTCCAGGGTCACCACCACAGGAAGCCGGCCTACGAATTCCGGAATCAGGCCGTATTTGGTCAGGTCTTCCGGGCGTACATCCTTCAGGGCATCCGTCCGGGCCGGATCGCGCTTGCTCTGCAGCTCCGCGCCGAACCCCAGGGATTTTTTGCCGATCCGGCTCTCAATAATGGGAACCAGGCCGTCGAAAGCGCCGCCGCAGATAAACAGGATGTTCGTTGTATCGATCCTGACCATCTCCTGGTGCGGATGCTTTCTGCCGCCCTGGGGCGGCACTGCCGCTTCCGTCCCCTCCAGGATCTTCAGCAGCGCCTGCTGTACGCCTTCGCCGCTGACGTCCCGGGTAATGGACATGTTCTCTCCCTTGCGGGCAATCTTGTCAATCTCGTCGATATACACGATGCCCCGCTGGGCTTTTTCGATATCCCAGTCCGCAGCCTGGATCAGCCGCAGCAGGATTGTTTCAACGTCATCGCCCACATAGCCCGCTTCTGTCACGCTGGTGGCATCGGCAATGGCAAACGGAACCTCCAGGATTCTCGCCAGGGTCTGGGCCAGATAGGTTTTGCCGCTCCCTGTGGGGCCCAGCAGCAGGATGTTGCTCTTCTGAAGCTCCACATCATTCCGCTGCTGTTTCCGGTTGATCCGCTTGTAATGGTTGTATACGGCCACGCTCAGGGCGCGCTTGGCCCTTTCCTGGCCGATCACATATTCATCCAGGGTCCTTTTCATTTCAGCGGGGGAAGGCAGTTTGACCGGACCGAACTGTTCGTCGAATTCGTCCAGCATCATGCATTCCTCATCGTTGAGGATCTCGTTGCACAAGGCTATACATTCGTTGCAGATATAGACATTGGGACCGGCCACAAGCCGTTTCACCATGCGCTGTTCCTTCCCGCAGAAGGAGCAGCGGGGTGTCTGCCTGCCGTAATTATTTGCCATCGTTCAACCTCACTTATTCTGCTTGTCCCGCGGCTGGTAGATTTCATCAATAATATGGTATTCCAGCGCTTCGGCGGCGCTCATAAAATAGTCGCGTTCCACATCCGCCTGAATCTTCTTCAAGGGCTGGCCGGTCATCTCGGCCATCATGGCTGTCATCTTTTTCTTTGTTTTCATCAGCCATTCGGCGCGGATCGCCACATCCGTCGCCTGGCCCTGGGCGCCGCCCAGGGGTTGGTGAATCATAACCTCTGCGTTGGGCAGCGCCAGCCGCTTGCCCTTTTCACCGGCCATCAGCAGGAAAGCGCCCATGCTGGCAGCCATGCCGACGCATACCGTGCGCACCTGGGGCTTGATATACTGCATGGTGTCATAAATCGCCATGCCGGCAGTCACAGAACCGCCGGGGCTGTTGATGTACAGGCTGATATCGCTGTCCGGGTCCTCCATTTCGAGGAACAGCAGCTGTGCCACCACCAGATTGGCCGTGTCATCATCGATCTCCCCGCCGAGGAAGACGATCCTGTCCTTCAGCAGCCGGGAATAAATGTCATAGGAGCGTTCTCCCCTGTTCGTCTGTTCAATAACCATCGGAATGAGCGGCATTTCGGTCCCTCCTTTTGACTGAAAAGGCGGCCCGGCCGGGCCGCCGTAAAGCAGTGCTTATTCAGCGTCAGTTTTCTTGGCCGTCTTTTTCGCGGCGGGCTTTTTTGCGGGTTTCTCTTCCGCGGGGGCTGCTTCAGTGTCAGCTTTCTTCGCAGTCTTCTTCGCGGCAGGTTTCTTTGCGGGTTTTTCTTCCGCAGGAGCTTCCTCGGTCTCGGCCTTCTTGGCGGTCTTCTTCGCGGCGGTCTTCTTCGCGGGCTTTGCGGGTTTCTCTTCCGCGGCAGCTTCCGTCTTCTTTTCCGTGACCTTGGCGTCCTTCTTCAGCAGATCCAGCACCAGGCGGATGGCGGCGTTGTCCTTCAGGTAGTTCTTCTGTTCATCCGTCAGGTTCTTCTTGAAGGTTTCCACTTCCTGGCCCATCTGTTCAGCCTGCTCGGCAATGGCTTTTTCGATGTCCTCTTCAGTGGGCTCGATCTTCTCCGCCTTGCGGATAGCTTCGATCACCAGTTCGATCTTCACCCGCTTTTCAGCTTCGGGCTTGTACATCTGCTTCACACCGTCCATGGTCTGGCCGGTGTACTTCAGGTAGTCTTCCATCCGCAGGCCCTGGTAGCTCATCCGCATCGCCATCTCACGGACCATGTAATCAGCCTGGTCGTCGATCATGGCCTGGGGAATGTCGATCTGCGCATTCTCGGCAGCCTTTTCCACCAGCGCGTTCTCCGTGGCGATCTCATTGTTCTTGGTGACGCGGTCCGTCAGTTCCTTCACGATGCTTTCCTTATATTCCTTGAAAGTATCGAACTCGCTGATATCCGCGGCAAAGTCGTCATCCAGTTCCGGAACTTCCGTCACCTGGATGCCGTTCACCTTCACATGGAACACGGCGTCCTTGCCCTTGAGTTCTTCCGCATGGTATTCGTCCGGGAAGCGGACCTGCAGGTCCTTCTCCTCGCCGATCTGCATGCCGACCATCTGCTCTTCAAATCCGGCAATGAACTGATGGCTGCCGATGGTCAGGGTCTGGCCCTGTGCGGTGCCGCCGGCAAAGGCAACACCGTCCACGGAACCGGCATAGTCCAGGTTCACGGTATCGCCTTCCTGCACGGCGCGGTCATCCACGTCGATGGTCCGGCTGGCCTTTTTCCGGTCTTCCTCGATCCGGGCATCCACCATTTCATCCGTCAGCTTCTGCAGTTCAGCTTCCACTGCCAGGCCCTTGTAGTCGCCCAGGGTCACGTCAGGACGGACGAACACTTCCAGATGGAATTTCAGGTCCTGTCCGGCGCCGATCTCGTCCAGATCGATCTGGGGCTGGTCCACGGGCTTCAGGTCATATTCCTCCACAGCCGCACGGTACGCGTCCGGGAAGATGATCTCAAAAGCATCATCGTAGAAGATGCTCTCCCCGTACAGGGTCTCGATCATTTTTCTCGGAGCCTTGCCCTTCCGGAAACCCGGAACGTTGATGCGCTTGCGCAGCTTCAGGAAAGCCTGCGTCATCGCTTCGTCAAACTGCTCCGCGGGGATCGTAAAGGTCAGTTTCGCTTTGTTTCCGGACAGCTTCTCGTAGGTATGGCTCATGAATATCTTTCCTCCTGATCATTTCACTGAATCATTTCAGCATAAAACAGCGGTGCGCATAAAACACCGCATGGCATTCTATCACATGTTTCCTTGTATTGCAACAGTTTCTGCGGTTTACCACGGATCGGACACTGTCGGCAGCAGTTCTGATGTTCCCACGCCGAGGATATCGCTGGTTGCACGGGAGGGTTTGTTCTTTTTCCCGTTCTGCATTTTACACAGCTGGTGTCCCATAAAAACGATGCAGGATGTGTCGCCCCCGTCCAGGTTGAAGCCCAGGGTACAGCCCTTGTCCAGCAGCTTCTCCGCCAGGAAGCGGATTCCGTCTCCCTTGCTGCGCTTGATCCGGCCTTCCAGCATCATGAAGAAGTAATGGCCCTTCTCCACCATGCCCACAGCCGTCCGCTCCGCATGGCTGGTGCCGTATTTGTCCAGCGCCGCCTCGTTCAGTTTCCCGTCACGGATCAGGATCGGACCGAAGGTCAGCACATCCGCCGCACCTTCCTGCAGGTATTCTTCGGCTGTCTTCTCGTTGCTGTAGAACACCTTCATGTCCCCGTCCGGCCAGATGGCCAGGCAGTCGAGGTTGGGAAAACCCTTGGAATTCTGCTTCCGGGTCCGTTCAGACCAGACCTTGCCGTCCCGGATAATGATCCCCGGGTTCCTGATTTTCTTCCTCAGGCGCCACATGGCGAAGTCACTTGAAACTGCCAGCACCGTTCCGTGTTTCCTGGCAATCTTGTGGGGATACTGCGTGCTGCTCTTCCAGTTTTCCGGATCATTGGCAACCATCCGCGGGCCGCCGCTGCCCTCTGCGCAGAAAATCTCCGCCTCATACCAGACCCGGGCAGGCTTTGCCTGTTCCCTGCGGAAGATCTCGATCTTCAGCGTATCACTGGCATACCGCCAGACGCCCTTCTCCTCGTCCTGCCAGACAAACTCTCCGGAATCCAGAAAACCGGCATCATTCAATGCCGGAAAATCTCCTTCTTCCTCAGCCGCAAAGGCGCTGCCCCACAGGAGCAGCAGCGCCAGCAGCAGGATGAATCCTCTTTTGATCATACGCTTTCTCAACCTACACCCATCATGCGGTGAAGCACTTCCTGGTAGGCTTCCGCCACATTGTCCATATCTCTTCTGAACCGGTCAATATCCAGCGGCTCATGTGTCCCCGCGTCCCAGAACCGCGCCGTGTCCGGCGTGATTTCATCCGCGACGATCACCCTGCCGTGATAGCGTCCGAACTCCAGTTTGAAATCAATCAGTTCAATATCGATGTCCTTCAGGTAAGCTGTCAGGATTTCATTCACCTTCAGGCTTACCCGGGTGATTTCTTCCATTTCCTCCGGGGTTGCCAGCTTCATGGCGTAGATGTGGGAATTGTTTACCAGCGGATCCGCGTCCAGGCCGGTGTTTCTCAGTTCAAATTCCACCACCGGCGGCTCCAGCTTTGTCCCTACCGGAATGCCGGTCCGTTCCGCCAGCTGGCCGGCGGAGCGGTTCCTGATTTTCACGGACAGCGGAATCATTTCGCATCGCTTGATCAGGCAGTGGCGGGCATCAATCCGCTCGAGAAAATGGTTTTCAATTCCGTTTTCGCCCAGCAGGTGGAACAGGTGTTCACATACTGAATTGTTCACTTCGCCTTTGCCCAGGATCCGGCCCCGTTTCAGGCCGTGGAACGCCATCGCCTCGTCTTTAAAATAAACGATCGCCTTGTCCGGGTCATCCGTCGCGTAGATCTTTTTCTCTTTTCCTTCCCGCAGAATCATCCCGATTTCCGGCATTTCGTGTCCCTCCGTAATTAAGAATACACTTTGATATTTTATCATTCCCCTTTGTTTTTCTCAAGACAGACAAATTGTGCGGTCTGTTTCCCATATCTGACAAATCTCGCACATTCCGGCGCCTGTATGCCGAAACGTTCGGTTTTGCCAATTTCATGTAATAATGATAAAATACAACTGGCCATTCCCTGGCCAGCATTCCGTCATGGCTTCAGCCGGCCGTCTTCCGGCCTCCGTTTCCGTGACGGAGCATTCTCGTAAGCACGTTTTACGGCGACCGCAAAGGAAGTGATTATATGGATCATTACGGCAAAGCCCGCCGGGAAGGTCTTCGGGTCTATCAGGCGGCCATCCAGTCCAATGCCGATCCCTACCTGCCTGTACTGGAGGAGCGGGTTCCCACCCTTTCCTCTCTCAGCCGCCTGTCCCTCGGGATCATGACAATTCCCCTGGACAGGGTGACCGGTTCAGTTTCCCGGGGGCGCAGCTATGCATTCGCGGACGGATTCCTTCCGATTCTGGAAGGCGGCAGCGAATTTGCCTCCAAATGGGAACGCCTGTGTGAAAGCGTTGAGGAATTTGGTGTCAGTCAGCCCATCACGGTGCTGGAATACCTGGGATATTACTATGTTATCGAGGGAAACAAGCGGGTCTCTGTGATGAAATACCTGGATGCCCGGGATATTGAAGCGGATGTCACCCGGGTGTATCCGGCCAAAAGTGATGATCCGGAAATCGTTTCCTATTATGAATACTGCGACTTTACCAAGGAAACCGGTTTTTACTCCCTGTTTTTCTCCAGGCCCGGTTCCTATCAGAAGCTTCTTTCCCTGCCGGGCATCCGGGCCGGGAAAAAATGGACGGAGGATGAGATTCTTTCCCTCCGGAAACTGTACCACTACTTTTCCGAAAGTTATCTGACCCAGACCCGCGGAAAGCCGGTTCAGCCCTGCGGGGATGCTTTCCTGATCTACCTGATCGCCTTCGGCTATGCGGATATAAAGGATGACGACCTGGCAAAAACCACGGAACGGATCCGGCTGATGGCCAGGGAATTTGAGCTGCGGGACGGCCGGGTCAATCTGGTCATGGAGCAGGTGGAGCCTCCGGTTCCGCTGATTTCCGCCCTCTTCCATCCTTCGAAAGTCAAGGCAGCCTTCCTCTTCAACCGTTCCATCGAGGATTCAGCCTGGAACTACTGGCACAACCTCGGCCGGCTCGAAGCGGAAGAAAAGCTGGAAGGAAAGCTGGAGACAACCACCTGCATTGTTCCCTCCCGTGCGGAGTTTGCCGGGGAAATCGACAGGCTGATTTCAGAAGGCTATACTGCCATTTTCGCTACCTCCCCCGTCATGCTCAACAGTGCCATCGAACCCGCCCTGGAGCATCCGGAGGTCCGTTTCCTCTGCTGCTCCCTGCTTTCAAACTACACCAATATCCGCACCTACTACATCCGTTTCTATGAAGCGAAGTTCCTGCTGGGCCTTGCCGCGGGTATCCTGGCTGACAACGGCAAGATCGGATATATCGCGGACTTCCCGATTTACGGAACACCGGCAGCCGCCAACGCCTTTGCCCTGGGTGCCCGCATGGTCAATCCCCAGGCCCGGGTTTACCTGAACTGGTCCTCCGCCGAATGGTTCAACGCGGAACATCCTTTTGAGGATCCTGAAATCCGCGTCATCTGCAACCGGGACATCACCGCGCCCAATCATTCAGCCCGGGACTACGGACTGTATCTGCGGGAAGGCAGCGACATTATCAACATGGCAACGCTGATCCCCCGCTGGGGCCTGTTCTACAGGATGATGATCGAACGGATTCTGAACGGCACCTTCAACCAGTCAGAGAGCAGGGAAAACGTCACCAATTACTGGTGGGGCCTCGGCTCCAGCATTGTGGACGTGGCCTTTTCCTCCCGGTTTGATCCTTATGCTGCCCGGATTATTCACCATTTCCGTGAGCAGCTTCGCGAAGGTTCCTTCTCCCCCTTCGAAGGCGAGCTGAGGGACCAGGGCGGTATCCTTCGCTGCGAGGCAGACCGCCGTCTCACCCCGGCTGAAATCCTCTGTATGGACTATCTGGCAGACAATATCGTCGGAACACTCCCCGATACGGATGAACTGATTGAAACTGCCCGTCCCCTGGTTCGGCTCCAGGGAATTCACGGCGAACTGAAGCCTGAGTTGTCAGCTTTCAGCTGGAACAGAAAGTGAGCGTGCGGCATGCGGATTCTGGCCATTGCGGACGAACCTTCCCCCCGGCTCTGGGGTGACCTCTGCCGGAGCGCGCTCAGCGGTATGGATCTGATCCTGTCCGCCGGCGATCTTCCGGCAAAATATCTTTCTTTCCTGACGTGTTTTACGGACGCACCGATTGTCTATGTCCACGGCAATCATGACGACCGCTACGCGAAAGAGCCCCCGGAGGGCTGCCTGTGCGCGGACGGAAAGATCATCGAGATCAATGGCGTCCGTATTCTCGGCCTGGGCGGATCAATCCGCTATCGTCCTGACGGACAGAACATGTATTCGGAGAAGGAAATGGCCGCCCGGATTGCATCCCTTCGGCGGACCATGCGTGCCACCGGCGGCTTTGACATCCTGCTGACCCACGCGCCCATCCGGGGCTTCGGAGACCAGGATGACTATCCCCACCGGGGGTTTGAGTGTTTCGGTCCCCTGCTGGATACCTGGCATCCCGCGGTTATGATCCACGGACATGTTCACCAGGCTTATACCGGTTCCCATTTCCAGCGGGAAAGGGACTGGCACGGTATCCCCGTTATCAACGCCAGTATGTCCTGGGAATTTGATCTGCCGGAAACCCCGGACCGCAAAGAGCCCAGCCGCTACGGCCGTTACCTGCTGCAGAAAGCCAGCCGGTTCTGAAAACGCATAAACAAAAAGGGAGAACGCTCATCCGGCGTTCTCCCTTTTTTCATTTTATTCTGTTTTACTGATCGCTGCTGTGTGCCGTTTTGCAGTATTTCTCCATGAAATCCGTCGGCAGCAGGGGTTTGTCAAAATAGTAGCCCTGCAGCAGCACGTCCCCGTATCCCTTTAGGTATTCGGCAGTTTCCCTGGTCTCGACGCCTTCAAAGCATACATCCGTACCGTCCCTGGCTGAAGCGGAGCACAGGGTATTTGTCAGCATTTCATGCTTCTCCATTCCCTGCAGTTCCCGGGTGAAAGCCATATCCAGTTTCACCTCGTTGGCCGGCAGGTGCAGCAGCAGGTCAATCGTCGAATAACCGGTGCCCATATCATCCAGGGCAACCCGGATTCCGGTCCTTTTCAGTTCCATGACCCGTTCGTTCAGCAGTTTGAATTCAATTTCCTTACAGCGTTCTGTCAGCTCCAGCATCAGTGCTGAAGGTTCATACCGCTCCTCGCTCAGGATCTTCAGCACCCGGGGAATAAAGTCGTCCAGCAGCAGCTGTCCGGCAGTAATGTTCACATTGATCCGGAATCCGGGCAGGATTCCGCGGATTTTCCCGGCGATCCGCACGGCTGAGCGGATAATATCATATCCCAGGGGCTCATAGGCCGGGTCGTCCTCCAGGAAGGCGATAAACCTTCCCGGGGCCACCTCGCCGTATTCGTCAGAGCTCCAGCGCAGCAGTGCTTCAGCACCTGTCAGTTCGCCGGTCTGTGCGCGGATAATCGGCTGGAAGCGAAGATAGAAGTGCGAGCGTTCCGTCACGCAGTCGTGGTGGATTGCCTGCAGCAGGTCTTTGTTGGATGTTCCGGTTTCCTGGCCCGATTCTGCGAAGAACAGGAGGTTGGAAGAACTGCGGTTGTGCGCCTCTTCCGCAGCAAAAAGGGCAGCCTGGCGCATGGCTCCGGGAGTCGTCAGGGTTTCATCCGGAAGCTTCACGGCTCCGCCGGTGATATCCACCGGGATAACCTCGTCGTCCGTCAGGACGCCGGCCTTGCAGTGTTTCCGGATCCGCCGGTACAGCTCCCGGGCTTTGGTCTCGTCATAATCCGGCAGCATCGCCAGGAACCCGGATCCGTGTTCACTGAACACTTCCCCGTTTCCTCCCAGCGCTTCCGTGAAATCGCCTGAAAGGTTGCGGATCAGCGAAGCTGTGGTTTCCCCGCCGTACAGCGTACGGATTCTGTTCAGGTTCCTGATTTCCAGCAGCATAAGGACGCCCTTCTGCCCGTTGGAGAATGTTTCCCGGAGCTGTTCAAACATCACCTGGTGATTCCTCAGCCCGGTGACGCCGTCCACAGTACCTACGGTACCGTTGTTTACCATGTATCCGGCGAACACATCCGGTTCCCCGTCCCGGCCGTGGTAAAGCCCGCCGCGACAGGAAATCTGGACATATTCCCCGTTCCTGTTCATTGCCCTGTAGGTGCAGAAATGATACTGTTTCCTGCCGGTTACCGCTGCCGCAAGATCCGACATAAATTCCTGCCGGTCATCCGGATGAACATGTTCTGCCCATACAGTATGGAAATTGTCCAGGAATTCCCCTTCCAGCCCGAAATATTCCACCATGGCCGGCGCCACACGGGTCACATTGGTTTCCATGTTGGTCAGGTACGGATAGTATTCCTCACTGGTCAGGCACATGGCGTCAAACACCCGGTCGGTCAGGCCTGTCAGGTTCATATGTGTACCCGTATTCCGGATCCTGTCCTCCACAATTTCCCGTTTCAGGTCCGCCTTGTTGCGGAACATCATGTAGTCCGCCACCCGCAGCACATCCCGCAGGCTGCTGTATTTCGGATCGGAAATGGCATATCCGACAGCGAGTTCCGGCACCGTTTCATTGAAGGACTGTTCTTTTCTGCAGGCTTCCTGGATCCTCTTGATATCCCGGACAACAACTTCCTCCTCCATCTTCCGGTAGATGGCCAGGAATTCATCCCCGCCCATGCGGTAAATGTGCTCCGCCTTTTTCAGGTTGTTTGTCAGGAGCACCGCCACATGGCTGATATAGTTGTCGCCTTCCTCCTGGCCGTACAGGCCGTTTACCTTCCGGAGATTGCTGATATCGATAAACAGGAAGATGAACCGGGTGTCCTTGTTCTCTTCAAACTCCCGGTCATATTCCGCCATGTCGCGTTCATACCCGGAACGGGTTCCCAGGCCGCTCAGGGCGTCCAGCATAACCTTTCTTTCCAGCACGGCCGCAGGATTCTCCAGCGTGAAGAAAAACGCCACGGTGATAGCGGTCACGGCACAGTCCGTAAACAGGAATTCCTTGATATTGATCTGGATTGTCACCGACACAAAGAGCAGTACCAGCGTCGGAAGCATAATCCCCTTGAAATGCCTGCTGATTTTTTTCCAGTGGACCATGATGCTGAGGGTGGCGGATACATAGTAGGCCAGGGAAAGCACATAGGCCAGGATCGGTGCTGTGCCCGTGCTGGATTTTGTGCCGTCCAGCTGGATATATTCAATGGTAAGCAGCGGAGTGAACAGCAGCAGCGTATAAAGGATCACCGGGATCAGCGCCAGCAGGCGTTTGTCCCGGTCCAGTTTCTTCATCAGGGCCATTTCAATTGTATACAGACAGATCTCGTAGGCAAACAGGATCGCTGACAGGTAGAAAAGGCCGTGCGCCAGGTTGTTTGCCCAGAGAGGCACAGTATCCGTGTGATTGACGGTATGCACGGTGATTACATCCATCACCACATGCATCACCGCAAACAGCAGAATGAAATTAAATACCCGGGCATCCTTTCCCATACGGTATGCCCGGGAAATAAAAGTCAAATACAAAAGAATGATCAGGCAAACAGCTTCCGCCCGCAGAATCAGCGCAAGATTCATACCTCATCACCCTTTCCGGTGCCAGGATCCTTTCAGTCGATCCATTCTTTGGCTGAAGAGGTCTCCCGTTCCTGTTCATCAAGCATCCAGGCGTGATGACGTTCATCGATCACCGGGGGTACAGCAAAATCAAGCCTGCCTTCCGGGATATACAATTGAACAGAGTCCCTATTCCGGATTATTTTGACATAATCCTCAATACTTGTCAATCGTTTCTCAAGCGCAACGCCGTAGAGCGGCCAGTTTGCGCCGCAGTGGTTGTCCGATCCCGCGGTCATGATCAGGTCAAACTCCCGGCCGTACCGCCAGGCCCGTGCGTCGTCCATAGGTTCGTTGCCCGCGTTGGCAACCTCAATTCCGTCGCAGAAATGCAGTCCCAGCCGGATTTTATCCATATAGCCCCGCATACGGAAAGGATGCGCCTGGATCACACATCCGCCGGCTTTATGAACTTCCTCCAGCTGCTGGCGGCGGTTCCAGTGTTCCATTTCCGGATGGGCTTTCATATATTCTTTTGTCAGGCCGTAAATCAGGTATTCATCATGATTGATATTCTGTTCCAGGCCGAAGAATACATCCAGGCCGATCCGGTCTCCTTCCTCCTTCGCGTCTTCATATCCGCGCCAGAACAGGTCAATCCGCTGTTCCCAGGGCTGTTCCCGGTTGATCGCGGTATTTCCGCCGAAAAAGTGATCTGTAATGATAATGCCGGTAAAACCGGCTTCTTTATATACCCGGGCCTGTTCCTTCCCGGTGGCTTTTCCGCAGGCGCTTGCCTGGCATGTATGCATATGTGTTTCATATAAAAATGGCATGGTGTCTCTCCTTCCGGATTTCCGTCCATGCCATTATATGCATTTATGAATTCTTTGTCATGCGTTTTTTATTCCTGTTGGTGACTTTTCCCCGCAGGAATCGGAATTGACGATTCATTGTCAATTCTGAATGCCGGGTTAATTGGCCCTTTCCAGCAGTGTCAGCAGGTATACGAACTCTTCCTTATAAGCGTCACCCGTCACGCTTTCGCATCCCCGGACAAGCTCCAGGGCCTGGGACCAGGTAGCGGTTCCCTTCCATTCGCTCTCCCGCAGGATCATGCCGGCTTCCGCCACGCCTGCCGCAAAGCGCAGGTTCTCGCTCAGGGTCTCATGCACCGCGTCCGCCTTCACAGGATACTCATACAGCCTGCTTTCGGTACCTTCCGGCTCCTTTGCCCGGATGGATACGGTCAGCCATTCCGTGTCTTCCGTTCCGGCCGGTGCTTCCGCATCGCGGTAGCGGCTGGCCGTTTCACCGAAATCGAAATCAGAATCTGCGGGAACTATTTCATACAGAGCTGTCATCCGGTGCCCGCTGCCGATCTCGCCGCCGTCCTTCTCGTCATTGGCAAAATCCTCAGCCGCCATCAGCCGGTCTTCATAGCCGATCAGCCGGTAACCCTTCACCATGGCCGGATTGAAATCCACCTGGATCTTCACGTCCTTCGCCACCGTAATGAAGGTGCCGCCGCCTTCCTCCACCAGCGCCTTGCGGGCTTCATGGATGGTGTCAATATACCGGCAGTTGCCGTTGCCGTAATCTGCCAGGGCTTCCATTTTATTGTCCTTGTAGTTGCCCATACCGAATCCCAGGCAGGTCAGGCTGATGCCGCTGGCCCGTTTTTCTTCCACCAGCCGTGCCAGGTCGCCTTCACCGGTCACACCCACATTCAGGTCCCCGTCCGTGGCCAGCAGAATCCGGTTCACACCGCCTTCGCGGTAATACTTCTCTGCAATTTCATACGCCCGGATAATTCCCGCGCTGCCGTTGGTGGAGCCGCGGGCTTCCAGTTCATTGATAGCCTCCATAATCCGGGTCTTGTCCGCCGCGGGGGTGCCTTCCAGCAGCACCCTGTCGCTGCTTGCATAGGTCACAATGGAAATGGTGTCTTCCGGCTTCAGCTCATCCAGCAGGAGCAGGAAAGCCCGCTTCACCAGATCCAGCCGGTCGCTTCCGTGCATGCTTCCCGAGGTGTCGATCAGGAAAACCAGGTTGTGCCCGGGACGGTTGTCCGCTTTGATTTCCTCCGCCTGCAGGCCGATCAGCATCAGCATGGTTTTATCATTCCAGGGGCACGGAGCGATTTCAGTGGTCACGCCGAAAGGTTCCCCGGCCTTCGGCTGCTGATAATTGTAATGGAAATAATTCAGCATTTCCTCAATGCGGATACTGTCCGGCGCCACCCGGTCCCCGCTCAGCACCTTGCGCCGGAACAGGGCGTAGGAGGAGGTGTCCACATCCGCCGCAAAGGTGGACAGCGGAGACACCAGCGTACTCAGGAAACGGTTGCTCTCGAAGGTGGTGTATTCCTCCGTGTTCCAGTAATTGCCCGCAAATGTCGTTCCGCCCATCGGCATGGCGGTGGCTGCGGATGAGTTCACCGCGAATTTGCCGCTGTAGGAGCTCATATCGGCCGCCGCTTCATAGACAGCCTCCGCTTCTTCCAATTCCACCGGCTGGGGTCTTTTCCGGTCCGAGGTTTCCAGCAGCTTCATGGTGCTGCTGTCCGCCATACCGGTCCGCAGCAGCCCGTTATCCCGCTGGAAAGACATCAGGGCAGCTTCTGTCTCTTCATCAAAAATGCCGTCCGGCTCTTTTTCCAGGTACTCCAGTTCCTTCAGGCGGGTCTGGATCCAGGTGACCTTCTCTCCCGTGTCCCCCAGCTGCCAGATCCGGTTTTCTTCTCCCATGGCTCCTGCCGCGATGGTCAGCGCCATCAGCACCGCCAGAACAATCGCTGTGATCCGTTTCATCGTTCCTGTCTCCTTTCATCTTCCCGGTTTCTTCCGGTCTCACTCTGTAGGACGCAGACAATAAAAAAAAGTTCCCGAATTTCTTCGAAAACTTTTTTGGCGTTCGGGACGGTTCTGTCCGGCACACCGTCACTCCCGGATTTCGTTCAGATAATCTTCAAATCTGAACGCGATGGTTTCCTTCTGATGGCTGTCACTGGAAAGAATCAGCTTTCCGCCATGGGTCCGGATGTAGTCCCGGATCTCCCCGGCCGGATACGGAGACGTACGGTATCCCCTGGAAATGGCTCCCGTATTGATCTCGAACAGCTTGCCTGTTTTCAGCAGTATGTCCGCCGCGCTCTGCCAGGCCTTCACATACCGGGGATGATGCACGTCAAACTGCGGTTCCTGTTCGATAAACTTGGTGATCAGGTCAAAGTGCCCGATGATATCGCACCGGGTCACTTCAACCACCTTCGCCACCGTAGCGTAATAATCCTCAACGAAGGCATACCAGTCTCCTCCGAAATACTTTTCCACCCCTTCCCGCTGCTTTTCCGCGGTCCAGTCGATGGAAACATGGTGACCGTCCGGCATGGTCAGCAGGTGGACGGATCCGATCACATAATCGTAATCTGCGAAGTCGTCTGATATAAAATCCCGTTCCAGTCCGCACAGCACCCGGATCTGCCCTGCATACTTTTCCTTCAGCCGTGCGATCTCCTTCCGGTATTCCGCGCTGGCCTCCACCGTCATGCCGCAGGGGTCCAGGTGGCTGTGGTCGGAGATTCCGACGGTGTCCAGTCCCAGCCGGATAGCTTCCTGTACCATTTCCTCCGGGGTGTTCTTTCCGTCGGAGAAAACGGTATGCATGTGCAGATCTTTCATCAGACCATTTTCTCCTGCTTCACCTTTTTGTCAATCACATGGCGGGATGCCAGTTCCCTGTGGATATCCTCCAGGGAAATCCCCGCTTCAATCATCAGCACCATCACATGATAGGTCAGGTCCGCGATTTCATAGATGGTATTCTTCTTATCCTTATCCTTGGCGGCAATGATCACTTCCGTGGTTTCCTCGCCCACCTTCTTCAGGATCTTGTCCAGGCCCTTTTCGAACAGGTAGGTGGTATAGGAGCCTTCCTTCTTTTCCGTTTTCCGGCCGGCAATCAGTTCCATGAGTCCCTCATAAGTGAATTCATGCAGCTCATCGCTCTCCCAGACCGTGTCATTGAAGCAGCTTTCCGTGCCCGTATGGCAGGCGGGTCCGTCCTTCTCCACTTTTACCACCAGCGCATCCCTGTCGCAGTCCGCGGTAATGGACACGATATGCTGGTAATTGCCGCTGGTTTCACCCTTCAGCCACAGTTCCTGGCGGCTGCGGCTCCAGAAGCAGGTCAGTCCCTTTTCCATGGATATTTTCAGGCTTTCCCTGTTCATGTAGGCCAGCGTCAGTACCTTTCCATTTTCCGCGTCCACCACAATGGCGGGAATCAGGCCCTTCTCATCAAACTTCAGTTCATCAATGTTCAGCATGGTCTTTCCTCCGAATTCATAATTCACATACTATGGTTTGCGTAATCAGGCGCTTTACAGTTTCGGTACTCGCTCCCGCATAAGCGAGCGCGGCGGGTGTCCCGGATTTGGGGACGTCCGCAGTGCGGGTTCTTAGCGATTGACGACTATTAAGGAAGTCAGAGCTTAGAACCCCTGCTCGAGGACCAAGCGCGAGCGGTCCCCAAATCAGGATACCCTGACAGCGAGCGTCACTTCTTCTCATATTCTCGCCGGAATCCCGTTCTTCTGCATCTCCCGCTTCAGGTCGTTGATTGCCACTTCCCCGAAGTGGAAGATCGAAGCCGCCAGCCCCGCGTCCACACCGGGCAGCGCTTTGAACAGCGTAATGAAATCCTCAATGCATCCGGCGCCTCCCGAAGCGATTACCGGCACTTTCACCACGCCGCAGACCTTTTCCAGCAGTTCCAGGTCAAACCCCTGCTTTACGCCGTCGGTATCCATGGAATTCACCACGACCTCCCCGGCGCCTTCCCCCACGCAGCGGCGGACCCATTCGATGGCTTCCATGCCGGTGTTTTCCCGGCCGCCCTTGGCAAAGATCCGGAACACGCCGTCCACCCGCTTCACATCCACGCTCAGTACCACACACTGATCACCGTAGAGCTTTGCGGCTTTTCCCACCAGGGAGGGATCCCGGATCGCCCCGGAGTTGACGGACACCTTATCCGCGCCGCACTTGAGCACCCGGTCAAAATCAGCTGTAGTATTGATGCCGCCGCCCACAGTCAGGGGAATAAACACCGTACGGGCTGTTTCGGTCAGGATGTCCGTGAACAGCGCCCGGCCTTCCGCCGATGCCGTAATGTCATAGAACACCAGCTCGTCCGCGCCGTTCCCGCTGTAATACTTTGCAAGCTCCACCGGGGAAGCCACATCCCCGAGCTTCTGGAAGTTCACGCCCTTGACCACCCGTCCGTCCTTCACGTCCAGGCAGGGAATAATGCGTTTGGTAATCATCTTGCAACCTCTATTGCTTCTTTCAGGTCAATATCGCCGGTATAGTATGCTTTGCCGATGATCGCGCCGTACAGGTTCATCGCCCGCAGGCTTTCCACATCCGCCAGGGTGGAGACGCCGCCGGAGGCGGTAATCTGCAGGCCCAGGCTTTCGGAGAGTTCCCGGTACATTTCCCGGTTTGTCCCCCGCATGGCGCCGTCCCGGGAGATATCCGTGCAGATCAGTGTTTTCACGCCCAGCTTTTCCATATCCCGGCAGAAATTCATGAAGGCCAGGCCGGTTTTCTCCATCCAGCCCTTCACAGCCACATATCCGTCCCGGACATCCACGCCCACGGCAATCCGCTCCCCGTAGGTGTCCACCGCTTCACGCAGGAAGGCGGGATCCTCCACCGCCGCCGTTCCCAGGATGACCCGGTCCAGTCCGGCGTTCAGGTATGTCCTCACAACCTCCATGCTGCGGATACCCCCGCCGATTTCGCAGAAAAGGCCGGAGGCCTCCTTGATACGCAGCACCGTTTCCAGGTTCGGCGTGGTGCCGCTCTTTGCCCCTTCCAGGTCCACCAGATGGGCGTGGGTGGCACCCTTCTCCGCGAAATCAAGGCCGATATCCTCAGGATGCCAGCTGTAAACTGTCATCTGCGCGTAATCACCCTTGAACAGGCGCACGGCCTTCCCTTCATATAAATCAATTGCCGGAAAAAGAATCATGTCCTACCTCTGTTCACCGGAGCCGCCTGTTCCTGCCGGCGCTCCTTGCTTTATTTTACTGATGGGCTTCCGTCTCGCAGAACGCCTTCAGGATCCGCAGTCCGGCCTCTCCGCTTTTTTCCGGATGGAACTGGCAGCCGAACACATTTCCCTTACCCACGCACGCAGTCAGGTCTGCGCCGTATTCAGCCACAGCCAGCAGGCTTTCCCCGCAGTTCACCGCGCTGTAGGAGTGGACAAAGTATACATACTCCCCTTCCCGGGTATATTTCAGCAGGGGGGAATCCTTCACAATCCTCAGGGCATTCCATCCCATCTGCGGAATCTTCAGTCCTTCCGGGATCCGTTCCGCAATGGGGCGGATCTCTCCCTTCAGCAGGCCCAGTCCCTCATGGACACCGTACTCATAGCTGCGTTCAAACAGCATCTGCATACCCAGGCACACGCCCAGCAGCGGCTTGCCCCTGGCGGCCTCTTCTTTGACCGCCCGATCCATACCGGAAGCCCGCAGCTTATCCGCCGCGTCCTGGAAAGCGCCCACCCCGGGCAGGATCAGCCGGTCCGCCCTGCGGATTTCTTCCGCGTCTCCGGTCACCGTCGCGTCCTGTCCGATGGCTGCAAAGGAAGACCGCAGGGAGAACAGGTTCCCGACGCCGTAGTCGATGATGGCAATCATCACAGGACTCCTTTCGTCGAGGGAATCTCATCTGCGCAGGCGGGATCGATGGCCACGGCGGTCCGCAGGCTGCGGGCCACGCTCTTGAAGGCGCCTTCAATGATGTGGTGGCTGTTTCCGCCGGAAAGCTGCCGGATATGCAGGGTGGCGCAGGCGTTATGGGCCAGGGCCCGGAAAAACTCCTCCGTCAGTTCTGTATCAAAGGTCCCCACTTTTTCCGCCGGAATCTGCAGGTCATATACCAGCAGTCCGCGGCCGGACAGGTCCACCGCGCTCAGGATCAGGCTTTCGTCCATGGGCAGGATCGTGCTGCCGTAGCGGATCACGCCCTTTTTCTCTCCCAGCGCCTGCTCAAAAGCTTTGCCCAGGGCAATGCCGATATCCTCCACGGAGTGGTGGTCATCCACCCGGGTATCGCCCTTGCAGGTCACCTCCAGGTCAAAGCGCCCGTGGCGGGCAAACAGTGTCAGCATATGATCCATGAAACCCACGCCGGTATCAATGACGCTCCTGCCGGTTCCGTCCAGGTCCAGCAGAATCCGGATATCGGTTTCACCGGTCCTGCGGTTCACTTCTGCCTTTCTCATGTTTCCAACGTCCTTTCGGTTAAACTCTTCTCTCTTTCAGGATCTGCTCCATGGTCAGCACCACGGTTTCCATCTGCTCAGGGGTACCGATGGAAATCCGGTTGTAATCCCGGATCCGTTCCTGGTTGAAGTGGCGGACCAGGATGCCCCGGTTCCTCAGCTCCCGGTTCAGTTCCTCCCCGGATATTGCCGGATGCCGGGCAAAGAGGAAATTGGTCCGGGATTCCGTCATTTCAAATCCCATTTCACGCATCGCCCGGGTCGTCTTTTCCCGGGTTTTCATAATGGTCTGGCAGTTCTGCATGTTGTATTCATCATGCTCCAGGCAGGCCACGCCCGCCGCGGAAGTCAGCCGGTTCACGTTGTAGGGATTGGTGGAGTTCCGCACCGCGTTCAGGTCCCGGATCAGCTCGGGATTGCCGATGCCCATGCCCAGCCGCGCACCCGCCAGCGAACGGGATTTGGAGAAGGTCCGGGTAACCAGCAGGTTCTCGTATTTCCGGATCAGCGGCACGCAGCTTTCCGCGCCGAAATCCACATAGGCTTCATCCACCACGACCACATTGTACAGGTTCTGCTTCAGGATTTCCTCGATTTCGCTGCGCCGCAGGGCAATGGCCGTAGGCGCGTTGGGATTGGCGATAAAGATCGTCCCGGCCTTCTGGAAATAGTCCGTGATATCAATGGTCAGGTCATCCTTCAGCGGGATTTCCTCGTAGGGTACCTGGTCAATCTCCGCGAACACGGGATAGAAACCGTAGGTCACATCCGCGAATACGGCGGGCGTGTGGGCGTCGCAGAAGGCCATGAACGCAAAGTTGAGGATTTCATCCGAGCCGTTGGTCATCATCACCTCGTCCTCGGAAACATTCAGGCACTTCGCCACCATCCTTCTCAGGTCCCGGCTGTCCGTATCGGAATACAGGTAAAGCTTTTCGCTCTCAGCCCGGACCGCTTCCGACACTGCCGGCAGCGGCGGATAGGGGTTTTCATTGGTATTCAGTTTGATAAACTGCTGGTCTTTCGGCTGTTCACCGGGGATATAAGGTTTCAGGGCCTGGTATTTCTCCGAAAAAAACCGGCTCATGCTGCATCCTTCCTTCTCATTTCTTTCTGTCCCGGGGCAATGATGAATTATACATCCTTTTCCGTCCGGATCAGCGCGCTGCGGGCATGTCCCGTCAGTCCTTCCTTCCGGGCAAAGGCAGCCACGTCCTGCGCCACTGCCGCCAGCGCTTCCTCAGTGAAATAAGTATACTGCGTCTTCTTCACAAAGTCATCCACCGAAAGCGGGCTGGAGAACTTTGCGGTTCCCTGGGTAGGCAGCGTATGGTTCGGCCCCGCCAGGTAATCGCCCAGCGCTTCCGGACAGTTCCGGCCCAGGAATACCGATCCGGCGTGCCGGATGCTGTCCAGCCAGTCAAAGGGATTGTCCACGCACAGCTCCAGGTGCTCCGGCGCGATTTCATTGGCAATGTCAATCACCGTTCTCAGGTCCTCCGCCACGATGATCTTTCCGTTGTTGTCGATGGATACCCGGGCAATATCGCCCCGCTCCAGCAGGGGGATCTGCCGTTCCAGCTCGTCCCGTACCTTCTCCGCCATCTCCATGGAATCCGTCACCAGCACTGCGCTGGCCACCTTGTCATGTTCCGCCTGGCTCAGCAGGTCAGCTGCCAGGTGGGCCGGATTGGACTTTCCGTCCGCGGCCACCAGGATTTCGCTGGGCCCGGCAATCATATCAATGGAAACAACACCGTATACCTGCCGCTTGGCTTCCGCCACAAAAGCATTGCCGGGGCCTACGATCTTGTCCACCTTCGGCACGGATTCCGTGCCGTATGCCATGGCGGCAATTGCCTGGGCGCCGCCTGCCTTCACAATCCTGTCCGCTCCGGCAATTTTTGCCGCGGCAAGGATTGCGGGATCAATCTTACCGTCTTTTCCGGGGGGCGTTGACAGGACGACCTCTTTCACTCCCGCGATCTTCGCGGGAATCACATCCATCAGCACCGTGGAGGAAAGCGGAGCCGTACCGCCGGGTACATAGATGCCGGCCCGGTCCACGGGAATCACCTTCTGGCCCATGAGAATCCCGGGTTCATCATTTATAATGAAGGAATTCCGGACCTGGCGGTTGTGGAACTTCCGGATGTTGGCCGCCGCCTTTTCCAGGATGGCGATAAACTCCGGTTCTGTCTTTGCCAGGGCTTCATCCATTTCCTCAGGTGTCACCAGGACCGTGTCCAGCCGTGCTCCGTCATACTTTTCCGTATATTCCCGCAGGGCTTCGTCTCCCCGTTCCCGCACATTGCGGATAATATCCGTCACCTTATCTGCCACATTCACGGTGGGCATCGCCCTGGCAAAGATTTCCTCGTTGGAAACCTCGCCGTATTTCATGATGCGGATCATGCTTCCTGCACTTCCTTTCTGAGTCCCTCTGTCAGTTTCTCGATCTGTTCCGTCCGGAACTTGAACCCGGACTTGTTGGCGATCAGCCGGGCCGAAATCGGGACGATCTCCTCAATCACTGCCAGTTTGTTTTCCCGCAGGGTGGTCCCGGTTTCCACGATATCAACAATCACGTCGGACAGGCCCAGGATCGGTGCGATCTCAATGGATCCGTTCAGGTGGATAATATCGATATCCCGGCCCACGGAAGTATAGTAGTCCCTGGCAATCCGGGAGAATTTTGTGGCCACCCGCAGCGTCCGGTTCATATCGTCCCGGAAGCCTTCCGGCGCGGCCACAGCCATCCGGCATTTTCCCACATTCAGGTCCAGCAGTTCATATACGTCCGGCCGGTACTCCAGCAGGATATCCTTGCCCGCTACGCCGATATCGGCGGCGCCGCGTTCCACATAAATCGCCACATCGGACGGCTTTACCCAAAAGTATCTCACGCCGGCCGCCTCATTGTCAAAAATCAGCTTGCGGCTGTTCTCCATCAGGGCGGGACACTCAAATCCCGCTTTGGCAAACATGGCGTAGACTTTTTCCCCCAGCCTGCCCTTGGGAAGCGCTATATTAAGCATGAAGGTCTTCCTCCTCTGTCAGTCTCTCCAGCATATCCAGGAATACGGCAAATCCGATGGCCCGGTCCTTCCGCCCCATCTTCCGCATCAGGGCGTCATACTGCCCGCCGGACAGGACGCTGCCCGGAATACCGCTGATGAAGCCCTTGAAGGCAATACCGTTGTAATACTTCACATCTCCCGTGGCGGAAAAATCAATCTGGATCCGGTCCTCAATCTCACTGCCGGTAAAACCTGCCACCGCCCGGCTCAACTGGGCTGCCATCTCTTCTGCGCCGTATTCCTCTGCCAGGGCCCGGATTTTCGGCATCACGGTCCTAGGGGTGCCGTACAGCTCCAGCAGCTGCTTCAGCGCGTTTTCAGCACCGTCGGCCAGGCCGTTGTCCCGGCAGATCCGGCTGATTCCGTGCAGGTTCTTCTGCCCTGCGCATTCCAGGATGGCCTTTTTCACAGCCTGGTCCGGGGCAATGGCATCCACGAAGGCGTTCAGGATGCCCACATGGCTGATCTCCAGCACAAACTTCTCCGAGCACAGCTTCAGGCTTTCCGCCGCCAGCTTCAGCACCTCCGCGATGCAGGCGCCGTCCACGTCCCCCATGCATTCCAGTCCCACCTGGGTCTGCTCCCGGAAGCCGTCCGCCGCAGCGGATACCCGATAAACATTTTCGTGGTAATACAGCTTCTGAAGTTCACCGGGAGTGTCCTTCCGATTCTTGACAATGGAAAGGGTCACGTCCGGTTTCAGCGCCATCAGCCGTCCGTTCGTGTCTGTAAATGTGATAACCCCTTCCGAGAACAGGAAATCCTTATTCCTGCTGTACAGGTCATATTCTTCAAACTTGCTCATCCGGTACCGCTCATAACCGTATCCGGAATACAGGGAACGAAGGCGGAAACTGATCCGTTCCTGTCCGTTCATTACCCGGTCATCAATCATCATAACAGCAACCTCCAGAACCTCAGGAGCAGCCGGAGCTGCCTTCCCGAAAATTTCTTTACCATATTATCGCTTTACTGTAATAAAGTCAAGATTTTTTTTACCACAACATGTTGTATGTTCTGTAAAGACAAGTTACTATTTCGTTATTTTTGTATAATATTGTTGTAAAAAAATCGTTAAAAAGGGTTTTCATTTTGACAAGGTTTGTATATAATCATTGTGGTTATCCATATTGGGAATACTGTTTTTGGAGGGAACTCTGATGAAAAAACGTTTGATCGCACTGCTGCTTGTGCTGGTTCTGCTGATTCCTGCCGGCCTCGCATCCGCTGCCACCTATTACCGGGTAAACACCACTTCCCTGAAAGTGCGCTACATGCCCGGTGAAGATTCCAGGGTCATCGGCAGTTACCGTAAGGACTATGCCCTGACCATCAAGAGCACCAAGGATGGCTGGTCATATGTTACCTTCTCCAACGGGTTTAACGGCTATGTTATGACCAAATACCTGTCCAAGTCCTCTTCCTACGGCGCCTGGATCGCCTATGACGATACCGCGCTGCGCAAGGGACCTGACGGCACCTTCTCCGCCATTGCCACGCTGGCAAAGGGCACCAAGGTTTCCGTGCTGTCCCACGGTTCCAAGTATGACTATGTCAGTGCCGGGGATATGGGCAAGGGCTATGTGGTCAACAGCCGCCTGAGCAAGAAAAAGGTAGCCTCCTCCGGAAAGCAGTCTGAATCCAACAAATCCCAGGCTGTGGATTACGACGCCTGGATTAATCACACTGCCAAAGTCAACCTGCGGAAGAGCGCCAGCACCGGTTCCCCGATCATCAACTCCTACGCGCCCGGCACCAAGGTTCATGTGACCTACAAGACCAGCGAGTGGAGCAAGATCAAGGTCGGCAGCAAGACCGGCTGGATGATGAACCGCTTCCTGTCCACCAGCAAGCCCGCGGAAAATGCCACTCCGAAGCCCACTTCCAAGACGGACGGCAGCTACACCGCATATGTTGTTACAGCCAACAAGAAGAGCGCCAACGTCCGCAGGGGCAGCGGCAAAGGCTATACCGTGCTCTTTAAGGTCAATCACGGTTCCGCTGTGAAGGTTCTGAAGCACAACGCCAACTGGGACTATATTGAATACGGCGGCAAGAAAGGATATATCCTCAACAGCCTGCTGCAGACCTCCAAGCCCAAGGGCAGCGCCGGTGTGACCGCGGTTCCCACGGCAACACCCAAGAATACCGGTGTGGAGAGAACCATCACCAGTCCGGACGGCAAGTCTGTCAACTTCCACCGCGGCAAGGGCGACGGCTATTCCAACGTGGGCTACGGTCGCCTGAAGGTCGGTACGAAGGTTACCGTGCTGAAGTATGACGGAAGATGGGCCCAGGTTGAGGTTGCCGGTTATAAGGGCTGGATCCATAAGGAATTCCTCAAGTAAGGTCCGAACAGATGAAAGGCAGAAAATCCGGTGCAATCACCTTATTTGTCGGCTTTCTTCTGATTGTGGTCTTTGTGGTGGGATTGCTTGTTGATTCCAATCCCAATGCGCTCAAACGTCCTTATTACTACAATTACGCCATTGAACAGTTCGGCGCTTTCTGCGCCGGTGTATGGCTTCCCGCCGGAGTCATCGGCATTCCGCTGTTCCTGATTACCCTGATTGTCAGTCTGATCCGGGAGCGGAAAGAAAAGTAATATCAAATCAGCCGGAGCGCGGTTCACATGAACCGCGCTCCGTATTTTTATGCCTTTCCGTCCCCGGGTTTCAGTTTTCCACTGTAATGCAGTCCCGGAGTATGTACCTGAAAGACGGATTGGAGGAATTCCGGTTTTCGGTATACCCTTCATTCAGGTTAACGGTGTCCGAAGGATCCTGCGGATTGACTCCGGTATAATCGCCGCTGAACACCCGGATCCTCCCCTTCTTCAGCCCCTCGATGACGCTGTCTGCTTTTTCCCGGGTGCCTTCCGCTGCAATGAATTGGTTCAGTTCAAGCAGTTCCACCCAGCCGTGTTCAAAGCCTGCGCTCAGGTCCCGCCCGTGGGCATGGGCCTGCACCGTCTGTTCGATGGGTCTTCCCTCCGTAACTGCCTTCACAGCCTGGATCACATACGGCGCCCAGTTTGTCCTTACAGCGGCCAGGGCACAGGACGGCGCGGTATCGAGCATTCCCTGGTGATAACCGATATGGAAGACCGTCTTCCCCGCCTCCGCCGCTTCCTCGCAGGCTGCCGCAGGCGCCGTGGTATTTACATGCTGGGCAATAATCACACATCCTTCGTTGATCAGTGCCCGGGTCTGTTCCTTTTCCGCGGTGTAATTGCTCCAGCTGCCGGTGTAGCGCACCCGCATAACAGCATCCGGAACCACACTGCGTACCCCCAGCAGGAAAGCGGTATAACCCGAAATCACCTCCGCTGTGGAATTTGCCCCCACATAGCCTACAATGGCTTCTCCGGGTTTCAGTTTTCCGCTGTCCAGCAGCTGCTGCAGCTTCATGCCCGCCACGATTCCGCTCACATACCGCGCCTGGTATATTTCACCGTTGAAGGTATGATAGTTTTCCGGTGTCCCTTCAATACCGATATCGGGCATCGATGCCTGGCAGAACTGGATCTGCGGATATTCCCGGGCCAGCGCAACGGGGATCTCTGAATCCAGGTTGATGAAGATAATCTTCACATCTTCCCGGATCAGGTCCCGGATTGGCTGTTCCGCGTCCCTGTTAAGCACATTGCTCTTGGACAGTACCTCAACATGGTTTCCGTATTCTTCCTCCAGGGCCCGCTGCGCCTTGACAAAATTGGCGGTGTATGGCGTACTCTCATCCTCTGAATAAACGAATCCGACCCTGACGACGCCGCTGTACTGTTTCGCACTGCGAAAACCGGAATACAGGGTTGCTGCCGCCAGTACAACTGCACAGATAATGACAGTGAGGATAAACTGCTTCTTCATGCTTTACCCTCCTCGGTTTTCTTTGTATCCGCGCTTCCGGCGGATGCGGACGATTGTTCTTCCTTACCCTGCTTCTCCGTTTTGCCGGACTTTTCTTCCGGTTTCTCCGTATTGTTTTCTTCCTGCGGAACGCTGTAGAGGCTGTCCAGATCGATTTTTCCCTCCCGGATCAGCTTCAGCAGAATGTCCACAAACACCGGGTCAAACTGGGTGCCCCTGCCCTTTTCCATTTCATTCAGCACATGGCTGAAATCCAGTTTCTGCCGGTAAACCCGGTTGGCTGTCATGGCATCAAAGGCATCAGCCACCCCGATAATCCGTGCAAACAGGGGAATTTGTTCTCCGCTCAGTCCCTGCGGATATCCTCTTCCGTCGTACCGCTCATGGTGATACTTGGCCCCGTCAATCACATTGTCCAGAAGTGTGAAGTCCTTCAGGATCTCAGCGCCGCTGGTGGTATGGGTCTTCATCCTGGAATATTCATCATCCGTCAGGCGGGCCGGTTTGTTCAGGATCGCGTCCGGAATGGCAATTTTCCCGATATCATGCATCTGGGCAGACCATTCTATATCCCTGCACTGCTTTTTATCCAGCCCGTAAGCTTCCGCAATCTGTTTCGAATACATAGCCACCCGTCTGCTGTGGTCACTGGTGCGCTGGTCCTTGGCGTCCACGGTCCGTGCGATGGCAATGACCGTCTGCTTGCCCATTTCCACCTGCTGGTTGGCAGTCTTCAGTTCTTCTTCAATTTTCTGTTCATGCCGTCTGACAAAAAGCCAGATGATCGAACCCGCTGTAATCAGCGGAACTGACAGCAGGTAGAGAATAAACCATCCGCTGTCATACATTTCCCGCTCTTTGGTGAAGGTATAGGTACGCTCGTCCAGTATATGCTCCTGGCTGCTGTCGAACACTGCCAGGTGGAACACGTAATCTCCCGCGTGCAGGTTCGTATAGGAAATGGAGTTCAGCGAATCCTGGGGCACAATGGTCCATTCCCGGTCAAAGCCTTCCAGCATATAGCCCACATTCGGATCCTGGATGGTATAGTTGATGACTTCCGGGAAAATTTCCACGCGGCTGGTACCCCGGGGAATTTTCATGGTCACGCTCCGCTCCGCCTGATGAACCGTTCCGTCCAGCCTGACAGACGAAACGCTCATACGGTATGCCCGTGCGCCGGAGGAAAATGTTTCCGTGTTGATCACAAAAACCCCGGTATCACAGGGCAGGTACAGGTCCCCGGTCGTCTCGTCAAACCACGTCCAGGCGTTGGCGGTCAGGCTGCTGTTCAGTCCCCTGCGGGAATCCAGCAGTTCATAGGAAATATTGTCCCTGCCGCTGAGCAGCTCCTCCCGGTCCACAGTATAGATGCCGGCGCTGGACAGTACGAAAAGGCTGTCCGTTCCCTTCATCCAGATATCGTAATTGTTGAAATACGGGAAATTATCCAGGCTGCGGATGCTTCTGTCATTGTCCATATAGCACAGTCCGTTGCTGGTGACCACAAATACGCCGTTCTCCGCGTCCGGTACGGTACGCAGAATCACTTCACTGCTCAGACCGTCATTCCGGGTCAGCATCCCGGTCACTTCCCCGTTCTCGATCAGGGCCAGGCCGTTTCCGTCCGTCCCCACCAGGATTGTGCCGTCCGGTAGCTCGGTGATGGTCAGCACCATGCTGCTGATCTTGCCTTCTGTATCAGTGATCGTTTTCTGTACCTTATGATCCCGGATAAAGCTCAGTCCGGTATCCCCCGCTGCGAGGATTGTGCCGTCCCGCAGCTGTACCGCCACCCGTGCCCTGTTTCCGAAGGCGCCGTTCTCCCGGTTGTAAATGTATTCGGTGCCGTCAGGCTCCAGTTCCACCAGCCCGTTGCCGTAGGTGCATACCCACAGATGCCCTTCTCTGTCCACAGTCATGCAGCGGATTCTGATTCCCTCAAAGCGGTCGGTCACAGCATCCCGGACCCGGCTCTGTCCCTTCAGGTCTGCCGCGTCCATTCCCTTATCCGTGCCGAAATACCAGGTATCATTCCACCGAACCACCGTATTGGCAACCCGTTTCTCCATCCCGGCCGTGGTGTAGATATCCCTGAAATCCGACTGGGCCATCCGGAGCAGTCCCAGCCGGGAGGAAGTAAACCACAGGTTCCCCTGATAGTCTATCAGCATATTGTCAATGGAATTGTTGAAATCGTTGGTATTGATTTTTTCATAGGCACCGTCTGCGGTGACAAATCCCACCCCGTTATCCGCACAGATGAACATGCCGCCCTGTTCCATCATGTACATGTTCTTGATGCTTTTCAGCCCTTCGTACCGGGTTGCGTCCAGGAGCTCAAACCAGCCCCGGCTGATATCAAACCGGAAAATCTCATCCCCCGATGTTGCGGCCAGCAGGTATCCGTCCCTGTCAAAGGCACAGCTCTTGAACACCGTCTGCCGCTCCGGCAGCTGGCGGGAGGAAACAATCTGTCCCTGCTGAAGCAGGAACAGGGTGCCGTCGCTGGTCACCGCCGCCACATTCCCCCGGTCATCAGCTGCCATCTGGTCTGCGTAATTCACTTCCGGAAGTGTATTCAGTTTTTTCAGGCCGCAGTTCAGGGTCAGGATCTGCATGCTGCCGGTGGTACCGATGTAATAATAACCGTCTGAACTCCGGACGATATCCTTCACCGCGTTGGAAGGCAGTCCCAGGCTCTGGTCAATAACATTGACCACCTGTTCATTGATCATGATGGATAAACCGTTGTCATTCGTTCCGATCCACAGCCGCCCCTCTTCATCCACATAGAGGCAGTTCACGTTCCTTACGGAATCAAAGCTGTCCATCCAGCGGAATTCCCGTCCGTTATACCGGTACAGTCCCGCATAGGTGCCGATCCACATAATACCGTCCCGTGTCATGGCAATATCGTTTGCCTCGCCGCAGGGCAGGCCGTTTGTGCTGGAATAGATTGTCTGGACATAGTTGTTGTAATTTTCTTCCGGGCTGTCCTTTGCCTCCGCCCGGGCCTTCCCTGTCATCCCGGTAAGGCACAGTCCCGCGATCAGCAGCAGGGCGGTCGCCTTTGCCGCTGCACTTTTGCCGTCCTTCCCGTCATTTTCGTCCTTCCGGTTGTTTTTTGCAGCTTTCCTCCGGCACTTCCTGACGGTCTGGATAGTCAGATACAGAACTGCCAGGATCGTTGCTTTGTCCAGTACTTCCACATACAGTTCGCCGATAAACAGTCCGATCCATACCGGAAACCCGGCTTCCTTCAGGAATCCGATGACGGCATTGCCCCAGATGTTTCCTGTGTCTGCGTTGTGCAGGCTCAGGTTAATGGGATATGATGCAACAGCGGTAAGCACGGCCAGTGCCGTACCGGTCGTTACAGCTCCCAGCAGGGAATCCAGCCTTTTTTTCCGGCCTGCAAAACCCACAAACAGGGCAATCAGGATGCTGATCAGCGCGTAATACCAGGGGACACGGTAAAGGATATACATCAGCATACCGGAAGTGGCGCCGATCACCGCGCCGCACCAGGGGCCTATAATCCAGGCTGCCAGGACCGTTCCGACTGAATCAAGCCACAGCGGCAGGTTCAGGGCAGACACAATCCTGTCGCCTGCCCAGTTCAAAAAAAGACACACCAGGATCTGCAGAATGAAGATCCGGATGGAAACACCTTTTTGTTTCATGCGCGTCCCCCTTCAGCGGTCAGCCGAATCCTTTCAGGCTCACGGCTCACATGCCCAGCTCATCAGCACGTTTCTGCGCTTCCTCTATCCACTTCATGTATGTCCCGTTTTCCAGGACTTCATTAATCACACCGTTTACAAAATAGATCAGCTGTGTTTCACCCTTCTTGGCCGCGATCCTGTCTCCCAGGTACTGCTCCTCCAGGTCAAGATGCAGGTTCTCCGCCAGCGCCAGTCCTGATTCAGGATTGTTCCGGATATAGTTCTCCGCTGTCTCCATATCCACCGCACCTGCGTCTGCCCGTCCCTGGGCTACCGCATCATACACTGCCTGGATGGAAGGAACCCGCCGGAACTCCCGGTAATGGGGAATATGTTCCGCGGCAAGCGCTTCCTGAACTGAACTGCCCTGGGCAATCAGGGTTTTATCCTTCAGCATCTCCGGGCCGGTATACTGTTCTTTTTCATCCGCCCGGACAATCAGTACCGTGCTCGACGGGCTGTCCGCAAAGTAGTATCCCCCGGACATGGTCCACAAAACAGCCCGGGACGGGGTAAATGAAATGGCGGAAACGGTCAGGTCAGCCTGGTCCTCTGTCAGCGCGGGCAGCACCCTGGAAAACTCCATGGGGATAATCTGCAGTTCCACTCCCATACGTTCCGCGATCAGTCGGGCCAGTTCCATATCCGCCCCTGCATACTGCTGTTGTCCCGTCCTGTCCGGATCAATGAATTCCTGTGGCGGGAAATAAGGTTCTGTCGCAACCCGAAGCACCCCCGTCCGCCGGATCCGCTCCAGCACTCCCGTGGCGTTCTCCGGAATGCCATGGCTTACGTCCATGGACCGGTCAACATAATTCCATTCGTTTTCCACAAAGGCTTCCTCTGCAGCGGAAAGCCCTGAAAAAGCGCAGCAGCATATGGTGATCACTGCCCCCAGGATCACCGCTGTGCGATAATTCATTCTGAACATCAGTCCTTCTCCCTTTCCGGCAAGGCCGGTCATCTGCAGGAAACAGAAACACAAGAAAAAGGAATACCTGCTTGCATTATAACAGGTATTCCTGCGGTTTACCATGATTCCGTCGTGTGCTGGTTACATTTTTTTCGTTTTTTTCTTATTCCACTGTTACATCCCCGCTGACGCTCTTCGCACGGATCTGCACCGCGGCGTTATAACCCGCGTCAGAAACCCGGGAGAGGCAGTCGCCGCTGACTGTGGCGCACTCCGCATGCACGCTGTTCAGTCCGTCCGGCAGGTCGATCTCCACATCACCGCTGGTGCTCTTCGCGGTAATACTCTTCAGCGTTGTGTTTTCCACCGTCACCGTCACATCCCCGCTGATGGAGGAAGCCTTCAGTTCCTGCACTGAGCCGTTAAATTCCACTTCGCCGCTGGTACTCTTCATTTCCAGTGTCTCAAACACGCCGTCCACCGTCACGTCGCCGCTCATGCTGCTGACCTCACCTTCCAGGGCGGAACCGTGAACCTCCGCATCGCCGCTGACCGCACTGACAGTCAGTTTTTCCGCCGTTCTCTCCGTATCCGGCTGCAGGGTCACGTTGCCGCTGGTGGAACGGGCCGTCATTATCCGGGCCAGGGCGCTGTTATATTCGATATCGCCGCTGCGGCTGTTCAGCTCAATCTCATTCAGCTGGCCTTCCGGCACTTCAATATAGACCGGTTTGCCGCCCTGGAAATTACTCGCCACATTCCGGATGGCTTTTCCCACCATGTTCAGGATACCGGTAAGGCTGATCTCCTCGCCCTCGGGAAAATCAAAAGCAGCAGCGGCTTTTTCAGTCTTTTTCGCGCCTTTGATGATGATCCTGCCGCCGTTTCTTTCCACGGTCACGCCTTCCGGATCCTCACAGCTCACATGGACTGCTCCGTCAGCGGAAGTGCTTACATACAGATCCTGGTCACTTGTTTCCGCGATCAGGCTGTCCGCGTCCGTAAAGCGCCAGCTTTTGCCCTCTTCCTCACATTCGGGAACGCAGGATGCTCCGGCAGCGGCCTTCTTCGGATACTGGGCAATAACGTCCTTCATTCCTTTCAGGCTTTCCACCACTTCAGCCACAGCCTCATCCTCGCTCAGTCCCCGGGCAATCAGGTCCTGGTAGTGCTCCTGGCAGTTGTTCATCAGTTCCTCGTGCAGGGCCCGGGTTTCCTCGTTTTCCACGGTGTCCTGGAACAGGATATCCACGATCCTTTTCACAGTCTGGTTCATATTCATTCCCTCTCTTCAATCATGATGATTTATGAATTGTGAATTCCGGATTACCCAAGCAGTGTGTCCATCACCCGCCGGGTTTCCTCCCAGGCTTCCTTATCGTCTTCCAGTTTGGTCCGTCCCGGTTCGGTCAGGCTGTAATAACGCCGGCGTGCGCCGGTTTCCTCATCACCCCAGTAGGAACGGATGTATCCGTTTTCTTCCATCCGGCGGAACGCGGTATACAGCGTGGCTTCTTTCAGCTGCACCATGCCGTCGCTCTTTTCAGCGACCGTGCGGCTGATGCCGTAGCCGTAACCGTCCGTCTCCGCCAGCTGCCGCATAATAATGGTATCTGTGTATCCGCGCAGCAGATCTGCAGAAATTGTCATGGTTCATCCCCCTTTCGATATAAATCATACACCAATATACCTCGCCTGTCAATGTATTTCCTGAAAAAAAGTTTTCTTTTCTTTCCTCACTGTGCTACAATGCAGCTGAAATAAGGAAGCGGCCTTTTTATTCCGGATTGCACGAAAGTTTCCTTATCAATCGTTGTATGATGGGATATATACAAAGGAGGTCCTTGTCCCATGAAACGTTTGACCGGAGTGTTATTGATCCTGGTTATAGTCTTCTCCCTTTCAGCTGCTCTGGCTCAGCGGGCGGAATGCTATGAAGGCGGTTTTTCCGTTAAGCTGCCGGACCACTTTGTGGAAAATGCCGGTGCCTACGGGGCGGATGTTTGCTTCAGCTGGCACGGGAAGAAACTGAATGTCCTGGGTTATGCTTCCTATCAGGGCGATGTTTCCGGCGCTGACCTGTTTCAGGTGCTTACCGGCTACGAGACAGAATACGGCCAGGTTTCCATCAACGGCATGAGCATGCTCTATACCCGCACAGAAGACGGCGATGACGTGATCATTTCCTATACCTGGATGGACCGGGGGAACGAAGTCTCCCTGGAGTTCACCTATGCGGCGGAAGATACTTCCGTTGAGAATACCGTCAATTCCATCATTCATTCCATCAGCTTTGATGTGGGAAACTGAGTTTCATTCATCATTAAACAAAGTGGCAGATACAGCAAACGGACCCGGAAAACTTCCGGGCCCGTTTACTTTGGACTCCACCAATAATTATGAATTATGAATTCTGAATTATGAATTGGTTTTACTTTCCTTCATACACAATCAGGGAGTCCACGTCATATCCGGCCAGCTTCTTCCGTCCCTCCAGGCCGGCCAGTTCCATAACGAATATCATCTTCACCACCTGGCCGCCCAGCTTCTCCACCAGCTTTGCCGCGGCTTCCGCGCTGCCGCCTGTGGCAATCAGGTCGTCCACAATAACCACCTTCTGGCCGGGTTTGACTGCGTCCACATGGATTTCAATTTCTGCCTGGCCGTATTCCAGATCATATTTCTGGCTTACGGTTGCCCGGGGAAGCTTTCCCTTCTTGCGTACAGGCACAAAACCTTTTCCGGTCAGGTAAGCCACCGGCACGCCAAAGATGAAGCCCCGGGATTCCGGACCGACAATCAGGTCATATTCCGTGTCCTTCAGCAGTCCCACCAGTCCGTCCACGGCCAGCTTCAGTCCGTCCGGGTCCTGGATCACGGAAGTAATATCCCGGAACATAATCCCGGGTTCGGGAAAATCAGGAATCGTTACTACGTATTCTTCCAGTTTCTTGCTCATTTTCATATCTCCTTCTGCCGCTTCTGCGGCTTCGTCTCTGTTCCGGAACCGTTTATTTTTCAATGAAATCAAGGATCCTGCGGTAAACCTCTTCGCGTCCGTTCTCATTCAGGATTTCATGTCTCATGCCGTCCATCGTGCAGACCTCGATTTCCCTGAACCCGGCCTGCAGCAGTACTTCCTCCGAGTCTTCCCGGCCTCTTTCTCCGCCTGTGCAGGGATCCGCCTCGCCTGAAATCAGCAGAATCGGAAGGTCAGCCCGCACATCTTCGTACCTGTCCGGGTTGTTCATCAGCCGGATCAGGTGGAACAGCGCGTTATAGCTTCCCAGTGTAAACCGGGCGCCGCACAGCGGATCTGCGATATATTTCCGCACGTTTGCCTCGTTGACGGAAAGCCAGTCTACCGGGGTTTTTGCATTCTTTACCGCCTTCGAGAACGTACCCAGCACCATGCTGTCCACCGTTCTCGAGAAGCCCTTGGCCCCCTTCACTGAAGTCAGCATTTCCGTCAGCTTGATGCCCGCGCCTGCTGCCTTGTTGGGATTGGGATAGCCGGACAGCACCGCTTTCCGGAATGCGTGGCTGTGCTTCTGCAGCAGCACCCGGGCAATAATCGTTCCCATGGAATGGGCGAAAAGGATAACCGGCAGGTCAGGCCACCGGGTCTGAATCTCCTCCAGGATGGTTTCTTCGTCCTCCAGCAGCAGCCTGTGTCCTTCCCTGTCCGCAATATGGCTCAGTACCGGCGCCCCGGGGCCGTGTCCCCGCAGGTCAGCTGTCACAACCGTGTATCCGGCCTTCTGCAGGTACTCCGCAAACGGCTGGTACCGGTTCTGGTATTCCTCCATTCCGTGGATACACTTCACAACAGCCTTGGGTGCCTCAGCCTCATAAATCCGCAGGGCCAGCGGGTACCCGTCACCGGCAGGCAGGATCATTTCCTGAAAGCTCACTGTTATTTCGCCTCGTTTCCTTGTTTCGGATGAACCGCGTATGAACGAATTTCTCTGTAGTTATTATATACGATTCAATCCGCCCGGACAAGTACTGTCCGGCACTGAAGAAACCGCGGCCCTGCAGGCCGCGGTTTCCTGATTCGGCGCCGGTTTACTGATCCGCAATCAGTTCGCCCGCTTCATTAAACAGGATTACCCCCGTTTTCAGGAAGGAATCCGGCGGATTCACACAGTTTGCCAGGTTTCGTCCCGGGGAAAGGATTTTGAAAGTTTTCTCCCGCTCCGCTTCATCCGTTTCCTCTTCGATCCGGTAATCCCCGGACTTGTAGTATTTGCACGGGATTACTTCCAGCCTGCGCGGCACAGCGCCGTTTTCCGTTTTTTCAAAGGTGATCTGGAAGATACCGGCATGCTGGTCCATGTTATTGGAAAGAGTACCGAAAGTACAGTTCCCGGTGGAGAAAAGGATCGGCTTGTTGTTATGGAAGGCAATGGGCTGCAGCACATGGGGATGATGACCGTAGATCATATCCGCCCCTGCATCCAGCATTTTCTTGGCATACTTGGCATTTCCCTGTCCCGGCACCGTATAGGTTTCCCGGCCCCAGTGCAGGCTGACGATGACATAGTCGCAGTGGTCTTCCTCACGTAGTTTTTTGATCAGCTGTTCCGCATGCTTCACGTCGGCGTCCGTCGGATATGTAAAACCGATCATGCCGAAGCGGATGCCGTTCACATCCTTCACCAGGACATCGTCAAACCCGTTTTTCCGGGTATAATTCACGCAGCCGAAGCGGTCGATTCCCGCATCATCCAGGGCCTGCAGGGTATCCACATAGCCGTCCCGGTAGAAATCGTAGCAGTGATTGTTGGCTGTATTGAGCACCTCAATGCTGCCTTCCGTCAGGATATTGACGTGGTCGGGATCCGCCCGCAGGGGATAGACAATATTTTTATGACGGGTTCTCGTTGTAATGACAATCTCAAGGTTCCCCACCGTCATATCGTCTGTACCGATATATTTCTGGACAAGGGAGAAAGGCCAGGCGTAGCCCTCGCGGTCCACCACCGTCTGGTAGGAGCCGGCTTTCCCTGCCGCGGAAACAGCGTCCCCGATGGAACAGTCACCCAGGAAGGATACCAGGGCTGTGCCTTCCGGGCGTTCAATAGCAATGGGTACAGGTATCGTTTCATCTTCCGGTTCCTGGCCGGGTTCCTCAGCCTGCCCGGGATCCGGCTCTTCCGCCTCTGTTTCCGTTTCAGGCATCGTTTCTGTGTCCGCTGCGGCTTCAGGCGTTTCTGCCGGAATCTCGCCGGTGTATTTCAGGATGAACGGATCCTTTTTTGTCCCGGTTCCGCTTTCAATACCGATCAGGTCCAGGTTCAGCCTTACAGCCGGACGTATGCCGATATTGTCCCGGGAATAAACGCCCCCGCTGATGTGTCCGTCATATCCGACAATGTGAAGCTTGGACTTGCCTTCCATCATGGAGCCGACCCAGTAGGGCGTCCCGCCCGCCTTATAGTTGATCGGCTTGTCCTTCCGATAAATCCTTCGTTTGCGGGCATAAGGAGTTGGAGTAGTGATCCTGACTTTCGTGGGTTTCACAGTTTCGCGGAAGCCGTAATCGCTTCTGAGCAGCTGTTTGGATGTCAGGCAGAACAGCCGTCCGTTCTCTCCTTCTTCCATAAGGGCATATACTAATGGATCCTGATCAAACAGATGAGGCAGCATCTCTTCGTTGATCCAGTGGCACAGATCGGTTTGCGAGTATTTCTCATGCCTCGGAAAATCATAATGCTTGATGGCTTCCTCATCGTGAATGAACGTCACCTGCTGCAGTTCGATAACATATTCCGTAAGCAGCAGAACCGTATTGTCCTCCACGCTGAGAATCTGCCAGAGAACCGGTTCGTCCTTTGTGTTGCCGCTGCCGTAGGGATCGTTTCCCCAGACCAGCCCGTCGCTGTCATAGGGATAGTTACCCATCAGCACATATTGATATCCCTTGCTGTAGCCGCGCAAAACGGAAGTGTCTTCAGCCGCTGCCAGGGGAATGGTCAGCAGAAGAAGTGCGGCAAGCAGGATCAGAATACAGATCTTTTTCATGCAGGCAACCTCGGCTTCAGATGGCCGTCCCGGAAACCGGAACAGCTGAATACAATATGTATTGATTATAGCCTTGTCAAAATGCCTTGTCAAACAAGGCGCATGCGAAAACCTGCCTCTTACTCCCCGATGATGACCGGCCCGATCTTCTCCCCGCCGGGAATCCGGTAGAGTTCATACAGTGCGTCTTCCCGGTCCCCGGAATCCGTATGCAGCATCCTCCTGCTTTCAATCTGCCAGCAGGGACACAGCCGTACTTTGACCGGAACTGTTTGATTGTCCCAATCGCTGTCCGCGCAGTACGCCGGAGCGATCCGGTCAATCCGGAGGGTTTCCCGGCGCTCTTCCTTCTGTTCGTCCGGATGCTCAGCCAGATAAGCCCGGAGGGCGTCTTCAGGCGATGTTCGCCCCGCCAGCAGCTTTGCCTCGTCAATTTTATCTATGATGTTATCGATTTCCAGCAAGGCCGTTTCATCCTTTGTCAGGACAATCCGTACCTGCGGTGTGGCGTTCAGGTTCGTTACCGCAATGCCTCCCAGTTCCTGCCGGAACGTCAGGCACCAGGCGCCGATCCCCTCCGGGAAAGCCTCAAAGCAGGCCGGTTTGTGTCCCTCATACCGTTCCTTTATCTCTTTTGTCAGGCTTTCAATCAGATCCGATGAAAGCGGAACAGCCTGTTCCTGTACCAGGTATCCGAGATCCAGCTGTTCAATGATCTGCCTGCAGCGTTCCTGCGCGTCCCGAAGCGGAAACGGTTCTTTATCCGGAACCGGTTTCTCCGTATCATCCATATAGGCCAGCAGCTGACTGTAGTTTTCATGAAACCTGTTCCCCAGGCAGAGCCCTGTCCCGGACAGGGTCAGCAAATATCCGTCCTCAAACGTATAGTAATCCATATTGTCCCAGGCAGCGTAATCAGACTTGTAATGCTCCGTTGCCGTGACCCTCCCGGAATGAATGTCAGTCGGGTCACAGGACAGGAACTCCCGGAGTGTCACGGAGTATTCATACAGCGGCAGGTCGGCCGCTTCAATCACCGGATGTCCGGCCAGCTGGATATGCGGCGGAAGCACCGCCGCCGTCTCTCCCCGGGCGCAGAATACAGCGGTGCACGCTGTCAGAACGCAGCAGAGTATCCCGGTAATCATCCGTCTTACTATTTTCATTTCTCCTGTTCCTTTCATGGGGCTGGATAGCTGAAAAAGCGCCCCGTTTATATAGACGATTCTGAAGCCTTCCGGAATACCTTCATCCTGTATTTTGATTGTTTCTCTTCCCGGCTCCCCGGTCAATGAACCGCCCTGTGATTGAAAGATAACAGTGGCAGCATATCTTTCTTTATGGTAATATGCCTGCTGAAAGGGGTGTTTTCATCCATGGAAGATCATTCCAGCCGTGAACAGGCGCCGGATTGTCAGTCCGCCGCGAAAAATGTTGTAAAGAAAAACCGGAAAGGTGCCGCCAATCTCCCTTTGATCGGGCTCCTGTGCACTTTCCTGGCCGTACTCAAGACAGACATCTGGCTCCTCATTGCACTCCCGCGGATGGTGTATCTCTGGTTCCGGAAGCGGAAAGCAGAAAAAGCAGCCCGGGAAGAAGCGATGCGCCCGGATGAAGACGGTGTAAAAGCGCAGGAATGTGAGCTGTGCGGCATTCTCACGGATACCCTGGTTCCCCTCGTGACCGAAAGCCGGGGAAGCGCCCGGACCCTGCATGTTTGCGGGGACTGCTTTCAGGCAAACATCAGCCGGAAGCCGAAAGAAAAAGCAGAATTCTCTGATGTCGGAAACGGGGAGCACCTGCTCCGCGAAACCGCCGCAGGCCGCGATGCCCGCATCGCCCGCCTGGAGGAAAAAAGAAACTCCGGTGCGCCCCTGCAGGAAAACCTGTTCCTGGAAGACATTGAGGACGAGAAAACGGTTCGGCGGATCGTCAGTTTCTGGACAGACTATGACTTCGGCACTGATTACCCGGAAATTGACGCCGTGCTCGCCCGGCTGAAGCATCAGGAGTTTGTCGGAAAGCTTACTTCCGCCGACGTGCTCCGGCTGAAGGAGGATCTGAAGGCCCTGTTCCGCGGGGAGGATCTCTTTACCGTTCCGGAAATGGCAGTACCGGAAGAAGCAGAGCCGGAAGAAACCGTGACCCCGGAGTCTTCTGTCCAGGAGGAGGATTCCCTGCCGCAGGAAACAGAAGAGCGGCCTGAGCTTCCGGATAATCTGCTGTACTGCCGGAGATGCCGCCGCCTTTATGCCGGTGAAAAATGCCTGGACTGCGGCAAAACAGACGGCAGGGTGCCGGAACCGGATGATTCCTGCTTCCTGATCGATCTCCGTGAACTGCAGAGCAACATGCTGGAAGACGCTCTCCGGCAGAAAAACATTCCGTTTATGAAAGACCGGGTTTCCGGCATCGGCGATGTATTCCGTGAGGAGCCGCCCATGCGCGGTATTTTCCGTTTCTATGTGCTGTACAGGCACTTTGCCGATGCCCTGGCTGTGCTGGACAGTCTCCCCGTCAGCAGCCCGGAAGAGGAATAACCTCCTTCTCTTATCTTCAATGCAGAAAGGATGTTGCCTGATGATTACAATTCCGGAGAATAAGAAAATACGGGTGATAATCGATACAGATGCCGCCTGCGAGGCTGATGATCCCTTTGCCATCGTCCAGGCGCTGCTGAGCCCGAAGCTGGTTGTGAAGGGCATTCTGGCGGAGCACTTCAACGAAGAAGGTTCTGTCCGGAAAAGCTATGATGAGATCATCGCCATTCTGGATGCCATGAATCTGGAGGTCCCGGTATTCATAGGGGAAGAGAATTCGGTGGACAAAACCGGATGGCCGCAGCAGGTTTCCGCGGCAGTGGACTTTATCATCAGCGAAGCCCTGCGGGAGGATCCGATGCCCCTCTTCATCCTCTGTCAGGGAGCAGTCACCAACCTCGCTGCCGCCCTGCGCCGCAAACCCGCCATCAAAGACCGGATCAGGATTATCTGGATCGGCACCCACGGCGCGGCTGAAAAACCCGCCCCTTTCCGGGAATTCAATGCGGGCAATGATGTCACTTCTGCCAATTATCTGCTGGAAAGCGGCGCCGATATCTGGCTTATTCCATCCGATGTCTATACCACAATCACTGTGGGCCTGGCGGAGCTGAAACTGAAGGTGCTCCCCTGCGGCAGCATCGGCCGGCATCTGTATGAGAATATGATCGATTACAATCTGTCACCCCGCGCGGGCTGGACCCAGGGGGAATCCTGGTCCCTCGGGGATTCACCGGCCGTCGCCGTAGCCCTCAATCCGGAATGCGGAAAATATGCCTATATGCCCGCGCCCCACGTCGGTGAAGATACCTCTTCCTCCTCCCGTCCCGGGAATCCGGTCATCCGGATCTATAAAAGCGTTGACTCCCGGTATGTCCTGGAAGACTTCTTTGCGAAACTGCAGCTTTTCTCCATGTCTGCCGCGGATCCGCGGAACAATTGATTCCATAAGCACAGCAGCCGGCTTACCTGTGTAAGCCGGCTGCTGTTTTCTGTCATAACCTTTGTTGTTCATTTCAGGAGCTTCGCCCGGAAGGCTTCCAGCGTTTCTTCCGGTATTCCCAGCCGTCCGGTAATATAATCGCTGCCCATTTCTTCCCAGGCTGCCCGCAGGTATTTTTCATCAGCAATATAGGCCTGGTAGGCGCCTTCAGCCATTTCCCTGCCATGGGTCGCCATCAGTTTGTCCCGGACAGCGGTGGCCTTGGGCAGATTGGTTATGTTGGTCTTCAGGTAATCCTCCAGGATCGTTTCCCGGTCCACACCCAATGCTTCCAGTACCAGCGCCGTGGTCATACCGCACCGGTCCTTCCCTTCCGTGCAGTGCCACAGCACCGCGCCCTTGCTGTAGTCATGCTCCATGATGGTCAGCAGCACCCGGCGGAAGGAATCCGCGTAAACCCGCATCAGAATGCCGTAAAGCACTGCCATATCCGGAATGGGTGTCTGCCTCTGTTTCCCTTCCTCCTCATGGCTGACGCCGTCAATGCCTTCATTTACTTTGGCAAAAATCGGCAGCGGAAGATATTCCCTGCCCCAGGGTCGGTCCGGCATTTCACCCTGTTCCGCCAGCGTCCGCAGGTCTATGATCGTGGCGATGCCCGCCAGGTCCTCTTCCTCCGCCTGGGCCAGCTGGGCGGAGCGAATGATCATCCCCGGCCGGATTGTTTTCCCGTCTTTTGTTTTCAGTCCTCCCAGGTCACGCTTGTTCTGAATCATGCTGCACTTTGTTCCTTTCCCCGTCTGTGTATTTCAGGATATCCGTCTGGTGATCCGCGTGTTCAAATTCCTCCAGGATAGGGCATGGAATATGCGGCTCATACGCCAGCCCGTGAAACCAGGTGCACTGCACAGGATGCATTCCGGCTTCCCGGGCGGCATACAGTTCCCCGGATCCGCCGTCGCCCACATACAGGCATTCTTCCGGTTCAACCTTCAGCAGCTCCGTCATTTTTTCAAATAAGGCGGGATCCGGTTTGCAGATCCCCTGTTCATAGGAAATCAGCGCTGCGTCAAAATACGGAAACAGCTGGCTTTCCCGGATCATATCCCGTTCGTCTGAAAATGTATTGGTAATGAGGCCGATCCTGATTCCTCTTTCTTTCAGTCCCTGCAAAAGGGTGAAAGTGTCTTCGGGGATTGCTGAAAAGGTATCTCCCAGGGCTTCGCGCCGTTTGGCCGCACCCAGCTTTACCTTCTCTTCGGAATAGATCCCCAGCTTTTTCAGGACCGCTCTCAGTCCTTCCTCGATGGTGTATTTTCCGGTGCTCCTGTCCTTCTCAATGGCATGCCACTCTTTCCTGAACGTAAAAAGATCTGCGCCGACATCTGCAGCCAGATCTTCTCCAAAGTACGTTCTTCCCGTAAACAGGGTCACCAGGGTTTCAAACATGTCAAAAATCACGGCTTTGATCAAACTCCACCACCTCCTCAGCAGGATTCTATCATATCCCGGGGCAAACTCAAAGCCCGGAACGGCGCCGTCTCTGCCCCTGTCCCTGCGGGGAACGGCGCCGTTCTCCCGTAATCTGTTTTTCTTTACAGTTCCCGGCATTCCCTGTACAGGAGAATGCTCAGCACAATCTCCGCGCAGACGATAAATGCTGCCACGGGAATACTTCCCCACAGTGATCCGATCACCAGTGCTCCCACCGCCTCAGTAATGGACAGCACCAGATAGGCTTTGCTGTCGTATACCCAGCTGAAAGGCAGCAGGTGCGCGCCGAATACAATGGCAAAAATCATCAGCATGGCATCCGGTTTGCAGCTGAAAGCCCACATCACAATCAGCAGGTACAGGAACTGATTCATGGTAGCCGCAAGTCCCAGGACGCTTACCGGGTTCCCCTTCGTTTTAAAGCTGTCCGCCTTGAACAGCCTGGAAAACAGATATGCCACCGGCACCAGCAGGCAGGCGCAGAAAAAAGTCAGCAGGTTGGCGGTCTGCAGGTCCTGAACAATCAGCCGGATCACCAGGATCAGGCTCCAGAGCACCACAGAGGTAAGGATGAAAGGCAGTCCTTTCTTCTGGCTGGCCTGGGTATCTTTCTTCAGGGCATTCAGTTTCTCAACGCATGTCTTCAGTTCATTCGCTTCCATATGCAGCTCCCTTTCCCTGCCCCTGCGGCGGAACAGCTTCCATTGCACTCTGTATATTAAACGGGCCATGTCCGCCCCTGTTACATCCTTCCGGGTGAAAAAACAGAGCAAATACAATTATTCCCCGTCTTATATCAAATTGCTTCCCGTTTATGCTATAATCTGCGCAGATGGAAAACACAAATACCGGCAAAGGAGAGACCGCCATGGAATACAGAAGATTCTGGGATACCCTCGTCGTGCGTATGGATAAGGGTGAAGAAATCACCGAACAGCTGCGTGCTGTTGCAGAGAAAGAGAATATCCGGCTGGCCGGTGTTGAGGCGCTGGGGGCGGTCAATGATTTTACCGTCGGCGTCTATAACACCGCTGAAAAGAAATATTACTCCAATCATTTTCAGGGAGCCTATGAAATTGTTTCCCTGACAGGCACCGTCACCACCATGGACGGACAGTTTTATCATCATCTCCATATGAGCGCCGGGGATGAAAAGGGAGCCGTTTTCGGCGGTCATCTGAACAGGGCTGTCGTCAGCGCCACCTGTGAAATGATCATCCGGGTCATTGACGGTACCGTGGAACGCAGGCCCGATCCGGAAACCGGCCTGAATCTGTTCAGCTTTCTTTGATTAAACCCGGTGGGCTGAATACAAAACACAGGTCTCCGGGACCTGTGTTTTTTGCGTTATTTCCCTGTTTTTTCCATGTCAGCCCACAGCATGGGGCGGACGCCCACAACATCCTTGGTGGCATAGGAATAATTCAGTTCCCCGTAAAAATAAGACATCCCCACGCGCCACTGGTCCTGCCCGGGTGAACGGAGCCACCACATGCCGCATTTCCGCCCGTCAATCTCATAGTAGTTATTGGTTTTGACACCCCTGGAAACAGCATACTCCGTCGGGGCCGCCCTTCTGGATTCATTGTCAGCGAAATACCTGACCGCCTCCGCATAGCTGATCAGGAATATCCGGTCCCGGGTATCTGTTCCGCCGCTGGTACGGTAACGCGGATGGCTTTGGGCCGGGCTGTTGTCCACTTCTGTCAGCAGGATCGCCGCCTGTTCCTCCTCTGTAAACGCAGCCTGGAGAAACTCATTGTTCAGCCACTCCCTCAGGTCGCATTCCGCCCAGGTGATATCCCCGTATTCTTCATTGTAGCGGTGCTTGTCCAGCAGGTCCTTTGCAAGCAGCAGCTGCTTTCCGTCCCGTTCCTCCAGTACAATCCACCGGATCGGTTCCGGTCCGTTATCCGGATCGTTGTCCTGTTCATAGCGTCCGAATGTCACCGTTTCCGCATGGGATTCATACCTGGCGGGGCCCTGTGTGTTGGCGAAAGCCGGGAGTACCGTGTTCAGGAATACCAGGAGAATCAGGATCGCTGTCGCTCGTTTCATCTTTTTCCCTTTCGCTTTCCATTGATATATGATGAAGTATATCACAGCACCGGATCCTGCGGCAAAACCCGCCGGCTGATTGACCGGCGGGCTTGCTGTTCCCGGGCTTTATAAAACGGTAAACACGGTCCGGATCAATTGATCACACTGTAGCATACGACGGTTGTATTTGAATTGATTGTACGCGTAATGGTCTTGGAATCACTGTCCACCCTTGACCCGTTTACTTTCCAGTAGTTCACTTCCGAATAATCAGACCTCACTGTAATTTTGGTCCCTGCCGGCACAGACCCGCTGGTGGCGCCGTTATATCCTCCGCCGGAGAACGAGCAGCCTTTGCAGCTGACGGTATAATACTGGACAACCGGATCGGGCCTTTCCGTCGGCTTCTTGGTCGGCTTTGCTTCTGCTTTGCTGGCAAAGATAGGTTCATAGATCATGGAGGTATCCAGGGTGCGGACAATAAAATCATTCACAGTAGTAGCCGGATAGAACTCCGTTCCGTCCAGCTTCCATCCCGACACCTTCTTCCCTTTCGGAATCTTTGCCCGGATCTTTGCGCTCAGCTGGCCGCCCTTTTCGGTTATATTGCTCGCACGGTTTATGTAGTCATCGGTAAAATCAAAGGAAGTGATCCAGCCTCCGCCGCCCTTTTTCCCTTCTTTCAGATGGCACATTTCGCCGTTCTTCACTTCGGCAGTGAGCTTGCTGCCGTTTCGCGCCGCCTGGATTTCCTCGAAGGACCGCAGGGTTTCCGGCTCTGCTTTTTTGTACGCAACCTCAATAGTCCAGGAACGGTCAAAGGCGGTCATGTTGATCCATTTGAACGTACGGAGAAAATCGTATTTTACGCCGTTGATAACCCAGTAATCC
>JBGUGL010000030.1:0-4581 GCA_045111455.1 Christensenellales bacterium | reverse complement strand
CGCGATTTTCCGCAGAGCAGAGTTAGGCTTCTTGGGCGTCTGTGTTTTGACGCTCAGGCACACACCGCGCTTCTGGGGGCAACCCTGCAGAATGGGAGCGGTGGGCTTTTTGGTCGCCCGTTCGCGGCCCTTACGGACAAGCTGATTAATTGTGGGCATTAGAGCACCTCCTGAATAATATCCTCGAGATCCCGCAACCCTCAGGATCTGAAAGGCAAGGTAATTACTTGAGCAAACCCGCGGCGGCGGTGGGTACGTCCACCCCGCAGATCATCCCAAGCTCTTTCATGGACGCTGTCCTCACGCAGGGGACGCCGGCTTCTTCAGAGCCCCTGACCACCTGCTGGTAAATGAAGGTATCCGCGTCATTGCAGACATACACCCTGGAGACGGTTCCGGCCTTCAGCGCACGGAGCACCTGTTTCGTTCCGACGACCTTCCGGCTGCCGGCCGCTTTCAGCATTTCCATGCGCTCTGACCTCCTCTTTCTCCCCGTCCGCCCTCCTCAAAAAAGAGCGCACGTAACCCGGGAACATACTGCAACCGGATAATCATATCATTGTTGTCAAACATTGTCAACGCATTATAAAAAATTCATAATTCACAATTCATAATTCATAATTCATAATTAATTGACGACGGGAGCAGACACATCCGGCAGGAAGCCATATATCATTCTTCATTCTTCATTTTTCATTCTGCATTTAAAAAGATCGCGGTCATTTGACCGTGATCTTTATCTTTTCCGCCAGCCAGTACTCCCCGTCCGTGATCAGGTGGATAAATTGCTTCAGGGAGGCGGTATAGATTGTTGGAAGGTGCTTGTTGGCCAGAAAATACTGTCCGGAATCCTTCCTGCCCTCCAGGGAGGTCACCACTGCCATGATCGGGTCCACTGCCTCATAGAAGAGGCCGTACAGCTGGGACTTCCCGTGATGGGGATATTTCAGGATATCGCTTTTCAGCACGCCGGCATCATCCCCCAGCCGCTTGATCATCGCTTCCTGTCCCAGCCATTCCAGATCAGCCGTAAACAGGATGCTCCGCTTCCCGTAGGTGATCTTCGTTACCGCGCTCTGGTTGTTGATGTCCAGTTCTTCCTCATTGTTCTTCAGGATCTGCATTTCCACAGCCCCGTCCCCCATGGTGAACCGGTCCCCGTCCTTATATTCCTTTACCGGGATTCCGTGCTCCTCGGCTGCCTGGATCATCAGCAGGCCGCTCTGGGTCAGGTCCGGCGGGAAACAGATCCGGATCTCCCCTACCTTGGCCACTTCATTCACAAGGGTCAGGCCGTCAATATGGTCATGGTGAAGGTGGCTGTTCAGCAGCGTATCGATTCTGTCAATTCCCAGCTGCTGCAGCATTTTTACGCCCCGCCGGGCGGATTTCACATCCCCGCAGTCCAGCATCCAGATCTGCCCGTCATAGGCCAGGACAGCCATGTCCGCGTCCTTGATGTTGGGAATCCAGATGTCCAGCAGCTTCCGGTCCTTCCGGAATTCAAAATCCGGATATTCGTCCGGAAGGTTCACATGGTCGATGAATATTGCCGTCGGCACGGCCGTGGGCGCCGGGGTGGGCCTGCCCGTTCTGTTGGCTGCCGGCGGTTCCGGAGAGGGAGGCAAAACCGCTCCCTCCGTAACAGCGGCAGAGAGGGGCAGCAGGATGACCGTCATCAGGATCATTGCCGCCCTCAGCAGGCGTTTTTTCATAAAAAAATAGATTCCTTCCTATTTTATATATTTATATATCATTAATGGGCAATTTTTCGTTGACTTTCGTTTTATCCTATGTTAGAATTTATAATTGCATCAGTATCGTCTTGATGTCTGTCCATGCCTTGGGACTTACCCATTTTACACAGGATCCGGGTAAAACGCAAGTGCGATTTTCACAGGCATCCGGGGCGACTCTGGTCGGACTAGATAAGGGGTGATTTCATAACATGGTACACGAGGTCCACATGGGGAAGCTCCGCGACAGAATGAGCTTCTCACGCATTGATGAAGTTCTTGAGATGCCGAACCTGATTGAGGTGCAGAAGAACTCCTATCAGCGCTTTCTCGATACCGATCTCCGCGAAGTCCTGGCCGATGTGTCTCCCATTACCGACTATAATGGGAACCTGGTCCTGGAATTTGTGGACTACTCTCTGGACGAGCCGAAGAATTCCATCGCCCGCTGCCGTGAACGGGATATTACCTACGCGGCACCGCTGAAGGTGTTCGTTCGTCTGAAGAACAAGGAGACCGGCGAAATCAAGGAATCCGACGTTTTTATGGGCGACTTTCCCCTCATGACCGACCATGGCACTTTTATCATTAACGGTGCCGAACGCGTTATCGTCAGCCAGCTGGTTCGTTCCCCAGGCGTCTACTTTGACGTTGCCCGGGACAAGGCCGGCAAAGAACTGTATTCCTCCCAGATCATCCCCAACCGCGGCGCCTGGCTCGAATATGAGACAGACTCCAACGACGTGCTCTGGGTTCGTATTGACCGTGCCCGCAAACTGCCCATCACCGTAATCCTGCGCGCCCTCGGCTACGGCACCGACGCGGAGATCATCGAGCTCATGGGTGAGGATGAGCGCCTCATGGCCACCATCCAGAAGGGTGACAACGCCAAGACCCGGGAAGAGGGCCTGATCGAGATCTACAAGCGCCAGAAGCCCGGCGAGCCCGCCAGCCTCGAAAGTGCCACCAATCTCTTCAATTCCCTCTTCTTTGATCCCAAGCGCTATGACCTCATGCGTGTGGGCCGCTATAAGTATAATAAGAAGCTTTCCATCGCCACCCGTATCCATAACCATGTGGCGGCGGAAGATATTATCAATCCCCAGACCGGCGAGATCATGGTCAAAAAGGGTGATTCCATCGCCCTGGATGTGGCCCGTGAGATCCAGAATGCCGGCGTGAACACCGTGCTGCTGGATTGCGAAGGACAGATCCGCAAGGTCGTCGGCAACAACTTTGTTGACGCTTCCGCCTACCTGCCCTTTGATCCCAAGGACGCGGGCATTCTGGAAATGGTCCACCTGCCCACCCTGAAGGATATCATCGCCTCCGTGGAGCCGGACCAGCTGTTCGACGCGGTGAAGGAAAATGTGGCGGCCCTGGTGCCGAAGCACATCATCCCCGACGATATCGTTTCCTCCATCAGCTATATGCTGGGCCTGCCCTTCGGCATCGGCTCCAAGGACGATATTGACCACCTGGGCAACCGCCGCCTGCGCAGCGTCGGCGAACTGCTGCAGAACCAGATCCGGATCGGCCTGAGCCGTCTGGAGCGCGTGGTTCGTGAACGGATGTCCATCCAGGACAGCACCGACATCAAACCCGGTGACCTGATCAACATCCGTCCTGTCAGCGCCGCCATCAAGGAGTTCTTCGGATCCTCCCAGCTGTCCCAGTTCATGGACCAGCCCAACCCCCTGGCGGAACTGACCCACAAGCGCCGTCTGAGCGCCCTGGGCCCCGGCGGTCTGAACCGTGACCGCGCCTCCTTCGAGGTCCGCGACGTGCACTACAGTCATTATGCGCGTATCTGCCCCATCGAGACGCCTGAAGGCCCCAACATCGGTCTGATCGGCTCCCTGGCCACCTACGCCCGCATCAATGAATACGGCTTCATCGAAGCGCCCTACCGCCGCGTGGACAAGGAAAAGGGCAAGGTGCTGGATGAAATCGACTATATGACCGCGGATGAGGAAGACCTGTACAAGGTCGCCACCGCCAACGAGCCCCTGAATCCCGACGGCACCTTTGTCCAGGACCGCATCACGGTTCGTGACAAGGCCGAAATCGTCGAGGTGCCCGTTTCCCAGGTGGACTTCATGGACGTCAGCCCCCGCCAGGTCGTTTCCGTGGCTACCGCCATGGTTCCCTTCCTGGAGAACGACGACGCCACCCGCGCCCTGATGGGTTCCAACATGCAGCGCCAGGCAGTGCCGCTGCTGGTGCCCGAAGCTCCCCTGGTCGCCACCGGTATGGAATACCGTGCCGCCCATGACTCCGGCGTTGTCATCCTGGCCAAGGAAGACGGCGTGGTGGAGAAAGTGGACGCCGACCGCATCATCATCCGGGACAACTTCGGCGAGCGTCACACCTACACCCTCACCAAGTTTGCCCGTTCCAACCAGTCCACCTGCATCAACCAGCATCCCGTGGTTTCCGCGGGCCAGAAGATCGAAAAAGGCGACCTGCTGGCGGACGGTCCCTCCACTGAAAAGGGAGAGATCGGCCTGGGCCGCAACGCCCTGATCGGTTTCATGACCTGGGAAGGCTACAACTACGAGGACGCTGTCCTGCTCAGTGAAAAGCTGGTCAAGGAAGATATCTACACCTCGATCCATATCGAGGAGTTTGAGTCCGAAGCCCGTGAAACCAAGCTGGGACCGGAAGAGATCACCCGCGACATTCCCAACATCTCCGATGATGCTGTGAAGGACCTGGATGAGGGCGGTATCGTCCGCATCGGCGCGGAAGTGCATGCCGGCGACATCCTGGTGGGCAAGGTCACCCCGAAGGGTGAAACCGAGCTGACCGCTGAAGAGCGCCTGCTGCGCGCCATCTTCGGTGA
>JBGUGL010000029.1:0-19168 GCA_045111455.1 Christensenellales bacterium | reverse complement strand
AAAAAACCCAGGGCCCATTGATGCAACGTGCTCCAGGTTCATGGAGCTGATAGCCAGATTCGAACTGGCGACCTCATCCTTACCAAGCGCCCTATACCAAAACCAAGTGGTTCTCCGTTCTGTTATCAAGACAAAAAGTGATAAAAAACACGACCTCATCCCACTCCAAGAAAAGAGGCCTCAGAGGAAACAAAATCCTTTGAGGCCTTTATTCGCAATCATAAAATAACTTAGAATTCCATCTGCCGGCTATAATCAGCCTATATTGATATTAAACATATCCGCCAATTTTTTGATTTCTTTTTTCATCAAATCGGCACCTTGTTCATTATCTTTGCTGCCTGCAATTGAATCCATACCTGTCTGCATTCTTTTTATAAGATCTTTTACCCAACTTTCTAGATTAGAATATAAATTTCTTTCATTCTTTTTAATGTCCGACAAAATGCTTTTGTCATATATTACAGTATCAAAATTCTCAGCCACAAATTCATTAACCGCTTCAAACGGATTGCTGACATTGCCCTGCCTTGTAATAGTTGTTAATCTATCATACAGAGCATTTTCTCCATGTTTCTTAGAATACCAATGCGATATATATTTCTTAAGACCGTCATAACCATCCTGTGTTTCAGCCATTAAATAATTTATTGCATCCCGACTAAAAGAAATATTTATACTGCTGTTATTCTGACGACGCTTAAACAGTTTCACTTAACCTTCCTCCTCTTATATTATGCAATCACTACATTCTTAATTTAACATTTCAGCTATCCACATATTAAATCCAATATTCCTCTTCTAATTCTATTCAATTTATAGAATCATAAAGCAAGACGAAATCTCTTGTATTAATAACGGCCCTCGAAATACACAACGGCAGACTCAAATTCATCGTAACAATTTGCCTCTCGTAATTCAGTTTTGCCGGGCTTGAGCTCACTATCATCATCCACAAGATATCCCCAATCACTGCCAACTACATTTCCTGCTTTATCCAAGAACAGACAATGATATTCGACGAACTGTGCCGCCTGGTTTCCTGTATTCTTCGCAGAAAGAATTGCTTTATCGCCAACAATGTTTGCTGTTATTTCAACAAAACTATGCACATCCTGATAATAAGACGTATGGGGCTGTATAGCATATGATACGTGATCATAAACATTATCCTGTGATGCAACAATCAACGCTTCATATCCATCGCCGAGGACGTTAATATCCGAATTGGCTACACCAACAATATTATTTTTTTCATCATAGAATAGGATCCTTGCTGAATATCCATTGGTTTCACCGGAAGTGTTCTTGATCGCTAAAGCATAATTACTGCTCCAATACGATGACCACTTGTATTCATTTGATATTTCGCAACCATCCACGATATTGGCTGTGATATCCTCAACTTCAACAGTATCGGTATTAACAATAGAACTCATAGTACGTCCTTCAAAATAAACAGCAACTGAACTGAAGTCACTGCTGCAGGATTCCTCCCGAAGTTCTACTTTTCCAGATTTGAGAGAACTGTCATCCCCCACTAAATAACCCCAGCCTGTACCTACCACTTCTTCATTGTCTGTCAAGAAAAGGCAATTATATTCAACAAATTCTGCATCAACCGTTCCACTATTAACTGCTTTCAGAATTGCTTTGTTTCCTGCCTTTTCAGCCGTCACTTCAACAAACGAATGGACATCATTATACCAACTTGATTTCTGATTCACTTCATACTCGACATGATCAAACGCAATGTCACATGACGAAGAAACCAATACCTCATACCCATCTCCGCAAACATCTATACTCGGATTGGAAACCCCTACCATATTGTTTTTAGCATCATAGTAAATCATTTGAACATCAAAGGAACATGTTTCACCTGATGTATTCTTAATTACCATGGCATAATAGTTTCCCCACATGCTGCTCCATTTATATTCCTTGATAATAGAATATCCATTTTCTGAAGAAACAGGAGTGGTATCATCAGACCCCATCGATTCACTTGGTGCTTCTTCTACAACTTCTTTTGTTGTTTCAGTGTCCAGTGAGGATTCTGTTACTGATTCCTCTTCTGGTTTTTTTGTACCGCAGTTGTTACAAAAGTTCCCAGTTGCGGCATTCCCGCAAGACGGACAAGTCCATTCTTCCGCCAAAGCCTGTGTAACAGAAAGCAATAAAACAACAGCTAATAGGATACTCATGAGTTTTTTCATATGAAAGCCACCTTTCATTTATCAAATCAACAATGACACTATAACAATTAACAAATAGTTATAATTTGTATCGCCTCATTTTGTTATATTGCTCAAGTGTCTTTTAATTATATAGGATTATAACATTGCCACAAATCATTGTAAACTAAATCTGTAATACCGCTTCACAAACAACAAAAAGCCATCCCAATAAGCTAAATCTAATATTCTGTCAATGGCATAATTTGTACTTGAATGTATAATAATCTCCCCATACCTTATATTATTTACAATAAAATCAATTCAAAACATTTCCCGGCTTTTCATGATATTATTAGCATAAAGAAACAACCATCATATCTTTCAGAAAGGAGGTGAACTGTATGGGAAAGTACACTGACGATGAGATCCGCGGCATGAAAAAGATTACAGCACGAATCGCAGCCGATTATCTCGGCATATCCCCTATGGCTGTAACCATAGGAATGAGAAACGCACTGCTGCCTATAGGCTTTGCAGTACACAATGAAGAAAAAGACCGGGGACCGTATTCTGAGAGCTGGACCTATGTCATTGTCCCTGAGCGCCTGATCGCCTATAACCACGGAAGGATCAACGAGATTCAGGTGAAAAACATCGAGGACAGCATCTCAAAGATCGTCGACAGCTTCGAGGAAATGAAACAGGACCTGCTTTTTCTATTAAAAGAAAACGAAGAATAGGAGGCTTCAAAGAATTCATTTCTCTGATACAAAACTACAGAAACCCACAAGCCGCTTCAACACCAACCGGAAAGGAGGAGGATGGAATGGCAGAGTTTACTATTGGCCGAAAAGAACTATATGAAGAAATCTGGTCAACATCTGTAATGAAAACCGCCGAGAAATATAATATTTCCTATACGCGCCTGATTTCAGCCTGCAGAAAACATCATATACCTACTCCTCCTGCCGGCTATAGCACAAAGCTGGAATTCGGAAAGAAAGTCGAAAGAATTCCACTCCCGGAAACCGAAGAAGAGATCATAACGATCAAAATACCGGCAGAAACAAGGAAGGAAAAACGAGAACATATACTGGCCGCCACCGTGGAAGAAATTATACAACAAACCTCCGTGCCGGACGAAGATGACCAGGACAAAATCCCCCTGATGCATTACGGCGACTATCAGCAGAAACAGCGTGAAGAACTCTATCAAAAAGTATGGGAAAAGCCGATATCGGAGGCAGCCAAAGAAGAACACATTGCAGACGCAACGCTCCGTAACCGCTGCAAAAGACTGGAAGTGCCGATCCCAGACAGAGGATACTGGGCAAAACTCAAAGCAGGAAAGCATGCATATAAAAAAGAATTGGGTCCAATGACCCTTCCCGATTTTCCAAAACCCCATACAGGAGGAAAACGAAAGCTGCATATAGAGACAGATGCCTTATCTTTTATGCAGAAAAAAGGCAGAGAAGAAATCCTGAAACTCGCATCTGTTCTTAGAGTAGGCGGTCGCGATTCAGCGATGCTGGATGATATACAGAAACTGTATATCGCTTTCAGAGAATGGCATAAGCCTGTCCAGGATTTCTATATTCCCGGCAGGATCCCCCGCAGGCGGGATAAACCAGAGGCCGAATTCCTGACTAAAGAAATATCGCCAAAAACAGCCAAACGGGCTTTCCATATCCTTGACGCACTCACTCGCGCTTTGCTGCCATACGGTGGATCATTTTCCTGTATTAGTGAGACAATATACCTGAATAACAGATACAATAAGAAATATAACTACTGGTTCAATGTAAACGGAGAGCGTGTCTATTTTACGATTTCAGAAGGTAAAGGCCAGGTTGTTCATGAGATCACCCAGGAAGAACGCATAGAAACCCTGACATATAAAGAAGCGCAAAGAAAAGGCCATTATGCAACCGAACCAACGATTCCCAAATATGATGAAATATGGAACGGCAGACTCAAAATGACCATCGCCGGAGGAACTACATTTGAAGATTGTAGATCATATATGCTGGAAGACCGAATCGGTGAAATCCTGATCGCCCTGTATGAAGCCTTTTATCCTCAGAGACTGAACACCATTAAAGTATATGAACAATTGAAAAAAGAAATTGAAGAATATGACAGAGCACAAGAAGAAGAGAAAAAAAGACAGCATACGCGTGATCAGTACAATGCGGAAATTGAAAAAACAAAAGCGCTCATAAACAAAGCCGAGGACTACGATACAGCCTGCAAAATCCGCCAATATATTGATGCCGTCAGGAAAAAGCCGGACTGTCCGGACAACAATCCCGAGTGGCTGGAATGGGCGAATAAAAAGGCCGACTGGTTGGACCCAACCGTCGGCCGTGAGGATGAATTATTAGGATTACGCCAACATGCACTGGATATATCACTGAAAGAGCTGAAAAGACGATGCTAAATTGCTGTCATCTATTCTCCTCCCTGTCTTCCAATCCCAATTCTGACATCCGTATCGTCCCATAGATCATGTTAATTATCTTGATACAGTCTAAACGAGAATATACTCGATTGCTTCGCCCATGCATAATCCAATGGCGATTTAGTTCTTTAGGCTCATCTTCCAAAAATTTGCTGTCTTTTCCGAACGAATCAAGTGCATCTTTATAAGTCAAAAGCAAAGCATAATCTTTTTCTTCTAGCTCGTCTATATAAAGATCACCTTTTTGCTCAACTTTCTGTAATATAGCCTTTACACGAGAGCCAATACGTACATTCAAGATTTGTTCAGAGCACTTTGACAACATACGATCTAATACAGATACAAACCCTAAGATTGCTAAGCTATACTCATTACGATAAAAGGCGCATACGGCTTGTTCAAAAAACTCATTTGAGCCTATTTCTCTTTTTATTTGCTCTATCGTTTCCTTTACAGTATTAGTATGCTCTATATGACTTTCAATCGCGGCATCTATGGTTTCCCTATCATTAGTCTTATTAACTTCCTCGACAAACTCTTTTGATACTGGCATTCTAAGTACATATTGATTTCTACCCAACTTCACAATAGCACCGTATTTATTAGATATCTCAGATATACGTTCTAAAGCAGGAAGATATGATTCAAAACTAGCATTAAATTTTTCGGATAGCTCACGATAAGGTTCAAATATACCTATCAAAACTTGAGCTAATTTGTTGACATCTATTGAATCCTTGATTTTGCTTATAGGAGAATTATTTATAATCTCCTCAACACATCTCAAAAAACTATCAAAATTATTCGAATCCATTTCGTATACCCTCCCTAAAGGCTAAATGTAAACATGCCTTATTAGGATTTTATAGCATGAGCCACATTCATTGTAAAGTTTTTTACTCTATACCTGCATTACAACAAAAAAAAGACCTTTCGGTAAAAAACCGAAAGGTCAAATTATTATATTTCTATTTTGTTACTCTCTATTATCATCCCAAGGCTCCGCATACCCCATGGCCCTTTCACTGTCCCCCAGCCCGGCCGTGGTCGGATCCACAATCACACCGATCAGCCCCAGGAACGTCAGCACCTGGTTCAACAGCTGCAGCACAATGCTCTCCGTCACCTGCGGGAACACATCGAACAGCGCCAGCATCGAATACACAAACCCGATCACTAGGCTGCAGAAGCTCCCCAGCCAAACCTTGTTCTTAAAACGCACCTTCCAATTCAGTTTCATAATGCAATCTCCTTTCATCAATCATAAACAACCGTCCGCGGGCCGCCCTGCACCATCGGAAGGCTCCGGAACGTATGCCGCAGGTCGTTCATATCCCCATTACCACCGAGCAGATGGTAATTTCTCCAGACATTCTCCAAGTTGCTCCTGTCATCCAGGTCCGCCCAGCCTTTTTCCAGGTAATGCTTGTACCCCTGCAGGAGCCGGTCTCTCAGCATGGCCTGGACCGCCAGCTTCATGGCACGATTCTGTTTCACCTGCAGGGCAATAAACCCAATCAGACCGGCAAGCATCCCGGGAATTCCCAGGACGCACAGCCATTGGTACAGCGTCATCCCCTGCTCACCTCCATGGTGCTTCTGCCGGGATAGTTATCGCAGAGTTCCTGCGCCTGTGCCCGATTCAGCCCGTAAACGGACACGCAAAAAATTTCTCCTTCCTGTGACAACGGATCAACAACATCATCCATCTGCAGGAACTCCGTCATCATCCAGCCGGTTCTTCCAGATACCCGGATCTTCGTCCAGTCCCCGGACTGCAGCAGAACCTCCGCCTCCGCACCAGGCAGAACCTGATCCACCAAGGGCGCCTTTTTACTGGACGTCTTCCGCAGGTTTACCAGGCCGCCATTCGTGCTCACAACAACCGCCTTCATCTGTTTCACTTCCTCCTTCTGTTCTATCGGACCCTTCCAGAGCCCGGAATGTTCCAGCACCCAGTTCACCGTTTTCCCATAATCCATCCGATTCCATAGGCCTACCATATTCCAGCCGCCGTTCCGGATCGTTTTGTCATGGAACTCGCTCTCCGCAACGCACCCCCGCGAAGCGCTGGAATGGATTGCGCCTTTCCCCTGGCCGGTTTTAATCCCGATATGACTTGCATTCCCTTTTCCATCATGATAGCCCCTGTATTTCTCACCGCCGTCAAAGGCGTGAATAAAAAGAAACGCGCCTTTCGGCACGCTCCCAAACTCCCGGACACACTCTTCCGGAGAGCCGGTCCACCCCTCTGACTGGATCTTCCTGAACCAGGCATTGGAGCCTTTTAGGTCCAGCACACAGCCAACGCATTCCAAGCACCGCTCCACAAACTCCTGGCAGTCCATATCAGCATAGGGTCGTCCCAGGAACTGCTCTCCTGCCTGGCTGAATTCCTCCGCGCTGTATTTGCTCATTCAGATTCCTCCTGCTCTTCCGTGACAGCTATATATCCGGTCGGAACCGGAAACACGTTCCCGGCCGGCGCATCCCCGCCCGCGGAGATCTCTACGCTCAGATCCATCCGGTCTGTCACCGTTTTCGTGATTCCCTCATCCGCCAGTACTGCCGGAACGGTTTTATTCGTCCCGTCCCAGCTCCACAAAGCCAGCTTTGCCCGGATATACTGCCGGAACTCTTCATCCGAGGCATCCCCGCTGCCGATATCATTCCTGCTGAGTCCAATGGCATTGGCAATCTGGTCCAGTTGCTTTCCTTCCGCATACACAACAGAAAACCCTGACTGCAGCTGGGCAATCAAGGGCAGCAGATCCGTAACTTGTTCAAGAACAGCCCCTGCCAGGGCCATAAACTTCGGTTTCTCCCGGATAGCCCCGGGAAAAAGGGAAAGAAGTTCCTGAATCGTCATATGCCACCTCAGCTAAAAACAAAAAATACCAGCGGCCCCTGTTCTACCCCCGGAAACAAAAAACAATTCCAAGGCGCCTGCATGACCGTATTGAAATGCCAGGGATCTTCATCCCCGAAGGTCCCGGCAACATCGGTAATAAGATAGGTGTTCGCGATGGACGGATCGGAAGCGTACGCCACGCCAATGAGCTGTGTAAGGTTCACCTTTCCCCCGATGGGCACCGCGTAGAGATACTCCATGACAGCGGGAACAATTGCTGCCTTGATCTTCTCCTCATCCGCCCCATCCAGTTTTGTGACATAAAACATAGTGGCAAATATCTGCTCAGTGGCACTTGTAAAGTTCACGGTATGCGGCTTGCCTTCACTGTCATAGGCTGTGGCCGTATCACTGCCATAGGTTCCGATTCCCGGAGGAAGATGATCAAAAATGGCCTGGGCCAATTCTTCTGTATTGGACCAATAAGCCACCACTGCAACGGAACGCGGTGGAACACCGTCCGCATTCACTTCATCTGTTTCATTCACTGTAATGCTGTATGCCGGATCAGAAGAATACCACGACCCGCGAACCCCGGCCTCCAGGGAATCCGGAAGACAGGCACCCCTGGAAGCCAGAACCGTATACATCCCGGATCTAGCGCTTTCCTCATCCCCACTGTATATCCTATACCTCCGGGTGAGCCCATACTGGGACAGCAGCAGATCCAGTGCCTGGCCTGACGCCATAGCCTCATTCCCGTCCCGGGGAGCGATCTTGAACGTCGTGATATACCCGGTATGCAGACCTGGATTCCGGGAACCGAAAACCTGAGCAATCAACGCAGACACCTCGTCCAGCATCCGGGCAAACGCCGCCAGCAGCTGGTAATCCGGAGCGGAAGCAGACAAGGACGGATCCACATCAAAAATGACGCAGTATTTCTCCCACAAATCCGCCAGCCGGTCTTCATAGGTTGGCATATGCAGTCCTGTTCCATCTATATAAGGCGCAAAATAAGCCATGCTTCTCTCCCCGAAGATGATTTACGAGAATGTTATACTCACACCGACATTCTGATGCGCAGTAATCTTCTCATCCCAGCGGCAGGCCACGAGCTGCCTTTCCATCGCAGGATCGCCCATTCCAGCCGCTTGGATATCCGTGACAAGAAACTTATCCGCCTGATTAGGGTTCGCCGCGTAAATGACTCCGTAAAGCTGCGGGATATTCAGCGGCTCAGCAATCCCCAGACTATTCACATACTTACAGACCGCCGGAATCACCGCCTGCCGGATAGCATCCCTGTCTGCCCCTTCCTGCAGGGCAATGAAAATGTAGATAAAGACAATCTTCTCCCCGCACCGCGTAAAGCTGACCGAAACCTGCCCGCCGGCAGTATCTTCAGCCTCTGCCGTTGTACTCCCCCAGGTCACCGTTCCCGGCGGTTTGCTGTCATAGATCGCCTGTGCGATATCATCGGCATATCCTCCCCGAACCACCACCACCAGGGCATGGGGTGGAATGCCATTTCCATCCGCCGTATCCGTGTCATTCGTATAAGCCTTGGCTTCCGTGACTTGTTCGATCCCTTTTACCGCTTCCAGAATCCGGCTGCAGGAATCCGGATGTTTCTCCCTCAGGTACCGCCAGATGCGGGCACGGACGGAAGCGTCTGATTCACCCGTCTCCCGGGTCATGTTATACAGCGGCAGAAGCAGATCCAGGTCGGTACCGGTGGCATACATGGGATTGCGGGCATTGAAGGCCTTCAGGGCCAGAGCGGACACATCATCCAGCGCCTTGGCAAAGACGGACAGCAGTTGGTAATCCGGTACAGGAGCGGACAGCTCCGCCTCCGCGCCGTAAATGGACCTGTACGCTTCAGCCAGACTGGCCAGCCGGTCCTCATACGTAGGCAGATGAATACCCTTGCCATCCAGATAGGGTGCGAAATATGCCATACGGCCTCCTAAATCTCATATTCAATCTCTGCCGTGCCATCCTCCGTCTCAACAACGCAGGAAAAGCGGAATGTCCTGCCTTCCACAGAGCAAACCGGATCCCGTACGTTCAGGACGCCTTCCGTCTCCCGGATATAGGAGGAAATGTATGAAGCCAGCGTCTGCTGATCTGCCTCAGTCAGGCGTGTCTCCTGCAGCATCTCCACAACGGCGTTCCCCCAGGAAGGATTCTCCCACCAGTCCCCGGACAGCAGCTTCAGCCGGTCTTCCACCAATGCGGCCACAGCCTGCGCTCCCCGCAGCAGGGCAGCGGACGACACCACCGGCAAAACATCCCCGGTATCATCCACCGGACGACAGATCATTTTCCTTCACCCGCCTCATCACGCCATAACATACGTTGACAATATGGTTATGCTTTCTCCTGCCGAAATCGCGCCGTTCACCTGCACTTCGCCGGCGGAAGTAATCCGCGCCCCCTCGCCCCAGCCGCGCTCCGCAATAGCGTGATACCTGGGCCGCCGCCCTTCTACAATCGTAGCCAGCGTGGTAGTGCCGGAAGTCACCGCCGCTTTCTTGGTGATCACCAGCCGGACCATGGCCATTTTTCCCCAGTAGGCAAACTGTGCTGAGCTGATCGTGCACCCGGAGGCAGCCACCGCTACATTGGCAACCACCGTGGAAGCGCTGGTACCGGACTGCCCGGTTCCTCCCCGGGCCAGCGCCAGAGTGCCGGAAGTAATATCCCCCGCGGCATGGGCATGGCCCGTATCCGATTTGCCGGAGAGTTTCGTGTCAATTTCTGTCTCTGTATAGTACCGGTCATCATGGTTATGCACTGGCACAGACCCATCAAAAAACCTGGGGTTCTCCGGGAAATCATCCAGCGCCTTTCCCCGGCTCCGGAACCCCACAAAAGCAAAAGCGTCCGGCAGATCATGCGTTCTGTCGGACGCCGCTTCCTGGGCTTCCCCACTCTCAAACCAGCGGTCAATATCAAAATCCGCAAAAACCAGCAGGCACTCATCCCCGTCTGCCACCGGCCAGGTAATGCCAGAAGCCGCCCCGCCCGGGAAGTAGACCGGCACATCCGGGATCACCGGCAGCGAAACAGAGGAATGCTTCAGTGCCGGCCGGACAGAAGCCGTCTGGGTGGCTGCGTCAAAAGACTCCACCATGCCCGGCATAGCGCAATGGAGAGAAGAGAAAATCTCCCTCTTCAGGGCCAGGACTTCCGCCGGCGTCAGGGATTCATTCACCGTTTAACCTCCAGGATCAACTCCGCCTGCCACTTTCCCTCTGTGTTATCCGCGTCTATGCTTCTCTCCATGACCAGACCTTCCATGGTCTTTCCCTTCCAGGTTACCGAAACCTTTTTCCCCAAGGGCCAACCGGTAACCTTGGTACGGAGGATCAGCAGGAAGTCCCCTACAGGAGACGGCGCGTCGATCAGATCCGCCTCAGACAGCTCCATGGAAACCGGCAGCCCTGCTGCCGGAATCACACAGAGGCCGGCCGGCGTCAGGCAGGATCTTGCTTTTGCCGCGGACAATGCCGTCTCGATACACTCCGCTGCCCGGCCAGAAAAAGCCTGGCCGCGGGTGCGGACGGGATCATCCCCCGGAAAGGAAAGCAGGGTAATACCCGTACCGGACGCGGCAAGCAGCCGTTTCACGGTTGCCGAAACGGAAACGCCTGCCTCCACAGACAGGGAGACAGGCGCTTCCCACAGGCGGATTCCGGCAGAAAATACCACTTCCGTCACTGTGCCCTCCGGCACCGTGCCCCGGCAGATATCCGTCATGGTGCCCGCCGCCAGGACGGAATCATCGTGCAGAACGGAAATCTCTTTTGCGGCGGAAAGCAGATAATAGTCAGATTCGGACAGGTTCCAAAGCCACAGGGTAAAAGGCATCGGGTACAACCCGATAGCATCCATCCCGGTCAGGCGGGCATGGGCGAACCCGGTTACAGGCTCTCCGTCCGCCAGAACCTTCAACTCACGGGAAATATCAGTAATCGGCATAGGTATCACTCCATAAAATCTGAAAATCAGTCAGGTTCTTCTCCGTTGGGTCCGGCGTGGAAGGAACTTCAGATCCGCGCAGGCAGAACAGGGAGCCAAGGCCTTTCCCCTTCCGCAGATACCGGAAAGGATACAGAAGATCGTTCGGCGCCACAGCAGAACAGATGAGCGGAATCATGTTCACCAGCAATTCACTGGTTGAATGATCCCAGATCGAGATAAACCACTGATCCGGAGCAGACATATAACGGATCTCCACCTGGGCATGGAATTCCTCCCCGTCAATCGTCAGGTCCATCGTAAAAACCTGCCAGGGGTCCAGGGTCAGCGGAAGGTAATATCCATTCTCCATACATTCTCCTGATTACAGTTTGCTCAACAGCTGCTGAAACGGGGTCAGCACTTTTTTCGTCCCGGTGCTGCCGGTATTCTTGCGCGTGGAAGAGTTGTTCTTGCTTTTGCCGGTAGACGAGCTTCCGCCTGATGCGGGAATATACTCGGTAAACACCAGAGTCCCACTCCAGCCGTACTGGTTCTCCTCATCCTGAGTAGCGTTGATCTCCGTCAGCAGCATCTGCTTATAAGTCGCCATGGACGTGACAACCGTACATAGAAGCCGGTTTTTCTTCAGGGACACCATATCCCCCAGCATCCTTGCGGACCAGCCGGCCGAATGCTCCGCGTCCGTCTCGACCACGGACAGGGATACCTGGTTAGGTTTGTTCCTGGCGCCGTTGATAATATCCGATCCCTGGGAGGAATCCTTTTCCAGGTTCAGGCTCAGGTTATGCTCAATGGATGTTACCCCGGTGAAATAATAGGTCTTGGTCTTTCCGCCGGACTGGCACCGGACATAAGCGGAAGATTTCCGGCTCATCCAAACACCCCCTGGAGGGTCCGCAGCAGATACCGTTCTGCCGTGTCATACAGTTTCTGCCCCACCTGCTCCGCATCCGTGCCGGTGGAATGTACCTGGATATTAACCGGTGCGGAAACCGTCTGGTTGTTCTGTGTCACACTCGCGCCGGAAGGTACCCCGGCAGCCAGGCTTCCTCCCGTCCCCAGATCACCAGCAGAACCCGTCAGGCTCTCCCGGGCCGCCGGGGAAAGCTCCGCCAGCAGCTGACGCAGAAGCGGAAGCGCCCGGTCTTCCTTTTTCACAGGAATGATGTATTCCGCGTCCCCGTCCTCCGCCACCTGGACATCCGTAGGCCGGGAGAATCTTCCGCCGGTAGACATCCGTGCCGGTTCACCACCCGGATCTACAGCGGATTCTGGTTTTGCCTTAATCGTGATTGGTGTAGAAAACAGCTCCCGGATACCGTTCCAGGCGCTCCGCCCGGCAGATACAATCCCGGAGGCATTGGCAGAAAGCGCAACGGGCTTCTTCAGAAGCGCGGTAAAACCATCCAGGTCATTCCTGGCCTGTGTCAGATCCAGCCCGAAGGACAACCCGCCGAAACCAGACAGTCCTTCCGTTACAATTCCCCGGCCGGAGAAATCCGGCAGCATCCCCAGATCCTCCGCCAACTTCCGGATAGAAGAAGAAGCCGCATCGAAGGATGCAGCCAGGCTGTCAGCTAGCTCCCGGTTCTCCTCCAGCACCCTCTGCAAACGGGCCACACCGGTTTCATCAATCTCAACACCAAAGGAAGCAAGGAATTCCTGATCAGCCATTCGTACTCATCTCCCATGCCCTATATTCATTTTCCCTCCGCACCCGGATCAGCTCCACTGCGTCCAGCAAATCATCCAGGGTATACGTCCCGTCCCAAAGCTCATGCTGATTCCACATGCCTACAGCCACCGGCAGGAACAGGAACTCGTCCACATTCAGACAGGTTACGGGGATATATCCGGCAGGCCGCTCTCTGACCTCGACCCGCCTTCGCCGAAAAAACCGGACAGGCTCCAGGCGATCCCTTCCAACAGCAACTTCATGCAGGCTGATGTATCATGCTCCAGTTCCGGATATCCCCACTCACTGCCGGTCATCACCGGCTGGGGCCCCGCCGGCAGCAGCACCGACACATGGTTCATCACGGAAGTCATAACAGATCTAAGCTCTTCCTCTGACAGAGAAGCAATCAGATCCAGCAGGGTGGGATGGTCGTTCTTCTCCTCCAGCCTCATCAGCAGCCGCAGAAGCGTTACGCCGGAGAAGGCGTCCAGCTTCGTGAGCCGGAAGCCTATAGAATTCCCTTCAATGGTGATCTGGATATCTTTGGTGATCTGTCTCATATCATTGCTCCGTAATCGTCGTCGCCAACAGGGTATACGTTACATTGGTCGCTGTCCGGTCATAGGTCCGATCCGGCGCTTTCTGCAAGCTGACTCCTGTACATGTGGTCTTGAAACCGGACACCGTATCCGTAATGGTCAGGGTCCCCAGGGCAATCCGGTTCGGCTTCCCGGTACTCCTGGCCCACTTCGCCCAGCGGCGCAGGAAATCGTCTCCCACAGAATTTTGCGGCACCTCAATCTGGATGGTGCCGTTTGTCGTCTTCAATCGGTTCACCACCACATACCCGTCCGCCGTAGCGGTATGTGATGTCATATCCCCCGCCGCGGAAACCACGATCTTCCCGATGCCGCACTGGTGCAGGTTCGCCGTGCCCACATCCGGATGGTACAGGACGGACTTCACATCCGGAAGGGAATAGATGTTATAGGCCATATGCCAAGCCTCCTATATTGACTGCATGTGAGATCAGATATATAGTTAATTTAGTTGAAATGGCTTTGCCGTTTCTCCGGGGATGTCCTCCGCTGGGTTGCGGGGGAGCATCCCCATTTTTATACCTGCACATTAACGGTAATCACAATACTTTCAATGCTGCCTGCCAGGCACAGTGCACACTGCACCGGCACCGCCTTATGTGCCATCCGGTCCGCATCCGGCTGGTCATCGTAACTGTCTGCCCACAGGAAGAAGCCATTCTCAATGACATCCCCGTACCGGACCGGCCCGATATCCGCTCCCCGCCAGGAAGCGGTTGCCAGGACCCCCATATCGGTATAGTTCATCAGGATGGAAGAGAACCGGTTCACGAACTGCGCCGTGGAATCATCCGTCTGGGGCAGCTTGTCCGGATTCTCCGCCAGCAGGGATACTGCAGCGTTCTGCAGATCATTGGCAATCTTATCGATATACAGGACTTCGTCATACCGCTGTCCGTTGGCCATGGTCCCATTTTCCAGGAGGAAATGGGTATACCCCCGGGCGATATAGACATTCCCGTTCTTCTGTTTAATGCTGTCTACCTGTGTCTGGGTCAGATCCGCCGGCTGCACCCCCTGGATCGTCTTATAGCACAGCGCAAAAGCTGAAGCTTTGTGCGAAAGCTCCAGCCCCATGGCAGTACCCATCAGGGCAGCGCAGTCGGAAACAGCCTCACAGCAGAAAGGCAGCGTCCGTTTATACTGCCCCTGATACAAAAGATCCAGGCTGCCATTTGCGGCCGCGGAGAAAGAAAGGACAGGCGCAAAGAGAACCAGCGGCTGGGACATGGCTTCCATCCTGAGGGCAAGTCCGGAAACCACATCGCCGGCCAGGCTGTCACAGGGCATGACCCCATAGAAATCAGCCGTCAGTTCCAGCACTGCTTCCAGCGCCGTCCATACCTGCTCGGAGACCGGATAGCAGGAAACCAGCAGCCGGGCGGGAGCCGGTGAGGCAGCGAAATACTTAACCGCGGATTTATATGCCTCACTGGTAGTCGCAAAACCAAACTCCGTCAGTCCGGCCGCAGCCTCCGTCCCGGAATGGTATATCTGCAGTCGCCGTTCTGCCGTGAAGTTCGTATCCGGCACCAGCAGCAGGCCCGTATCAAAGGACGCGGAGGAAGCGGAAGCTCGGACCGTATTGACCACAACACGGGCAATGGTATTGATGGAAAGCATATCGTCTATCTTCCTTTCATGAGAATAACTGCCGGAGCGGATTCAATCGCCCCACGACCCTGGGCCCGCTTCTCCTCCGTCACCCGAATGGAAACCGTCAGGTCCGCCCGCTTCCGCCAGAGGGAACCTTCCTCTTCATGGAGAAGCGAAGGCTGCGGCGGATCCGGTACCGGAAAGATCCCGGCATCCCGGAGGATCTTCCTGGGAAACCCTGCTCCGTCCAGGTAAAGCATGGAACGGATGCGCAGCGCGTTCTCCTCGCAGGCAGGCCCGTAACAGACAATGACCAGCTGATACTTGAGCGTAGTCCTGACCACCGGAATATGGCTCCCGCCGTTCCCGTCCTCCGCGCCATACGCAACAGGTATCGGATCAGCAGAATAATCCTGCAGCACCGTCCAGTAGATCACATTCCGGTTTCGGGGCGGCCGAGGCACATTCTCCGGCTCCGCATATGCCTCATGGATCAAAGCAACCGCTTCCCTGGAATTCGGATTCAAGTTCAGGCAGGCGCAGAGGGCATCGAAGATAGCTAAATGAAAAGCAGAAGATTCAGAATTCATGCAGCCTCCTCATGCATCAGAACAGCATATGCCTGGACATAGCCAAAGATCTGCCAGTCCCTTACCCTGACCACCCGCCACACTTGCCCGTTCCAATGAATCCGGTCCGGCGCGACAAAAGAAGCGCCGGCATCCTCAGGGGTGCCTGTGCTCAAAGGATAATCCGTATAGACAGCAATGAAGGTTTCATTCTTCTCTTCCTCCGGAAGCAACTGGATCATTTCCGGTGCTCCCGAGTGAATGCACCCCGTTGCCTGGATTGTCCTACTGTGGATGCCAGTTCCGGAACGAGTCCGGGTATAGGTAATCCGCTCCACGGTAAAGTCAGTACTGCCCAGTTCCAAATCTGAAAAAAGAAAAGCAAGACTCATCATCACCCTCACATTTAAACTTATAAAGGAGAACGTAGAAGAGTTGAAGAATAATACAAAAAAAGATGTTCTTCATATAGAGGAGGATACAAACGTGAAAAGAATACTGGCTATACTTTTATGCGCAATGATTCTTTTTTCCGTAAGCAATTCCCTAGCATATGATCAAGAAATTACATTTCAAGGTATTCCATGGGGTTCCACAAGAGCAGAATGGACGGAAAAGCTAAAAGCAATATATGGAGATAACATTGTCAGAATATTCAAGGGATCTGTTACTCATTATCTTGAATTCAAAATGAAAAAGAAAAACCTGATCTCTAACTCTACGGATCAGGAAGTGCCGATAGACATCATAACAATTACAGACAAAATTGGTGGATATGACGTGGAAAATCTTTATTTCAGTTCTGTAGTTGTAGACGGTTATGAAAAGAATTCGGATACCGGTACCCTGCTTTATCAAACCGAAATCTGCCTTCTTGTCAACGATGCAAAAAAAGCAGAGAAAGATTTACTGGATAAACTGTCCACTCTGTACGGAAAAAACAGCAAGACTATAAAAAATGTTGGTGATTTTAAACTGACTTTACGGTACTGGCTCGGTGCAAATGACACTTATCTCCTGATGGGAAAAGGATCTCAAATAGATGGAAAAGACACCATCCTACTAATGTATGGAAAAATGATTGATCCTAAAACTTTTATAGAGCAATCGGGCATTGAAACACTTACACCCGAGCCTTTCAGCGAAGCATCTCCTTCTGACTATAGCGGGTTATAATTACCTGTTACTTCACCACAACCTCATAATCAAAATCATTATACAATTGTTCCGTATCCTTCATAGGTGTGCTGCCGGATTTTCCTCCGACCAGCACGCCCTTTTTCGCCACCCGGTTATAAATCCAGCCACCAGACAGCGTCACCGGGCTGTTAGGCGGAGAGATCCCGGCATCGATGTATTCCCGGATCCCATCAGCTCCCCGCTGCCCGGCTTGCTCCAATCCCGCCTGGGCACCTGCTAGATCACCCACCAGCGCTGCCTCACAGGAAGAGAGCATTTTCTCCCCCATTTCAGACTTCAGGCTTTCCTGCGCCAGGGCCGGGGCAACCACCGGCCGGGGCGGAATCCGCATGACCGGCGACCCATGGGTATGAATCCGCAACAGGAACCGAGATCGGCCGGAAGCCTTTGACGTAAGCCCCACATCTACCGTATGCTTCCGGAGCCAGTCCAGGCATTTCTCCCGTTTCTCAATGAGATCCGTATCTTCCTGAACCTTCAGCCGGATCACGGTACATACACACTTCTTCCATATAACCGGATCAGTCCCAGCAGCTGCAGGCCGAATCCCGTTTCCGCCAGATCCGCCATATCAGCGGACACTGAAGAAGAGGAGGCGCCGGACGCATACGTCACGGCGACCTCCCCTACTTTTTTACTGGCCACACGCTGGGTCCGCTGCCCTGCCGAAGCAAGGGATACCTTGTTGGCTTCTGCGCCTTCCGGCAGGGCGTTTCCCGCGTACATTGTCAGCTTATGGGCTACATACAGCCTCCGGGCTTCCTCCCCGTCCTCTTCCGTGAAATCGGAAAAGCGGGCATTGGCCTGCCGGAGATACTCAGTCAGGACAACAGCGGGAGTAAAGCCGGCGAACTGGGGATAAAATGCAGTAAAGTCTGCAAGCATCATTCGGATGACTCTCCTTTCCGCGCTTACTCCCGCTGTGTACTCATTTCTTCTGTTCTTCCCCGGCAGGCTTCTCTTCCCTGGCTGCCTTGCCAGCCTTCGCCGGTTTCCCGGTTTCGCTCTTGCCTTCCGCCGTCACCCCAACCAGGGGATCCTGCTCCAGGACTTTCTTCTGGCTTTCGTTCTGCGGCACCTTAATGGAACCGTCCTCCACCAGCATATTAAACAGGACATCCTGCTTCACTGCTTCCGGCACATCGGAGACCATGGTGCCGCGCATGGCAGGCGTGATCCGGAAAAGCACTGCACCCTTCCGGTCATGGAACTCCGCGCATACATAAGGGATTATCAGCATGGTTTTTCCTCCTTGTAAAAAGTGCCCGGGAAGGAATCCTTCCCGGGATTGTCATCAGATGCCGTCCATATACCGGACAGTGGAAGGATACAGGAACCGTACCTCGCTGAACTGGGCGATATACGGGATCTTGATGCGCATTTCCGCATACTCGGTATCCATCCGGCGCAGGGGCTGGGTCAGGTTGAAGCAGATCCGGTCCACCCGGTTGCAGTACACAACCATACGGTCAGATCCGCTGGACCCGATGCCGCTGCACCACTTACAGGGAGAAATGACCAGCTCCCCGCCCTGCTGGACGGAGAGGTTGTTCTCCAGCACATAGGTCAGGATGGACCGTTCGGAATCATCCGACACCTTCCGTGTGACCAGGGCACCGAACTGCTCCACCGGCACCAGGATATGATTGGGCAGCGCGTCGCTGCTGCAGTCGTTATCCCGCCAGAGCGCGGAGATCGCCGCGTTGATATCCGCCAGGATCTCATCCGCGGTCTTGTGCTCCCATTGGGTGTCTGTGCCTCCGGAGGTATGCGGGGCAGCGGAGGACCGGGTGATGTTCGGGTTGTTCACCAGACCAGTAGACGAAACCTTGCTGAAGCCCTGGTATACATTTCGGTCAATCACTTTGTCGCAGTGCAGGCGGATCCCCTTATTGAGGAAGGTTTCCGGATCACGGCCGACCTGCATCATCTTTTCCTTCTCCATGACAGAGAAGGCCATGTATTCCGCGAAGTTGAAGGTCCGCGCCACCTGCTTGGACAGGTCCGCCTGGATGACAGGGATATCATTGGCCGCCTC
>JBGUGL010000028.1:0-5461 GCA_045111455.1 Christensenellales bacterium | reverse complement strand
AAGCTCTGTCTTCGCTGACGCTCGCCAATCGCTAAGTACCGGCGCGAACCCAATAGTCCTCAGTGGAAGCACCTGCCCGCCCTGCCTATTTAGTCCGGTGGAAGTTGAAAGAAATATGGAGGAAACGAAAAAGTGCACCCAGGAACGTTCCGGGTGCGCTTTTAAGAGTTTGTGATTGTTAATCGCGATTGAAGAGGTCGCGGGTATAGACCTTGGATTTGACGTCGTTGAGGCAGGGGTCATAGCGGTTGGCGATGATGGCCTGGGATTTGCGCTTGAAGCGGGAAAGATCGTTGATGACCTTGCTGCCGAAGAAGGTGGAACCGTCCTCCAGAGTGGGTTCATAGATGATGACGGTGGCGCCTTTGGCCTTGATACGCTTCATGATGCCCTGGATGGAGGACTGGCGGAAGTTATCGGAATTGCTTTTCATGGTGAGGCGGAAGACGCCGATGACCACTTTCTTTTCCTTTTCCTCGGACCAGGAGTCGTTGGCTTCATAGGCGCCGGCCAGCTCCAGGACACGGTCGGCGATGTAATCCTTGCGGGTGCGGTTGCTCTCCACGATGGCGGTCATCATGTTCTGGGGAACATTCTCGAAGTTGGCCAGGAGCTGCTTGGTATCCTTGGGGAGGCAGTAGCCGCCGTAGCCGAAGGAGGGGTTATTGTAATGGGTGCCGATGCGGGGATCCAGGCAGACGCCGTGGATGATCTCCCGGGTATTGAGGCCCTTGGATTCGGCGTAGGTATCCAGCTCATTGAAATAGGAAACCCGCAGGGCCAGGTAGGTATTGGCGAAGAGCTTGACGGCCTCGGCCTCGGTGAGGCCCATGAGGAGAACTTCCACATCCTTTTTGAGGGCGCCGGCCTTCAGGAGGGTTGCAAAGTTCCAGGCTTTTTCCCGGGTGGCTTCATCGCAGCCCACGATGATGCGGCTGGGATAGAGGTTATCATAGAGAGCCTTGGACTCCCGGAGGAATTCCGGGGAGAAGAGGATGTTCTGAGTATGGTATTTTTCCCGGACGGAAGCGGTGTAGCCCACGGGAACGGTGCTCTTGATGACCATCATGGCGTCGGGAGCGTTTTTCAGGACGGTTTCAATGACGTTCTCCACGGCAGTGGTATCGAAATAGTTCTGCTTGGGATCGTAGTTGGTGGGGGCGGCAATGACAACGAAGTCAGCGCCTTTGCAGGCAGATTCGCCGTCCAGGGTGGCGGTGAGGTCCAACTTTTCCTCGGCCATGTACTTTTCGATATACTCATCCTGGATGGGGCTGGTGCGGCGGTTGACCAGGTCCACCTTTTCCGGGATCACGTCCACAAGGGTGACATGATGGTGGCGGGCCAGGAGAACGGCGATGGAAAGGCCCACATAGCCGGCGCCGTAGACCGTGACGGAAGCACGGGTTTCCGGGGCGGGGGCGGGTTCCTCTGTTTCCGGGAAGACCAGGGAAAGGTCAAAGCCCAGGACGTTGGCCAGGGCGATGAGCTGGTCCGGGGAAGGAACGTAGTCCTGCTTTTCCAGGCGGGAAAGCAGGGAACGGTTGATGAGGGTCTTTGAGGACAGGTCCTGCTGGGTCATGTGCAGGGCTTTGCGCCTGGCAAGAACGGTTTCGGCGAGGATGGGTAAGGAGAAAGACTTCATAAGGCACCTCCGGAAGAGTTGATGTGTTGCTTAACAACAGTAAGTATATTTATGGATGTTGAAGAAGTCAACAAATGATTTATAAATGTTGCTGACAGCAACACATCAAATGATATAAATTTGCTTCGCAAATTTGTGATATATTGAATCGCAACGCGATTCAATGTGATATATCGGCCTATGGCCGATGTGATATATTCGCCATGCGGCGAATGTTTTAGTTACTCCGGAATCGCCCCTCCGGCCAACTCCCAGCCAAGGCTTGTTTTTTGGGGGAATTGTATGTACAATACTTGCCGTTCAATATTATATGTATGAAGCAAGAGAGAGGTTTCATTGATCTATGGCGAATACTGACAGATCCAAGCTGCTGGGCACGGTGCCCATGGCGCGCCTTGTGCCCAAGGTGAGCATTCCGATTATGTTCTCCATGCTGATCCAGGCGCTGTACAACGTGGTGGACAGCATTTTCGTTTCCCGGTTTGACCCGAACGGCCTGACGGCGGTTTCCCTGGCCATGCCTTTCCAGATGCTGATGATCGCCCTGTCCACAGGCATGGGCACCGGTATCAACAGCCTGCTTTCCCGGCGGCTGGGCGAACGGAACCCGGAAGGGGCCCGGCGAGGCGCGTGGAACGGCCTGCTGATTGAAGCGCTGGGCAGCGTGCTGTTCATCCTGTTCGGCCTGCTGCTGGCAGGACAGACCATGGGACTGGTGGTATCCGACAACCTGGCCAACAAGGAAAGCATCCTGAACATGGGCACCAGCTACCTGACGATTGTGACGGTGTTCAGCACGGGACTGTTTGTGGCCATCTTCCATGAACGGATGCTGCAGGCCACGGGCAACTCCGTGCTGTCCATGGTGACACAGCTGTGCGGCGCGCTGACCAACATCATCCTGGACCCCATCATGATCTTCGGCCTGCTGGGATTCCCGCGGATGGGCGTGAGCGGCGCGGCGATTGCCACGGTGATCGGCCAGTTTGTGTCCGCGGGCATCGGGTTTGTGCTGAACCAGAAGAAGAACCCGGAACTGAAGATGACGGTGAAGGACTGCAACATCAACAAACGGGACCTGGGCGGCATCATTTCCGTGGGCCTGCCGAGCACGATCATGGCGTCCATCGGATCGGTGATGAACATCGGGATGAACGCAATCCTGTCCGGTTTTGCCCAGAGCAACGCAGCCCTGAACGTGATGAGCGTGTACTTCAAGCTGCAGAGCTTCATCTTTATGCCGGTATTCGGCCTGTCCAACGGCATTATCGCCATTATCGCGTACAACTACGGGGCGAAGATCAAGGAGCGGGTGTATTCCTGCATCAAGGTGGCGCTGACCTGGGCCTGCGTGATCATGCTGGTGGGTACGCTGGTGTTCATGATTTTCCCCGGACAGCTGATGGCCATCTTTGAATCCGAAGCCGAGGCGGAGATCACCGCCCAGATGACGGACATCGGCATGGTGGCCATGCGGGTGATTTCCTCCAGCTTCCTGCTGGCGGCGGTGGGCATTATCCTGAGCACGGTGTTCCAGGCAGTGGGCAAGGGAACCTACAGCATGATTATCAGCATCTGCCGGCAGCTGGTGATCCTGCTGCCGGTGGCATGGATCATTGCCCGGCTGACGGGAGATGTAAAGGCCGTGTGGTGGTGTTTCCCCATCGCCGAACTGGCGGCGCTGGTGATGTGCCTGTTCTTCTACGGGCAGTGCAACAAGAAAATGATTGCAAAGCTGTAAGCAAAACAAATCGCTTCCAAACGGAAGCGATTTTGTTTTGCGATGAAATCTGAAGATGTCCGGTGGGCGGCGAACATTTTCGGGGGATATTTATTGCGATGTATACAACGGTCATGGTATAATTACATGAATACGGCAAAGGGGAATTACAACTGATATGATGCAGGCAATCAAAGGCGGCAGCGTGAAGATGCTGCCGGGACTGTTCAAGCGGCGGATGGACCTGAACGAGGCATACCTGATGGAACTGGATCCGGGATGCCTGCTGCAGAATTTCTATATTGAAGCGGGGATTATTCCGCCCGGCGGCCAGGTGATTAACGACCCGGACAGCGCGAAGATGCACTGGGGCTGGGAAGCGCCCAGCTGCCAGCTGCGGGGGCATTTCCTGGGCCACTGGCTGAGCGCAGCGGCGGTGCTGTGCGCCGGCGGAGAAAAGCCGGAGCTGAGGGACCGGGTGGAGTTTATCGTGAAGGAACTGGCCCGGTGCCAGGAACTGAACGGCGGGGAATGGGTCGGATCCATTCCGGAGAAGTATTTCGCCATGATGATTCCGGGAAGGTATATCTGGTCCCCGCAGTACACGATGCACAAGACCATCATGGGCCTGAAGGACGTGTATGACCGGCTGGGCAACGAAACCGCGCTGCAGATCCTGGACAAGCTGGCGGACTGGTATGTGCGCTGGGTGAAGGACAGCGAGGAGAACAATCCGGACGCCGTCTTCAGCGGCGAGCAGGGCGGCATGCTGGAGGTATGGGCGGACCTGTATGCCCTGACGAAGGACGGGAAATACCTTTTCCTGATGAAAGCCTACGAGGGAAATGCCCTGTACGGCCGGCTGGACGCGGGCGGGGACGCCCTGACGGACGACCATGCCAACTCCTCCATTCCGCTGAGCCACGGGGCTGGGCGGATGGCGGAAGTGACCGGGGAGGAAAAATGGGCAAAGCGGCTGGAAGCCTTCTGGAAGACAGCCGTAACAGACCGGGGTATGTTTTCCACTACGGGATGCAACGCCGGGGAATTCTGGATTCCGCCCCACAGCCAGGGGAAGTATATGGGAAACGAGGACCAGGAGTTCTGCACGGTGTACAACATGGTGCGGACAGCGGAATACCTGTTCCGGCGGACCGGGGACAAGCGGTACGCGGACTATATTGAACGGGCACTGTACAACGGATTCCTGGCGCAGCAGAACAAGGAGACCGGAATGCCCACGTACTTCCTGCCGATGCTGCCGGGAAGCAAAAAGAAATGGGGCAGCAAAACGAGGGACTTCTGGTGCTGCTTCGGCACGATGGTGCAGGCCCAGACAATCTATCCGGAGATTGTGTGGTACACGGACGGGAAGGACGTGACCGTGAGCCAGTACATCCCCAGCGAGGCGGAGATTGAGCTGGCGGCCGGGAAGGTGAAGGTTTCCCAGAAGGTCCACATGAAGAACTATGACAACCAGGTACTGTTTGACGAACACAGCGGCGGACGGGTGTCCCGGTGGAGCCTGCAGTTTACGGTGCGGGCGGAAACGAAGGGGAACTGGAAGCTGCGGCTGCGGGTGCCGGGCTGGATTGCCGGGGAACCGGAAATCGGCATCAACGGGGAAACTGTGAAGGCCGTGATCCGGGACGGGTATATTGAGCTGGACCGGGCATGGGGCGCAGAGGACACGGTGGACGTGTTCTTCCCGAGCAGGGTGGTGTTTGAGCACCTGGAAGGCGCAGAAGAGCTGGTGTGCGCGGTGGAAGGACCGGTGGTGCTGGCGGGTGTGACGGACAGGGACCGGGGGATCCGGGGGAACCTGGAGGAGCCGGAAAGCATCCTGCTGCCGGAGCAGAGCCATACCTACGGAGCGTTTGTATGGACGCAGAATGTGTACCTGACGCGGAAGCAGGCGGAGAACTTCAGGGTTGTTCCGCTGTATGAAATTACGGATGAAAAATATACTATTTATTTCACTGCAGAGCAGTGAAACAAGGTTTTAAGCGGTGCTCGTTTGGCAGGGCTGATGTCAGGTGATCCACTTCGGACACGTTCGCACTAACGGAACCGCGCAGCGGATGCTAAACTCAAAC
>JBGUGL010000027.1:0-44074 GCA_045111455.1 Christensenellales bacterium | reverse complement strand
GTGGTTTTCAACACCCCCGGTGCCAATGCCAACTCCGTCAAGGAGCTGGTGCTCTGCGGCATGCTTCTCGCCTCCCGCGATATTGCCGGCGGTATCAGCTGGGTCCGGGAAAACGCGGAAGATGAAAACATCGCCAAAACCACCGAAAAAGCAAAAAAAGCCTTTGCCGGCACAGAGCTCAAGGGCAAAACGCTGGGTGTCATCGGCCTGGGCGCCATCGGCGTCCTTGTGGCCAACGCCGCGGTTTCCCTGGGCATGAAGGTTTACGGTTTCGACCCCTACCTGTCCGTCAATTCCGCCTGGAATCTTTCTCCCCTGGTCATCCATGCGGAAAAGCTGGAAAAGATCTACGAGGTCAGTGACTACATCACCATCCATGTCCCTGCCACCGCCAGCACCAAAGGCATGATCAATGCCGAAGCCATCGGACAGATGAAACCCGGCGCCGTTCTCCTGAACTTTGCCCGGGACACCCTGGTGGATGAAACTGCCCTGGCGGCAGCCCTGGAATCCGGCGCCGTAAAGCGTTATGTGTCCGACTTCCCCACACCTGCCAGCGCACATATGAAAAACGCCATTGTCATCCCGCACCTAGGTGCCTCCACGGAAGAGGCGGAAGACAACTGCGCGGTCATGGCTGTGAAGCAGCTGCAGAATTACCTGGACAACGGCAACATCCACAATTCCGTCAATTATCCCGAACTGGATCTGGGCGTCTGCGAAACCGAAGCCCGGGTGGGCATCCTGCACCGGAATATCCCGAACATGCTGAGCCAGATCACCAACTTCTTCGGCAACCAGGGGCTGAACATTGAAAACCTGGCCAACAAGAGCCGCGGGGATTATGCCTATACGCTGCTGGATCTCAGTCATCCCATGCCCCACGACACCGTGGAACGCCTGAAGGAAATCGACGGTGTGATCCGCGTCCGCAGGATCGTGGAAAACAAATAACAGGCAAAAAAAGCCGCCTCCGGAAGCAGTTCCGGAAGCGGTTTTTTATTTGCCTTTCTTTTTCTTGTTTTCCGTGTTCTGTTTTTTCTCCAGGTACACGCGCATAACCTCGCCGGGCGAGGTGTTCACATGGGACCGGTTGATCTCCTCCAGGAACTCTTTCCGCGGAGAGGGCACACAGTAGGGGCAGGCCTTCAGTTTGCGGAACGGTTCCTCTTCCAGCTGCCCGTAGGTGAATGCAGTCAGCGGCAGATACCGCTTTTTGATGTTGACGCATTCCGATTCGGCATGATACATGCTGCCGCCTTTGGGATTGTAATACAGCGGCGTGCTGTCATCCGGAATCTTTACCTGCCGTCCCTGGTAATCCTCCCAGATCACCAGCTTCACGCAGTTTTTGTCCTTCCGCTTTTTGATCAGGTTAGACAGTACGGACATGCTGTATCCTGCCCGGTTCTGCCTGGCCTGTACCCTGATACATCCATGGCTTGCCCGGGTTCCGAGGATCTCCTCAAATCCGCGGTAATTCCTGGAACCGTCCCCGTTTTTCCGGTGCGGGACTTCATGGATATAATCCGCGGCATTGAATTTCAGGGCATAATTACAGACCATCCCGGAATCTTCGTCAATCAGGGCGCCGGTTCGGGTATAAATAATCAGGTATTCCCCGGAACGGGTTTCGTTGTAAGGCTGCTGTTTCTTCGCGTCGGGATTGTATTTCCCGGTGGACACCGCCAGGGATGTCTCCAGATGGCCGTCCTTGTAAAGATACAGCCGCTGTGTCAGCTTATCGATAACGATGCCGTAATTCTGGTTGACTTCAACCGTCTTCAGTTTTTTCGTCGGAACATATCCCGTCACAAAAGCATTGAAATTCCTGACCTTGCTGTCATGGAAGCTGGTGGAATAGGTTTCCACCTTGGTCCAGCCGTTATCCAGGGTTTCCAGCACATGAACCCCCTGGCTCTGTCCGGTCAGCATACCGATACCTTCGCTGTTTTCATCGGGTTCCTTGCAGATCACCATCTGCTTGTTCATATCGATGTCCGCCACCGTGATGGGGGAAGTAAGCATCTTCCAGATGGCTTCCTCGTTCTCCAGGCTCATGGGAGTGGTCCAGTAGCTCCCTTCTTCTGCAGCCCGGGGTTCTTCAGACCGGAAGGAGGGCGTCAGGTCAGACGGTTCGGGAACGACGCCCAGCAGAAAATCCTCCGCCGGCGCGGGCGCCGCAGAAAGCGCGATCATTATGAATATTACGGCTGCAATGATCCTGCGCATGCCTTTCCTCCCTGTCTTGTGTCGTAACCGGCAGAATCATACCATATATTGATATGCCTGTCAAAGCAAATACATACAGGCCGGATTTATTCCCTCGATTCACCCGGCCGGCGGATAATTCATATTTTCCCCTTGATTTTCAACCGCGCAGGGGGTATACTTCCTGTATCCTTTTCAGGCGAAGGGAAACACGCGGTCAGGAAACCGGCTCACAGAGAGCGGGGGAAGGTGCAAGCCCGCAGCAGGACCTGATTCGATACCATTCCCGGATGAAAAGCGCTCGCCGCCCGTTAAAGCGGCTCAATGAGTGGTTTTACAAACAAGCAGGGTGGAACCGCGAATGCTTTCTCAGCATCCGTCCCGGCACAGCAAATGCAGGGCGGATGCTTTTTTGTACACAGACGCCCGGAACAAAAAAGGAGGGTATCCCATGAAGATCATCTACAACGACGGTCATGTTGCGGAATGTCCTGCGGAAGAAGAACTGGAAGTTCTCCGCCACTCCGCTGCCCACATCATGGCCCAGGCGGTCAAACGCCTGTACCCCGACGCTCACTTTGCCTATGGTCCCGCCACTGAGAAGGGTTTCCATTATGACATCGATCTGGGCGACGTCAAACTGACAGATGAGGATCTGCCCGCCATCCAGGCGGAAATGCAGAAGATCGTGAAGGAGAATCTCCCCTTCAAGGTCTATCCCCTGCCCCGGGATGAGGCGGTGCAGCTGATGAAGGACCGCGGCGAAATCTACAAAGTGGAGCATATCGCCGACCTGGCCGATGACGCGGTCATCACCTTCTATCAGCAGGGCGACTATATCGACATGTGCGTCGGTCCCCACCTCACCTACACCAAGGCGCTGAAAGCCTTCAAGCTCACTGCCCTGTCCGGCGCCTACTGGAAGAACAACCAGAATAACAAGATGCTGACCCGCCTGAACGGCGTCGCCTTCCGGAACCAGGAAGAGCTGGCTGCATATGAAAAGCAGGTGGAAGAAGCCAAAGCCCGGGATCACCGCCGGATCGGCCGGGAAATGGGCCTGTTCATGACAGACGACCTGGTCGGCAAGGGCCTGCCCATGTTCCTGCCCAAGGGCTATACCGTCTGGCGCGAACTGGAAAACTATATCCGGGACAAGGAACTTCGCCTGGGCTATCAGCATGTCATGACACCCTGTGTCGGCACAGTGGATCTCTACCGCACCAGCGGCCACTGGGATCATTACAAGGACAACATGTTCCCCGCCATGGAGGTGGAGGGAGAAAGCTTCGTGCTTCGTCCCATGAACTGCCCCCATCACATGATGATCTACGCCAACCGCCTGCATTCCTACCGTGACCTGCCCATCCGGATCGGTGAAATCGCCCATGATTTCCGGTTCGAGCCCAGCGGCACCCTGAAGGGCATTGAGCGTGGCCGCCACTTCTGCCAGAACGACGCCCACCTCTTCGTTACGCCGGAGCAGATCAAGGATGAAGTATCCAGCGTGGTCAACCTGATCAGGGATGTCTACCGGGACTTCCATATTACGGACTACCGCTGTGTGCTGAGCCTGCGGGATCCGGAAGACAAGGTCAAGTATCATCAGGACGATGAGATGTGGAACCGTGCGGAATCCGCCCTTCGCGAAGTGCTGAAGGAGCTGAACATCGATTTCACGGAAGAAATCGGCGAAGCGGCTTTCTACGGCCCGAAGCTGGATGTGAACGTCAAACCCGCCATCGGTGCGGAATATACCTTGAGCACCTGCCAGCTGGACTTCTGCCTGCCGGCAAAGTTCAATCTGAAGTATGTGGACCAGGACGGATCGGAAAAAACCCCCGTCGTGCTGCACCGCGCGATCTTGGGTTCCATCGACCGCTTCATGGCTTACCTGATCGAGGAAACCAAGGGCGCCTTCCCGCTGTGGGTTGCTCCTGTCCAGGTCAAGGTGCTTCCCGTCAGCGATAAGAGCATGGAATACGCTGCGAAAATCAATGAAGCCCTGCTGGATGACGGTATCCGGTCCGAACTGGACGAGCGCAATGAAAAGATCGGTTACAAAATCCGTTATGCCCGCCAGGAGGACAAGGTTCCCTACATGCTGATCATCGGCGAGAAGGAAATCAATGAAAACACCGTCTCCGTCCGCGACCGCGCCACAGACCAGACCACTTCCATGACCCTGGACGAGCTCATCAAAAAGCTCGAAAAGGAAATCATCGAACGCCTGTAATCGACTCAACACTATACTGAAAAGAGTGTCCTTCGCCGGACACTCTTTTTCCGTATGCAGATACTTTCCCCTGAAAAAGTCGTGTGCGGTTTCCCGTACACGACTCAAGTATTAATTATGCATTATGCATTGTGAATTATGAATTGATTTCAATCTTCAGCGTATTGGCACAGAAACTGGGCAGCTTCTCCGGCAGTTTCACCGCCAGCACGCCGAAATCCTTCCGGAACTCCGCCGGTCCGTATCCCAGCAGTTCCACGCTCTTTACCTCATCCTCCGCAAAGCTGCGCAGGGTCACAGTCTCCCCGCCCTTTGCGCCTAGCAGGAATGCGTATACTGCGCCTTCCTTCTGCACAAAGCGCACGTCGCTCAGGTTCCAGTCCGTCTTTTCCTCGGTAAAGCCGTCAATCTTCACCCGGGTTTCCCCTTCGCCGAAGGTTCTCCACGGCCGGGTGCCGTATACTGCTTCACTGTTGACAGCAAACCAGTCTGCCAGCCGGTCCAGGATGAATTCCGCATCCTCGTCAATGGTACCGTTAGGCCGCTGAAGGATGTTCAGCAGCATGATGCCGTTCTTGGAGATAATATCCACCAGCATCTCGACGATCTGCTCCGGGCTCTTGTAGGGATGGTGCACATCGTAGAACCAGTTGCCGATGCAGGTGTCCGTATGCCAGGGTTCCGGCATAATCCCGGGCAGCTGGCTCTTTTCGATGTCCAGTACGCCCACGCTGTAAATTTCCTTCCGCCGGTCCTTCTGCAGGTAAACCGCCCGGTTGTCCCCGTATTTTTCAATGGATGTGTTGTAAAGCCTGGCCACAGCCTGCAGGCCCCGGTCATACACGGAAAGGTCGTTCAGGGCTCCCTGTTCCGCCAGCCAGTGATCCCCGAAGGGCAGCACCCCGTCGGAATAAAGCAGGTCCGGCTGGAAGCGGTCGATCATCTCATTCACGCATTTCAGCCAGTAATCCCGGAACCGTTCATTCCCGGTATACCACGGATCCAGTTCCTCTCCCGTGCCGTGTTCCTGGTTGGCATGATAGAAATCCTGATACGCCGGATCATTGCCGTCATAGGGCACACCGGCATAGGGACCCGTTTTGTCGAAGCCTTTGTTCACCCGCCACCAGGAAAAGGAGGCTCCCAGATGCTCGCTGATGCCGAAGGGCAGATGATACTTGTCCGCCGCAGCCTTCCACAGGGCCAGGATGTCTTTCCCCGGTCCCACATTCACGCTGTTCATCCGGTTGATCTTTGAGTCGTAGTTGAAGAAATGGTCATGATGGGTGGCCTGGGTCATCAGGTACCTTGCTCCAGCCCTGTAATACTTTGCCATCAGTGCGTCCGGATCAAACTTTTCCGCCTTCCACAGGGCGCACAGATCCTTATAGCCGAATTTGGAAGGATGTCCGTAGTGCCGCAGATGGTATTCATACTGGGGCTGGCCCTGTATATACATGTTCCGGGCATACCAGTCGCCGAACATCGGGACGCTCTGGGGTCCCCAGTGGCTCCAGATGCCGAATTTGGCATCCCGGAACCATTCCGGTGCAGAATAGGAACGAAGGGATTCAAAGGTCGGTTCAAATCTCATACGGAAACCTGCTCCTTTTTGTTTATTCGCTTCCTGCATTATACAAGAAACGTTTCTGATTTTCCACCCCGAATTGTTCGTAACGAAAAAGCGGAGCTGAAACTGTTTCAGCTCCGCATCAGATTCCGCGGTTCATTATGAATTGTGTACTGCCTTTACCGCTTTCTTCACCGGCAAAGTCAGCAGCACTGCCGCGATGATCTTCACCGCGTCTCCCGGCAGGAACGGAATAACGCACAGGGAGAGCGCCGCGCCAAGGGCATTGCCGGTATGCAGCATGAAAACCACCGTTCCCACCGCGTACAGGATGAACGTTCCCGCAGCCATCATCAGGGCGTGGAACCACCAGCCGGTTTTTTCCCGCTGCTCCCCGCCCACGCCGGAAAGGAAGGCGCAGGGCAGGTAGCCCACCAGGTAGCCGCCCGTGACCCCCGCCAGTTTCTGGAAACCGCCGCTGAAGCCGCTGAACACCGGCACTCCGATGATTCCGATCAGCAGATACAGTGCTGTCGCTATGGTCCCCCTTTTCTTTCCCAGCACAGATCCTGCCAGGTAAACGGCGAAACTCGCCAGGGACAGCGGGATCGGTCCGATGGGAATCGTCAGCGGTCCGGCTACGCAGATCAGGGCCGCCATTACGGCAATCAGTGTCATATCTTTAATTTTCATGGTTCGTTTCCTCTTTTCGTCAGTTTCAGGCTCACTTCGCCGTAATTCAGGCGCGTCCTGCCGTTGGATGTTTCAATGATCAGGTGCCCCTGGCTGTCAATATCCACAGCCCGGGCCGGATATTGTTTTTCTCCTTCAATGACTGTGATTTCCCGGCCGATCACATTCGAGCGGCTCCGGCTTTCCCGGAGGAAAGCTGCGCTGTTCCGGGCGTCATACAGCTTTTCCATCTCGTTCAGGATTTCGGCGATCAGCCTGTTCCGGTCCGGATCTGTGCCGGTTTCATTGCCCACAGAGGTGGCAATATCCTTCAGTTCCGGGGGGAATTCCATCCTTGCGGCGTTCACGCCGATCCCCACTGCCACATAATCCAGCTGGCCGGATTCCATGTTCATGCCTGCCTCACTGAGAATACCGCAGACCTTTCTGCCTCCGATGTACAGGTCGTTGACCCATTTGATCTTCACGTCCGTATCCGCCACCTTCTCGATGGCCCTGGCCGTTGCCACCGCCGCCAGCGATGTGAGCAGCGATGCCTCCTCCGGTGTGCAGGAAGGCCGCAGTACGCAGGTCAGGTATACCCCCGTGTGTTCCGGGGAGAAAAAGCTCCGTCCCCTTCTTCCCCTGCCGCCGGTCTGGGAATCCGTAATCACCGTCAGTCCGTGCGGCGCGCCGGCTGCTGCCCGCGCCTTCGCCCGGTTGTTGGTGGAATCCAGCTGGTCATGGATTTCCAGTTCCCTGCCAAGCTCCTTCGTGGTGAGCCACCGGCGGATCTCCGTCTCCGAAAGCAGCGTCGGCGCCGAAAGCAGCCGGTATCCCCGGTTGGTCACCGCGTCAATCTCATAGCCGCTTTGCCGCAGCTGGTTCATCACCTTCCAGACAGCGTTCCGGCTGACTCCCAGTTCCCGCGCAAGCTGCGCTCCGGATACGGTTTCTCCGGACCCCAGCAGCTCCAGTGCCTTATCCTTCAAAGCCATAAAAAAAGCCCCTCCGATCTGTATCGGGGGGCATCATAGCATGTTCCCGGGAAATCGTCAACCTTTCAGCAATCTTTCAGGTTGACAATCTGTCATATTCCTTCCCTTCAGTTGTTTTCCAGCAGAAAACACCGTCTTCCCAGGTCATATAGCTGTGCGCGCTGCCTTCCTTCGGGATGGAAACAGATCCCGGATTCAGGCACAGAATACCATCCTTTTCCGTATGGAGCGGCACATGTGTATGGCCGAAAAGCAGCACATCTCCTGCCTTCAGGGGGGGCAGCTTCTCCGGGTTGAATACATGTCCGTGCGTGGCATAAATCAGTTTGTTCCCCGCGTCCAGTACCGCGTAATCCGCCAGGATCGGAAAATTGAGTACCATCTGGTCCACTTCACAGTCACAGTTCCCGCGCACGCACAGGAGCCTGTCCCGGATTCCGTTCAGCATCTCAATAACCTTCTTCGGCCGGTATTCCTCAGGAAGGTCATTCCTGGGCCCGTGATAAAGCAGGTCTCCCAGCAGCAGCAGCCGGTCCGCGTTTTCCGTTTCAAAGCACCGGAGCATTTTTTCGCAGTACAGTGCGCTGCCGTGAATGTCCGATGCAATCATCCATTTCATATCTCTTCGCTCCGTTTCAGCCTGGTTTTCTCTGGAAAACCGCATGGCAGTCCTTCCGGAGCCTGATTATACCATATTCCCGTTCTGCCGTCATTCGATTGTCAGGATGTCGGCAAATCCGGTCACCTCAAACACTTCCATTACGATTTCGTTGACATTGGTCACCTTCATGCCGTTCCTGCCCAGCAGCGCCTTGTGGGCCGTCAGCAGCACGCGCAGGCCGGCGGAGGAAATGTAATCCAGTTTGCCGAGATCCAGCGTCAGTTCCGATATGTCCGCAAGGCACCCCTGCAGTTCCTTTTCCAGTTCCGGGGAAGTCATGGTATCAAGGCGGCCCTCCAGGGCAATGGTAAGCCTGTCACCATTCAGTTCTTTGGTAATGTTCATCAGATGTCCTCCTTTCGGAATATCCTTCAGCTGTTCTTTTCAGTTTTTCCGGAATAGCACCGGCTCAGTCTCCGCCCCCGAAGTGTTCCAGTTTGCTTCCGGCCGGCAACGGCTTGCTGTCTCCGTGCCGGACGAACAGCATGGTCACCGAGGCTAGCACAACAAATACCGTGGCATAGGGGAACAGCGAAGTCATGCCGGTCCTGTCCATCAGGGTGCCGGAAAGGTACGGTGTAATGGTCTGCGCCGCCATACTGGCTGTGTAATAGAAGCCGGTATACCGTCCCACGTCACCGCCCCGGGACAGCTCCACCACCATCGGGAAGCTGTTCACATTGATGGTCGCCCAGCCGATTCCGGCCAGGGCAAACATGGCGTTCATCAGCATGGCCGGGCTTCCTTCCCGCAGGAAAGCCGCTACAAGGAAGGCGCATGCCAGCATGGCGATACCGATCAGGATCGTCTTTTTCCGTCCGATTTTGCTTGCCAGCATACCTACCGGCAGATAGGAAATGATAGCGGCCACGTTCGCGATCATCAGGGTGGAATTGTAGTCCATGGCCAGCACCTTGCCGGCATACACGGAATACTTGGAGGTGACCGCGTTGTATCCCATGAACCAGAAAACCACCGATGCCAGGATCAGCAGCAGGGAGCGCCGTTCGGCGGCGGAAAGCTTCCGGGATCCGCCTTCTTCGTCCTCCCCGGCAGTCTCCAGGCCGTATTTCCGGCTTTCCTCCTCCATTTCCCGCACAAATCGCGGTTCATCCACCTTCAGCCGGAAGACCAGCAGCGAAACCAGCATGATCCCTGCCACAATCGCGAAGAATACTGTGTAATTCATCAGGGAGTTCCGGATCGATCCCGTGGCGAAAACGATGCCCAGCCCCAGGATCAGGATCCCGCCGGCTGTTCCCATCAGGTTGATCACCGCGTTTCCCTTGCTTCGCAGCGGCTTGATCGTCACATCCGGCATCAGGGCTACAGCCGGTGACCGGAAGGTGGACATGGCAATCAGGAGCAGCAGCAGAATCCCGATAAACAGGATCAGCGCCCGCGGGTTTTCTGCCGTCCGCCGCTGGGCATAATGCTGCCGGGCGGGCACCACATAGTTATGATAATCTTCATTGGTTATTTTCTTTCCGGTAGCTTCGTCCGTCCTCTGGGATTTAATGGCGGCAAACTCCTCCCGCGTGAATGTTCCGGACAGCACAAACGCTTCGTTCTCCGGTGTGTAAAGCGTTTCATCCTTTTCTGCGTCATACAGGACTTCCAGCGCTGCAGGATCGTCAATGGCGGACACCGCGGAGATGTTTTTCAGCTGCATTCCGTCCGCAAAAGAAAGGGCCACCAGCAGAATGGCTGCAGCAATGGTACCGATCGTCACAAAAGGAGTACGGCGTCCTTTTCTGCTGCCGCACTTGTCTGAAATCGCGCCGAACAGTGGCAGCATAAACAGGGCCAGCACATTGTCCAGCGCCATGATAATGCCGGAATTCGCCTGGTTCATGCCGAATTTGTCTGTCAGGATCTTCGGGATGATGGTGTCGTACGCCTGCCAGAATGTACAGATCAGGAAAAAGGCGAAGCCGACAAAGATGGTACGCTTGTAATTCAGTTTCATGCTTGTTCCTCCTGCAGAACTGTAATATCCGCCGGATCTCTCTTTTGCTATTTTACCCTATTCCGCGTATAATCACAATATCCACCCGCAGGAGGAATATGATGATGCTCTGGCTGATTTTGCTGTTTGTTCTGTTTGCCGCGGTTTTCCTGTTCCTGCTTTTCCCTGCCCATGCATCCAGGGAAATGCGGAAGCCCTTTGAACACAGGGCTTATGCGCATCGCGGCCTCTATTCCCCGGACCAGTCCGTGCCGGAAAATTCCCTGCCCGCCTTTCGTTTGGCGGTGGAAGCCGGTTACGGAGCTGAACTGGATGTCCAGCTGACAAAAGACAGTCAGATCGTCGTCCTTCATGACGACGATCTGAAAAGGGCCTGCGGCCGGGAAGGCCGCGTATGCGACTTTACACTGGAGGAGCTGCAGTCATTTCCGCTTTTCGGAACAGACGAACGGATCCCGCTTTTTTCGGATGTTCTGGAAATATTTCATGGCCGGCAGCCCCTGATTGTGGAGCTGAAATCCGCCGCGCCGAACGTAAAGGAGCTTTGCTCCGCCGTCCGCCGGATGCTGGCGGATTACGACGGTCCCGCCTGCGTGGAAAGCTTCCATCCGGAAGTTGTGCGTTATTTCAGGCTGAACGATCCGGCCCGTCTCCGCGGCCAGCTTTCCCAGGCCGCCTGCTTCTGGAAAGGCAGCATGCCCTTCTGGCTGTCCTTTATCTTCAGCCGCCTGCTTCTCAATTTCCGTGCCAGGCCGCATTTCATTGCCTACGGCATCGGTCCGAAGCCTGCTCCCGTCCGTCTCTGCGGCCTTCTGGGCGCCATGAAGGTCTGCTGGACCGCAAAGGACAGCGCCCGGCATGATCAGCTCATGCAGGAAAACGACGCTGTCATTTTTGAAGGCTACAGGCCGGCAGAACCGTAAGGCCTGCCGGACCTGTCCGCATTATTAAAAACCGTTGAATCCGGCCCTTTCTTCAAAGGGCTTTTTCTTTGGCATAACCGGTTCGCCGGCAGCGATTCCCAGCGGAAGAATGCATACAAGTTCATAGCCTTCCGGGACCTTCAGGATCTCCGCAATCCGTTCATTGATCCGGTCCGTGTCGGTAATATGCCCCTCATACCAGCAGCTCTGGTATCCGAGGGCGGTAATCGCCAGCAGCATGTTTTCTATGGCGGCGGAATAATCCTGCGTTGCGAAGCATCTGTCCCGGTAGGCGTTAATCCGCCGGCTCAGCACGCAGATCATAGCCGGCGCCGTTTCCCCCACAGGCGGATCAATCACCGCATGAATCCGTTCCAGCAGTTCCGGATCATCCACCGCTATCAGGCTGGTGGTCTGCTTGTTGCAGCCGGAAGGCGCCGCCAGTCCCGCTTCCAGGATCGTGGTCAGGTCTTCCCTGGGGACCCTGTCCGGCCTGTACTTCCCGCGGTAGCTCCGCCGTTTCATAATCAGGTCCGTCAGGGACGGCTGTTTCTTCAGGGTCATCACATAGATCTGGCAGGGGTTTTCCTCACCCCAGATAGCCGGAATCACTTCCAGTTCCCTGAATCCGAGGCTCCGGTAAAACAGGTTGGTCCTGTCATAATCTTCATAGTATCCTGTTGCCACCGTCTTGACCTGCAGGAATTCATAGCCGGCGGAAACCGCGCATTCCTTTGCAGCCATGAACAGCGCCTTTCCGATCCCGCGGCGGTGGAACGTTTTTTTCACGCCCATCACTGCCAGTTCCACAGTAGGCTTCCCTGTCTCTTTCAGGCAGAGGAAACCTGCCGCCTCCCCGTTCTGCTCCGCCGCGAAAAAGATCTGGTCACGGCTTTCCTGAATATAGTTTTCCCGGTATTCCGGAACTTCAAACCACTCCGTCAGCGCTTCCAGAACCTCCCGCGCAATCCGTTGTTTTTTATCCTGTTCCTCTATTCTTTTGATAATCATAAATCATTCCTCTTTCTGTCCGTCCGGTCTCCCGGTCCGGATTATTCGCGGAAGCCATGCTCCCGCAGCCATGAAACGGACCGTTCCAGCGCTTCGATGGTCTTTGTTTCCAGAACGCATCTGGCGTTTCTTTCTCCGGCAAGCTCCAGCCTCCGCGGCAGGTCAATTTCCCCGTCTCCCAGTGCCAGATGGTTCCGGGGCGGCGTTTCTGTACCGTCATGAATATGAAAATGCACCAGGCGGTCCTGCCGTTCCGTGATAAAAGGCACGTCTTTTTCCCCTGTTGCTTTTGAATGGCCCGTATCCCATGTCAGTCCAAACCTGGGGCTTTTCAGCAGGTAATCGACTGCTTTTTTCTCGTATTCCCGGAATCCGTCCGTATTTTCAACCGCGATCAGCACATCGCTGTCCCCGATCCATTCCTCGCACAGGGCCCGGAATTTTTCGAATGACTTGATGTATGTTCCGAAATCCCGCTCATACATCTGCACTTTCCGGTCCGGCAGGGTGATATAGATGCCGGGGTTCATATGCATGTTCAGGATCAGCGGCTGCCCGCTGTCCCCGAACCGGTCACGCAGTTCTGTCAGTTCCCGGGCTGCGTTGATGGAACGCCGTACGGTTTCAAGATACGCGTCCGATACCAGCCGGTTGAAATCCGCGATATTCAGGTTCTCGTCCAGGTGAATAGTGTAGTAGATTCCGAAGCGTTCGGCAACACGTTTCAGTTCTTCCGTCTGTTCCAGCTGTTCCGTCTGGTATTCCGGAAAATTCATGTTCAGTTCAATGAATTCAAGGCCCAACCGCCTGCACAGGGCGGCATTGTCCTCCAGGGTCCGGTTTTCAACCAGGGTCGGCATTCCGAACTGCAGCTTCCGCTTCATGGTTCTTCCTCCTTCACCTTTCACTTCGCCTGTTCGCCCGTTCTCTTTGCGAAGGCAACATTCCCGGCCTGCTCCTGAAATCCGTTTTTCAGGTAAAACTGATAAGCTGGCACATTTCTGTCCGTCAGCAGGAAGATCTGGCTTATTCCGTTTTCTGAAAGGTATTCTTCAATCGCTTTCAGGAAACTGCTGCCGATCCCCTGTCCCTGTCTTTGCCTGTCAACGCACAGCTCGTTGATGATGTATTCAGTCCCGGAATACCAGTGTTTGATATATCCCATGGCCAGCGCGGTCAGCACTTCTCCGTCAAAATAACCCAGGGTCAGGGAGTAGCTCTGCCCGGTCAGGTCCCGGATATAGGCGTCCAGCTGTTCCCTGTCGCTCCAGTCGTCATTCCAGGGTTCATTGGTAAACACATCCGTGAACAGCCTTGTAACAGTTCCCCTGTCTTCGCCTGTCAGTCTTCTCAGTTCCATTCTGTTTCTCCGTATTCCGTTCTGTTATTGCTCCGGTATCCGCTGTTCATTCAGCAAACCGGATGACCTGTTTTTCCGCGTCCACCGTTGCTTCCACGCCGAAAGGCATAATACAGCGGGGCATGGCGTGCCCGATATTCAGGTTGAACACCACCGGAAGCTCCGGATTGCCGATCACTTCCTTCAGCAGCTGCCGGTATTCATCCGCATAGGTTTCATCCATCGGCTTGCCGGCCAGCACCCCGGATACATTCTCAAATACGCCTGTGCCTTTCAGGTATTCCAGCGCCTGCCGGTACGTCTCCGGAACCGGTTTTTCCTCACTGGTTTCCAGCAGCAGGATACGTCCCTTCCAGTCCTCCGCCGCCGGGAACAGCTGATACTTCCGGCACAGTTCCGGCATATCCGTGTACCGTTCCCCGTTGAAGATGTCGTACATCGAATCCACGCAGCCGCCGAGAATCTTTCCGGAGAACACCGGGGCTCCCTGCAGCAGTTCAAATCCCCCGTTCGGATGGGACGGGGTGCGCGTACCAACCTGGTCCGGCGCAAAGCTTGTCCTTTCTTCATACCAGACATCGCTGGGGGTAATCTCCCGGATTCCGCCTGTGGCAATCAATTCTTCAAAGTACTTCCGGGTATAGGGATGCATTTCCGGTGCCAGTTCGCACACGTCCGGAAGGAATGCCTGTCCGTAGAATGTTTTCAGTCCCGCCTTGTGCAGCATCAGGTGATTGATCGTTGTATCGGAAAAGCCAAGGAACACCTTGTCTGTCACCGCGTTTTCCAGCTCATGGTTTCCGAACAGGTACGGCAGCAGCCGGTAGGTGTCATCCCCGCCGATGGCGCACAGGATCATATCGGTTTCCGGGTCACGGAAAGCCGCCAGCAGGTCCTCCGCCCTCTTTTCCGGATGTTCCCGGACATAGTCCAGGCCTTTGCATGCGTGGGGCATAAACTTCACGTTCAGCCCGTATTCCTTCAGCCTCCGCAGGCCGATTTCCACTTCGTACTGAACAAACGGTTCCCCGACAATCCCGCTGGACAGGCTGACAATGGCAACGTTCCTGATCATAGTTTTTCCTCCGTTGATCCTGATTATCATGAGATATACTCTGCCAGGGCCAGGGCGATGTCGAAATGGCCCGGATCATGCTGGGTATCCTTTTTCTGGTTTTTAGCCTGTCTCGCGTCCCATTCCGGCGCGTCCAGCAGATCACCGCAGGTAAAGAAGAAGTATGCGTTCAGTCCCCGGTAATCGCACATAGCCTGCACAGCAGCGCATTCCATCTCCACGGAAATGCATCCTTCGCTTTTCCGTTTTTCGAAATTGCCCCTGGTTTCCCGGTGCACGGCGTCTGTAGTCCAGGTTTTGCCCTGAATGTAGGGAAGTCCGGCCTGCTCCATAAATTCCGCCACCGTATCGCTGTTTTTCACCGGGATATAGTCTGACGCCGGTGAGTAATGGTACGAGGTGCCTTCATCCCGGTAGGCCGCCGTGGGAACCATAACCTTTCCCCTGGCAATTTCCTTGTTCAGGCAGCCGCTGCCGCCGAATACCACATACTTGTCCGTATTGATCAGCGACAGGCTGTCCTCCATGTCAGCCACACAGCCCGGCGCGCCGACATAGGACATATACACCGCGAATTCCTTTCCTCCGCAGGCAAACGCGTATACAGGGTTCGCTCCGTTGGAGGAATACAGGTCTCCGATCCTGGTGCACTCGTATTGTTCCAGCACATACTGCAGGATCTCATGGGAAAAGGTCAGGATGCAGGCATCCACCTTCTTCGCGTTTTCATTGCGCCGTACCTTGATGATTTCCTCTGTCCGGTTGTCAAAAGTATCCGTGATCATTCCTCTTTGCCTCCCTGCAGATTGATTTTCATATACCCGCATGTAAACGGGAAAAAATCGAATTTCCTGGTGCCGGTATGTACGGCGCCGTTCTGTTCGTACCACTGCCGGAGCACCCTGTTCTCTTCCACGATTCCGAAAGTCATCGTCCTGCATCCCGCTTTCCGTGCACTTTCTTCTGCGTGCTCCAGCAGTTTCTTCCCGATCCCGTGATGCCTGTATTCCGGCAAAACCGCCAGGTTGTTCAGTTCACATTCCTGTCCGTCCTGCAGGCAAAGGGAATAGTACCCGCACAGGATACCGTCCTCCTCCCAGACGAACATCGACCTGTGTTCCTCTTCCAGCTGCCGCCGCAGCCGTTCCTCCGTCGTTGCGAATGCGGTAAACCGCGGCGCGTTTTCTTCCGTTATGCCGCAGGTATCCGCCACCGTCCTGAAACTCTTCCGGATCAGCTGTGCGCAGGCATCCAGGTCTTCCCGTCCCGCTTCCCTGATCATTGTCTTATCCTCCCCGTTCCTTCATTTCTTTTCCAGGATCCAGATCAGATTGCTCCGGTACTTTGAAGCGGATGCCGGATCGTTCAGGTCTTCCCTGTCCCCGTTGTATCCGCGGAAAATCTCTTTTACTTCAAATCCGCACAGTTTCGCCAGCAGGAACATTTCAGACCGGTAGGTCTGCCGCATCAGCAGGGGGCGGACCCGTTCCCCGATAACCTCTCCCCGGTCATTATACTCCACAAATTTCCAGTTGCCGTACATTTGCTGCGTGTACGGGTTGTAGGTAATCGCGTTGTAGATCTTCTCCCGGTGCCCGGCGCTGTTGGTGTATTCCAGGCGGAAGGAATAATCCTCCGGTGTTGTCTGCAGCTGCGCTGCCTGCATCGGCGGCCAGGGATCGAAGGTGTTCAGCGTCAGGATACCTCCGGGCAGCAGCTGGTCCCGGAGATTTCGCAGCGCCGCCTCCTGCAGCCGCTGGTCCGGCAGGTGCATGAAACCGCTCCGGGCAATGATGGCCAGGGAATATTTCCGGCCGGATGAAAACCGGGTCATGTCCGCGGGAATAATGTTCAGGTGCAGCCCCTTGGCTTCCGCCTTGGCGGCAGCCACCTGGCACATTTCCACGGAAAGATCCGTACCGTCCGCGTCCAGTCCGTGTTCCGCCAGGTACAGCAGCACCGCTCCGGTACCGCACGCCACATCCACGATACCGCCGGATCCGTACTTCCGGGCCAGTTCCAGGTAAAACTCCTGAAAATGCTCATGGTGATCGTCATGCTCATACATGACTTCAAGATACCGGTCATAGTTCTCCGCCACGTCCCGGTAATCATGCAGGTCCATGGAATCGCCTCCTCATCATGACAGATATAAAAAACCGCTTATCCCGGTCAGAGATAAGCGGCTGATGATTCCATTCCGGTTATATCAGGTCTGCTCTTCTCTGATCCTGCTTTTCATGCCAGCAGTAATAGTGCGGACATGATTCACAATGTTCGCAGTAGTGTTCACAGTGATGATGCCGCTCATATTCATGAGAAGAACTCCTTTCTGAAAGTTTGCGTTGACTATACTACAGGGAAAGCATCCGTGTCAAGGTTAACTTTGGCCGGAATTACAGTTCCCGCAGCATCATCTGCGCGTCAGGGTACTCCACGTCCGTCTGTACAAAGGGAATTTCGATTATCTGCCCAGTTTCTGCCTGAACAGGCCGTGCTGATTGCAACAGCAGTAAAGCCATCCGCTTCCCCGGTAAAAGAACCGGCTCTCAGCACTGCCTTCCGGATAAAGCGCCTTCATTTCGCAGCGGTCCGCTGTCATATAGGCAATAAAAGCCAGGTGATGTTCCTTGCTCATGGGATGCTCTGATGTAATATAGATTTCATCCTCCGTTTTCTCCGCTTCCAGCCGGTGTGCCGGATCAGCCTCCTCCGCCTCCAGGGCCGGAAGCCGGATCCCGCAGCAGGAAATCATAGCCTCTCCCCGGGCGAAAATCACATTTCCGCACACCGGGCAGGTGTAAAAACGGCTCTTCAGCATATTCGAAGCCCGGTTGGCATTCACAACCTCCTGTCCGCACAGCAGTTCCGGCACGGAAATATGCAGTGCTTTGCTTAAAGGTTCCAGCAGGGACACATCCGGAAATCCCCGGCCGGTTTCCCATTTCGATACAGCCTTGTCGCTGACACAGAGCCTTTCCGCCAGTTCCGCCTGTGTCATCCGGTATTTTTCCCGCAGCGTTCTGATCGTCGCTCCGGTCACATAGTGATCCATTGGTCATCACTCCTTTCCGGATAAGCATAACGCCTGCGTCGGCGCCTCTCAACCTACGCTCCGTAGAGTCTCATTTCTCTGTTCACTATGCCGGTGTTTCCCGCATCTGTCAACATCTGTCCCTGCAATGCAGACATAAAAGACCCGGCTGCGGATTGTCCCGCAGCCGGGCATATCGGATAACTCTTCAGCCGTTTCTGTTATTGCGGCCTTACAGGATTTCCTCCAGCTTTTCCAGAAACGCTTCCTCTCCAAAGGTGTTGATCTTGAAGAACATCGCCTGGGAACCGCCGGACGTAATGGCGCTCAGCCGGATCAGCCCGTCTTCCCCTTCAAACAGGGTAACGCTCATGGATACACGGTTTCCGCCCAGCCAGCTGTAGCGTTCAAATACGCGGACCGCACAGCGGCTCCTGCCGCTGGTAAAATCACTCGCGTCTTCCAGCGAGGCGGAGAGGCTGCCTTTCATGATGCCGTTTTCAATCCTGTCCACGATTTCCTCAAAATCGCCCTGCAGGGTCCTCTCAAGCTTTGCCATTCCTGTTTTCCCCTTCTCTTTGGTTTTTACGGCCGTCAGGCCATCTTCCGGATAACGGCGTATACCAGTGCGAAGACGGCAATCGTCACACCGACACCGCCCATTCTCCAGATCACCACATTCAGCAGCCGCAGCACGCCGCCAAGCGCCAGCGCCAGTATGGCTGCAGCCGCGAACACTGTGCCCGTATTCCAGTTCCTGCCCATCTTCAGCCCTCCTTTGCTCTGTCGTTCTGCCGGCCGGGTTCCCTGCCGGAAACCTGCCGGCTTTCCCCGGTGATCCTCTCACCGTGAGCAAAGCATATCATTATTCTCTGCCGGAATACAGGTGCAGCTCCGAAAAATATGATCTGCTATTTATATAACGGGAGAAAAATATGATGCTTCCCCGGTGGGATATATTCCCGGTCCGGGCTGCCGGATCCCCCGGTTAATTCTTTGCCCCTGAAGCCGGATTTTCTGTACACGCTGCGGTGGGCTGCTTCATATAGCAGTAGGTATAGCACTTCCGGAACCCCAGCTTCCGGTACAGGTTCATGGCTGCTGTGTTTTTCTGCACCACCTGCAGGTACACATGCTTTGCTCCCAGTTCCCCGGCCCGGGCAATCATGGCCCTGCAGAGTTTTTCTCCCAGTCCCCGGCCGCGCAGCGCCGGGTCCACCACCACGTTCTGCAGCAGCATATAGCCCTGCTCCAGTGCGCCGGACGCGCAGGCGGCAGCTTTTCCGTCCTTCATCATCGTACAGTAGACCGGATCCGCTTTCACCCCGGACAGGATCCTGCGGAACAGCTCCTGTTTGTTCGCATCCGTCAGTTCCTCAAAAGCAAAATAATGGGGCAGCCAGGCCGAAGGTTCCGCTGCGAAAACACATTCATCCGTATCTCCGTCCGCTCCCGCGTGCTCCGGATCCAGAATCATGACATCCGTGGGCGTGACAATTCCGTATCCTTTCTTCACCAGATACTCCTGCAGTACCGCATCGCAGTCTGTCAGCTTGAACTGTGCAGGCAGTCCGTGCTCTGCGTAGCATGCCTCGCAGTAGGCTACCTTTTCCGGCAGTCCCTTGTCAGAAGGCTGCAGTACACTGACAGAGTTCGCTCTTCCGGTATATCCCTTCGAAAAACGCAGTTCCCATCCGTCGTACTGCATGGTTTCCAGGGCCACATGCCCGTTGGAAGCGATCTTCTCCAGAAACCGTATCTGCTGTTCATTCATAGTATCTTTCTTCCCTTATTCCTGTGTTTTCTCATAGCAGAACCGGGTCAGGCAGTAAAAAGGATCAGGCAATCCCGGTTACAAAAATCTCGATTCCGATCAGGATCAGGATAATACCCCCGAAAATATCGGCTTTCCCGGACAGTTTCGTACCGATCTTCCCGCCCAGCCGGATGCCTGCCGCACAAATGCCGAAGGTGACAATTCCGATAATCAGCGATTCAATCACCGCAAACGCCAGATCATATTCGGCAATGGTGAATCCCACCGATAGCGCGTCTATGGAGGTGGCAATTCCCTGGAGCAGCAGTGCCCCGCCCTGCAGGGATTCTTTTTTCTCCTGTTCATGCAGTCCTTCCCGGATCATTTTGATTCCGATGAATGCCAGCAGGATCAGGGCAATCCAGGGAATAAAGGGCTGAAACGCCTGGAAGGCTTCCGCGATCGAATGGACGCATACCCAGCCGGTCAGGGGCATCAGCGTCTGGAACAAGCCGAAGGTCCCCGCGATAATCAGGCATCGGGAAGCCGGCATATGCGGATTCTGCAGTCCGTTGGCCACCGATACGGAAAACGCGTCCATCGCCAGGCCGATTCCGAACAGGATGCTGTTGAAAATGAACAGAAAATTGAAAGACATACCATTCCCTCCGGTAAAAAAATGATCAGGTACAGCGAAACCGTACCTGATCGTTTTTGCGGACGGATCATGTATAGCTTCGCAGTTATACATGAGTCTCGCATATTAAAGCAAGCCAGGCCGGAGGGCCAGTATGTTGACTTGCTGCGTTTCACGCTTGCTACTCCCTCATGGAACATGGATTATTCTATGGGAGCCGTCAGCGGTTAGTCAACACAAACATTTTGATATGATTTCCGGAGCTCAGAAGTGCCTGAGGACCCGGAAATCATGTTCCGCTGCAGGAATAAACCTCCGGCAGTTTCCCCACGTGGCGGGTTTCAAAAAACATATCCTTTTCTTTCAGCACGATAATGGCTGCGGCGATCGTAACCACGATGGTCTCAACGCATTTTGTCTCCGGCGTCATGGCGATTTTTTCCTGCATGAAGTTTACGAACAGATGGAAAACCATACAGGCCAGGATGGAGCGGTCACTGGCCAGGTAAACCCAGGTAATAATGAATCCCATGGGTACGGCGCTGACAAAAAAATTGATCACATACAGCGGATTAACCGTCAGCCCTGCGTGATAGGTTCCCTTGATAAAGATCAGCGGCAGATGCCAGAGGGACCAGATAGCGCCGAAGATCATGGATTCCCAGAACCAGTTCATATAATTGCCGATGGAATCCTCGCAGTAGCCCTTCCAGCCCACTTCCTCCAGGATGGATGCCAGGATGATCGTCAGCATTGCGCCGGCTATGCCGATGCCTGTAAAGGAAAAATCCTCCGTGAGTGAAAACTGGTTCAGGGATTGCCCAAACGCCAGGGAAAGGAGAATTGACCCTGCCACAATGGCTGCAAACACCGCTGTAGCCAGAATCACATTGCGCCATCTGACCCTGTAGAATCCGATCAGCTTGTTCTTCAGGTCTTTCTTCAGTTTCTCAGATCCGGAAAGCAGAACAAACAGTGTGGAGACAACCGCCGGAGCAAGCAGGCCGATGAACATCAGTCCGGCTCCCAGGTTTTCCGGTACGAAAACTGCCGGAATCCAGAAAATCCAGGTAAACAGGAAGGCCAGTGCAAAAAAAAGGACCGGCCGGTAACGATACGGTTTGGATTGAATCACGTCCATTGTTTTTCCTCTCTTTCTCTTACATTTCCAGTGCTCTGATTTTCTTCCGGAACAGAATGCTGACGGCAGTTGCCGCACAGCAGATCCCTGCCCCGATGATGACCGCGGCAGCCCCTCTTCCGACCCCGCGGCCTGTCAGGTTCCCGATGGCATCCGCCAGTGTCCCGGATATAGCGTAAGCAGCCGCATAACCGAGCTGGGACAGGAATCCGATCATTCCCCACACCCTGCCCTGCACCTGGTCAGGAATATTGGTCCGTACCAGGTAATCCAGGCAGTTGTTTGCAAACGGCAGGACTGCGAAGAACAGAAAGCCGAAGCCGCAGATGGGAATGATGTTTTCAAAAAGCCCGAAGCCCGCCATAAACATTCCGGCCGCCGCCAGTGAAATTGCAAGGGTCCGGGTGTAATGCCTCTTCAGGCCGAGAACGCCAAGGAGGATTCCGGAAACCAGCATACCGCAGGCACAGATCGTTTCCGCTGTGCCCAGGGTCTGCGCGTCCGCAAAGGACAGGATCATCGGGGAAACCAGGATCTGGAGCATTCCCATAAACATCGTAATGCCTGCTGAAATTGCAGTCAGATGCAGAATCCCCGGTTTTTCGCGAAGCACCTGCCAGCTTCCCCGGATGCTTTCCGGAAAAGCAGCCTTCTCTTCTTCTGCCTTTGATCCGATGTCCTTCCGGACCGCCGCTGTGCTGAGCACAGTCAGGAAAAATGTGCAGATATCAATCACCAGCAGCAGCTTCACGTCGCTTACCGTCAGCAGGAATCCCGCGATAACCGGTGAAAAAAGATACCTGGCGCTTCCGGCCAGGGAAACCAGTCCGCTTGCTTTTGAATACTCTTCCTTCGTCAGCAGGTCCGTGATCGTTGCGCGGAAGGAAGGCTCCAGCAGTGCCGAGAAAACTGCGCTGGCACATACCCCGATGCATATTTCCGTCAGGGTCGCGCCGCCCCGCATCATGCAGATCAGGATATAAATAATGCCCAGCGCGGAGCATCCGTCTCCGATCATCATCAGCAGCCTTCTGTCATGCCGGTCCGCAAGCACGCCTGCGGGAACACTCAGCACCAGCGTAGGCAGGAAACCCAGCAGGGTTACCAGCGCCATGCTGGCTGCACTTCCCGTCAGGCGGAAAATGTAGACCCCCAGTCCGAAGCTGGTCAGCCCGCCGCCGATGGAGGAAACCAGTTCCCCTGCCCACAGCAGCAGGAACCGGCTGAAATTGCCTCTGTTCTTCATTGGATCAGCGTCCTTATGAACTCCATGGTTCCCGGGGCTGCACCCAGCATTTTTTCCATCAGGTCAATAAATACAGTGATGTCTCCCTCTGTGTAATGCCCGTCGTTGAACAGCTGATTGCTGATTGTCATGAGCATCCGGACCCGCTCCTGCACATGATCGCAGCAAAAGATCCCCTGCCTGATTCCTTCTTCCGCTGTTTCTGCCAGCAGCGGTACAACGGTATCAATCAGTTTTTTGAGTGTCTTCTCATGCATCAGGAGATTCTGCGGCTGGTGCAGTGCCTCCTTGATGGTCGTTTCCTCCCGGGAGGGGCGCAGGGAGGCGATGATCCCGACAATCTTTTCCGGCACAGACAGATCAGACCCCTGGATCTGCCTTGCTGCCTCCGCTTCCTGCCCGATCATCAGTCCGATGACTTCCTCCAGCATCTGTTCCTTGCTCTCAAAATAATAGTAGTAAGTACCTTTCGCGATGCCGGCCTCATCAATAATTTCATCCACACTGGTATTCTCGTATCCCCTGGCCAGGAACAGCCTGTAGGCAATCTGCAGCAGTTCCTGCTTCCTTTTCTCCCCTTTTTTCATCAGGATCTCCTCATTTTCGACCTTCGGTCGGTTTTAATCATACACATCCGTTTCCATACTGTCAAGCATTTTTTCGACCGCCAGTCGAAAAAAAGAGCGCCGAAGCGCTCTGCAAACATTTGTTCTGTTTCTTTTCTCAGTCCTGCTCCTGTTCAAACCGGTATACAGCCTCAATATGCGCATTCGGAACCTGCATGATGTTCCAGCTCAGGACCGCGCCCTCAAACCCGCAATCCCGGATTGCTGCCAGCGATTCCCGGATATAGTCTGTATCTGTCCGGACAAGCTCCGCATCATAATTGAGTTCGATTCCCGGGTACTTCTCACAGGAAACTTCCCCCGCCGCTTCCAGCTGGCTCTTCAGGAAAGCCCTGTCCATAGCCGGTTTGCAGAATCCCCGGGCGCCGGGTGCCGCTTTTTCAAACAGCGTATATTCATATCCGGTTCCGGCCGGTGCGTCCGTTCTCCGGTACAGCATGGGCTTGATAAAGTCCGCGTTTTTTGTGATCAGCCCGTATCTTTGTCCTACAAACCTGCTGACCGCTGGTGCAAAAAGATCCAGCCCCACGATCAGCCCTTTCTCCCTGAAATGGCTGCAGATTTCAGTCACTGCGCCTGCAACCATCTCCTCCTTTGCCTCAAAGAAGCGCTTCGCCATGTCGTTCTTCAGCCGGAACTGTCCGTTCATTGGCCAGGCTGCCATATCGAAAAAGGAATCTCCCTTTTCCCGGTACAGCTTTTCCACTTCGTCAATATCCACGCCTCTTTGCAGGAAAGCTTTCCGGCATCTTCCACATCCGCAGCTCAGCACCCCCGGCACGCCCGAAACAAAAGACTGGCTCCGGATCCTGTCAAGAAATACGCCGTCAAACCCGCAGCCCGAGAAATATTTGTCATATATTTCTTCCGCAATCCGGACATTGTTCGGAGAGGTCGGGCAGGCAAATGTGAAGCTCTTCCCGACCTGTTCGGGCGTGGTAATCCGCTTTCCGAAAATATCCAGTGCTTCATCCGGTTCGGCAATCTTGTCGATTTCTGAAAACACCGGAAGCCAGAGAATCATCCGGATGCCCGCCGCGTGAAGGGCTTCCCCTGTTTTTTCGTAAACTGCCGGATCGGTATTCCATCCGATAATCACCTGCTCCACCCGGATCCGGGAGGCGATCTCCCTGATCTTCCGGATTATCTCCTCCGGCCGGTCAGCTGTATCCCGCCAGGAGCCTGTATGAATCTGCAGAATATACTTCATAGAATGCTTCATTTCCCCGTTCTGGTGTGTTGTCCTGTATCATCATATACCCTTTTGAGGTGTTGAACAATCCATCCCGCGCCGGTAAAAAAGCTCCTGATTGTTCAGGAGCTTTTACGGTTACGGTTTCACACGCCAGTAGCCTCCGGCATCCCTGTCCAGGAGCCGTTCCGCCACCATATCCCGGCGGATCGTACAGAAATCGTCATGATAGTCCGCAATAATGATATTGACTTCCCGTTCCGAATAGATGCGGTCAAATTCAAACGCACCCGCAATCACTTCCAGGACAATGCGTTCCTTTTTCCGCTGGGAAGGAATGGCTTTGAGTTTTCCGTACTCAAAGAATGCGTCAATGACTTTCTGGCGGTATTCCGCGTCCCGTTTTTCCTGGATGACGGCTTCATCAGACTCTTCCTGGATAATCTTCAGTATGCTGACTTCAAATATATCCTTGTTGAGCGAGTACATCATATAGTACTGGCTTTTGTAGGATGTGACCGCTCCGGCATCCGCCAGTTTTTTCAGGTGGAAGGAAACTGTAGGGGCGGAAATCCCCAGCCTTTCAGCAAGCCGCTCCACATACATATCTTCAATCGTCAGTGATTTCAGGATCTGCAGCCGGGACTTGTCCGCCAGGCACTTGAAAAGCCGGATCGCTTCAGACTCTGTCATGTCTCTTCCTCCCGGATTCTGTTGAAGTATTCCCTGATATCGGCAACCGCGTCAAGCTTGATGCTTTCGATCCGCATTTTCACTGCGTCGTTATGCTCCCGGGCTTTCTCATAGGCGTCTGCCCAGCCCGCCGGAATGACCTCCAGTTTTTCACTGTAGAACCGGCTGACAGTCTCCGGGTCTCCCCTGCCGGCTTTCACCGCCGCGGAAAGGACCGTGCGGAATACATCATAGATGTTGGCCCGCACTTTATCAAGCACCGCCTCATCACCGCGTTCATCTTCTTTCAGTTCCCTGCTGTGCCGGTCACACCCGGCAATCCGTTCCGCAAAAAAGCGGTTCATCTTTTCAATCATCTGTTCTGTCATATTGTCACCTCCTGACCCCTGCATCTTATCACACTCTAATCGGATTTGCAATATTATTTTGATATTTATCTAATTATATTACAGATCATTGATGATATAACAAAAAAGAGTGCCCGATTTCTCGGGAACCCTTTATCTTCCGTTCTTCCGGTCCGTCTCCGGTTATGCTTTCCTTACAGGGCGCAGCACCTGATAACCCAGGCCTTCCGGATAATGCCGCTGGTAATCCGGGCATGCCTCTTCGTTCCATTCATACCCTTTGCTGCCGGGATCAAAATTCCAGGCCAGCTTCTCCACAGCATCCATCACATCCGCGTTCTCCGTCATGTAATCAAACACCGGATAGGAAAACACCAGATAATCGCTGGCGGGAATCTCCCGGATTTCGAAGCCTTCGGGAACCGGGCCTGCATAATCCAGCGGTACACCGGTACCGTAGAAGTAGATGCGTTTCCCGTCCTGCTTCTTCCATCCTGCGGTATGGGCAGTCACAATCGGATGCGCAGCCTTGTCCATGCTGGTCACAAATCCGCATACCGTATCGCAGTCATGGTATTTCCAGAACTCGCCGTAGTTCTCCGCCCGTTCTTCCCAGATGCCCAGATACCTGTGCGCCGGAATATGCTCCACCCTTACAGCCAGTCTTGATTCTTCCATTGTGCGTATCCTCTTTTCATCATAGTCAGGAAACAGGATGTTCTTATGAATCTGAAGCGGAATCGGAACCGGATTCCTGCGGTATGCGGCCGGGGTGCACCCGAACTGCTGCCGGAACTGCCTGGACAGAGCCTCCTGGGAGGAATAGCCGTATTTCAGGGCAATGTCCAGAATTCGTTCTTCCGTATCCCGGATCTCCTCCACCGCCCGGGCCAGGTGCCTGCCGGACGTGTATGCTTTCAGCGTCATACCGGTCATATCATGGAACAGTACGGAACAGTACCAGGGAGAATAGCCGATCTCGTCAGACAGGCTTTCCAGCACCCGGTTCTGCTCCGGATGGGTTTCAATCCATTCGATCATGCGCTGAACTGCTTCATTCCACTCTTTCATGCACTTGCCTCCTGCGTAAAGAGTGTACTGCAGATACCCGTCTGCTGTTTTGATGTTTCTTGGGGAGAAACAAATCCTCCGCCGTCCGGTTCAGTTCTTTTCATCCTTTTCCCAGTCATCCCTGCTGATGGCGTAATAAGTCAGGTCCCGTTCAATGCCGAGGTAGGTAAGCTCTTTGGCTGAAAAGCGGCTGTATGCCATGCCGCACTTCTCCATCACATGCCGGGACGCGTCGTTCCCGGTAAAAAAGGAAGCGCAAACCGTCCTGAGCCCCTTCACCTCAAACAGGTATGCGATGAATGCCCGGGCGGCCTCCGTGGCATAGCCGTGATTCCAGTACGCAGATCCGATCCCGTATCCGATTTCGCAGGAGGCTTCCGTCTCGTCACAGGTCACCATAATCCCGATCAGCTGTTCATTCTCTTTCAGCCGGATTGCGAACAGGGAACGGTTCTGCAGGTATGGGGAAAAATCAAACTCCTCCAGGGTCTGCGCATACCTGCAGATAAACGTTTCCAGCACTTTCCTGTCATGGGAGATGTTCCGGAAATAATCCTCCCGGTCCGTTTCCCTGATGGAATCGATAATCAGCCTTTCAGTTTCAATTCGCATGGATTTTCCCTCTTCGTTTTTTTGCGGATATCCCTGCGGTGTCACTGAAATTCAATCCGGGCATTCAGGGCCCGGGTAATCCGTTTCTTTTCATCCACCACATTGCGGATGGAAAACTGGGTGTATCCGATTTCCCACAGGCAGAAACCGCTGATATTCAGGATAATGTATGATAAGACTGTTTCGTTCGAATACCGTCTGGTAAGGGACATGCCTGTCACCAGCGCGATGATGCCCACCGCCACCAGTGCAAGGGTCCGGAGCAGATGGCGCATCAGGTACCGGTTCACTTTCAGCAGTTCTTCCCGGTAATGGGAAGCGTATACTTCCCGGAAAGAGTCCTGGATCAGTGTGTTCACAGGATCAGAGTAGACCAGCAGCGACATTTCCTTCCCCTTGTATTTTTCCACAAAGGTATTGACGCTCTGGTATACGATACTGTTCAGTTCTGCATGGGGAAGAAGGATATGCGGATCAAACAGTTCCTCCTTCTTCAGCTTCAGCACCAGTTCCGTTTCCTGCAGTTTCGTGAAGCTTTCCCCGGGACTGACAACGTTTTCCGGCTTTCTCCGTCTTTTGTAATGCAGCATCTGTTTTTTTCCTCTTTCCCTGTTCAGTTCATGGACAGCCAATGCATGCATTATAGCATTATCAAAAGCAAAACAACAGAAAAAAGTCCCTGATTGCTCAGGAACTTCATATCTGCAATTCTTTGTTTTTCAGGTTGTCCCGGTACTCCGCAGCCTTGCGGTCCGGTCTTCCACGCTCCTGCGGAACTGTTCATCCGTCATGGAAGGATCGCGGGTTGCCTGCCAGATGTCGCAGGGCATCCGGTCGCAGGAGGCGCAGGTGGCATACCGGTGTTTATGGGCGCAGCATCCGTAAATCGGGCATGGTTTCCCTGCCGGCGCATGGAACACTTTCCCGGAGCATTCATTGCATCCGGCACACAGCTTCCCGTGAAGCGGGCAGGCGGAACAGTCCGTACCGCAGACTGACAGGCCCAGGATCTCCCGCTGCTTTGCTTTGCTGAAATCCTTCAGCACCAGCTGATAGGAACGGTCCAGCCAGGTTTTCAGCAGATCGTCCGGGATTTCCCCGTCCGCCCTGACTGAATTCCAGTGCTGCTTGTTGCTGTAGTATCCCGGAATGATATCCGGATACTGTTTCCGCATCAGCTCTCCTTCCAGGGGTTCCAGCTTCAGGTTGATGTAATAGGGTTTGTTATCATCGTCCAGCAGGATGGCTGCAAACATTTTCCCGCCGATCTGATACCGGATCCAGTTCCATTCCGGCTGCAGGTCCTGGGTCACGCCGCGTTTGGCCATCAGGTATTCATCAATCCAGGGGTATTTCATAAGGTGTGTTTCTCCTCCCCGTACATTCTCAGGGACATCATACAGCGCCTGCACCCCTGCCGTCTTGTAAAAAAGCGACATCTTTTCGTGCCTGGCGACAGGCGGCTTTCAGGCTGGTACTGTGGTAGCGGTTGAATTCGTGGTGAAGATGGGCCTCATCAAAGTATCCGTACCTGTCCACAGCCTCCGCCACCGAAAAACGCGGTTCCGTCAGGGCGTCACGCCATACCATCTGGTAACGGATCATGCTGCCCAGTTTTTTCGGAGACAGTCCGGCGTATTCCGCAAAAAGGCGTTCCAGCTGTCTTGTGCTGACAAAAACCGAACGGGCCAGCCCGGCAATGTCTCCGGGCTTTCCGGTTGCCAGCGTTATACCCACTGCTTCCTCTACAGGCCGGCATGCCGCTGCCGGTCCGCGGGAAAGCAGCAGACTTTCGGCGTACCGGGCGCGTTCCTCCAGCGTGCGGTACTGTATCAGCTCCGGCCGCAGCGCCCTGTCCAGCCAGGCAAAATATACTCCTGCCGGTGTATAGGCATTCAGTGTTCCCCGCAGCGCGTCATCCGAAAAGCGGTATGCCTGCCAGGCAAAAAAACGGATGCCGAAAAGGGAGATTCTGTCCTTCTCTGTTCCTTCCCTGTGAGCCTGAAAGGGCTCGCTGCTGACGCCGCAGAAATGTCCGCTGATCTCCCCCGTAATTTCATTGACACGGTAGATAAGGTCGCAGCATGTATCCGGTATAATCGTATCCGGCTGCGCCCCGGCCTGCCAGGTGTCACCGCCCCAGAAGCACCGGACAATATCCCGCAGCACAGGATGCGGGGCCGTCTCGCGGAAGGCCACGCTGCTGCGGAAAGGATTGGCTGTGAGCGGGATATACATCGGGATTCGGGAAGCCTCCGTTTTTTCGGCGCGTTTTCTTCGCCTCATAATCCTGTATATTATAACGCGGGCTCCCTCCGCCGTAAATCCGTCAGGATGCCTGGCTCCCCGACAGTCCATGAAAAAAGAGCCCCTGATCATTCAGGGGGCCCTGCATACCCTTCCTTTTCAGGATTTGACATGCACATCCATCTGCGGGAACGGGATGGAGATCCCGGCGGCATCCAGTGCCCGTTTTCCCTTGTCCAGCAGGCGGAAATTCACCGGCCAGTAATCCGCTGTCTTGACCCAGACCCGGACAGAAAAGTCCAGGCTGCTGTCCGCGCATTGGGCAAGGACAATTTGCGGCGCCGGATCCGTCAGGATATCCGCTTCCTTTGCCACCATGTCGTTCAGGACCCGGTAAACCTGGTCCAGGTCACTGCTGTAATCCACGGAAAAAGTAAGGTCCAGCCGCCTCGTTCCCTCCCGGGAGAAGTTGGTGATGGGGGTATTGATCAGCGCGCCGTTGGGCAGGCAGAGCTGCTTGTTGTCCACAGTGATAAGTTCCGTATAGTAAGCGCCGATGGTTTTCACAATTCCCTCGTTGTCGCCGATCTTCACATACTCTCCTGCCCTGATCGGCCGGAGAATCAGCAGGATCAGTCCCCCCAGCAGGTTGCCCACAGCGCCCTGCAGCGCAAGGCCGATAGCTACGCTGCAGGAGGCCAGCAGCGTTATCACGGAAGTCATGGGAATCCCCATCATATTCACGGCGGTAAGGATCACCAGCACTGAAAGGACAATCTTGATCAGGTTTTGCAGGAACCCCCGCAGGGTCGGCTCAATCGCCAGGAATTTTTTGTTGTGCTTGAGCATTTTAGTGACCTGGTGAACCAGGAAAAATCCCACCACAAGTATCAGAATGCCGCCCAGAAGCTTCATGCCTGTATCTTTAAGACCGTTGATGATGCTGTCCGTATTCATGCTGCTGTCCCTTTCTGTCTGTTATTGTCTTTTCTGCGGTATCCCGGCCGTACATTCCGTACGGGCTGCCGCGGGCATGTTACATGGTTCCGACCCGTCTGAACACAACCCATATGGTTTTGAACAGGATATAGATATCCTTTTTGAGGGACCAGTTTTCGATGTATTCCCGGTCCATGCGGACCACTGTGTCAAAATCGCGGATATTGCTGCGGCCGCTGACCTGCCAGAGCCCGGTAATGCCCGGCCGCGTGGACATCCTGGCCCGGTGATAAGGCTCGTACCGCTGCCATTCGTCCACCGTAGGCGGACGGGTTCCCACCAGGGACATATCTCCTTTCAGGACATTGAAAAACTGGGGAAACTCATCCAGGGACAGGTCACGGATCCATCCGCCGACACCTTTCTTCCATTTTCCGTCAGGGCCTTGCCGCTTTCCGATAATGCGCGGATCATGCTCCATCTTGAACATGAGGTGGTCTTCCTGGCCGTTTTCCTGTGCCACCTGCTTTTTACGTTTTTCCGCATCCACATACATGCTGCGGAACTTGTACATCTTGAACTTCTTCCCGTTTTCACCGATTCGGATCTGGGTGAAAAAAATCGGTCCCGGATCAGACAGCCAGATCGCCAGTCCTACCGTCGGAATCATGAGCAGCGTAATCAGGGACCCGATCAGTCCGCCTGCGATATCCATGATTCGCTTCAGCAGCAGGTCGCGGCCTGTAACATAACCCAGGGAGGTTGTAATGGTCAGATGGCCGCAGATCCATTCCACGTTCTTGTGCCGGGATTCGATGTCATCCAGGGATGTAAGGGCCGTATGGATAGTAATGCCTATGCGCATGAGACTGTTGATCAGGTCCACGGGCATATCTGTTCTTGGAGGAACATCGAGATACACTTCATCCACCCAGTTGTTGGTCAGGTACTGCTCCAGTGTATCAGCCGTAGCCACAACCGGAATCGTGTCCACTTCCGGATACTCCTCCCGTACCTGGTTCAGCGCACGCCGCACCTGCTCTTCGGAGGTATTGGCTCCCATGATTGCAATCCCGGAAAATCGGTAAATTCCGTAATTCGAGCGGAGAATCCGCGGGATGACTGTCGGAATCTGGGAAACTTCCAGCGCGATCAGCATGGAATGCCGGTTATGGATATGGTGCTTCTTCTTCAGGAAACTCTTGTATACCTGGCGCATGATATAGCAGGACACCAGATACAGCGGCACGGCATACAGCGCGATTTTTGACAGATTGGCTTCAGCTGACTGGTCCAGCAGCCGGAGGACCAGCAGGATGAGAATCACATTCCCTGTCTGGCTGAGGAGCCGGACCATCTCATCCCACGGTGAATGATGCAGCACGCTGTGATAGGTGTCCATCACAATCATCACGACCGTATTCACCAGGATGGTTTCCAGGGCCATCCACCAGAAAAAGGGAGAACTCAGCACGCCTTCCTTTTCAACAATCAGGAACGCGGCCAGGAGGCTGGCGAAAGCGCAGAGGATGTCCAGGAACATAAAGTCAATATGCTGGGACCAGCCTCGTACCCTTCGTTTGTACATGCTTGCACCTGCTTTCCGTGATTATTTATACGTCCTTTTGTTTCTCCTGCCTGACCCGGGCAGCGCACAGCAGCATGGCCGGTATCACCAGATGCATTTTCAGCAGCAGGATGACAGCTCCCGCCTTCCGCGGCAGATCGCCGGCGGATACGAATGACAGCATGCCCGATTCACGGAGTCCCTGTTTCATATGCCGTGCGGCTTCCCGCAGGGAAGGTTCTGTCCAGGCGCGCCATTTCCCCGTACGGATGATCAGCATTGCCGCATATTCGTTGAGCTGGCGGCCGATAGTCGGCGTCAGGCCGCTCATATGCTCCCGCATATACGCAACCAGGCAACCGAAGCTCTTTGTGAGGAGGTTCTCCCGGCTCCTGGCGCGGATGGAATCTTCATTGGTTCTGTTGTACATATACAAAGGCTCATTGCATATGTATGCGCTTTGGCAGTGCAGCAGGCATTCATATGTCATGGGCACATCGGTAAAAACGCGGATCCTCTCGTCGCGTGTATAATGCCCGGCCAGCAGTTCGCGCCTGAATGCCTTGTCCCAGGTGTGTGCCTGGATCCTGCCCGGATGAAGCCCTGTCCGCGTATCCATAATCAGATACGGAAAAATCTCTTCTTCCAGGCGTTTCCGGTTGTAGTATCCTTCCGGAACATTGTTCAGCGTATCATCCATGTGATCCGCGTATACGTTGTGAGCCGCGAAAAGCACCATGTCGGGCAGCTCCGGCAGCCGGGACACAGTATCATGAATGAACTGCAGCATATTTTCGAGGGCCCAGTCGTCCCCGTCCAGGATACAGACATAGTCTCCCCGGGCAGCAAGGATTCCCTCGTTCCGGGCGGAAATCAGCCCGCCGTTGGACTTGTGGATCACCCGAATGCGGGAATCACGGGCTGCGTAATCATCGCAGATCTGCGGACATCCGTCCGTTGAACCGTCATCCACCAGCAGCAGCTCAAAATCCGCATAAGTCTGATTCAGGATACTGTCCACACATTTCCTCAGGTATTTTTCCACATTATATACCGGCACAATGACACTGATCATTCTTCGGTTCCCCCCTCCCGGACCGGGGTGTCTGCATCCTGCGTCTTCCGGTTCCCCGGCAGGATGCTCCGTTTCAGCTGCGAAAGGCTTTCCCGGAATACGTGATTCCGTCCGTAAACCGCAAAGTAGATCAGGTTCGGAACCAGGAAACTCACCGCGGCATTCAGGATCAGGGTCGGCCATACATCCAGCGTAAACAGGCGGCAGGCAAACCATGATGCCGCGCAGGAAGCCAGGGCCGCCGCCGTCAGTCCGCAGAAAAGCCGGATATACCGGCCCAGCTGTTTCCGGGGGAACACGTCCCGGAACAGGTTGTGGAACAGCCAGGGAATCTGGATGGCAACAATGGAGACAACCGAGGAAAGCAGCACGCCGTACAGTCCCAGCCACCGGACCGTGGCCAGGTTCAGGCCCAGGTTGACCAGTGCCGCCGTCAGGGGCCTCCAGCGGTCCTGCCGCCAGATGCCTGCCGCGTCCTTGAACATATTGACCAGTTTATTGGCGCCCATGGAGTAGTAATATACGACAAAGCAGAGCACCAGCCCCATGGGAAGCATATTCTCTTCACCCATCCAGATATTCATAAACGGCTGGAATACGCACAGCAGCATGGAACTGCTCACACCCAGCACCCAGCTGAACAGGAGGCTGATCTTTTCCAGGTCCCGGTAATTTGCTTCCCGGCTCTCCATGACCATCTTGTTGCCCACTCCGGCCATACAGGCATTGAGAAGCACCACCAGCATGATCCGCAGTGCTGTAATCACGAAATAGTAATTCTGATAAACTGCCAGGACAGTCAGTCCCATAAATGCGGAGATCACCAGGGTGTCCGCGGAATCGAAAACCGTAGCGGAAAGCTTGGAAGTAAACAGGTCCCGCACCCTGCGCAGGATATCCATACGCTTTTCCTTCGGCAGGGTTCCTTCGGGCACATACCGGGGATACATCCTGGATGCGTATACCGCTGTCAGCACGTTCACGGCGATCTGGCACAGCAGCTGAACGGACAGGTAAAGGTAATAATTCCGTGTGGTAACCAGGATCAGGATCTTCAGGGTATATTCCGTGATCCGCACCGCCAGGCTGACCTTGCTGATTACGTCCCGTCGCTGGTGCGCCTGGAGCAGGCTGCTTTTGTAAGCAAACAGCCAGTACGTCACCACTGTGTTCCCCAGGTTCATCAGGTACAGGACGTACAGGTTCATGCCGGCGGGAACATCTCCCTTGATGAGTCCCGGCAGAACGGGGATCAGGAGCAGTCCCAACGCTGCGATCACCAGTCCGATGATCCGGTAGAGGGTACGGTACAGGCGTAGCAGGGCGCAGATGGCCTGGGTATCGTCTTCGGCAATGGGCTTGTACATGCTGAATACCATGGCGCTGCCCACGCCGAGCTCCGCCAGGTTCAGGAAGGTCAGGAGCGACTTGAACAGGCCGTTCAGCCCCAGGTATTCAGTTCCAAGGCAGTGCAGCATGACAGAGCGAATGACAAACGGAAACAGCAGGTTGGCCATTTCCAGTGTTCCGTCAAACACAATGTTCCTTGTCGCGTTTCTGGTGCGTTCAAGCTTCATGCCGGTCGCTGCGGTCCTTTCATTTGGTTTTCAGGAATTCCCGGCAGGATTTCTCCCGCCGTGTGCCCGGTCTCAGCCGTCCAGGAGCTCCCTGTACAGCCTGTCTGTCTGCTCCGTTATGTCTTTCCAGGTATACCTGGAGGAAATCACTTTCCGGGCTTCACTGCGATGTGCCTCCGCCTGATCGGGATGGTCGCACAGGTCCTGCAGCGTTTCCCGCAGGGCTTCCGCGTTCCCGCTGGGGAAAGTGAAGCTGCAGCCGTCCGTAATATCCGTACACTCCCTGATATCGGAGGTCACACAGCAGCAGCCGAAATTCATGGCTTCCAGCAGGCTGAGCGGCATGCCCTCGTGTTCGCTGGGCAGCACATACAGATACGCATTGCTGTACAGTTCCTCCAGGAGAGGCCCCTGCAGGAAACCGGTAAAAATGATGGAAGGGGTGTCCCCGGCCATTTCATGCAGCTGCCTCACATAATCATCCGTATCCGACGACCCGCCGGCGATCACCAGCTTTTTATCCGTATGGAGCTTCCGGTATGCTTCAATCAGGTGGTGGATTCCCTTCCCCGGGTCCAGGCGGCCTACGAAAAGGATGTATCCCCGGAAGGCCAGTCCGAACTGCCGGGTGATCTCACAGGCAGGCCGGATCTCCGCCGGTTCGACACCGTTGGGAATCAGCACCGTCTCCCGGCCGTATTCCCTGCGGAAATATTCCTGCATGTTGCTGTTCAGCACGATGATGCTGTGGGCATGGCGAACCGCCGCTTTTTCTCCCCGCAGAATGTACGCGGAAGCGAACTTTCCCCATTTCCGGCGCATATGGTCAAGCCCGTGGACCGTCACCACGACCTTTTTGCCCATCATCCTCGGCAGCCGGCAGAAAACGCACGGTCCCTCCGCGTGGAAGTGCACCAGGTCATACCGGCCGAAGGCCGCCATGACCGTCGCCAGGGTTGAGGAAGTTACAGCCGCCAGCCCGCGGCGGTCCACCGTCGGCGTCCAGATCAGCCGGACTCCCCGGTATTCCCGTGCCAGCTTTCCCTGTCTCCGAAGCTTCCGGGCCTCTCTGCTTGTCCTGTTATAGCAGGTCACCTCATAGCCGGCTTCCGCAAGATGCGGCGCAAGGTTGCTCACAACAACCTCCACCCCGCCGTCCCTGGAGGGGATGAATTTGTGCCCGATTATTGCGATCCGTTTGGCTTCTTTCTGCACGCTGATCACTCCGTCCTTTCACAGCAGACGGGCAGCCGGTCCGTCAGGCTTCCGGCTGTGCGGTGAAATACGCGCGGGATTCCATTTCCAGGTAGATCTCCTGCAGTTTCCGCGCTTCCGTATGGATGTCATACCCTGCCCGGCGGACAGTTTCCTTTCCCTGCAGCCGGTTCGTTTCCGGCTGTCTTGCCGCTGCAATCTGTCTGGCCCATTCCGCATCGTCCGTGTCGAGGGAAATCCTTCGTGCTTCCGGAGAGAGCAGGACCTCGTCTGTAACCCGGTCGGAGAACACACACGGCAGTCCGGCTGCCTGCGCCTCGATGCCGACCACCGGAAGCCCTTCAAACAGCGAAGGAAGGACGAAGCAGTCCATTGCCTGGTACCATTCGCTGACATCCGCCATCTGCCCGGGCATAATCGTCCTGTCCAGGATTCCGAGGCTGCGCGCCTTCTCCTTCATGGCCTGTTCCAGCTCGCCGGTGCCGATCAGGACAAGGCGGGCTTCAGGAATGTCCCTGGCGACAGCTGCAAATATATCCAGCAGCCGGCTGTGGTTCTTCTGGACGTTGAATCTGCCCACATGGCCAATCACAAAGCTGTTTTCCAGTCCTTGCCGCTGCCTCTGGCGTTCCCGGACTTCCGGCCGGAATCCGAACCGTTCCACGTCGATTGCGTTATGCAGGATGAAGCCGGATGCATTCCACCGTTTTTTCCCGTAGTAGTAGATCCCCGCATCCCTGCCGCAGCTCCAGTAATCCGTTGCCGCGCCTGGAAGCAGCTGCTTGCAGACCAGCTTCAGCGGATACTTGTAATCCCGGATAATCCGCGTGTTGTGCGCATGCGCTATCCGGATCCGTATCCCGGCGTCCCTGGCGCTTTGGAGCGCATAATATCCCATGGCTTCATTATGCGCGTGAACAATCCGGATATCGCGGTTTTCATGCAGGAGTTCCATTACATACCGCCTGTACCGGGGATAATGCACCGGGTTCAGGCCCGGGCTGACAAACACCCGGCCTCCCATGCTGCGGATTTCCTCATCGTATTCTCCCGGTACCGGTTTGTTGGCCAGGAAATCAAACTGAATACGGCTCCGGTCTATCTCCCGGTAATAGTTCATCAGCATGGTTTCGATTCCCGCACGTCCCATATTGCTGACGGAATGCAGCACACGAAGCATCTTCCTCGATTCCTCCCCTGCCGCTGTTTGGAGCGCGGCGCCCGCTTCCTGTCATTTTTCCCCGCTCATACGGCTGAGGATCCGGTACGTCCGCTCACAGTTTTTTTCATCCCGGACCGGGAAAAAGGCTCCCAGGCGGTTCCGGTATTCTTCCTGCATCCGGAAATCATTCCCGGCACATTCATACAGGGCATTCACCAATGCTTCCTCTGTTCCGGCAACAGGACCGAATCCGTGTTTCTCTGCAGAGAAGTAGCCTTCCTGGTAATGATATTTCCGGAATTCCTCCAAATCGAACTGATAATAAATCACCGGCTTTTCCATATATCCCACGTCAAAGAACACACTGGAATAATCTGTAATCAGCAGGCTGCAGCGCATCAGCAGTGTCTGGACATCGTAATCCTTCCAGCTTGCCAGGACAATCCGGTCCGATGGGGATTTGAACTTGTCCAGTTCCTCCTGAAGCTCAATGTGCGGATAGAAAATCAGCCTGAGATCCCGCTCCTCCAGGAGGCGGAGCAGGCGGGAATTCTCCAGCAGGGACTGGAAATGCCGGTAAAAGGCTGTTCCGTAAAACTGTTCTCCCCGGGGATAGTCCGCGCCCCGCCAGGTGGGCATAACAAGGATTTCATTGGAAGGCCTGTTTCCCCGGAGGAGATTGTCATATCTGCATAATCCTGTGTATTGAATCACGCCTGCCGGAAAACCGTATTCAGCTACGAGGTAATCGTATTCCATCCTGCTGCCGCTGGCGAAAAAGTCAACCTTCAGTCCGGGATGTGTCATCATCTTCATCCTGTTCCCGATGATTCCGTGCTGCAGGAAGACCTGCTTTCCCCTTGGACGGATCCCGGCCTGGCGCAGGTGGTAAAAGGCAACCAGGTCAGGAGCGGCAGGCTGCACATGGGTGCCGATCAGCATGTCGGCCGCCAGGTACATCAGATAGTGCTTCAGCGATTTCCACCGGACAGTCCGGCCAAGCTGCGCGGTCTTTCCGTAATCCGGACTTGCCGGATCAATGACGAAGCATGTATTGATCTGCGGCTGTTGCTCCCGCAGGTAGCGGAAAAACCAGTATCCGTTGTCCCGGGCGTCATACCCGCGTTCCATTACCAGCCAGAGACGGCGGTATGCCTTGCTTGTTTTTCTCAGTACCGCAGCGATGGGCCGGAGCAGCGTCAGCAGAAACACATCCTTCAGATAGGCCGGCAGCCGCTTCAGTATGTGCAGCATTTTCCATCATTCTCCCATCTCAATCAGCCGGATCTCATTCATTGCTTCATCCGGCGTCGGCGCTTTCCAGCGCACCTGCTTCTGCTTTTCGCGGATCCGGTAGCTGTAACTCATGGGAATCAGTTTCAGGCCGATACAGCTCCAGAAATAGAAGGCGGTATTGTCCGTCAGGTACGTTACGGACATATAGGCCAATATGGCTATATACAGCAATCCGGTTTCCGTATCATGCTGTTTCATCCAGTAGGAGGGGTACAGGATATAATTGATCCCCGCCCACAGGGTGAATCCCAGCGCGCCGAGTTCAATAAAGATCTTCAGGATATCATTGTGCAGCGGAAACGGATGATTGATCAGTCCGTTGCTGTACCATAGATTCACCAGGTCGGTCACGCCCTCAAATCCCAGTCCTTTCCACAGCGGGGAAAGCTCATAGTAGTCATTGGGCAGCTTCCACAGGACATCGCGGCCCATCATATCGACACCGAGCGATTCAAGGAAGGATACCAGGATACCGTTCCGCGTCAGGTAAAGATACAGGTAGAAAAACAGGAACAGGCTGATTCCCGTTGCCATGACGAGCTTTCCCGGTTTCCGGGCCTTCCGGACCAGCTTTACGAATACGCACACAAGAAGCACCGCCGGCAGGACGCTGCGTTTCAATCCCACCAGCATGAAAAAGACGGAAAGGATCACGCCCAGGCGCCGGACGCGTTTCTCCGATTTTGAGCCTTTCGGTGCAAACATCATGTAGTAAATGAAGAACTGCCCGAACAGGAAAGTGATATCATGGATTTCCAGTGCGCGGACAAATCCTTCCGCTTCCCCGAAGGTGACGAGGCATGTGACAACGGAAGAGACGCTCTCCAGGAAGCCGTACTTGGGCATTTCCAGCAGGATAATGGCTGTGTTTGCGGCGCACATGCCGAAGAACATGTAGTTGACCGCCCTGTCTTCAAACAGGTAGCACATGAATACACAGTAAATGATAACAATCGTCTGGAACAGGATCTTCTGCCCTGCCCTGCTGATGGATGCCGCCTGGGAAAGATCCGTGATCCATATATACAGGCTGACCAGGGTATAAACGGCAATCATGAGCAGGAAGACGGGAAAGTATCCCAGTGCCTTCCTGAGCTTCGCGAAATCAGCAGCCACAAGAAAATACAGGAAAGCACATACGATCGTCCCGAGCACGATGACTTTCGGAAGCGCTCCGTATGCATCATTGAGTGTCTTCCAGTCTCCGAGGCCGGCAAAAACGGTGCAGGCAACAGCGAGAAATGCCACAAATGCCGGACATTTCCCCCGTATTGTCTGCTGCATCCTGCTGCCGTCACCGTTCAGCAGGAGTCTATCGCTCGTCATGATTTCTCCCCGTGTTCCCTGTCTTCGGCACTGTTCTGTGCGTCCGCCGGTATGTTCTTCCCGGAGACGTCCTCTGCATCGGAATCATTCTGTCCGGAATGCATCCTTTGCAGGGCAAGCCGGAGCAGGTCCCGGATTTCAAAGAGATGGTCCGCGCTTGAGACGGCTTTGCCGCAGATATAGTGTACATTGTGTCCCGGATTCATGTGGTTATACTTGTCCACCTGGCGTCTGATCGCTTTCAGGATCACGTCCAGCTTGTCCGGCGGGCATTTCGGGAAGAAGCTGTAAAAGACACCGCTGCCGTTGTGCCCCACGAATCCGTACAGGTCTGCATAGCTCTTCAGGATCGCCGCAAAGTCCTTCAATACTTCATCGCCGGTCGCCCGTCCGTATTCATTGGACAGGCTGCTCAGGGAATCCATTTTCATGGCCACACAGGAGAAATTCTCATCCAGGAGCCTGTCCGCCCATTCACTGATATACGCGTCGCACCTGGCCCGGTTCGGAATCTGAACCGTTTTGTCCACGTAGCGGAAATAATCGATAAAGTCCAGCGCTCTCCCCAGCAGTACGGCTCCGACACCGCCCACCAGCACAAACAGTACGATGGCCAGTACAAGGTACAGCTTGACGTTCACTGTCGGCTGGACATTGATGCTGCTGATCATCGCCAGGTAATTTGCGCTCAGCTGGCGGTTCAGTTCACGTCCCGTGTTGTCCACGTACTGATAGTATTTGTTTGCCAGTTCCGCACAGCGATCGATCTTTTCACGGATCTCTTCAGGGCTGAAGGCCTTCTGTCCCGCCGTACCGTGTGCGGTTTCAAAGACAGACAGCAGGTATTCCTTATGCGCTTTCTCGATTGCTTTCTGCCGGACATCGATATTCAGATCCACGTATTCCTGGATCAGCTCATCGTATGTGGTTTCCTTGCTGCTGTGTTCGCGGTTGTACTCCACGTCCTTCAGGATGGATTCCGTCCCGTTCTCTGCGCTCTGGTAATGATAATCCATCATTTCCTTGTTGCGGATGCTGTAATTGTCAATCAGTTTCTTCAGGAAGTCAGCCCGCTCCTGCCGGTTTCCGATATACAGCTGCAGATCCTCGCAGTCTTTTGTCAGCCGGCTCATCAGCAGGTCGCTGTCATTTGTCTCTGCATTGGACAGGATCGCCGCATAGAGGCCGGGAATCTCGTAATTGTACAGCAGGCGGTAGATACGGTACAGGTCGTTGTATGTATACCCCGTGTCCACCGATCGGAAATACGGATAGTCTTCTCTTTTGCTCAGCAGGTAATCCAGCATTTCCGAAATGGAATCCTCCAGCACCTGCGTGCTTTCCATATAGTCGTAGTTTCCTTCCGCAAGCACGGAAACGCCGTTGCCCTGCAGCGGTTCCTCCACATACTTTCCAGCATAGAACTCATAGTAATTCTTGATGATGGCGTCCAGCATATTCCAGGCATAATCCTCACCGGTATCATTGTCGCCGATGAAATAGACCCGGTAGGTATCCGTAACATAGGAGGGATCCTCACCCTTTTCCACCAGGGCTTCATTCAGCTTCTGCCGGGTTTCCGGAATCACTTCTTCCACATAGCAGTTGGAACGGACGGAATCAATATTGGAATGATATCCCAGGTCCGCCATGGCAGCGTCAATCACCGTCGAAGAATAGATTTCTTCCACATTCAGGGGGCTCCCGTCCGGCGTATACCCCTCTTTGGCAGCGGAGTTGGTATACTGGATCACCGTGGAAGCCACGTACCGCTGCTGGGATTTCGCGTAGAAATAGATAAACAGGGAGCCGATGACGGACAGAAGAAAGATCAGCAGGCTGAATTTCTTCAGATAGCGCAGAATGCTGAATTGTCTCATACTTCTTTCTCCTTGTCTGAAAGAATCTTCCACAGCAGCACGCAGGCCAGTACCGCGATCAGGATCAGCACGGAATAAAGGAGTGAATGGACCAGGTCGATCTGATCCTTAAAGCCCGTGCTGTCATCGCTGAAACTGATATAGTTGCGGGCCCTCGCGCTCGTATATGCGCTGTCCACCGTCTCGATATCCGCGGCAAGCCTGTCCAGCGTTGCCTTCATTTCATCAATCATGGAATCTGCCTTCTCCGCCTTCCTTCGGCTGGATACGGCTGCTCCCAGTTTTTCTGTCAGATAGGTGCTGTAGTTAATCTGTTCTGTCTGCTCTGCCGCGCCGGCAAGCTGCGCATCGGCGTGAAGGGCCATATTGTCCATCCCGGTTTTGGTCCTGGACATGTAATACTGCAGTGTCTGGTCCTGGGTCGGGATCATGACGACCGCACTCATTGCCGCGTCATACATCCGGATTCCGTTGTTGTCCTCATCGTATGCGGCCATCAGTTTGTTGTACATCAGGCGGTCCATCCGGATTTTGTAATCCAGCATGCTGACCATCCCGGCCCTGTCGTTCGCAATCCCGTTTTCGATGATATAGGACCGAAGCCTGGCAAGGTCATAGGTATAAAAGTTGTTTACCCGCTCTTCCAGGGCGGAGAAGGTGTTTCCGGTATCCGGATCCTGGTAGTTTTTGCTCTCCCGCCGCCGAAGCTGCACATATTTCTCCAGCTGGCTGCACTTCAGCTCCAGCAGGTCCACGGCCAGCAGGTACTCGTCATTGAATTTCAGGTCACCGGTATCAAAAGCCAGGATGGAGTGATTGTATCCGTAGTGCTCCACGAAGTATTCACGGTATGCTTTGCACAGGAGCGAAAGCATATCGTCCGCGCTTCTTCCGGTCATTGCGTCGTTGACTGTAAACCGGACAACAAATGAAGTGCTGATATAATTTACGCTTCCGCTGACGCTTTTGTCGTGCGTTGCCTGAACACTGATGCATTTGCTCAGCTCTTCCGGGGTGTTTTTTCCCTCCAGGCCGGCATATTCAATCAGCCGTTCCATCACCTTGCCGCTCTGGATCTCAAAGATGTTGAACCGTGTCTGGCTGGGCGTCAGGCCTTTGGAGGCTTCCTCATAATCCAGTGAAAGCACCGTGCTGGCTGTGCGGTAGCTTTCGGCATAGCGAAAACCGCACAAACCTGCAAAAACGGCCAGGAAAATAACCAGAAAGACGTACCACCGTTTCCGGAACACCCCCGCAGCATTCCGCACGCCGTTCCATACCCTGCCGGAGATGCCGGATGAACCCGCTTCTCCGGCTTCTCTGAATCTGTCCTTCTTGTTCATTGTTTCTCCTTCCTGTTTCTGAAACCGTCCCGCCGGTGCGCAGCTTCACTCTCCGTTTTTCCCTTTCCGTTCAGTAGCTGTGCTGCAGGGCGCTCAGTACCGGTCAATATCAATCACAACCAATTCAGGGAGGTTGTTGATCCGCGGCGGGAACCGTTTGGAATCGCCGAGTCCCGCACTGACGATCAGTTTCTGTTGGTTCTGCAGCGTGTATTCCCCCGCAGTAAAATGCGGGAAGAAACCTTCTTCGTCCGAATACAGGCCGCCCGCAAAAGGTACGTTCACAATCCCGCCGTGCACGTGTCCCGCGATTCCCAGGTCGAAATCATATCCGGCCAGCTGCGGTTCAAAAAGAATCGGAACATGGGTCATCAGAATGCTGTACGCAGAGGGATTGATCTCGGTTTTATCCATGAATTCCCGTCCGCCGTATGCTTCAAACCCATGAGCGCTGCCTTCCACTCCGATCAGCTGGATCACATCATTTCCGATCCGGATTTCTTCCGTCGCGTTGCGCAGCAGCTTCAGTCCCGCGTCCCTGAACTTCCCGGGCAGTTCCCGGTCATCCCGGTAATAAATGCGTTCGCTCTCATGATTGCCGAGAACGCCGTAACACGGTGCGATCCCGGATAATGTGGATACAAGATCCAGCATGGGCTGGTAGTTATCCTGCTCCCGGATCACCATATCCCCCGCGAAAAGGATCAGATCGGGATCCAGGGCACGGATATCGGCGATCAGCGTTCCGTTGTTTTCACCGTATTCCCGGTTATGAATGTCGGAGATAACCGCAAGCCGGATATTGCCGCTGACTTTGCCGGATGTTTCCTGATAGAAACTGATTCTGTAATGTGTCTGTGTATACCGGCTGTAGATAAATACTGCCGCGCTGATGATCGCTGTCAGCAGTACAAGTACAATGAGGATACGAAGAAATATCCGCAGAAATCTGTGTTTCTGCTTTGCCGCCTGTTTCATTTCAGGCATGCTCTCAGTTTTCATGTAAGCAATTTCTCCCGGGTCTTATCTGTTGTGATTACCTTTTTACTATTATATCAGTACTGTCCTTGTAATACAAGGTAAATATCCTTTTCCGGTTCATTCATGTAACCGGGAATCAGTCATAACCGGGAAGAAATGCCGGAGTAAAAAGTGCAGGCTGCGCCGCGCCGTGCGATCTGGCCGCACAGACAAAAAAAGAGCTCCTGATTTCTCAGAAGCTCTTACGTGCGGGAAACAGGACTTGAACCTGCAAGTACGTACGTACACATGAACCTGAATCATGCGCGTCTGCCAATTCCGCCATTCCCGCAAGTATGGTGGGCAGGGGTGGATTCGAACCACCGAAGCTAATAGCGGCAGATTTACAGTCTGCTCCCTTTGGCCACTCGGGAACCTACCCATAT
>JBGUGL010000026.1:0-42826 GCA_045111455.1 Christensenellales bacterium | reverse complement strand
TCAGCTGCTGACAGAAATGGATGGCTTTGACGGAAAAAAGGGTGTGGTCATTCTGGCTGCAACCAACCGGCCCGAATCCCTGGATCCTGCGCTTCTGCGCCCGGGTCGTTTTGACAGAAGGATTCCGGTTGAACTGCCCGATGTCGGCGGCCGTGAAGCGATCCTGCGCGTGCACAGCAAGGGAATCAGAATGGCCGATAACATTGACCTGAAAGCGATCGCCAGGGCAACAAGCGGCGCGAGCGGCGCGGAACTGGCCAATATCATCAATGAGGCAGCGCTGCGCGCAGTACGGCTGGGCCGCGATACTGTTACACAGGATGACCTGACGGAAAGTGTGGAAACGGTTATTGCCGGTTATCAGCGTAAAAATGCAGTTATGTCTGAGAGTGAAAAGAAAATAGTTTCCTATCACGAAATCGGTCACGCATTGGTGGCAGCTCTGCAGACCGATTCTGCACCTGTGACAAAGATCACGATTATCCCCAGGACATCCGGCGCTCTTGGATATACTATGCAGGTGGATGAAGACGAGCATTATCTGATGTCCCGCGAAGAACTGTATAATAAGATTGTTACCCTGACAGGCGGGCAGGCGGCTGAGCAGCTGGTTTTCCACTCCATCACCACGGGCGCAAGCAATGATATTGAAAAGGCCACCCGGCTGGCACGCGGGATGATTACCCGCTATGGCATGGGCGGTTTCGGTATGGTGGCACTGGAAACACAGAACAGTCAGTATCTGGGTCAGGATACCTCCCTGACATGCAGTCCTGCTTTTGCGGAAAAGATTGATGAACAGGTAGTCGCATTGGTAGAAGAAGCCCGGAAGAAAGCAGACAGTATTCTGCGGGAACACGAAGATAAACTCCATGAACTGGCAGCATACCTTCTAAACAAAGAAACCATTACCGGTGAAGAGTTTATGAGCATCCTGAATGCTGATGATCAAAAATCATAAACAGATCGACGGAACTGAACGCTATTGATGAAGGGCAGCTGAAAAGGCTGGCAGAGGTTGAGCAGGCACGGAAAGAGCAGGAAAAGCTGAATCAGAACAGGGATGACGATAAAGCCGGAATCATTGTGGCAATTTAATAAGGAAACGATCGGCGCTTCATGCCTCACAGGAGGTGGAAGCGCCGGTTTTTCTGTTTTGGGCTGGAACGCTGATTTCTTAGGCGTTAGGGGTTTGTCTCTGTGGAAAAAACTGCTCGGATATGGTAAAATTCTGGAACGATGGCAGGCAACTGTCATCGTAGAATAGATGGGAAAAGGAATGTGCCATGAAGAAGAGGTGCATGCGCAATGCCTCGCCAGGATGTTTTTGAAATGCCGTTTGAAAAGGTTTATCAGTGCCTTGTCCAGAAGGCTGAACGGAAAGGCCGGACACAGGAAGAAGTGGATCAGGTTATCAAATGGCTAACCGGGTATGTCAGCATGGATAATCTGGAGGGCCTGACCTACGGACAGTTTTTATCCCTGGCCCCTATGTGGAATCCGCGATCTGAACTGATCACCGGCTCCATCTGCGGGGTTAAGGTTGAGGAAATTGATGATCCTATGGCAAAGAAGATGCGGCAGCTGGATAAACTGATCGATGAACTGACGACAGGAAAACCGATGGAGAAGGTGCTGAGATGACGATTGATGAATATATAGCTGCACAACCGGAAAAGCTCCAGCCACTTCTTATATCAGTACGGGAAACCATTTGTACTGTACTTCCTGATGCCGAAGAGCGGATCAGCTATAAAATGCCAACGTTCTGGAAGCGGCACAATCTGATCCACTTTGCAGCCATGAAGAATCACCTGGGGATTTATCCGGGGGATGGCGGCGTGAATGCGTTCAAAGACGAAATTGAGGAACGTGGTCTGAAATATAGCAAAGGAGCAATCCAATTTCCGTATGAGAAGGTTGATCTGGAATTGATCGGACGAATTGCCGAGTGGTGCGGGATGAATAATCGATGATCGTATGATAAACTTTCAAAGGCGGTTTTACTCCGCCGATGACCGTTGAATCTTGCACGGTAGTAGAACCTCTGAATATCTACTACCATTTGACTACCATCCATTGCCGCGATTTGCCGCGATTTGCCGGGTTCGCCCGGTTTTCCCGCAGGAATGTAGGATTTCCCCGGTGCGCAAATCGCGGCAAAACGTCGCCTTAGGAGGCTTTACTGACCAATGACGAAGATTTTATTTATCTGCCACGGCAATATCTGCCGGAGCGCTGCGGCAGAAATGGTGATGAAACAGATGGCGCGGGAACAGCACCGGTATGACCTGCAGATTGCTTCCGCGGCGGCAACCAGGGAAGAAATCGGGAATGATGTGTATCCGCCTATGAAACGGGCTCTGGCTGCGGCAGGATATGCGTGCGAACCGCACGCGGCAAGACAGACCACGCGGGCAGAATACAGCTTGTGGGACTACATTATCGGGATGGATGATGAAAACATGTGGGACATGAAACAGATCTACGGCGGAGATCCTGACAAAAAACTGTCATTGCTGCTGGACTGGGCCGGACAGCCGGGAAGGGAAATAGATGATCCCTGGTATACAAGGGATTTTACCGGAGCCCTCAAACAGATTGAAGAAGGCTGCAGGGGCCTGATGCGCGGCATCAAGCCAATTCAGAATTAAGAATGCAGAATGATGAATGATATGACTGATGGGAAAAGAAAACGGGATAGGGTGAGTGTATGAACCTGGAGAAAGAAGATTATGTGGATCCGCGGTGCGCTTTATGCGGAAAACCCGGAGAGGAGGAATCCGTGCAGCAGGTGCCGGTGGGGCGGATTATGGACAAACTCCGGGAATACGAGGACCGGAATGACTGGCCTGCCGTGGAACGTCACCTGAAATACTGGCTGGCGGAGGCGGAAGCGAACCGGGATGAGCGGGGCCAGCTGATGCTGCACAACGAGCTGATGGGCTATTACCGGAAACAGGGGAAAAGGGAAGAAGCCTTCAGCCATGCGGAAACGGCAGCGGCACTGGTGGAGAAGCTTGGAATGGAAGATACCGTGACCGCAGGGACTACATGGGTCAATGCCGGTACGGTGCGGGAAGCTTTCGGGGATCCGGTGGGCGGACTTGAATTCTTTGAAAGAGCCCGGGCAAACTATGAAAAGAACCTGCCAGAGAATGACGGCAGGCTGGGCGGGCTGTATAACAACATGGCCCTTTCCCTGGCGGTTTGCGGACGGTATGAGGAAGCCATGGACATGTTCCGCCGGGCTATCGGCGTGATGAAAAAGCAGGAATACGGCGAACTGGAGCAGGCCATTACCTGGCTGAATATGGCAGACGCAGCAGAAGCCGCGCTTGGAGCGGAACAGGCGGAGGAAACCGTGGAGGAATACCTGGAGACGGCAGAAGAACTGCTGAATACAGAAAGCCTGCCGCGGAACGGATATTACGCGTTTGTCTGTGAGAAGTGTGCTCCGGTATTCGGCCATTACGGCTGGTTTGTCACGGAAGCGGAACTGAGAAAGAGAGCGGAAGAAATCAATGACAGGGCTTGAACTGGCACGGGCATACTGGGAGACATACGGGATTCCCATGATCCGGGAACAGTTCCCGGAGTATGAGGAGATTTTTGCCGCCGCCCTGACAGGCAGCGGCTCGGAGTGCTACGGGTTTGACGACGAGGTTTCCCGGGACCATGACTTTGAACCGGGCTTCTGCCTGTTTATTCCCGGGGAGGAGATTGTGGACCGGCGCACAGCATTCCTGCTGGAGCGGGCCTATGCGAAGCTGCCTGCGGAGTTTGAAGGTTTTCGCCGTCAGAAGCTGCAGCCTGTGGGCGGGCAGCGGCACGGGGTGTTCCGGATCGATGAATACTTTACGGAAAAAATCGGCTGCCCGGCGGAAAAAATGACCATGGAACAATGGCTCCGGCTGCCGGAGTACGCGCTGGCAGAAGCGGTGAACGGAGAAGTGTTCCGGGATCCGGCGGGCCTGCTGACAGATTGCCGGAAAGTCCTGCAGGAAATGCCGGAAGACGCCCGGAGGAAAAGACTGGCCGGCCGGCTGCTGCTGATGGCCCAGAGCGGACAGTACAACTATCAGCGGTGCCTGAAGCACGGAGAGACCGGAGCGGCGCAGCTGGCGGCAGGCGAGTTCGTGAAAAATACCCTGTCCGCAGTATTCCTGCTGAACAGGGTATATATGCCATATTATAAATGGTGTTTCCGGGCGGTGAAGAAACTCCCCGGAGGCGAGGCGCTTGCCAGGAGCCTGGAATGGCTGCTGACCACGGACAACGGGGACGCAGTTGCGGAGGATAAATACTTCTGCATGGAAGGTATTGCTTCCCAGGTGATTGATGTGCTGCAGGAGCAGGGACTGACGGAGGCAACCTGCGGAGACCTGGAAAAACACGCGTACTCGGTGAATGACGGAATCAGGGACAGCAGTATAAGGAATCTGCATGTGATGTATTGTGTTTAATTCATAATTCACAATTCATAATTCATAATGGCGGAAAAACGCACCCTGGCGGGTGCGTTTTCCTGAATTGATGCGGACTGCAGTTTACTTCAGGAGTTTCCGGAGTGCGGCGGGAAGTTCGGACAGGGCGTTGATGACGCCATCGGGATTTTTGACTGTTCCGAATCCGTAGGCGGCGTGGATGAAAGGAATACCGGCCAGGGCAGAGGCCTCCTGGTCTTTTTTTGTATCGCCGATATAGATTCCTTTGGAATAACGGTTTCGCTCCATAACCAGACGGATATTCTCTCCCTTGGTCAGGCCGGTGCGTTCCCACTCCTCATAGTCAATAAAGAGATCGGAAGCTCCGGAGGAAGCAAGAAAAGCATCAATATATCCGCACTGGCAGTTGCTGACTACCGCCAGATTATAACCTTCCGCCCGGAGGGTTTCCAGGGTGGAACGGAAATCGGGGTAGAGAGTTCCGCAGTGAGTGTGAAGGTATTCCACCTCATAGGTGCAGCATTCGTCAAAGATGGCTTCCCGGCGGGCAGAATGAAAATCCGGATACAGAGTCCGGCCGATTTCCTTCATGGTCATGCCCATGACTCCGTGAATATCGTCCACAGTCAGAGGAACCAGGGAGGGATCTTCCCGCTGGAACACCTCATTCCAGGCATCGGCGACAGCGGGGGCGGAATCCCAGAGCGTTCCGTCCAGGTCAAAAAGCAGCAGGGTGTCCTTCATGCGAGAACCTCCGTTGGATAGAATGAGGGTATTATAGCACAATTCACAATTCATAATTCAGAATTCATAATTATTTACAGCCGACAGAAAAATATTTGATAAAAGGTATTGACAAAGCGATTATATTTGATAAAATATTTTTGCAGACAGAAACGGGAGGAGGGAAATGAGATGCGCTATGATGTCGCAATTATCGGCACCGGACCGGCCGGCGTTTCCGCGGCCCTGACGGCGAAGAACCGGAATCTGAGTATTCTGCTTCTGGGCAGCCGTGAGATGAGCGAGAAAGTAGCGAAGGCACACGAGATCCGCAATTATCCGGGACTGCCTTCAGTCAAAGGACAGGATCTGGCCAATGCTTTCCGGAAGCAGCTGGAAGAGATGGAAATCCCCATCACAGAAACAAGGATCGGCGCCGTTTATGCCATGGGTGATTACTTCGCACTGCAGGCGGGAGAGGAAATGCCTGAAGCAAAAACCGTCATTCTGGCTACCGGCGTGGTGATGGCAAAACCGCTGCCGGGAGAGGAAGAACTGCTTGGCCGGGGGGTGAGCTACTGCGCCACCTGTGACGCTCCGCTGTACAGGGGCAGAACCGCGGCAGTGATCGGATACAGCCCCAGGGAGGAAGCGGAAGTCGCTTTCCTGAGCAATGTATGCAGCAAGGTAACTTATTTCCCGATGTATAAAGAGGAACCGGATCTGCCGGCTGCGGTGGAAGTGATCCGGGAAAAACCCACGGGGATCCGGAAAGCAGACACGGGACTGCTGGTGCAGACCGCGGAAGGCGAGTATCCGGCAGACGGGGTATTCGTGCTCCGGGAGGCGGTGGCTCCTGCACAACTGGTGCCGGGACTGGAAACAGAAGGCGCCCATGTGAAGGTGAACCGCCGGATGGAAACAAACCTGCCGGGAGTATTTGCCTGCGGCGACCTGACCGGTACACCGTACCAATATGTAAAAGCAGCCGGGGAAGGCAATGTCGCGGCGATCAGCGCCGCGGCTTATATCGAAAAGAAACGGAAAACAGAAGGAGGAAATGAAAATGGTTAAGAAGGTTAATACCAATGAATTTGCTGAGGAAGCAATGAATGCGGCTGTGGCTGTGGTGGATTTCAATGCTACCTGGTGCGGTCCCTGCCGGATGCTGGCACCGGTACTGGAGGATATTTCCGAAAAATACGACGGGAAAGTCAGTTTCTTCAGTGTGGACGTGGATGAATCACCGGAGCTGGCAATGCAGTACCGGGTGAACTCCGTTCCCTGCCTGGTGCTTCTGAAGAACGGTGAGTTTACAGATCAGAGCGTGGGCTTCCGTCCGGAACCCCAGCTGACCGCATGGATTGACAGCCATCTGTGACAGCTGCCTGCCAGGAGGTTGGGACAATGAGCGAAGAGAACAGGGAGATGACGGGGACAATATATCCCCAGTTAAAGCTGGACAGCCAGCTTTGTTTCCCGCTGTATGCCTGTGCAAGAAAGGTAACAAACGCGTATAACCCGCTGCTCAAGCCGCTGGGACTGACCTATACCCAGTACCTTGTCATGCTGGAACTGTGGGAAAAAGGCGAGGAGAAAGTCGGCGACCTTTGCCACCGGCTGTATCTGGACTGCGGGACCATCACACCGATGCTCAAGAAGATGGAAGAGAGCGGCTGGCTGACCCGGTGCCGGTGCAAGGTGGACGAGCGATGTGTCTATGTGGCGCTGACTGAGAAGGGCCGGGCACTGCGGGAAGAAGTGAAGGATATTCCGGCGAAGGTGGGAGAGTGCATCAGCCTTCCTCAGGAAGACGCATATCAACTCTACCGGCTGCTGCACAAGCTGCTGGATTCCATGGAAGAATAATATCATTCAATATATGGAGCGGGGGAAAGGAAAATGAAGAACAATCAGAACAAAGTCATGACGATGATCGCGTGCCTGGTGGTGGCGGCGGCAATTATCGCGGCTGTTGTGATCCTGGTGACCAGACCGGCGGACAACGGCGAACCGGTAACTATCCCGGCTGGGACAGAAGCCGTGACGGAAGAGGCTGCTACCGAGGCAGAAGCAGTTCCCGCGGAGGAAGAAGCCCTGACTGTGCTGGAAAAGATCCGTAAAGAAGGCAAGCTGGTCATTGCCATGGAAGGTGCCTGGCAGCCCTGGACCTACCACGATGAAAGCGGCGCACTGACCGGCTTTGACGTGGAAGTCGGCGCCCTGATCGCAGAAGGCCTGGGCGTAACTCCGGAATATAAGGAAACCGCGTGGGACGGCATCCTGGCCGGCGTGGATTCCGGACGCTTCGACATTGCATGCAATGGCGTGGGCTATACGGAAAAACGGGCGGAAAGCTATAATTTCAGCACGCCTTACGTCTATACGGAGATGGTGCTGGTGGTGAGGGCGGACAACGAAGATATCAAGACCCTGGATGACCTGAAGGGAAAGAAGACAGCGAATTCCCCGAACTCCACCTATGCCATGCGCTCTGAAGCAGCCGGCGCCGAGGTAGTCTATGTGGATACCCTGGGCGAGACCATGGAAATGCTGCAGCAGGGCCGTGTGGAGGCAACGCTGAACGCAAAGGACTCTGTGGACGCCTATCTGGCAGAGCATCCGGAAGCACAGATCAAGGTGGTGCTGAGCGTTGCCGGCGAACCGGTGGCGATCCCCATGCAGAAAGGCGAACGGACAGAAACCCTGGTGGAGGAGATTAACCGGATCCTGGAGGAGGCCCGGCAGAACGGCAAACTGGCTGAGCTGAGCAACAAATACTTCGGCCGTGACCTGACAAAGGAAGAATAAATTATACGCCGATACAGGTGAACATCAATGACTGAGAGACTATGGGGTATTCTGAAGGATTCATTTCCCCAAATGCTGGAATTCGGAATCAAGGTGACTATTCCGCTGACCATTCTGTCTTTCGCATTGGCGCTGATCGTGGCGCTGGGCGTGGCACTGGTACAGTATGCCAGGGTGAAAGGAATCCGCCAGATATGCCGGTTCTACATCTGGATTACCCGCGGTACACCGCTGCTGGTACAGCTTTATATTGTTTTCTACGGACTGCCGAAGATCGGCATTGTGCTGGATGCATTCCCGTCGGCAGTGATCGTCCTGGGACTGAATGAGGCCGCATACATGGCCGAAACCATCCGGGGAACCCTGGAAAGCGTGAGCGCAGGGCAGCTGGAAGCCGGCTACTGCGTGGGTATGAGCTGGCCGAAGATTATGTGGCACGTGGTGCTGCCCCAGGCGTTGCGGACTGCGTTCCCGGCGCTGTCCAACTCCATGATTGCCATGCTGAAGGAAACCTCCATGGCGGCAACCATTACGGTGACGGAGCTGTTCCGCCAGGCACAGGTGATCAACGGACGGGTCTATGAACCATTGGCCCTGTATATTGAAGCAGCGCTGATCTACCTGTTTTTCTGCACGATCCTGACCTGGCTGCAGCACCGCGGAGAGAAAAAGCTCGGCAGCTACGGAGGTGTCCGCGCATGATGCTGGAAATAAAGGATGTAAAGAAAAGCTTCGGGGGACTGACGGTGCTGGACGGCATCAGCCTGGACGTGGAGAAGGGCGATGTGGTGGCCATTCTCGGACCGAGCGGATCGGGAAAGACCACGTTCCTGCGCTGCCTGAATTACCTGGAGACCGCGGACAGCGGGAGCCTGGTGTTTGACGGGGAAAAGTTTGACCTGCATAAAGCTGGGAAAAAGGATGTGGCACGGCTGAGAAGAAAAACCGCTTTTGTCTTCCAGAATTACAACCTCTTCCTGAACAAAACGGTACTGCAGAATGTAACGCTGGGCCTGACATCCGGAATGGGGATGGGCAGGAAAGAAGCGGAAGGCATTGCTGTCAGCATGCTGGAGAAGGTGGGGATGGCGGATAAGCTGAAGAACTATCCCAACCAGCTTTCCGGCGGGCAGCAGCAACGGGTGGCCATCGCCCGGGCAATGGCCACCAGTCCGGAAATCATCTATTTTGACGAGCCCACCAGTGCGCTGGATCCGGAGCTGATCGGCGAGGTGCTGGCTGTCATGCGGAAGCTGGCAGAGGACGGTATGACGATGCTGGTGGTTACGCATGAGATGGATTTCGCACGGAACGTTTCCAGCAAGGTGATGTTCATGGAAGGCGGCAAGGTTGTGGAAACCGCACCGTCCAGGCAGTTTTTTGAACAGCCGGCGGAGATCCGTGCCAGGGAGTTTATCCGGACAATCCTGGATAGCCGGAAGTAATTCGGAACCCGAATTACTCTGGATACAAAAAAACAGGATTAATACTGAAAATGCCCGCCAGGCGCATTGACAAAGGCGCCGGGCGGGCATAAACTTTCACCCGTAAAGGCAAGGGCGTCTTTAACAGTTATGTGTTAAAGGCGTTTTATTCTTTAATACATGCGAAAACCAAAGGAGGTTACAATCCATGTCTTACGTCGATGAGGTCATTGAACGCGTTGTCCGGGAGAATCCGAACGAGCCCGAATTCCATCAGGCCGCCAAGGAAGTGCTGAACTCCCTGCGTCCCGTGGTGGATGCCAATGAAGAGAAGTTCCGCAAGGACGCCCTGCTGGAGCGCCTGGTGAATCCGGAACGGCAGCTCAAGTTCCGTGTGCCGTGGGTGGACGATAAGGGCCAGGTACAGGTCAACACCGGCTACCGTGTACAGTACAGCAGCGCGATCGGCCCCTACAAGGGAGGCATCCGCCTGCATCCGTCCGTAAACCTGGGTATCATCAAGTTCCTGGGCTTCGAACAGATCTTCAAGAACTCCCTGACCGGACTGCCCATCGGCGGCGGCAAGGGCGGCAGCGACTTTGACCCCAAAGGCAAGAGCGACCGTGAAGTGATGGCTTTCTGCCAGAGCTTCATGACCGAACTGTGCAAATACATCGGCGCTGACACGGATGTTCCCGCCGGTGACATCGGCACCGGTGCCCGTGAGATCGGCTATATGTTCGGACAGTACAAGCGGATCCGCGGCGTATATGAAGGCGTGCTGACCGGCAAGGGACTGAGCTACGGCGGATCCCTGGCCCGGAAGGAAGCGACCGGCTACGGCCTGCTGTACATCACCCAGGAAATGCTCAAGAGCAAGGGTGACAGCCTGCAGGGCAAGACTGTGATCGTCTCCGGCGCCGGCAACGTGGCGACCTACGCCATTGAAAAGGCTTATCAGCTGGGCGGCAAGCCCGTGACCTGCTCTGACTCCACCGGCTGGGTATACGACGCGGAAGGCATCGACCTGGCTGCCCTGAAGGAGATCAAGGAAGTCAAGCGTGCCCGCCTGAGCGAGTACAAGAACTATCGTCCCAACGCCGAATACCATGAAGGCCGCGGCGTGTGGACCGTGAAGGCTGACATCGCCCTGCCCTGCGCAACCCAGAACGAACTGAACCTGGACGATGCCAAGGCCCTGGTTGCCAACGGCATCAAGGTTGTGGCCGAAGGCGCCAACATGCCCACCACCCAGGAAGCAACCGATTACCTGCAGGCCAACGGCGTGGTTTTCCTGCCCGGCAAGGCTGCCAACGCCGGCGGCGTGGCCACCTCCGCCCTGGAAATGTCCCAGAACAGCGAGCGCCTGAGCTGGTCCTTCGAAGAAGTTGACCAGAAGCTGCAGGGCATCATGGCGAACATCTTCCACAACATCGACAACGCTGCCAAGAAGTACGGCTTCGAAGGCAACTACGTGGTCGGCGCGAACATCGCTGGTTTCGAGAAGGTAGTCGATGCGATGAACGCACAGGGAATCGTGTAAGAGAATTCAGAATTCATAATTCAGAATTCATAATTAAGGAACGGTGCAGCTCAGGCTGTGCCGTTCTTTTTCTGTTGGATTGCAATGTGTCAGTGGGGTGATTCCCGGTTTATTCAGACAAATTATGAATTATACATTAAAAAGCCGCCCCGGCTCGATGAGCCAGGACGGCTTTCTGAAGGTTTAAGCCTCCTGCCAGGCCTTGACTTTGTCAGCGGCCAGACGCTTGATGGTTTCTTCCGGATAGGGGGATTCGGTCCCGCCGTAGCCATACAGGAAGAACTTTCCACCTTCGGTCTTGTACAGGGACTCTTCATAGCCCTTGGGATCGCCGAATACGCCGAAAACTTTCTTCTGGATCAGTTCGGAAGCATCGGTATCGTACTCGATCTTGCAGATAACCTTCTTCATTTTCCTCTTCCTTTCGCGCTGTGCGCCTGATACTGGTTAGTTTCGCGGATAATCCCGCCGCGCATACTATATCACAAAAGGGATCGGGCAACAATGGACGCCAACATGCGAAAGAATACCAGAAAATGCATATTTTACGTGTATTTAAACGTTTGCATGCCGATTTATGCTCCTGAAACCGGCAAGAAGGGTCACAATTTCAGGTTGTCGTCTGAAAGCGTCATGACCCCGTTGGCATTGAGCACTTCCTCGGCAGTTTTGACATCGTTGACCCGGAAAACCACATAGGCCTCTTCAGGATTATTGCCGGTAAAGGCATACATGTATTCAATGTTGATATTGGCTTCGCTGAGGGATACAAGCAGGGGATAGAGGGCGCCGCTACGGTCATCCATGCGGGCTGCCACCACTTCCGTGCGGGAAATGAGATACTTTTTTCCGAGCAGGCTGCTGACCAGATCCGTGTCTGAAACGATGATGCGGAGAATACCGAAATCATTGGCTTCCGCAATACTCATGGCCCGGATGTTGGCGCCGGAACCGGAGATTTCACGGACGGCATCCACCAGGGCGCCGGGCTGGTTCATCAAAAAGACGGACAATTGCGTAATGGCCATATTTACCTCCAATTCATAATTCACAATTCATAATTCATAATTGGATATGGTTGCGCCGGAATATCAATGAATTGTTCTGTCGGACTGATTGCAATATGTTCTGTAATGTATTATATCAGTGGAGCTTGCGTTTGTCGATAACGCGGACGGCTTTGCCCTCGCTGCGGGTGATGGTTTTGGGCGGCACCAGATGAATCTTCGGTCCGATACCAAGCATGGTCCGCATGGCGGATTCGAGGCTCTTTTCCATCTTCTGGATCTGGCCCATCAGGTCGGAGAACTGATCCGGAGCGACTTCCACATAGACATCGAAGGTGTCGGTGTTCCGTTCCCGGTCGAGCACAATCTGGTAGTTGGGCGTATACCCTTCATTGAGCAGGACGGTCTCAATCTGGCTGGGGAAGACATTGACGCCGCGGATGATCAGCATGTCATCGCTGCGGCCCATGGGTTTGGCCATCCGTACGTGGGTGCGACCGCAGGAACAGGGGGTGCGGTTCAGCACGCAGAGGTCGCGGGTACGGTAGCGCAGCAGCGGGAAGGCTTCCTTGTCCAGGGAAGTGAAAACCAGCTCGCCCACGGAGCCTTCCGGCAGGACTTCGCCTGTATCCGGATCAATGATTTCCACATAGAAATGGTCCTCGTTGATGTGCATGCCTTTCTGCTCCTCGCACTCAAAAGCCACCCCGGGGCCGCTGGTCTCTGTGAGACCGTAAATATCATAGGCTTTGATGCCCAGGCTTTTTTCTATTTCCCGGCGCATTTCCTCGGTCCAGGGCTCGGCACCGAAGATACCGGCCTTCAGTTTGTTATCTTCCGGATTGAAGCCCTGCTCCTTCAGCGCTTCGCCGATATAGGCGGCGTAGGAGGGGGTGCAGCAGAGAATCGTGGATTCGAGGTCCATCATGAACTGAATCTGGCGCTCGGTGTTGCCGGAAGACATGGGGAGGGTCAGACAGCCCACCTTGTGGGAACCGCCGTGAAGGCCGGAACCGCCGGTGAACAGGCCATAGCCGTAGCACACCTGGACAACATCCTCTTCCGTACCGCCGGCGGCAACAATTGCCCGGGCACAGCAGTCCTCCCAGAGGTCAATATCGTGCTGGGTGTAAAAGGCGACCACACGCTTGCCGGTGGTGCCGGAGGTGGAGTGGATCCGGACACAGTCTTTCAGGTCCGTTCCCAGCAGGCCGTAGGGATAGGCATCCCGCAGGTCTGCCTTGCTGAGGAAGGGCAGTTTATGGATATCATCCACACTGCGGATATCTTCCGGCGCAACACCTTTCTTTTCCATCAGGTGACGGTAATAGGGAACGTTCTCCCATACGTGGCGAACCTGCTTCACTATTTTTTCATTCTGAATTTCCAGGATTTTCTCTCTTGGAGCGGTTTCAATCTCCGGCTGATAATACTTCTTCATACGATCATTTACTCCTGTCATTTCATTGGATTCGGTTGAGGACTTCTGATTTCGGTCAGCGGCGGAGTTACCAGCGCTGAAGCACTGACAGACCAGTCAAAAAAAACCACCGCCTTTTCTCAACTCAAAAGGCGGTGGATTCAAAACGCTTTGTGCGTCTGATTAATCCATCGCTGACCTGCTAAAGAAGAAGATGGCTGCAAATGATTTCATCGCTGAAAACCCTTTCACAAAAATGTTCTGTTACCATCAGAATGAATATATGCCCGGAAAGGGAGAATTGTCAACAGACACTTTTGTACTGTTGATGTTTTTACAAGGGCTTTATTGACATAAAATGGCACGGATGATATATTTTGACTGTTGCAGGGATACCCTGGCACAGTGAATGGCAGGAGGAAAAAAATGGCTGATAATTATGTGCTGATCACAGATTCCGCTTGCGATATTCATCCGGATAAACTGGCGGAATGGAATGTTAAAATGCTCCCGCTGGCGTTCCTGTTTACAGATACAGGCAGGGAACAGAAAGACCATGACGAACCTATCGGCGAGTTCTATAAATCCATGCGTGCGGGACGGGTGGCCAAGACTTCCTGTGTCAATGAGGATGCGTTTGAAAACACTTTCACTTCATATCTTGAAGCGGGACAGGATATTCTGTACATGGGACTGTCCGGCGGACTGAGCGTCACTTCTGACAATGCAAAGAAGGTTGCGGACAGGCTGGCAAAGAAGTATCCTAATCGGAAAATCAAAGCGATTGACTCACTTTCCGCTTCTGCCGGCGAAGGCCTGTTTGTGTATCTTGCAGTGAAGAACCGGGACGCAGGCATGACGCTGGAAGAAAATGCCGCTGCACTTGAAAAGGAAATCCTCCATGTATGCCACTGGTTCACGGTGGAAGACCTGGTATACCTGAAGCGCGGCGGAAGGGTCAGCGCAGCCACAGCACTGCTGGGCACGGCCCTGAATGTGAAGCCTGTACTGCATGTGGATAACGAAGGACATCTGATCAAGATGACCCAGGTGCACGGACGGAAAAAATCCATCAAGACGATGGCAGAAAAGCTGGGCGCGACAATCCTGCCGGACTCTCCGATTTTCATTTCCAACGCAGACTGTGCGGAAGACGCGGAGACGCTGAAGGACATCCTGAAGAACGAATACGGCAAAGAAGTTACGCTGATCACCAGCATCGGATCGGTCATCGGGGCCCATGCGGGTCCCGGAACGCTGGCCCTGTTCTTTCTGGGGACAGAAAGATGATAAGAACATCCTTCGGAATCATTCCGAAGGATGTTCTTTAATGAAGAATGAAAAATGAAGAATTAAGAGTGTTATCTCCTGTTGATAAGAGAAATAGCTTCCTGTAAATTTCGGAAAACGATATTTACCGGGAGCTCTCATTCTGCTATTCTCTTTTCAGCCGGTAAAGAGGACCGGCAGTAAGCCCCATGGGGCAGGAAAGGAAAGAAGAACTATGAAAAAGGGACTGATTATTCTGATTGCCGCCATTATACTGGTGGTGCTGGTGGCGACAACCTGCACAGCTACAGTGCAGACCGGGTATACGGGAATTGTAACCACTTTCGGCAAGGTGGAGGATGTGACGCTGGAGGCTGGACTGCACTTCAAGAGTCCCTTCCAGAGTATCATCCCCATGGATAACAGGGAACAGAAGAGCAGCTTCAAAACAGAGGCGTTCTCCAGCGACATCCAGCAGGTGGATATTGACGGTTCCATCAACTACGCCATCAACAAGAAGACGGCCATGAACCTCTTCAAGGAAGTCGGTACTGACTACTTCAACAAGCTGGTATATCCCCGGATGCTGGAGATTACTAAGGGCGTTTTCAGCAAGTACACCGCTGAGAACCTGGTGGCGAACCGGCAGAACCTGAGTGAAGCAATCCGCGAAGGACTGGACCAGGAGCTGGCCGGGTACGGTATCAATGTGATCAGTGTGAGTATTGAGAACCTGGACTTTACCGACGCTTTCACGGATGCTGTGGAAGCCAAACAGGTTGCCGCGCAGAAGAAACTGCAGGCGGAGATCGAACAGGGCCAGATGACCATGGAAACCCAGCAGCAGGCGGAACGGAAACGCATCAACGCAGAAGCTGAAGCCAATGTGGCGAAAATCAATGCGGATGCGGACGCCTACGCCCTGCAGGTACGCAGTGAAGCGGAAGCCGAAGCGAACAAGAAGATCGCAGAATCCCTGACGGAGAACCTGATCCGCTTCAACGAAGTGAAAGCCTGGGACGGCAAGCTTCCCACCTATATGCCCGGACAGGGTTCGACCACCATGCCGATCCTGAACCTGGGCGGCGAGGCTGAAAAAGCTGAATAATCCGGATAAAAACAAAGATCCCCGTGCCTCAGGGCACGGGGATCCTCCTTATCAGCAGGTTATTTATCCATTCCCGAGAAACCGTCACCGATGGCTTCATGGGCTTCCACAATAATGACGAAAGCGTTTTCGTCCTCTTCGCGCAGAATGCGTTTGAATGCCATGATCTCACTGCGGCTGATGACGCAGAGCAGGGTGGGACGTTCTGTGCCGGTATAGGCTCCGCGGGCGGTGAGCAGGGTCACACCCCGGTTCATATCCTGCAGGATCCGGTCGGATATTTCCTTCCAGCGGGAAGACATCACAAAACAGGCTTTGTTGGAAGAAAAACCGATGATCACAACATCCATTACTTTTGCGGAAAGGAAGATGTTGATCAGTGCGTACAGGGCTTCATTGGTGCCGATGAGGAAACCTGCGGAGAACACCACAGCGCAGTCAATGGCAAAAAGGAAGGAACCGACGGAGATAAACTGAAAACGCTTGTGTACCATCCGGGCAATCATGTCAGACCCGCCGGTGGTGGCTCCGCCCCGCATAATCAGGCCCAGGCCGGCACCCAGCATGACACCGCCGTACAGAGCGCCCAGCAGGGGATCGCTTGTCATGGGCTGCAGGGGCAGAATATCAATGAACAGGGAAAACAGAAAGGTGGCTACCAGGCTCCGGAAGGCAAAGATTCGCCCCATGGCCCGATAACTGATCATGAAGAGAGGAAGATTCAGGACCAGGGAGACAGTGCCGACCGGCCAGTGAAACAGGTGATTCAGGATCGTGGCGATACCGGTCATGCCGCCGGGCGCGATCCTGTTCGGCGTCATAAAAAGGGGATAAGCGGCGCCGGCCACCAATGCCCCGATGAGGATCTGGACATAGGAAAAAAAGCGTTCGGCGGCGGCAGGTTTTTTCCTGAGAAAAGAGTTGAAAAAGTGCGGCATAACAATACCCCTTCCGGGTTCTGATGATATGACAAATGTATCATATCCGGCTGGCTCTGGCAAGAGCTTGTACTCCGGTACGGCGGAGGGTATAATCAACCAAAGGGAGACAATCGGAGGGATCAGCATGAACAGTGTGAAGATCATCGGAGACCGAAGCGGAAAGGTGTGGCCGCAGGTGCTCCGTGCCGCAGAGGAAAGCAGGAAAGCCGGCCGCCGGCTGATTCTTTATGTGCCGGAACAGTATACCCTGCAGGCGGAACGCGATCTGATCACCGGACTGAACCTGCCGGGACTGCTGGAGATCCAGGTGATCAGCCCCCGGAAACTGAAACGGCAGGTGAGGGAGCAGACAGGCACCGGGGTAAAAAACTCCCTGAATGAACTGGGACGCGCCATGGCGGTCCACCGTGTAATGACCGAAAAGGCGGAGGAACTGCATTTTTACCGGAATATGACAGATCTGCCCGGCGCTGTGAAGCGTGTGGGCGAAGCGCTGGATGAGCTGCGGGACAGCGAAATTACGCCGGAAGAGCTGGAAGAATATGCAGCCGGCGCCTCCACCGGCGCGGAGCGGGCCAAGCTCGGGGATCTGCGGATTATCTGGAACGGATACCGGGAACTGATCACAGAACAGTTTGATGACGAGAAAACAGTATGGACAGACACCGTGAACCGCCTGGAACGAAGCGGCCTATGGGACGGAGCTGATCTGGCGGTTTACGGATTTGACACTGTCCGCCCTGATTTGCGGGAACTGCTGGTACGGATGTGCGGCAGGGTTAACAGCGCGTCTGTATTCCTGATTATGGATTCCGCGAAAGCTCCGGACGGCAGGATATTCATTTCACAGCGGGACAGTGTGCGCCGACTGGAGACAGTGCTGCAGGAAAACGGCTGCAGCCTGGAGGAGATCCTGCCGAAGGGAGAACGGATAAACTGTGCGGAAGTGCTGAAATGGCTGGACAGGAATCTGTTTGCCGTGAATCCGGAACCCTGGCCGGGAGATACCGGGGATACGCTGGTATTGTATGCCGGGAGCACACCCTGGGATGAAACGGTTAAAATTGCCTCCACCCTGCGGAAATGGCACGGGGAAGGGATTGCCTGGGGCGAGATGGCGGTGGCAGTGCCGGCAGGGGCAATGCCGGACGGTATGCTGCAGGCGGGGTTGAAGGTGAACGGTATTCCCTGTGTCTGGCAGCAGAAGGAACGGGCAGCGGATCATCCGGTATGCCGCCTGCTGCTCAGCGCGTTATCCTGCCTGAGCGACGGATACAGGACGCCGCGGGTGACCGACATTGCCCGAAGCGGATTCTGCGTCCTGACAGAAGCTGAAGGCCTTCGGCTGGAGGAATATGCCCGGGCACACGGAATTGACGGCAAACGCTGGCAACAGCCGTTTACCGCCGGAACAGACGCTGCGGAAGCGGAGATGCTGCGCCAGCGGCTGCTTACCCCGGTGGAAAACCTGCGGAAGGCCCTGAAGGAAGCGCCTGACGCCGCCGCTTCTGTGGAGGCGGTGGCGGGATTCCTGGAAGAAGAGGACGTGTGGAAACGGCTGCAGGAGGAAGAAGAAACCCTGATGCAGCAGGAGATGTACCGGGAGGCGATTGTCAACCGGCAGATCCGGAAACTTGTGACGGAACTGCTTGAACAGCTCTGGACGTTGCTGGGCAAACGCCGGGCTGCCATACGGGATCTGGCACATATGCTGGAAAGCGCACTGACAGCTTCCTCCCTGGCTTCTGTGCCGGAACAGGAGGACGGTGTAATCATCGGCGAAGTCGGACATCTGCTGGCAGGGGAAATAGAGGCGCTGATTCTGCCCCGGGTTCAGGACGGAATCCTGACAGCGCCGGAGAGCGGATGGCTGACAGATCCGGAACGCAGGAAGCTGGAAGAGGCTACGGGAAAAACCATCGGGATCAACCGGGAAACAGGCGGCCTGATCCGGAAATACGATTTTTACAGGACCATGACCCTGCCCGGAAGGAAGCTGATGATCAGCTGGAGCCTGCGGGCGGAGGAAGGCGGCGCACTGCAGCCGGACGGACTGATTGCGCAGCTGAAAGGGATATTCCCGGAATTGAAGGAGCAGGGCGGCATTGAAGAGACGGATACGGGCACAGAACCGGTGACGCCGCAGGCGGCCCTGGACGGACTGGGCCCCTGGATGAACAGGATGCAGGAAGATAATGCCGGCAAAGCAGATCCGGAATGGGAGACAGCCCTGATCCGGCTGCTGCACAGCGAAAACTACGGAGATGCCGCAAGACGGGTGCTGGCGGAACAGATGCCGGCAAAGGAACAGAAGAACCTCCGGCAGGAAACCGCAAGACAGCTTTTCATGACAGACAGGCTTTCTGTCAGCCGACTGGAGCAATTTGCTTCCTGCCCGTACCGGCATTTCATTGATTACGGCCTGAGACCGGTGCAGCAGGAAGAATTTACCTTCGAAAGCAACGATGCCGGTACTTTTTTCCACGAGGCCCTCGACCGGTATATGAAACAGGCCGGGGCGGAACCCGCATGGCCGAATCTGAGCCCGGAACAGGCGGACCGGGTGATGGATACGATTCTGGCAGAACTGACGGAAGAGTGGAAGGACAGTCCGCTGCGGGAGGACGCACTGGGCGAATGGACAGGGAATGAATATGTGCGGCGGGTGCGCCGGGCGGCACAGGTACTGACCCGGTTTGCTGCCAACAGCGATTTCCGGACCATCGCGACGGAGCAGTGCTTCGGTGAGCAGGAAGGCCTTCCCCCCATTATGATGACGCTGGCAGACGGCAGCCATGCCGCTATCCGGGGCAAGATTGACCGTATCGACACCTGGGAGAACGGTGAAGGCGTATGGCTGCGGATCGTGGATAACAAAAGCCGGGAGAAAAAGCCGGATCCTGCCAGAATGGCCAGCGGCGAACAGCTGCAGCTGATGATTTACCTGAAAGCCGCGGCTGACAGTATTCCCAACGCCCGGCTGGCGGGCGCCATGTATTTCCCTGTGGAAGACAAGGAAGTGAGCACGGAGGAGGACAAACCTGACAGGATTGAGGAAGACCGCCTGAAGACATCGCGCATGAAGGGACTGGTAACAGCCCGGGAGGACGTGATCAGGGCTATGGACCGGGATGTTTCCCCGTACTCCGTGGATAAAATCTTCAATAAGGACGGAACGGTCAGCAAGAGCGCATCGTGGGCAATGGAGGAGGAAACCCTCCGGGGCCTGATGGAAGCTGCTGTAGAGAAAGCCGGAGAACTGTGCAGCAGGATGCGGGACGGTGAAATTGAGGCCTCCCCCGGAGAGGACAGCACAGGATCTGTCTGCAGATACTGTGATTACGGAGCCATATGCCGCGCAGGCGGAAAAAAAGGACGTATACGGGAGCAGGGAGTGACCTACCGGGATATCGTCCGGAAAAACACGTTGCGCGAAAGTGAAAAGTAGCGTATAATCAGTTCCAGAGAAAACCCCATAAAAAAGGAGGCTGATTCCCATGATACAGGTAATTGCAGGCAAAAAGGGCTCCGGTAAAACGAAGCGGCTGATTGACCTGACCAACGCCACTGCCCGCGATGCGGTGCATGACGTGATCTTCCTGGATGACGATAACCGCTATATGTTCGACGTGGACCACAAGGTCCGTTTTATCAACGCCGAAGATTATCATATCAACAGTACCGATATGTTTATCGGTTTCCTGTGCGGAATCCTTTCCTCCAATTTCGACGTCGGCACGATTTTCATTGACGCGTTCCTGAAACTGTGCCACGCGGATCTGGCGGAAACGGAACCGGTTGTCAAGATCCTGACGGAACTGGGCGCCAAGCACGATGTGGATTTCGTGCTGAGCCTGAGCGCCGATCCGGAAGAGATCCCGGTATTCTACAAGCAGTATCTGATCTGAACTGCGGAAACAGACAACAGAGGCGGCGGATGAACCCCGGCGCCTCTTTCTTTCCAGACGGAAGACTATCCTGAAACCGGAGGGTGATCCATTCGTGTCATTTTTTTCCACCCGCGGCGAAAGCTGCGTCACAGCCAGCCAGGCAATCCTGCGAGGCCTTGCGCCGGACGGCGGCCTGTACGTTCCCGCTATGTTCCCCACCGTATCCATGCAGAGGATTTCATCCTTCTGTGAAATGGATTACGCCGGGCGGGCGGTGGCTATCCTGAAGCGCTATCTGGAAGACTTCAGCATTCCGGAGATCGAGAAAGCTGTTGCGGCGGCCTATTCGCCTGAACGCTTTGATACACCCCGGATTGCTCCGGTAGAGCAGATTGACGATGCCACCTGGGTGCTGGAACTGTTCCACGGACCGACGCTGGCGTTCAAGGACATGGCGCTGCAGCTGCTGCCCCATCTGACCAGGCTTTCCGCCCTGAAAAACGGTGAAAAGCGGGAGGTCAGTATTCTGGTGGCCACCAGCGGAGATACCGGCAAAGCGGCACTGGAAGGCTTCCGCGACGTGCCGGGAACAAGCTGTACCGTCTTCTATCCCATGGAAGGAGTCAGCGATGTACAGAAGCTACAGATGGTAACCACCGGCGGAAACAATACACATGTCATTGCCGTCAAAGGTAATTTTGACGATGCCCAGACCGGTGTGAAGGAACTGTTCTCTTCGCAGGAGTTTATCAAACAGATGGCGGACCGGGGAAAGGTCCTTTCTTCGGCGAACTCCATTAACTTCGGCCGGCTGGTACCGCAGATTGTCTATTACTTCTCTGCTTACGCGGATCTGGTCAACAGCCATGCCATCGCTCCCGGCGATATGGTTAATTTCTGTGTGCCGACAGGCAACTTCGGCGATATCCTGGCAGGCTATTACGCGCGGAATATGGGCCTGCCGATCAACAAACTGATCTGCGCCAGCAACCGGAATAACGTTCTGACGGATTTCTTCGGCAACGGCATTTATTCCACCCACCGGACTTTCTTCAAGACTATCAGTCCCAGCATGGACATTCTGGTCTCATCCAACCTGGAACGGCTGCTGTATGAAGCAACGGACCGGGACGGAGAACTGGTCCGTACCTGGATGGAGCAGCTGAAGGAATGCGGCAGCTATTCTGTGGGCGAACAGCGCAGAGACTGGCTGGCTGATGTGTTCTGGGCAGACTGCACAGACAACAAGGATACGCTGGCAGAGATCCGGAGAAGGTATCAGGAAGATCATTATCTGATGGATCCCCATACAGCGGTTGGCGCGCACGTGCTGCGCCAGTACCGGCTTCGCACGAATGACGCGACACCGACGGTGCTGCTGTCCACAGCCAGCCCGTACAAGTTTGCGGCGGATGTACTGCGGGGTATTGCCGGCGATGCGGCTGCTGAAGGAAAGGATGCTTTCGCCTGCAGCGAAGAGCTGGAGAAGCTGACCGGAGTGCCCATGCCCGCACAGGTACGTGCACTGCGGGATCTGCCGGTCAGGCATACGGCTGTGTGTGAACGCGATGCCATGGGAGAAGCGGTGCTTAAAGCGTTTGAACTTTGATCAATGAAGAATGAAAAATGAAGAATGAATAATTGCGGAAAGAACTCATGCAATGCTGCATGAGTTCTTTTTGATTATATGTATGGAGGGATATTGTTTCGGAGAATTTTTTCTTTTCAAACAGCAATCTATATGATAAAATGTCCTGTGGATGTGCCCGTACGCAGGCGCCATCCGGAAAGGCGTGATTTTCCTGAATGCATCAGAGAGACTGATCAGTTACCTTCGCCTCGGGCCGAAAGCGGCTGTGGCAGTACATGATCCGTCCAATATGTTCTACCTGACCGAGGGATATACCGGTGAAGGACTGGTATATATATCCCAGGAAAGCCGTGTGATTATTACGGATTTCCGCTATACGGAGCAGGCAGAGCGCCAGGCCCCCGGCTTCCGTGTGGAAATGACCGGAAAAGGCCGGAACCACAATCAGATTCTGGCGGAACTGATCAAGGCCGAGCAGATTACCGAACTGCGGGCAGAAACCAATTATCTTTCCGTAGACGCATTTGAGGCAATGCGCGGCACGGTGGGGGAGGAAATCTCCTATGTACCGCTGAACAAAGCGCCGCAACAGCTACGGCAGGTCAAGACCCCGGCGGAAATTGTGGCCATCCGAAAAGCCTGCGACATCACTTCAGAAGCGTTCAGCGCGATCCTGCCGAAAATCCGGCCCGGTATGACTGAAAAGGAACTGCAGATCGAACTGGATTTCACCATGCTCCGGCTGGGCGCGGATGAATTTGCCTTTGATACCATCATCGCCTCCGGCGAAAACGGCAGTCTCTGCCATGCAATCCCGGGCAGCCGGGTCCTGAAAAACGGTGATATGATCACCATGGATTTCGGGGCGAAGGTGGGGGGCTACTGCAGTGACATGACCCGCACGGTGGCGCTGGGACAGCCTTCGGAGGAAATGCGCAAGGTCTATGAGACGGTACTGAGAGCGCAGTCCATGTGCGAGGACGCCCTGATGGCCGGCAAGAACTGCGCGGAGATCGACAAGCTGGCCCGGGATTACATTGATGCCCGGGGCTATGCAGGACGTTTCGGCCACGGGCTGGGACATTCCGTGGGTATTGATATCCATGAGGATCCCAGACTGAGCCAGACCTGCAATGATATCCTGAAGGCCGGGATTGTAATTACTGTGGAACCCGGCATCTACCTGCCCGGCGTGGGCGGCGTCAGGATCGAGAACACCTGTCTGGTCAGGGAAAACGGCTGTACACCGCTGACAACAGCGGATAAGCAGCTTATCATCCTGTAATATATATGACCCCAGAAAGAACGAACGGAGGAATGACAAAATGATTACCGCTGGCGATTTCAAAAAGGGCATTACGATTGAGTGGGACGGTGGCGTATGGAACATCGTTGACTTCCAGCACGTGAAGCCCGGCAAAGGCGCGGCCTTTGTCCGTACCAAGATCAAGAACGTGATGACCGGCGCAGTGGTGGAGCGCAGCTTCAACCCGACAGACAAGATGCCCAAGGCCATCATCGAGACCAAGGAAATGCAGTACGTCTACAACGACGGAGACCTGTATTACTTCATGGACGTTGAAACCTATGAGCAGCTGCCCCTGAGCAAAGACCAGGTGGAAGACGCGATCCCCTTCGTGAAGGAAGGCACCAATGTGACCGTCCGTTTCTTCAAGGGAAGCGCTTTCTCCGTGGAAGCTCCGAACTTTGTGGTTCTGGAAGTGACGGATACCGAACCCGGCTTCGCCGGCGACACTGCCTCCAACACTTACAAGCCCGCCACCCTGGAAACCGGCTTCAGCCTGCAGGTGCCGCTGTTCATCAACACCGGTGACAAGATTCAGATCGATACCCGCAGCGGTGAGTATCTGAAGAGAGCCTGATAACAGGAGAGGTAAGCATATGAGCAGACTGACGGACAGGATCAGTTATCTTCAGGGTCTGGCGGAAGGTATGAAGCTGAACCCGGACAAGGATTCCCACAAGCTGATTCTCGGCATTCTGGAAGTGCTGGGAGAGGTCGGGGAGTCCTTTGAGGCGCTGGCGGAATCCCATGGAGAACTCAGCGACTATGTCGAGAGCATCGATGAAGATCTGGCGGATCTGGAAGCCGATCTTTATGACGATGAAGACGAAGAACTGGCAGAAGATGACGAAGATCACGCTTTTGAAGGACAGATCGAGTATGAATGCCCTCATTGCGGCGCCACTGTCGAGATCGACCCGGATGAGGTGGATTTTGACGAAGACGCTCTCTGCCCTCAGTGCGGCAAGGAACTTTTCCCGGAACTGCCGGAGGAGGAAGATTCCGAGGACGAACCGGAAGAAGAGTAAGACCGGTAGCAATCATATAATTCTTCAGGGCTGCCAGATGGCAGCCCTTCATTCAAATACGGAGGAAACACGTGAACGCGGATGAGACCAGGATCGCTGTCATTTCTGACACCCACGGGTGGCTGCGCCGGAGTGTGGTGAAGGAACTGGCGGGATGCTCATGTATCCTTCATGCCGGGGACATCATCCGGGAAACTGATCTGGACGAACTGGCAGTTTACGGGAACCTTTACGCGGTCCGCGGCAATAACGATCTCTGGTCGCCGGGCGTAAAGGACCTGGCAGGAATCCTGCACTTTCAGATCGGCGGGGTTACCTTCTGTATGGTTCATGACCGCAGGGATGTTCCCCGGGACCTGGCAGGAGTGGATGCGGTCATATACGGGCATTCCCACCGGTACAGCGAGGAATGGATTGACGGAAGGCTGTGGCTGAATCCCGGAAGCTGCGGGAGGGCACGCTTCGGGGGATATGTTACCATGGCCAGGCTGACCCTGCGGGAAGGAAAGATTGCCCGGGTGGAACGGATTGAACCGGAGGGGGCGGACGAAGAGACGTATGTCCCGCAATATTGATCCGGTCCTCAATAATGGTGTATACTCATTGCCGAAAGAAGTGAAGCAGATGACAACCCCGACACCGGCCCAAAGGAAGAAGAAAAAGCGTCAAGCCATCAGTATCAGCCGTGTAATGGCCCTCACATTCCTGGGGATCATTGTGATTGGCGCGGCTCTTTTGTCCCTGCCTTTCGCTTCCCGCAACGGCCGGAGCGCGGACCCGGTGAAGGCCCTTTTCACTGCCACCTCCGCCACCTGTGTAACAGGACTTGTGCTGGCGGATACCTGGAGCCAGTGGAGCAATTTCGGGCAGACGGTTATCCTGCTGATGATTGAAGTCGGCGGACTGGGCTTTATGTCTGCGGCCTCCCTGGCTTATTTCAGCCTGCGGCGGAAGATCTCCATCCAGCAGCAGCTGGTGATGGCGGAAGCCATCGGATCCAATATGAATGATGTGCTGGAGCATCAGAAGCGGCTGCTGATCCGTGCCTTTGCAATTGAAGGGATCGGCGCCGCCATCCTGACGATTCGCTTCCTGACGGAATATCCCTTTTCACAGGCTTTGAAGCTGGGCGTGTTTCATGCGGTTTCCGCATTCTGCAACGCGGGTTTTGACATTCTCGGATTCAAGGAACCGGGAGCGAGCCTCATTGTTTACCAGAAGGATCCGGTGATCTGTCTGACGCTGAGCGCGCTGGTCATTCTCGGCGGCCTCGGTTTCCTGGTATGGGATGAACTGCTGCGGGAAAGACGCCCGAAACGGTGGAGTGTATATACAAAGCTCGTGATCATTACCACTTCGGTGCTGCTGCTGGGCGGGACGGTCCTGTTCTGCCTGCTGGAGTGGAAGAATCCGTCCACGCTGGGCGCGATGAATACGCCGCAGAAACTGCTGGCGGCATTTTTCCAGTCCATGACACTGCGTACAGCGGGATTTGCCGGGGTGGACCAGGGACTCCTGACGCCGGCCGGCAAAGCAGTTTCCATTTCGATGATGCTGATCGGCGGATCCTCTGGTTCCACAGCCGGCGGCCTGAAGACCGTAACCTTTGTGGTGCTGATCATGTTCCTGTGGAACAGGATGCGCGGCAGGCGGACGGTGAGTGTGTTCAGCCGTACTATTTCAGATGATCACGTGCTCAATGCCATTACGATCTTTATGCTGATGGTGCTGCTGTCCTTCTCCGGCGCCGCCGTCATCTGCGCCACCTCTCCGGTGGGCTTCACGGACGGGCTGTTTGAGACTGTCTCCGCCATAGGAACGGTAGGACTGACGGCAGGAGCCACCACAAGGCTGAGTACGGTTTCCAAATTCATGATTATGGTATTTATGTATTTCGGCAGGGTCGGGCTGCTGACGATCAGCTTCGGCTTCCTGAAAAAGAAGCCGTCCGGGGAGAAATACAGATACGCGAATACCGATCTGCTGATCGGATAAGGGGAGGTTGTACCTTATGAAATCCTATGTTGTCATCGGCCTGGGCCGCTTCGGCGGCGAACTGGCAACCCGCCTCTACTCCTTCGGCGAAGAAGTGATGGCCATTGATATGGATGAACAGCTGGTGGACAAGATTGCGGACCGGGTGACCCGGGCTGTGGCCGCGGACGCCCGGGATCCTGATGTGCTGAAAAAGCTGGGCGTGGAGAATTTTGAGCGGGCGATTGTGGCAGTGGGCTCCGATCTGGCCGCATCCGCGCTGATTACCATGAACCTGAAGAACCTGAATGTGCCTTTCATTATGTGCAAGGCCCATGACGATACCTATAAGGATATCCTGGAGAAGCTGGGTGCAGACCGGGTGATCATTCCGGAAAGGGAAGTGGCGGATAAACTGGCCTTGGGCATGACCCATGCCGGGATCATGGAGTATATTGAGCTTTCCCAGGAATTCGGGGTTGTGGAAATGGAACCGGTGCCGGAGTGGATCGGCAAGTCCATCCGGGAACTGGAAATGCGGACCCGGTACGGAATCAATGTCATTGCTGTGCGGAAGGCGGATGAAATTGTGATTCCGCCGGATATCGATACACCCATTGAAGCCAATGTAATTATGGTCATGCTCGGTAAGTATGAACTGTTTGAAAACCTGAAGAAGAACTGAACATACGGACCTATAAGTGAAACCGTATGACAGGCAGAAGGAGAAAAAGCGATGAGCGCAAGACCCATCCTGTGGATCGTGATTCCCTGTTACAATGAGGAGCAGGTCCTGCCCCTGACGGCGCCCATGTTCCTGAAAAAACTGAACGACCTGGCAGCCGGAGGGAAGATCAGCTCCAACAGCCGGATTCTGTTTGTCAACGACGGATCCGGGGACAGGACCTGGGAAATTATCCGGGAACTGGCAGAACAGGATGAACACTATATCGGAATCTGCCAGAGCAGGAACCGGGGGCATCAGAACGCGGTACTGGCCGGACTGATGGAAGCCAAAGGCCGCTGCGACATCACCATTTCCATTGACTGCGACGGACAGGACGATATCAACGCCATGGACCGCATGGTGGACGAGTATCTGAACGGCGCGGAAATCGTGTACGGCGTACGGGCCCGGCGTGATAAAGATTCTTTCTTCAAGCGCTTCACGGCGGAATCCTTTTATAAACTGATGAAAGTCCTGGGGGCCGAGGTGGTGTTCAACCATGCGGATTACCGGCTCATCTCCGCACGGGTGCTGGAGCATTTTGCTGAATTTGAGGAAGTGAATATCTTCCTGCGGGGCATGGTTCCCCTGGTGGGCTTCCAAAGCGCCACGGTTTCCTATGACCGTGCGGAACGCCTGGCCGGGAAAAGCCATTATCCGCTCAGAAAGATGCTGGCGCTGGCTTTCAACGGGATTACAAGCCTGTCGGTAAAACCGATTACGCTGATTACGACCTTCGGTGTCGGATTCAGCATAGTGGGCCTGATCCTGATGATCTGGGCCATAGTGGAGGCGTTTCTCGGCAATACTGTGGCAGGCTGGGCGTCCACGGTCTGCATTATCTGCCTGCTGGGCGGTATTCAGCTGATCAGCCTGGGAATTCTGGGACAGTATATCGGCAAAACCTACCTGGAGACAAAGCACCGGCCGCGGTATATTATCTCAGCCAGAACCTGGGAAAAGGAGACGCGCCGTTACCTGGAAGACGATTTGCAATAACCGGGCGGACAAAACTTGCAAAACCCCGGAAGCGTTGATTTTACTGGAATCGTTACCGACAGATGACTCTGCGAAAAACAATATAAAAACAATTGTGACCGGAGCGCGTCAAACAGTGTGCTTCCGGTCAATTCTTTCCCATTCTTTGCTAAAACGGCAGTTTCAGACTTGATTTTTACGTCCTGTATACCTATAATCATTGATGTGAAAGTATGCCCGTACAGGAAAAGTTTTCCAAATAGTGCGGGTGATTGTTACAGTATACATAATTATCAGAGTGGAAACCGAAGGTAGAACCAGAGGGGAGAATCACTTATGAAAGAACGGCTTCAGCGAATCCTATCCGTAGTTTGCGTTCTCGCACTTGTGTTAGGATGCATGACTGTCCCTGCGCTTTCAGACGGGAACACGAAGATCGTGACCGTAATCTGGAACGACAGCAACAATACGGAGGGAGTCCGCCCGGACAGTGTGACAGTCGGGGGCGTTGCGCTGAATGAGGGTAACGGCTGGACCGGTGTGATTGAAACTGAAGACGGTTCAGTCACTGTTCCGGCAGTTGCCGGATATGATAAGAGTGAATCCGGCGATGATATCATAAAGGTTACTTATACCCATGCGCTGAGAACCACCAACGTCCAGGGCTCAGTTAATTGGGAGGACAATAAAAACGCAAAGCAAGTCCGCCCCGGAACGCTCTCCCTGCAGCTGCTGGCAGACGGTGTTCCCTGCCGTCCCAGCGCAAAAGTAGGCGAGTCCAACAGCTGGTCTGCGACATGGGATAAAGTACCCATGTTCAAATACGGAACCAACGATCAGGTGACATATACTGTCGCACTGGTCAGCAAGCCTGCCGGGTATACTGTCAGCGGAGAAGGACAGGGGAAAGAGATCACCTGCACCCTGCAGACAGGTACGCTGCAGGTAAAAGGGGAGTATATCGACGTGCCGGAAGGCTCTGACACGAGCGGACTGCAGGTCCGGATTGACGGACCGGATCCTGATATGCCGGCGACACTCAGTTATGGTGAAGTGACCGGAGGGAAAACGTTCAGCAATGTACTGCCCGGAACCTATCTGTTGGAGGATGTGAACGCGGATACCCTGGCGGAAGGATATTTCCTGGTCGGTGGAAGTGGAAAAGTGGCTGACGCGGTTCAGCTTACTGCCGGCGGAACAGCAGAACTGAGTTTCAAATTCGTATACGGAATTCCTGAAGGAGTTGCGCCGGAAGACCTGCCGGACCCGACAGCCAGTGAGGGTAACCTGACCTTTGAGATTCTCGGACCGGACGGATTCAACCAGACTGTCCACTATTCAGAGTTTACAGGCGGAACATACACACTGGATAATCTGGCACCCGGTTCCTATACCGTGGTGGAACGGAATGCGGAGAACCTGGTAGATTGTTTCAGCCTGCGGAGCGACAGTGTGACCGGCATGCACCTGATGGTTACTGCTGAAGGAACAGCCACAGCAAAACTGTACAACCATTATACGCCGGCCCCCACGCCGGTGCCTGACGCGGAGTTTGTTGACATTCCGGTCACCAAGACCTGGAACGACTCCAACGACAAGGACGGCAACCGTCCGGATTCCATCACCGTGCGGCTTTACGCGGACGGCGTGGAAGTGGACAGCCATGTCCTGACTGCAGCGGAAAACTGGAAATTTACCTTTGTTGAAAAGCCCCGCTACCAGGAAGACATGAAGACGGAAATCGTCTACACGGTGAATGAAGACAATGTGGCGATGTATGCCAAGGACATCAAAGGCTACAATATCGTCAACGACTATCGTCCGCAGGTGACGAGCGTGTCTGTTTCCAAGGTGTGGGATGACAACGGAAACGCCCAGCGGATTCGTCCCAGCAGTATCGGCATGACGCTTTCTGACGGACAGAAGACCGTGACTACGGTGATCCTGAGCGAAGCGAACGGCTGGTATGCCACGGTGAATAACCTGCCGACCATCGTAAACGGACAGGCTGCTGTCTATACCTGGAAGGAACAGCCGGTTCTCGGCTATAAGGAAGGCACGGTATCGGTTAAGGGCGATGTGACAGTGTTTACCAACACCATCTGGAAGCGGCCGGACACCCCCACACAGGGTAAAAAGCCGAAGACTCCGGGCGAGGTGGTTAACATTGAAGAATATGAGACCCCGCTGGGCGTTGAGATCATCATCAACCATGTGGGCGACTGCTTCGACTGATGTAATCACGAATTTCAAATATATACCGGACGGACTATGAAGGAAGGATCTGATCGTTGTGAACAAGCTGCTTAAAGTCGTTTGCCTGCTGCTTTCCCTGCTGCTTCTGACCCAGGCCCCCCTGGCGGCTCTGGCGGAAGAACAGGAAGAGGTTCAGTTCCCGGAGGAACTGATCGTCGGACATCCCACGATCACAAAGGGTGATTTCTTTACCGAGATGTTCGGTAATGATACCGCTGATATCGATGTCCGCGCGCTGATCCACGGATACAACCTGGTAAACTGGGACCAGAACCAGGGCGTATATGTGATGGATCCCAGCGTTGTGACAGAGTATCAGATCGTGCTGGATGAGCTTGGCAACAAGACTTACCGCATGCTGCTGGCTGATGATCTTTACTATTCTGATGGTACCCCCATCACAGCGTGGGACTACGCGTTTTCCATTCTGCTGATGATGAGTCCCGAAGTGGAAAAGATCGGCGGAAAGATTTACCGCGCAGAGCATATTCTGGGTTACGATGACTATATCGCCACCCGGATCAAGATTATGAACGGGGAAGAACTGGACTACAGCGATACCGATCACGGAGATACATTCTCCCTGGGCGGCGTGGAAGTCCATAATGACCATGAACTGTGGATTACCCTGGATCATGAATTCCTGCCGTACTTCTTCGAAACCGGTCTGCTGATGACCGTTCCGTACCCGATTAGTGTGATTGCTCCCGGATGCAAGGTTTATGATGACGGCAACGGCATCTACCTGGGCAATGCGGACAACAAGGATGCCAGCTTTACAGCGCCTGTATTCACAGCTGATCTGCTGCAGAAGACGATCCTGGATCCTGAGACCGGCTATAATTCCCATCCCTCTGTTGTTTCCGGCCCGTATATTATGGCGGACGGCGGAAAAGCCTGGGATCCGGAAACCGGCGACGGCCATTTCGAGATCAATGAATACTTCAAAGGTGCCTGGATGCATAATACGCTGCCGGGTCCGGATTACTCCGGTCCCGTCCGGTACATCCAGGTAATGGATGACGAAGGCAATCCGAAACTGGATGCCAGCGGCAATGAGATCTGGCTGGTGAAGCCCACCATCGAGAAGATCTGCTTCAAGGTTGCGGACAACGATACCATGATCCAGCAGCTGGCAGAGGGTGAACTGCACCTGGTTAACAAGGTGACCTACGGTCCCACAATCCAGGAGGGGCTGCAGGGAGACGTGGCGCGGGAAGCCGGGATCAAATACCAGAACTATCCGCGTATCGGCCTTTCATTCCTGACCTTCACCTATGACTGGCCTACGGTACACGACAAGGAAGTCCGTCAGGCAATCGCCTGGTGCATGGACCGTGACCTGATGACCAACGAATACTGCGGTGCCGGCCTCGGAACCCGCGTGGACGGCTACTTTGGTATCGAACAGTGGGAATACCTGCTGGTGACCGGCAAGCTGTCCTACCCTGTAAACTTCCTGGAGCAGGTGAATCAGCCGGCCGGGGAAGAGGATAAGGACAAGGAAGATCTGACCAAGAAGTATAAGAATCGGTATGTGAATACCCAGGAAGAGTTCGATATGGCTGTGGGCGCCTGGCAGTCACTGGCCAATGAATGGACTGACGCCCTGGTGAAATATACCGTGGATCTTGATAAAGCCAATGCGCTGCTGAACAGCGCCGGCTGGACGCTGAACCGGAACGGTGAAGTGTATCAGGCGGGTGTGGACGATGTCCGCTGCAAGAAGATGGAGGACGGCTCCATCGTGGCCCTGGACCTGAAGATGATGTATCCGGCCGGCAACCATATGGCGGAAATCATGCAGAGCTCTGTCCGTACCGAAGAAACCCCCGCCCCTGTGGACGGTGTGGTTCCCGGCGCTGCTGCCGGAAGCTTCGTGGACAACCTGGCTGCAGTCGGCATTAAGCTTGAACTGGTGCCGGCACCCATGGAAGAACTGCTGAAGTCCTATTACCGCCAGACTGAACGGACTACGGATATGATCTATCTGGCTACGAACTTCCATGTGATCGTGGACCCGTCCATCACTTATTCCACTGATAAAACCAAGGATCACCAGATCTGGAACAACACTTATTCGGATGACGAGGATCTGTTCTACCGCGCTGTGAATATGCGGAAGACCGAGCCCGGAGACATCTTCGAATATGTTTCCAAGTGGGTTTCCTTCCAGGAACGCTACAACGAAGTGCTGCCCACCATTCCGATCTACTCCAACATCTACTTTGATTTCCTGAACCAGAATCTCCAGAATTACTTTATCACCGGCCAGGTGACCTGGTCTCAGGCGATCCTGCCCGCCTACTTCGCACTGGAAAGCATGGAAACCGCTCCCGCAGAAACGGAAGAAGCGGCGGACGGAGACCTGGAAACCTTTGATTGATCTGTCCCATCACGCCGGGCGCCATCAGGCGCCCGGCTTTTCTTGTGCTTTACTTTTACTGCACTGATGAATAAAATATCACGTAGAACAGTATTTGACGGGAGAAATACATGAACCGGATTCTTTGTTCCACAGGCGCGCTGATCGGCAGGCCGAACGGCAGGGATTACCATCTTCTGAAGGAATTCTGCCCGCAGCTGGACTGTGATGGATACGAATTCATTCTTTACGGTACCTGGTATGATGAAATCAAAGAGCTGACAGGCTTTATGAAAGAACTGCGGCTGGATATTCCCGTCATGCATTGTGAAAAAAGCATTGCAGAACCAATCGCAAGGGGAGGAGCAGAAGAAACCCGGGAAGCATTCCGACTGTTTGAGATCAATTGCAGGATGGCCCGGGAGATTGGCGCGCAGAAGATGGTGATGCATCTCTGGAACGGTAAGATTTCAGATTCCAACTTTGATAACAATCTGCGAGCGTATCCGGTCCTTCGTGAAACAGCGGAGAGATACGGACTGACCCTGCTGGCGGAGAATGTAATCTGCCATCAGGATCCCATGTCCCATTGGGTTGAACTCTACCGGCATTATCCCGATATCAGGTTTGTGTTTGATACTAAAATGGCAGATTTTCACCGGCAGCTGGATCTGCTTTATGAGCCTGAATATGCATGGCTGTGGCAGGGAAAGCATATTATGCATTACCATGTCAACGATTACGGCGGCGAGTACAGGGACTGGACAAACCTGAAGGTGCTGCAGATCGGAAAGGGACATATTGATTTCGGACGGTTTTTCCGGTTTATCCGGGAAACCGGATACGACGGGGATCTGACATTTGAAGGAACGGGATTTGACCAGAACGGCAAGGTGGATATACGGAGCCTGAACGCACAGTTTGATCTGGCTCGCGACTATTTGAGCAGGAAGGGATAAAATGAGATTCGGAACGCTTGAAGCCGGAGGCACAAAAATGGTGCTTTCTGTGGGAAATGAGGAGAATGAACTGCTGGAACAGGCGCAGATTCCCACAGAGGAGCCGGAAAAGACAATACCGGCCATGATCAGCTGGTTTGCAGAAAGAAAGATTGTTTCCCTGGGTATCGGGACATTCGGACCGGTGGATCTGAAGAAGGCTTCTTCAACATACGGATGGATTACCAAAACACCAAAACCCGGATGGAACAATACACCATTGCTTCCGTCCATGCGCGATACCCTGGGTGTTCCGGCACTGATTGATACGGACGTGAATGCAGCTGCCCTGGCTGAATGGCAACTCGGAGCAGCGAAGGGACTGGAAAGCTGCATGTACGTGACAATCGGCACAGGGATCGGAGCAGGTTTGGTGATCGGCGGAAAGCTTGTACATGGGCTTGTTCATCCTGAATTAGGGCATATGCTGCTTCGGCAGGAACCCGGGGACCAGACTCCGGTCGGTTTTTGCCCTTATCACCAGGGATGCCTGGAAGGACTGGCCTCCGGTCCCGCTATTGAAAAGCGCTGGGGAAGAAAAGGGTATGAATTGCCTGCAGATCACCCGGCCTGGGATCTGGAAGCAGCTTATCTGGCCCAGATGTGTGTAAACGCTGTCTGTGCTTTATCCCCTGAAAAGATCATTCTTGGCGGGGGAGTAATGCAGCAGAAGCATCTTTTCCCCCTGATCAGGCAAAAGACCCTGAACCTTCTGAACGGATATGTGCAGGCGAAGGATATTCTGGAAAACATTGACAACTATATCGTTGAACCGGGACTGGGCACGAAGAGCGGAGCTATAGGGGCGCTGCTCCTTGCCAGACAAGCATATGCGGGCTTCTGAATAAACAGCAGAAAAGTATAACAAAAGCGGTTTTGGATAAAAAAATCGCTTTTTTTCTATTTTTGTCCCTTGTGAATATTTTCGATATGCAAAAATTGGAATAATATGCAACAAAACAGCACAAATTTGTATGAACAGCAGAAAGTTGTACGGTCAAAACAGACGAAACCGATTCCAGTTCAATGATTTAAAGCGTTTCAGCGGATTGACGCCGGTTACAGGAAAATGTTACATGGAAAGAAAAAGTAATATCTGGGAGATGTACGTACCATATTTTCAAGCTGATGGCAAAAAATCGGAACCGACCGGAGCTTGTTTCAGGACAAAAAATGCTAAAAACGGTTACGTCAGATAAAATTGCAAAAAAGATAGAGTAATATACTGAAAATTTATTTTCAGCCTTTGACAAAAAAGGAAAAGAGCCTATAACCCTGTACAAATCGTGCTTTTTTGATAAAAAGATGTTGAAAGTATTGAAAACGCTTTTTTTGTATGGTATGATTTCTGTGGTTTCGTATGCCCATTTTGAAGTGAATACAAACTTGAACAGGCACTTGGATGTAACTTCCATGTAACGTTAGGGACAAAAACGAAACCTTAACATGCAACACTCAGGACGACGAAAAGAGGGGTAAAGACATGACGAAGCAGCTCAGAAAGCTTTTCTCCATCCTGTGCGCCATTGTCCTACTGGTATCCAGTATGTCAATGGCCCTGGCGGAAGAGAATTCTCCTGCTGAAGCAGATGCTGTCCGCATTGCTGCGGAGGAAGAAGCTGCCCGCAAGGCTGCTGAAGAGGCAGCTGCGAAGAAGGCCGCTGAGGAAGCAGCTGCAAAGAAAGCCGCTGAAGAAGAAGCTGCCCGTAAGGCCGCCGAAGAAGCAGCTGCAAAGAAGGTTGCTGAAGAAGAAGCTGCGCGCAAGGCCGCTGAGGAAGCTGCCGCGAAGAAGGCTGCTGAAGAAGAGGCTGCGCGCAAGGCCGCCGAGGAGGCTGCTGCGAAGAAAGCAGCTGAAGAGGAAGCGGCGCGCAAGGCCGCCGAGGAAGCAGCTGCGAAGAAAGCAGCTGAAGAGGAAGCTGCACGTAAAGCTGAAGAAGAAGCTGCCCGGCAGGCTGAAGAGGAAAATGCTGAGAAGGCTGCTGAGGAATCTGAACAGAAAGCAGAGGAAGAGGCTCCTCATACTGAAGAAGAGACTGAAACCAAGCCTGAAGAATCATCTGCTGCTGAGACAGTCACGGAAGAACCTTCCAATACAGAAGCTGCTTCTGAGGATGATGACGGTCTTGTAGAGATCGATGACAGCTGGGGATATGTTGATCCTGAAGTTATCAGCGAGCATACGCCCGAAATCACTGATGAACTGAAAGGACTTCGGCAGGCTGACCTGACAGTCGGCAAGACCCTTTCTGACACACTGGATTTCGGTGAGGAACTGACAGTCACCCTGAAGAAGAGCAAGGCTTCCGTTATCGAGCTGAAACTCGTTGTTCCTTCCAATGCAAATGTTCATACCAAGGTGGATGGAAAAGCGGTCGGTTTTACCCCTGCCGACAGCGAAGATCCTTCTGTCAAGGTTTTTGCATACGAGCTGACCAATGCCGCCGGCCGTACCCATGAAATCGTCCTGACTTCCGATAATAAAGTATCCTTCAAACTGTCCGCTGCCGATAAGCAGGCCAAAGAAGCAAAGACAGAAGAAAAGGAAGAAGAAAAGAAAGAAGAACAGACAGCCGGAGGAAAGACTGCTGAAACAAAACCCGAGAACAAAGAGAACAATAATGTACAGGTATCTGTAAAGGAATATGACGCACTGAAGGTTGGCGGAAAGATCAGCGACACGCTGGTTGCCGGCCAGAAGGCAAAGATCATGGTCAAGTGCGGAAAGAATCCTTTCATTACTTTGAAGCTGAACGCCAATCCCGATGCGGTTAAGGTGACCATCGACGGAAACGAGTTCGTTTCCAGCGGAAACGGCATTTACATCTGTGAACTGAACAATGTAGCGTTCCGCAAGTTCAACATTGTCATCTCCGCAAAGCAGGATATATCCTTCACCCTGAGCGCCTGCGCAAATGAAGAAGCGACGGAAGCAGCGAAGGAAGAAACTCCTGAAAAGCCCGCGGAAGAAACCAAGGAAGAAATAAAGGAAGAACCTGCCGATAAACCGGCTGAGGAACCCGCTGCGGAAGAACCCGCCGAGGAGCCTGCCAAGGAACCCGCCGAGGAACCCGCTGAGGAGCCTGCCAAGGAACCCGCCGAGGAACCCGCCGAGGAACCCGCTGAAGAACCCGCTGAGGAGCCTGCCAAGGAACCCGCCGAGGAACCCGCCGAGGAACCCGCCGAGGAACCGGCTGAAGAACCCGCTGAGGAACCGGCTGAAGAACCCGCCGAGGAACCTGCCGAGGAACCGGTTGAGGAACCCGCTGAGGAACCTGCCGAGGAACCCGCTGAGGAACCGGCTGAAGAACCTGCCGAGGAACTGAACGAAGAAGAAACGGAAGAAACTGCTGAAGAAACCGAAGAGGGAACGGCTGAAGAAGGCGACGAATCCGAGGAAACTGAAGAAGCTGAGGAAGCTGCCCAGAACCGCATGAAGGTTGTGATTACCGCTGAAGAAGGCGCAGATATCTACGCTGAAGCGGATAAGGAATCTGAAGTGGTTGGTCATCTGGATGCTGAAGCAGAAGCCTGGGTCATCCTGAATGAGGAAAAGACCTGGGGGCAGCTGTACAGCGAGGATGAAGAAGCGGATTCCCGGTTCATCTCCATGGAAGACGCAACTATATATAATGAAGAAACTGCTGAAGAGGAAATCGCTGAAGAAGGCCTGACTGACGAACAGATGACTGAACTGGGATACCGTAAGGTTCAGATTATGAACAAGAACGGTACCAATGTTTATGATGCTGCTGAGGAATATGGCGCAGTAATTGATCATATCGAATTCCAGACCGAAGTCTGGATTAAGGACACAGAAATCGAAGGCTGGGCACAGCTATACACTTCTGATGAAGAACCTGATAAGTTCATCATGCTTGCTGAAATTGAAAAGCAGCCTCTGACTGATGCTGACATGCTCGAGATGGGGTATGTGAAGGTTGTGGTTGCTTATGATATCGGAGCCAATATTTATGACAGTGTTAACAGCGAGGACGCTGTTGATCATCTGGATGTCAACACAGAACTGTGGGTCATGATTATTGATGGCGCTGATCGTGCACAGATCTTTAATGAAGACGAAAATGCTCCTGCCCGGTTTATCAATCTGGTGGATATTATTGCTCTGCTTAAACCGAACGGTATGCAGGAGCTGCCTACCAGAGAACTGATTATTCATAATCCCGCCGAAGAAGAAGAAATGGATGTCATCTATTATGGATCGACCATTAGATTTGATGCAGAACTGATCAATTTCCAGGATGATGACGTCTATACTATCCAGTGGAAATACAGTCTGGACGGCGAAGAGTACATAGACATTAAAGACGCGAACGAATTGAGCTATGAATTCGAGGTCGATCCGGAGAATATAGAGTATTTCTGGAAGATATCCATAGTATTACAGACGCCGCAAGAATAAACGTATCACGGAATGTTGCTGAACGCTATCCGATACGAGAGGAGCTTTGTTATGAAGCGGTTTTTCAAAAGAGTAACATCAATTCTGGCAGCAATCATGATGCTGTTTAATATTCTTGTACCGTCAACAGGTATTGCTGCGGGCAGTGAATTCGGAGCAACAACCACTCTTCGTGGAGCAAAGGGAATCAATGCGCCCACGCATGAATATGATTTTGATGATATCTTGGGTCCGGGTGTTGAGTTCGGTATAACTGCTGAGACATTTAACCATACTGGACATTTCCAATCCAATTATGCAGTTAATCACTTTATCAGTAGCGGAGCGGATCATATTGCGCCGTCTCCCGATCTGAATTTTGCCGACGATTCATCATCTGCGCCGGGTATCATTGCAGCAGCTGATATTCAAGGAAAAATGAATGTCAACATGAAGAGCGAATTGGGGACTTGCTTGATTTATGTTGATCCAGCGGATGCAGGAAAAGTATCAGGTAATAATGTGACTAATGGCACCCCTAAAGCATATATTGTAAAAACGCCCAGAGATCAAATTTATAATGGAATAGTAAAACCGATTTTGAACCATGCTGACAGCATGTCTAAAACACTTGCAAAGAAAGAAGCAAATGTTACTACTAATGTACCACTTTGGGGAACTCTTGATCTAACCTCGTATGATGATAACGCGACAATTTATCTTGATGGAGATAAATATGCTTCACTTCTTGAAAAAGATGGCGGAATAAAGATTAACAAGAAACCCAATCAGCTTGTCGTGTTCAATTTTAAAACCAGTTCATCGGTGAAAATCAGTCAGGTTTATTGGTATGTTAACGGTGTTAGATATGATGACTCCACCAGTGAAAGAAAAGAACACGTTGCAGAACATGTAGTATATAATTTTGCAAATCCAACCCAGATAGCTTTAAACGGAGCATTGGGCATGTTCCTTGCTCCGAAAAAGAATTCTACGACAACAATTCAGAATTCCAGTGAAGGCTGGCTCATTACTGCGGGCACATTGAATCAGGCGAACGCCAGTAGTGAATGGCATATGCGGACGCATAGGATGAGAAAAACCACAACTGCATCTGTCGAATTCACTAAAAAAGTTGATGAAAATGAAGCGACAAAGAGCGAAGTATTCCAATTCCCAATCTATAGATGGAATGAACAGACAAATGGATGGGATTATATAAAGGATCTTGAAAACAATGGCGCCAGAGGAAAGTATCTTGTTGATACTGGAAATGAACATGGTCGGATTTTCAAGATTGAAGAACGTGGGAAAAAAGCAACGACAAATGGCAGCTATTCTACAGACAATAAAGTATACTATGCTTTAATCAGGTACATTTATGCGCCTTATGATTCCAGTAAGATACTTGCTGCCTATGTAGAGTATTATAGGAGTTTTAATGATGCAAAAGCCACATATGATAAAAATAAGAACGGACAGAATTATTATGAGTCCGGGAAAAATACTATAAATGGAATTGTATTTAATAATAGATCCATGGGTAGTTTAACAATAGTAAAGAGTGTTAAAAATCTGCCTGCGGATAAAGTACCTTCATATTATGAGGTTGTCATAACAACAACTAAGGATAACAAACTGTACTATATCAAAAACAATACAAAAGAATTAGTTAAAGTAAACAGCATTGAAGAGGCAAAAACAAAGAGCGATGCCAAATGGCAAGTACCCACAGGGCAGGGTAAGTCATTGGAAATCAGCCCGTTGCAAATCGGTTATGTGTATACTGTTACAGAAGTATTGGGTAAAAATGTAGAAAGAATAGGTAGCTACAGACTTACCAACAGCACTACAAGCGGAACAGCAGAACTGAAAAATGCTAATAATGAACGTGATAAAACCATTAATCTTATCAATAACTATAAATATGAAGAAACAGAACTCGAAGTAAATAAGAATTGGTCAAATGCGGACGGCAGCCAGAAGTGGCCGGACGGTATTGAAGTAACTTTACAGCTGACCCAGAAAATTGGACAGAGTGCGGTTACAGATGTTTCAGGGAAAACGTTGACACTGAATGCTAATAAAACGAGTGGCAAGTTTGAACACCTTCCTAAATATGAAGGGACAGACGAGATTATCTATGGTGTGAAGGAGATCAACGTAGCGGGCTACAACAGTGTCATTGGAGCACTGAAGAACGGCAAGATCACCGTAACGAACACCCAGAAGACGACTGAACTGACAGTGAACAAGGTCTGGGCGAACGCGGACGGCAGCAAGACCTGGCCGGCCGGTGTTGAAGTCACCTTCCAGCTGACGAAGAAGGTTGGCGACGGTGCAGCGACAGCAGTGGAAGGCAAAACGCTTACACTGAGCGCGAGCAAGACCAGCGACAAGTTCACAAGCCTGCCGAAGTACGAGGTGGTCGAAGGCGAAGAAGAAGAAATCGTCTACGGCGTAAAGGAAATCGAAGTAGCCGGATATACGAGCATTGTCGGCGCACTGAAGGACGGCAAGATCACTGTAACGAACACCCAGAAGACGACTGAACTGGAAGTGGACAAGGTCTGGGCGAACGCAGGCGGCAGCAAGACCTGGCCGGCCGGTGTTGAAGTTACCTTCCAGCTGACGAAGAAGGTTGGCGACGGCGCAGCGACAGAAGTAGAAGGCAAAACGCTTACACTGAGCGCAAGCAAGACCAGCGACAAGTTCACAAGCCTGCCGAAGTACGAAGTGGTTGACGGCGAAGAAGTAGAGATCATCTACGGTGTGAATGAAATCAACGTAGCCGGTTATACGAGCGTTGTGGGCGCACTGAAGAACGGCAAGATCACTGTATCGAATACCCAGAAGACGACCGAAGCTTCTGTGAAGAAGGTCTGGGAGGACGCGAATAACCAGGACGGCAAACGGCCTGCAAGCCTGATCGTTGTGCTGAGCAACGGTACAGAGGTCACCCTGAACGAGGCGAACGGCTGGACAGCTAAAGTCGAGAATCTGCCGAAGTACGCCAACGATGTTGAAATTGAATACACCTGGACTGAGAAGGAGCTGCCGGCGGGCTACACGCTGAGCAATACTTCCAAGAACGGCACCATTACTACCCTGACCAACAAGCATGTACCTGAAGAGACCGAAGCTTCCATCAAGAAGGTTTGGGATGACGCGAACAACCAGGACGGCATCCGCCCGAAGAGCCTGACGGTTGTGCTGAGCAACGGTACAGAAGTCGTACTGAACGCTGAGAACGGCTGGAGCGCTTCCGTTGAACACCTGCCCAAGTATTCGAACGGCAGTGAAATCGAATACACCTGGTCTGAGAAGAACCTGCCGGCAGGATATACTCTGAACAATACGACCAAAAATGGCACGATTACCACTCTGAAGAACAAACATACTCCTGCTCAAACTCAGGTTAAGGTAACGAAGATCTGGGATGACGCAGGCGACCAGGACGGCTATCAGCCTGAACAGGTTAAGGTCAATCTGCTGGCTGATGGCGTGAAGATTCAGGAAATGATCCTGAATGAAGCGAACAGCTGGACATACACCTGGACCGGACTGCCTAAGAAATCCGGCGGCAAGGATATAAACTATACCGTGACGGAAGATCCGGTAGAAAAATACGATATCAGCATTTCCCCGAACAAGATCAAAGACGGTACCTTTGAATATGAAGTGACCAACTCTCATTCCAGTGAAGAAACAGAAGTAAAGGTCACAAAGATCTGGGATGACGGAGCTGATCAGGATGGTTATCGTCCCGATGCTGTCACAATCAATCTGCTGGCGAACGGGAAGGAAACCGGCAAAAGCGTCGAACTAAATGAATCCAACAGCTGGACATATACCTGGAAGAACCTGCCCAAGAAGGAAAAGGGCACAGATATCGAATATACGGTTGCAGAAGTTACCGTAGACAACTATACGAGTGAAATCTCTCTGAACAAAGCCGAAGACGGTACTTTCGAATATGACGTTACAAACGTTCATACACCGGAAAAGACTGAAGTGAGCGTTAACAAGGTCTGGAACGATGCCAGTAACCAGGACGGTATCAGACCTTCAGAAGTCACTGTTAACCTGCTTGCAGACGGCGAGGTCAGCGAGAGCGTCAAGCTGAATGCCGGAAACAACTGGAGCTACAGCTGGACTGAGCTGGATGCCAAATCCGGCGGCAAGGATATTGTTTATACTGTAACAGAAGATCCGGTATCCAAATATGTGACTGAGATTACTCCGACCGGAGAAGGAGCATTTACCTTTACTATTACCAATACTCATACGCCTGAGACCACCGAAGCCTCCATTAAAAAGGTCTGGGACGATGCGAATAACCAGGACGGCAAGCGCCCGGCCAGCCTGACGGTTGTGCTGAGCAACGGCATTGAAGTCGTGCTGAACGAGGGCAACGGCTGGAGCGCGACGGTTGAGGATCTGCCGAAGTACGCCAACGGCGTTGAGATCTCCTACACCTGGACAGAAAAGGATCTGCCGGCAGGCTATACGCTGAGCAACACTTCCAAGAACGGCACCATTACCACTCTGACCAACAAGCATGTGCCCGAAGAGACCGAAGCTTCCATCAAGAAGGTTTGGGACGACGCCAATAACCAG
>JBGUGL010000025.1:0-4690 GCA_045111455.1 Christensenellales bacterium | reverse complement strand
TTCGACCGCCAGTGGCGGAAATCTCGAAAGAGGTGAGGTCAACCGAAAGGGAGTGAGCTCCACAGTGTGGAGTCACGACCATTGAGGCTGCGGATCCGGAGGAGGATTATCCGCCGAAGGCCTGCCCTCATCAAAGCGTACGGAAGAATCTCCCCCGCCCGCAGGCGAAAAAAGTAACTCAAACATTCGCCGCATGGCGAATATATCACTTTCGGCGAAGCCGAAAATATCATATTCGACGAAGTCGAATATATCACATCGGCGAAGCCGATATATCACGTGACAATCAGCCTTTTCAGGCTGATTGTCACATCTCCCGGAGCTTGCTATGGTAAAAAAACTATTACTTCCTCTCCTCGCCACCGCCCTGGTCCTGATCCTCATCTGGACCGGCTCTTTGCATACCCTTGACCGTCTGGCCCAGGATGCCTTCTTCCAGAGCCACGGCGTCCCTTCTTCCGATATCGTCATCATCGGTATCGACGGCGACACCCTTGCCGAGCTGGGCCCCTACGATTCCTCCTACCGCACCTACATGGCCTACGCCCTCCAGAAGCTCGCCTCCGATCCGGATAACCTCCCCGCCGTTGTCGCGGTGGATATCCTCTACGAAGGCGAGAGCGATCCCCAGGCGGACGCCCTCCTGGCGGATGCCGCCGCTGCCCTGCCCAATATGGTCACCGCCTGCATGGCGGAATACGGCGACAGCATCACCTGGGAGGATGGTCACGCGGTCTCCATGACCTCTTCCGCCGTCACCGGCTTTGTGGAGCCCTATCCGGCCCTGAAGGCCGTCACCTCCCAGGGTCATATCAACGCCATGAACGATAAGGACGGCATCCTGCGCCATGCCCTGCTTTATGTCCGCAAACCCGACGGGGAGCAGGTCCTTTCCATGGCTGCCCAGTGCGCCAAGCTCTTCCAGGAGCAGAAGGGGGAAACCTTCAAACTCCCCTATACCAATGCCGCCAATCATTATTATGTACCCTTCACCGGCAGGGCCGGCGCCTTCAGCGACGGTCATTCCCTCCTGAAGCTCCTCACCAACCAGATTCCCCCGGAGCTCCTGGCCGGCAAGATCGTCCTCATCGGGCCCTATGCCGCCGCCCTGCAGGATCATTATTTCACTGCAGCGGATAAGGCGTCCCCCATGTACGGTGTGGAATACCAGGCCAATGTCATCCAGTCTCTGCTTACAAAGAACTATAAATCCGAGGCTTCGGACGTCTTCCAGTTCGTCCTGGTGGCGTTCCTGTGCCTGGCAGCCGCCTTTATCTTCTTCCACCATAAAATCCGCTTCGGCGGCATCCTCTGCGCCGCGCTGATCGGCATCAGCTTTGCCGGCGCCTGGCTGTTCTGGAATGCCGGCCTGGTGGTGCATGTGCTCTGGCTGCCCATCGGCCTCCTGATCCTCTATCTGGGCGCCCTGATCTTCCATTACATCCAGGCTGCCCGGGAGCGCCGGGCCCTGGCCCTGGAAAAGGAGCGCATCTCCACGGAACTTTCCCTGGCCACCCGTATCCAGGCCAGCTTCCTGCCCAAGACCTTCCCGCCCTTCCCGGACCGGCATGAGTTTGACCTCTATGCCTCCATGACCCCTGCCCGGGAGGTGGGCGGCGACCTTTACGACTTCTTCCTCATTGATGAGGATCATCTCTGCCTGGTCATCGGCGACGTATCCGGCAAGGGCGTTCCCGCCTCCCTCTTTATGATGCTGGCAGCCGCCCTCATCCATCATGTTGCCATGCGGGAGCTTTCCCCTGCGAAGATCCTTTCCGAGGTTAACGCGGAAATCTGCACCCGCAACCCGGAGGAAATGTTCGTTACCGCCTGGCTGGGCGTCCTGGAGATTTCCACGGGCATTCTGACCGCCGCCAGCGCCGGCCATGAGTATCCGGCTATCCGCCCGGCAAACGGCTCCTTTGACCTTTTGAAGGACAAACACGGCTTCGTCCTGGGCGGCATGCCCGGCATCCGCTACCGGGATTACACCCTGACCCTGGAGCCCGGAGCCCGCCTCTTCGTCTACACCGACGGTATCCCCGAGGCCACCGATGCTGAGAAGCAGATGTACGGCACCGACCGCATGATCCAGGCCCTCCGCAGCGCCGAAACCGGCACCCCAGAGCAGATCCTCTCTGCCGTCCGCAATTCCGTCTCCGCCTTCGTCGGCTCCGCCGAACAGTTCGATGACCTCACCATGCTCTGCCTGGAATATAAAGGCAACTAAAACATTCGTGCTTTTCGTTCCCCTAATCACAACACCCAAATAGCAATCTCGTGATACCATGGGGACTGTCCCCTATGGTATACCCTTTGGGGAACCATGGGGACCGTCCCCGTGGTATTACAGTCCATTGCCTCCACGTTGTCATCCCGACTAAGCGAAGCGCATGGAGGGATCTCGTTCCCTCGTTCCCCTTAAGTTCCTCTCATATTCGCCGTATGGCGAATGTTTCACATCGCCAAAGTCGATATTTCATTATTGAGCCTCTGGCTCAATACTTCACAAGAAAAGGCAATGCATTTCTGCATTGCCTTTTGTTATTTCATTGCGCATCAGGCACCCATAAACCTTTTCAACATGCCTAATGCCTTCTGATGCCGCAGCTTCACCGCTCCGTAACTCAGCCCCATCAGCGCCGCAATCTCCGTCATCGGCTTTCCGTCATAATACATCAGCACAATGATGTCCTGCAGCTCATCCGGCAGCTTCGTCAGCGCCCCTGCCAGCTCGCTCAGTGTCTCCTGGGTCAGTATCCCTTCGTCCACTTCCTCGTCGCTGGCCAGGTTCTCGTCGGGCTCTTCCGTGGGTCTGGTCCGCCGGAAGTAGTCAATCACCGTGTTCCTCGTAATCGTGAAGATCCACGTGCTGATGGACGCCTTGCTCTCGTCATAGGCATCGCTCTTCCGGTATACCTTTTCAAATACGTCCGCGCAAAGGTCTTCGGCATCCGCCCGGCGCTGCACCCGGGCTGCGATGTATCCCATTACCTTACCGCTGTACTGGTCGTATATCTTCTCCCATTCAGGAGCGTTCATCGTTGTCCTTCAGCAGACTCTTCTTCTTCATGCCGGGATCCTGAACACCCGCTGCATTCACAAACTCGACATCATCATCGTCCAGCAGCTGCGCTTTGGTGTTATACCGCGCATGTACCCGGTCAATGACCTTCTGAAGATCTGCATTCTGTTCATACTTCTGGAAATCAAACAGAGCTCTCAGTTTTCTCTCCAAATATGCTGCGCCTCCTTTCCATTTCTTTACCCCCTGTTACCAACAGTCCGTGGCAAAGCACCGGCTGTGTTTCCGCCGCTCACATATTGATACGGATGGTTTTGAAAGATGGCAGCATTTTCCATTAAATAAGTATTCCGATAATCATACTTATTCTGCGGGTCCTGGTTTTCACCAGCGGAACATCTTTCGTCCCTTATTTTATAATATTTTTCCTCCCATTACAATTATCTTTTTTTCAAATAGGCGTAATCAATGAATCTTCCCCGTGAGGGCGTTCCCTTCGTTCCCCAAACCAGAACACCCAAATAGCAATCTCGTATTACCATGGGGACTGTCCCCTGTGGTAACCCTTTGGGGAACCATGGGGACCGTCCCCGTGGTATTACAGTCCATTGCCTCCACTTTGTCATCCCGACCGAAGTAAGTGGGCGAAGCTCTGACGACTGCCAGTGGCAGAAATATCGTCAGAGCTGAGGTCAAGCGAAAGGGAGTTGGCTCCACAGTGTGGAGCAACGACCATTGAGCTTGCGGACAAATCTCGTTTCTCTTTCTTCAGGTGTGCTGAAGTCTAAATTTCCCATCAGCAACTTCCATCGCCGTCAATCGTCCATTTTTCCCGCATCCCGTATCAATGCATATAGTTCCCTTCTTCGGCATCTCCATCCACACATCATACGCCAACTCCTTCACCGTCTCCCCGTCCCCGGTAAACCACATTGGCCTTTCCACCGCCACATGCCCCACCACGGTCAGCGGCCCGTCATATACATTCCTCATCGCAATCCCGTGGTCATGCACCAGGGTCTGCCTGTCGTTCGCTTCAATGGGATCCACCAGCAGCCCTGCATGCACACACTGGAACCCTTCACCCTTCCAGTACAGCCTGCAGTGCTCCCGGATCCACGGTGCCGCGTCCTCCATCTTCTCCCCGTACGCCTTGAAGGAAGCCACCGTCGTTCCCCTGCCGACCTTCTCCCAGATCATCCTTTCCCGCAGTGTAAGCTTCTCCTTCAGCAGGTAATCCTCGTGGTTCCCCAGCAGCAGCACAAACCGGTCTCCGTAATCCTTTTCCAGCTGCTGCACCTTCCGGAACACTTCCCGGCTTTCCGGCCCCCGATCAAACAGGTCCCCCAGGAAAATCAGCCGGTCATCCTTTTCCGGCCATACCTTTTCCAGCAATGCGCACAGTTCCTTATACTCTCCGTGCACATCCCCGATAATAATATCTCTCATAACAGTTACTGTTCCTCACATTGTCATCCTGAGCTTATTCTAAAGCATTATATAACATCCCCCCAATTCTTCTCAAGTTCTATAGCAAACAAGTCCCTGACTTTCTCCGCTACCTCCACATTGTCATTTTGGTCCTATGTCAATAAATAGGACAAAATAAAGTGAGGTGATCCTCGTAGTAACGTGTTACCTGCTACAGCGGTCCCCATACGTCAA
>JBGUGL010000024.1:0-6977 GCA_045111455.1 Christensenellales bacterium | reverse complement strand
CGAGTCCCGGCGCAGGCGCCAGGACTCGCCGGCCATCACCCGCCGGGAGAATTAGAGTCCTCGGCTCCGCCAGCGCCCGGCGTCCGTCTCTGCCCCGTCCGAGAGCCCGATGCATGAAGCGCGGGCTCTCGCCCGTGTCAGAGCCGTACGCGGCGCGGCAGAGCCTGCGGGGAACGGGAGAACGGGGAAACGAAAAGACGGGTAGGGCAGACATCGGCTTTCCAGGAGAGAGCTCGGGACGGACACCGGTCTCTCTCCTGGCCGACTCCGTGCGAGTCTGACGCCTCGCGCGGAGTCGTCAGCCGATGCCTGCCCCATAATTGATAGTCCTCGGCCAGACGCCGGGACAGCCGCCTTACGCTCTCTCCGGAGAAGGGGCCCTTTGATTCCCTTCACCGGAGAGAGCAGGCGGCGCCCGACGACAGGCCTGCGGGGAACGGGAGAACGGGGAAACGAAGGGAACGAAGAACGGGTGCGGCGGCCTTGGCCTTCCCGGAGAGCCCGGGGCTGGCGCCCGCGGTCTCTCCGGGCCGATCCTGGCCGAGTCTTACGCCTCGCCCAGGATCGCCGGCCATCACCCGCCGGGATTACAGCTGCGGACATTTCCCTTGCGGGAAATAAGTAGGCCCAAAGGCGGCAACTGCTGCGTGGCTTGGCCTGCGGCCAAAGCCCCGCCTTGCACCGCCTTGGGCAAAGGAACGCGGCCCAAAGTCGGCAACTGCGGCGGTCTTGGCCTGTGGCCAAAAACCGTCCTTGCACCGTCTTGGGCCGCGAGTGCTTATCTTGCGTGTGGGTATAGAAAAGACCCCGCCATCTGTTGAAAGGAGCAATTGATAAGAGAGCCCAGACAAAAAGACGACGGAGTCTATATATATTATATCACAGGACAATTATATGTACAGCCTGTCTATTTGTGTGTTTTATAATCAATATCCGACAAATCCTGTATAGTCTTTGATAGTAATGGTTTTGGCATATATTATCAGCGGCTGGTCGTTTATCATAAATCCACTGACAAGCGATTCCGGATCTTTGAAATATAGTTCGGTTTCCGGTTTATGTTGTTCCATAATACTGAATCCCTTTTCATTTTCATCGCAAATGGTGAATGTCAGGTTATTGATAGAGATAACCATTTCATACGTGTTTCTGATTTTCTGGATTAGTTCATTTCCGTTCATTATAAATACCTCATCAATAACAGGAATCTCTTTACATAATTCAGTATAAGTTTATCATATCATCTACCCGAATGTGAATCATTGAATAGTGTCCTGACCACATCACCCGGCGCGGCAAGAGTATATCCCCGGATCTGGCCGGCATCAATCCCCGCCGCAGGCGGCGCCCTTCGGGTTTCAGGGTTGATTCCGTCCAGCCCGTGGATTGCGGAGATACCCGCCGCCGGGGGTGCGGTTTTTTGCGCCTTTGTCCGGCCGGGTTCCTTCGTTTCGGTCCGGTGTGCCGTCCCGCCCGGTGGGCCCAATCCCCCGGCCGGGGCGGCTGCAGCGCTGCGTGGGCGCCCGGTGGGCGCTGCCGGTTCCGGCAGGCTTCCGGCTGCCCCAGGAAGAAGAAAGGCGGAGGGAAGTCCCTCCGCCTGGAATCGTTCCGGGTTACCTGCCTTTGATCCGGTAATCAATATCCCCGTGCTGGATCATGCTGTACGTCCGGTCGCCGGCCACTATGATGTGATCCAGTACAAGAATCCCGATCCCGTTCAGCAGGCGCTGGAGCTGAAGCGTTGAGGAGATATCTTCCGGGGAAGGGGCACAGGTTCCACCCGGGTGGTTGTGGGTCAGCAGGATACTATGGGCGTTATAGTTCAGGGCGGTTTCCATTACCAGCCGGGGATAGGCGGATACCTCCGACAGGCTGCCGGTGGATATGCGCCGGGTGCCCAGTACGTTGCATTTGGCATTGAGGGCGACCACAAAGAAGTTTTCCAGCCGTTCCCCGGCCAGCAGGCTCAAACAGTAGTCCTCCGCTTCCCGGCTGTTGCTGATCTTCTCCGGGATCTGCTGCGTGCACCGGTGCCAGACCCGGGTCATGGGCACCATGAGGGAAATCAGGCTGGTCCGGGTCGTGTTCATGCCTTCCACCCGGATAAGCTGTTCCGGCCGGGCTTCCAGAATGCCCTTCAGGCTTCCGAAAGCATCCAGCAGGCGGACAGCCAGCCCGGCGGCGTCCCGGGTGCCGTTGGCGTAGGACAGGACGGTGGACAGGATTTCCGTATCATCGAAGCTCTCGAATCCGTGTTCGGTCAGCAGGCGTTCCCGGAGGCGCAGGGTGTGCTGACGATCCTCAAAGGCCATTTCCTCCTTCAGGGTGCGCAGGGGCAGACGATGGTTCCGGGCAGGGCTGTCGCTGATAAAGCTGATCTGTTCAAAAGTGGTATTCATGGGGATGCTCCTTTCATCTCGCACAGTGTGCGTGCTCCGGTTTCCCGGGCTCTCTTATCTACTGATATTATACACCGAAACGGTGTATAAGTCAATAAATAGTACATCAAAACGGTGTAATTATACACCTATAAGATGAATAGAAAAGAGCCCTGGACAGGAGCGGAAAAGGGGCAGCCTGCCAGGAAAACAGGGGTAAAAAAATCGGCCGCCTTGCGGCGGCGCTTGTGTTCCTGTTTCCTGCTGTGCCCATGATCCCGGCGGATGCTTCCCGGAGCAAAAGAAAACGGCTCCGGTCGCCTTATGGCTCCGGAGCCGGGAAGGGTTAACTGGCTTTCTGTATATCCTTCAGGATGTGTTCATGCACATACCGGACGATCTTCTGTACCCAGCGGTGATCATCGTCGTTCATGAGGATAATGTTGGTTTCCTCTGCGTACATCCGCAAAAGCAGTTCCTGGCACTTTTTCCGGACGTTCAGCAGGCACTCGTATTTCTCGCCGGTGTCCTGTCCGCGTTTCCGGATTCGTTCCTGCAGGTCCGCCGCAAAGGTCAGCATCTGTTCCAGCTCTTTCGTGTGGGAGATAAAGATCGGATGCATCCTGGCACACTCTTTCATGTCCTGTCCCTCCTTCCGGATCAGATAATGCTGAGTTTCCGGTAGCAGTTGCGGACGGTGTACAGGTTATACAGGGTAGCGTTATCATCCCGGAAGCGCTGGTCATCAAAACGGGAGGATTCAATCCGTTTCCAGAATACCCGGAAAGGTCCGGCCTGGACTTCTTCAATACCCCAGTTCTCCATCTCCCGCTTCAGGTCATCCTCCAGCTGGTCGATCTCCTGCTGCAGGGCTTCCTGGCGGTTCTTCAGTCCCTTCAGCCGCCTGGCCTTGTTCTCCAGTTCTTTGGTACTCATGGTATGCTCCTTTCTGCCCGGTGGGCAATGAAATGGTTGTCCGGCGGAGGATTCCGCAGGGCTCTCTTATCAAGTGTAATTATACACCAAAACGGTGTATAAGTCAATTAAAAGTACACCACAACGGTGTAATAATACATCAGAATGGTTGACAGAAAGAAGCTTGATATGATATATTATTCTTGTTTCAGAAGGGAGGAATCCGAGTGTCCGTTTCCAAGTCTGTCCGTATGGCCCTCACAAAGGCGGAAAAGCGCCAGGGGGATCTGACTGCCCTGTGGGATACTACGCCGCAGGCCGTAAGCAATAAGTTCCGGCTGGGGCGCTGGTCTGCGGAGGATCTTGTCCAGATGGCCACCTATACCGGTGGAAAGCTGGCCTTTATCTACCCGGACGGGCAGGAGATCCTGATAGATACCGCTCCCGACCCGAAGCAGGAGCCGGAAGCAACCCCGAAGAAGGGGAGGGCGAAGGCAGCCCCGAAGTCCGGGAAAGCCAAAGCGCCGGCGAAGCCAAAGGAAAAGAAAGCCCCGGCGAAACCGAAGAAAGCGAAGAAACCGGAAGTCATGGAAGAACAGATCTCCTTTTTCGGATAAAACAATGACGCTGTGTCCCAGGAGGGACACAGCTTTTCTTTTATGTGTACGTATGGGGTTCTTTGCAAAGAGCTCCAGCGCCTGCGGGCGCTGATGGGGCGGCCGGGACAAGCCCGGCCTTAGCCTTATGTTTAAGTCGCCTTCCCGAAAACGTTGGAGCTGGAACGTGGGCAAGGGAGAAGCCTCCGCCCTGCGGGCTCCGGCCGGACCATGGAGACGGCGTGAGCCTCAAAGTCTGAAGGGGAGCGAACGTGGGCAAGGGGGAACGGCCTCGGCCCCGAAGGGGCCTCGGATGTATTGGGGGTGCGGGGGTATTGTTTGAGATGGGAACGTGAACCAGGGGAGCAGCGCCTGCGGGCGCTGGAGGGGCGGCCGGGACAAGCCCGGCCTTGGCCCGATGGAGACGGCGCGAGCCTCAAAGTCTTTAGGGGCGGGAACGTGGACAAGGGGAAGCCTCCGCCCTGCGGGCTCCGGCCGGACCATGGAGACGGCGCGAGCCTCAAAGTCTGAAGGGATAGGAACGTGGGCAAGGGGAAGCCTCCGCCCTGCGGGCTCCGGCCGGACCATGGAGACGGCGCGAGCCTCAAAGTCTGAAGGGGTAGGAGCGTGGGCAAGGGGAACGGCCTCGGCCCCGATGGGGCCTCGGATGTATTGGGGGTGCGGGGGTATTGTTGAAGAAAAATAGTATTGGAATGACTATTGACCAATAGTGAATAATAATACTACATCGGTGTTTAGCTCTGATTGCGTGTGGCTGACAGTGTTCACATATAAAAACTATATTCTGTGATGACAAGCCCGACAGATTATCATTCTGCCGGGTCATTTTTCTTATCTGACTTCGCATTTCTTCGCACTTCCACGCCTTGCAGGCGGGGGAAGCATATGAGATAATTACACTGCGGAAGCTGACTCGAAAGAGCCAGCTTTTTTATGTTCATATCGAGGTGATGATGTGCATTACTACGGAACAAGGCTGTCCGAGAATATTTCCCGGCGGGAGCCGGAAGGGTATCTGCTATGCCTCAATGTGCCGGTAGCGCGGACAGGAGTGCAGGAATACCTGCCGGTGGAGCTGGGGATGCCTTCCGGTCCGGGAATGATTTCGGTTTTTCGGCCGGAGGCGGAGGTCTTCTCTCCGGAGACTATTGCTTCCTTTGAGGGGATGCCGGTCACGAACGATCATCCACCCGAAGGGGTGGATGTTTCCAATATCCGGGCCCTGCAGAAAGGGCACGCGCACAATGTCCGCCGGGGAACCGGAGAGGAAGCTGACCTGCTCCTGGCTGACCTCATCATTACCGATCCGCAGCTGATCAGCCTAATCCTGGAGGAAGGAAAACGGGAGATCTCCTGTGGCTATACGTATGAACTGTGCGAGGAAAACGGAACCTATATCCAACGTAAGATCCGCGGGAACCATGTGGCTGTGGTGGATGCCGGCCGCGCCGGTCCCCGTGTTTCAATTAAAGACCATAAACCCGAAAGGAGAAAGAACAACATGAAGAAATCCCTGTCGAAGATTCTGGCGCGTATGGCGAAGGACGGCGACGTGGAAACGGTTGCCGAGTTCATCGAGGAAATGCTGGAACCTGAAACCGCGGCGGAGGAGCCTGCGGAGGAAGTCGCGGAAGCGGTGGCCGAAGCCGCGGAGGAACCCACTGCCGTGGTGGAAACGCCGGAAGGTACAACGGTGGTGGTGGACCAGGCGGCCCTGGGGGACATCCTTTCCCGGCTGGACCAGATCATTGCCCTGCTGACTCCTGCCGCATCGGATGAAGATCCCGTGGAGGAGATCGCCGAGGCGGTGGAGGAAGTCATTGAGGCTGCCGGGACGGAGGAAGCGGCAGAAACGCCCGAAGGTGCGGAGGAAGTCGCGGAAATCATCGAGGAGATCCTGGAGCCGGGTGCGGGAGAGATCCCGCCTGAAGAACCCGAGGGAACCGGGGACGAATGCGATCCCGAGCAGGAAGTCATCTCCACCGGTGACGCGCTGCGCGCCGCCCTGAAGCCTATGCGTCCTGTGCTGGCGAAAATGCCGAAGAAGCAGCGGGAGAGGATCTGTGCGGATATTGCCGCCAGGCTGAACGGGAAACCCATTGCCCGCAAGGGTGTGTATGGTGCCATGAATGACGCGGCCCGCAAGCGTTCCGCGGCCGGCCCTGACTTGGGCAGGCGGATCATGGAGCGCCGGAATCCCAACTACAGGAAATAAGAGGAGGAAAAGCATATGGGTAAAGTGCAGGATATTTTCGGCAATGGCACGCCCGGGGCGGTTTCCCGTTCCGTGGATGGCATTGTGATTTCCGTCCGGAACAACGCTTCTGCGGATGTTCCCTTCGGTGCCCCTGTGTTCCTGGACAGCAATGGCGGAGCCGTACCTTTTGATACTTCTGACCCGCAGGAGTTTGCGGCCTTCCTTGGCTTTACTGTCCGTGTGGCGGACAAGACGCCGGGAACCTATCCGCAGGGACAGTTTGAGGATCCCCAGGCCGGTGCCTGGCATCCGGGGGACGTCATGGAAGTCCTGGTCCGCGGCGGGATTGCCATCCCACTGGAGGCGGCCGGTATCCGGGGAGATGCGGTGTATATCCGCAAGGCGGACGGCAAGATGACAAATGCTGCCGGTACTTCCGGCTCCACCGTGCTGCTGGAGAATGTCCGTGTCCGCAACCCGCGGAGCGGCCCGGCAAACTGTGCCGAAATCATTGTCAATGAACGGAACATCATCTAAGGAAAGGAGCTTAACGATATGAAAAATTCGCTCATGGTCACTCCCCGCCGCCTGGCGGCGAATGACTCCTATACCTTTCTCATGAAGGAACTGGAGAAGGTCGATGAAACGATTCTCGAGCCCCTTTCCGGTACGGACTGGCCCCGGGATATGCCGGTCATTACCGGCGGGGGCCTGATGGAAAACATCGCTGCCATTGATGTGCAGTACGCTTCCAGCGGCGGGGAGGATGACAACCTCTTCTTTGAGGCGGCCAATGATATCCCTGTCATCCAGGCGGACCTGTCCAAGCAGGTGGCGCGGACCTTCAACTTCGCGGAATACATGGCCTTC
>JBGUGL010000023.1:0-3914 GCA_045111455.1 Christensenellales bacterium | reverse complement strand
TGCGCTGGTGGTGCCGTCTGTGCTGGGCATGGTCCGGACAAAGACCAAATATGACCTGCTGTATTACCTGCCGCAGGACCTGGAGACCGTCCAGGGCCAGGAGATTCTGCTGAAGGATTTCGGCAAGGGCGCTTTTTCCCTGCTGGTTACGGAGGGTATGAACCTGAAGGACCAGGCGGATATGGAAAACGCCCTGAAGGAAATACCGCATGTGGACTCCGTCATCGGGTACGCTTCACTGACGAAGGGAACGCTGCCCGTGGAAATCATCCCGGATGATATTCGGGAGAAGTTCCAGCGGGGCGACTGTATGCTTTCCGCCGTCTTCTTTGATGAAGGTTCCTCCTCTGAGGAAACCATGGAAGCTATCAGTCAGGTACGGAAGGTTGCCGGTGAAAAAACTTTTGTGAGCGGCCTTTCTGCGGTCGTGACCGATACCAGGCAGCTGGTGGAGGACCAGGAAGCGATCTATGTCGCCATTGCCGTGGCACTGTGCGCCGTTGTGCTGATGCTGACAATGGACTCGTTCCTGCTGCCGATGATCTTCCTGCTCTGCATTGCCGTTTCCGTTCTGTGGAACATGGGCAGCAATTATTTCCTGGGCGAGATCAGCTATATCACCAAGGCGGTGGCTGCCGTGCTGCAGCTGGCTGTGACGCTGGACTATTCCATTTTCCTGTGGCACAGCTACAAGGAGCAGAAAGCCCTGACGGACGACAAGGATGAAGCCATGGCGAATGCCATCCGGCTGACCTTCACTTCCATCCTGGGCTCCTCCCTGACCACGATCGCCGGCTTTGTGAGCATCTGCTTCATGAGTTTCACCCTGGGCAAAGACCTGGGCATTGTGATGAGCAAGGGCGTAATCCTGGGCGTGCTTGGCACGGTGACGCTGCTGCCCTGTGTGATCCGGGCGCTGGACGGCGCGATCGAAAAAACGAGCCACAAACCGCTGCTGCCTGATGTGAGCGGCATCGGCCAGTTCGTTACGAAACACTATAAAGTGCTGGCTGTGATCCTGCTGGTTATGATCATCCCGGCGTTCTACGGATACCGGAATGTGAATGTCTACTACGATATGAGCAAGGTCATGCCGCCGGAACTGGAGTCTGTCCAGGCCAATAAAAAGCTGGAAGAAACCTTTGATATGTCCACCACGCATCTGCTGCTTGTCGACGCGGATGTATCCCAGAAGGATGTCCGGGACATGACGAAAGAAATGCAGCAGGTGGACGGCGTGAAAAGCGTCATCGGGATTGACAGCCTGCTGGGCGCCGGGATTCCGGAATCGATCCTGCCGGAGGACGTGCTGTCCCTGGTAAAAGGAGACCGGTACCAGCTGATGCTGGTGAACAGCGCTTACGTTATTTCTTCGGATGAAGTGAATGCGCAGATCGACAGCCTGAACGCAATCCTGAAGAAATATGACAAGGGCGGCATGCTGATCGGCGAAGCACCCTGCACGAAGGACCTGATTGCCTGTACGGACCGGGACTTCACGGTTGTCAGCCTGATCTCGATTATCGCGATCTTTGTGATCATCATGCTGGTGCAGCGGTCCGTCTCGCTGCCTGTACTGCTGGTGGCAGTGATCGAACTGGCCATTGCGGCCAATCTGTGCATCCCGTATTACCTGAAGCAGGAACTGCCCTTCGTGGGGCCAATCCTGATCTCCACCATCCAGCTGGGCGCCACGGTGGACTACGCCATCCTGATGACGACCCGCTACAAGCAGAACCGGCTTGCGGGCAAGGATAAAAAAGAAGCGATTCAGGACGCTGTCGCTTCCGCCGCGCAGAGCGTGCTGGTCAGCGGCCTGGGCTTCTTTGCGGCCACCTACGGCGTGGGCCTCTATTCCAACGTGGCTATTATCTCCTCCATGTGCAGGCTGATTGCCCGCGGCGCGCTGCTGAGCGTGGCAGTTGTATTGCTGCTCCTGCCGGCGGTACTGCTGATCATGGATAAAGTCATTGTACACACGACAGCCGGAATGAAAAAAGCTGCCTGCTGATTTGGAAAGGAAGGATCATTATGAGTAAGAAGATTATTGCGATGCTGACAGCGCTGGTCATGATACTCGGATGTACCGGCGCGCTGGCCGAGAATACGAAGCATGAGAGGGTTTATGTGGTCGCAGGCGCTGACGGCTCTGTGAAAAGCATTACCGACAGTATCCGCCTGGAGAACACGGACGGGCTGGATGAACTGACTGACTGTACTATGCTGACAGACATTCTGAACGTTGGCGGGAATGAAACCTTTACCCTGGAAGGCGAAACACTCGTCTGGAAAGCAAACGGAAAGAACGTGATTTATCAGGGAGCATCGGCTAAAGCCCCGGCTGTAGTGCCGGTTGTGACCCTGACGCTGGACGGGGAGGAGATCTCCGCAGCAGACCTGAAAGAAAAGGCCGGGGAAGCTGTCCTGACCGTAACTTACCGGACAGAAGGGCAGGCACCCGCACTGGTGCTTTCCGCGCTGCTGCTTCCCGAAGAAGGCATTTCAGACCTGAAAACGGAAAACGCGGCCGTGCTTACGGAAGCGGAACGGTCCGTACTGGTAGGATGGGCTGTGCCGAACATGGATCCGTCCCTGCAGCTGCCGGTATCCTTTTCCGCAGTGTTCCATGCGGATCACGCGGATCTTGGCTGGATGATGACATTCTGCTCCTCCGATCCGCTGGAAGCTGCCTGCAGGGAATTGGACGCGCGGATCGACGGTATGGATCCTGAAGCGCTGCTGAAGGATGTCACAGCGCTACTGACAGCGCTGAAGGACGGTGCTGATTTGCCCGAGACCGAAGGAATGACGAAAGAAATCGTCGGTAAGATTAATGAACTGAATAAAGGATTGAAGGATCTGGATGCCAGCGCTTTACAACTGGCAGAAGGCGCGCAGCAGGTGGCGAAAGGCTCAGCTGCTCTGGACACAGGCCTTGCTGCGCTGAAAGGGAATAATGATACACTGAACAACGGAGCGGAACAACTCTTTGCAGCAATCCTGAACACGGCCAATGACCAGATCGCTGCTTCCGGCCTGGCTGACGCCGGCATCACGATACCGGTGCTGACCGCAGAGAATTATGCCGAAATCCTGGATGGTGTGATAGCGCAGCTTGATCCCGATACGCTGAAAGCCGCTGCCTCCGCTAAAATCGCGGAGGAAGTCCGGAAACAGGTCGCAGCCAAAGAAGACCAGATCAGGGCAGGCGTTCTGGAGACCGTAAAAGGCAAGGTGCTGGAAGCCGTTCTGAAGGCTGCCGGGTTTGAGATGACTGCCGAACAGTATGCCGCCGCCCTGAAAGGCGGATTGGTGTCAAAGGAACAGGCCGCACAGGTAGACACCGCTGTGGAAGCTCAGATGAAAAGCGAAGCAATTCTGGCTCAGACCGAAGCGGCCGTACAGGAACAGATTGAAAAACTGGTGACTGAGAACACAGAGGCTTATCTGGCGAAGGACGAAACGATTACTGCGAAACTGGCACAGGCGGCAGCGGCCCGGGAGCAGCTCCTGGCTCTGAAAGAGAAGCTTGATCAGGTGAACACTTTTGTAACCGGTCTGAAAGATTATACGGACGGTGTGGCCCAGGCTTCTGACGCTGCAGTAACGCTTTCCGCCGGCGCAACGCTGGTATCAACCGGCGCGTCCACACTGCAGGAAACCGGAACAAAAACGCTGAAAGACAGCATTCTTACCGCCGAAAAGAGTGCGGCCGTGAATCTCCTTCCGCTCGTGGAAAAGAATCTGACTGGTGTTTTGAACGCCTGGAAGACGACAAAGGATCATCTGACAGATACCGGATATGACCTCAAACCGGAGGGTATGGATGAAGAGACGGTATATATTATTCGGACAGATTTGAAATAATAGATTGAAATTGGATCTGCGAGTCAACAAATCTATTCCCGGTTATA